>NZ_JBNMJV010000005.1:0-106606 GCF_050874005.1 Huintestinicola sp.
ATAACTGCGCCCTTTTGAGGAAAAAGGGCAATAATAGAGGGGATTTTGTGGTCAAATAGAGGCTGTTTCGGCTTTTGACACGGAAAATTTTCCTCATATAATTCCGCTTGTTTAAATACCAGGGTTTTTAGAGGTTACCAAAAAATAATAAATAATAAAGCTTGTCAGCTTCGGGGGCGTGCGCCGGGATTGCCACGTCTGCCGCCCTTGCCACGGGTGTTGGCTCCTCTGCGGGAATTGTTCTGACGGCGGGGAGGTCTGTCGTCCTCGAAGCGCTCGTTTCGTCCCTCGTAGGGCTTGACGGTTATTTTCTGACCGTTTATCTTGGTGCCTGCCATTGAGTCAAGAATATGCTCCTTGTCGGCTTCGGGGACTTCTACGGTGGTGAAGCGGTCGTAGATATCTATCTTGCCGAAGCTCTTTCCCGGCATTCCCGTTGCGTCTACAAGTGCGCCGAGAACGAAATTGGGGGCAAGGCGGTTGGCTCTGCCTGCGGATATTTCAAGCTTAACGGTCTTGCCCTTGCCTCTGCCTCTTGAGGCAGAATCGCTGCCCTTGGAAGATGTGTCTCTGGGGGCGGTAAAGGCGATGTCGGGAATATTTCTTGTCTCGGCGGACAGCTTCATTCCTAAAAGTGCGGCGGCAATTTCCTCGGCGGAGAGATTGTTTTCACGCATAAGCCTTGTGACCTCGGAAATGTACTTATCGTATTTTCCGCTTTCGCAGCTTGAGATTATTTTCTCGCTCACGTGCTCCGACTTGCGCTTTACGATCTCTTCCTTTGTGGGAAGCTCGGCTCTGACAATTTCAGTTTTTATGAATTTGGAAATGTCTCTCAGTTCATAAAACTGCTTTCTGCCGCTGATTATGGTATAGGCGGCGCCGCTTTTGCCTGCTCTGCCCGTTCTGCCGATACGGTGGATATAATATTCGTTGTCCTGGGGGAGGTCATAGTTGAATACTGCGTCTACATCGTCTACGTCAATTCCTCTTGCGGCTACATCGGTGGCGATGAGGACGTTTATGGCTCCAGATTTAAAGGCGTTGAGGACTTGTGTGCGGCTCTGCTGCTTCATATCTCCGTGAAGTCCGGACGCTTTGAAGCCCTTTGACACGAGGGCGTCCGTAAGTTCGTCCACCATTTTCTTGGTATTGCAGAATACCATTGACAGGCGGGGCTCATAGGCGATAAGCAGCATTCTCAGGGCATCGGTCTTTCTGCCCATAGGCACTTCGAAATATTTCTGCTCTATGCTTTCAACGGTACGTGCCTTGCTTTCCACCTTTATCACTATGGGGTCGGTCTGGTACTGCTTTGTTATGGCCATTATGGGAGGGGGCATTGTGGCGGAGAAAAGCACCGTCTGACGCTCCTCGGGGACGTACTGCAGGATCGTTTCGATATCCTCACGGAAGCCCATATTGAGCATTTCATCTGCCTCGTCGAGGATTATGGTGCGCAGATTTTCAAGGCGGAGGGTCTTTCTGCCGATATGATCCATCACTCGTCCGGGAGTGCCCACAACGATATTTGCGCCACGCTTTAATTCGCCTATCTGTCTGTCCATTGCTGCACCGCCGTAGACTGCGCAGGGGCGCACCCAGGGCATATATGCGGCAAATTTCTTTATCTCGTCGCACGCCTGCATTGCCAGCTCTCTGGTGGGGCAGAGGACAAGCACCTGAACGCCTTTGCTGCCCTTTTCGATCCCTGCAATGGCGGGAATTCCGAATGCGGCGGTCTTTCCTGTACCTGTGTTGGATTTTCCTACCAGATCCCTTCCCTCAAGCATTACGGGAATGGCTTTTGACTGTATTTCGGTAGCTTCGGTGAAGCCCATTTCGGTGACTGCCCGTACTATTTCTTCGGGGAGGTCAAGTTCTGTAAAAAGCATTAAATTATCCTTTCATTATAACGGTAATGTTTTGATTTATCATACTAAAACATTATTATAACATACGTGATTATGCGATGTCAACAAAGAATAAGGCGGCAAATTGTTAATTTTGTAAAAATTTAGTAGGAATATTTTTAGGTTACAATTAAAATGCGGTGGCAGGTGGGCTTGCGGGTCAGATGTAAATAAAATGTTAATTAACCCGATCTATCCTTGAAAACACTATATATTGTGGTATAATTAAATAGTCGGCACTAAATATTGTGACGGCGGATTATGAAATTTATGCTGGGAGTAATGAAAATGAACATTAACGTTACGGGTGGAGAAATTTCCAATGAGGAACTTGAGGCTTACATCAGGCACGGCGAGGAGAATTACCCCGGGAAAAAGATCGTGGGCATTGATATTGCTCTTGACGGCGATTTTGTAGATCTGAATTATTATTTTGAAAGCGTTCCCTTTGACCGTATAAGAAGAATCACGGGCTATCTTGTGGGCACTCTTGACCGCTTCAATGACGCAAAGCGTGCGGAAGTTATGGACAGGGTGAAACACGGAACCTGCTGATCGAATATATGTATCTTTTGGAGCCGATGCGGTTTTGCTGCATCGGCTCTTTTATTTTTGAAATATATGTGCTGATTTGACAAGATGGGCTGGGCAATTTTGGACATTTATACGAATTTGCTCAAAAATGATACTTTTGTGCTGAAATAGTATTGACAAATTGACACAAATGTGCTATAATGTGAATACGGATATGGATATGAGGAAATGATAAGCAGGAACTTTAGCACTCTTATCTCATAAGTGTTAGCACTCTTACGCAAAGACTGCTAAATTTCACCGTTTTTTCACAATACTGATATTGTATTATCATAATAGGGGGGTATTATTATACTCGTAAACGGGAGATACCGAGATGAAGCGGTACAGATACCCCGTTTAAGTAAATTAAACAATCACGAAGCAGCTTCTTTTAGAAGCAGGTTTCCTATTTTTTGAAAGAAGGTATTTTTATGTACGGTTTAACTCCCTTTGAAAGAACTTTTGGTATCTTTGATCCCTTTGCTGACTTCGACAGCGGATTTGTTAAGGACGGTCAGAGGTTTACCGCCTGCCGCACCGATATCCGTGAGGACGATGACAAATTCGTTATGGAGTCCGAGCTCCCCGGCTTTGAAAAGCAGGATATCTCCATTGATATCTCCGGTTCGAGCCTGACGCTGAAGGCTGAGCATTCCGAAAATATGGACGAGAAGGGCAAGAACGGCAAGTATATCCGCCGTGAGCGCACCTACGGCTCATATCAGAGAAGCTTCGATATTTCGGGCATTGACACCGATCACATCAGCGCCGATTACAAGAACGGCATTCTTATTATGACTCTGCCCAAGAAGAAGCCCGATGTTCCTGTTACACGCAGGCTGGAAATTCAGTAATGCGTATCACGGTAGTGAGGAGAACTTCTCCGGGACAAGTTAAAAACAGGCGGAGCGCAAGACCTCCGCATAATCGGAAAGAGGGTAATTTTATGTATGGTTTAACTCCTTTTGAAAGAACCTTTGGCGTTTTTGATCCCTTTGCAGAAATGGGCAGCGGTTTTGTTAAGGACGGCAAGCAGTTTGCCGCCTGCCGCACCGATATCCGTGAGGAGGACGACAGATATATTATGGAGTCTGAGCTTCCCGGCTTTGAAAAGCAGGATATCTCCATTGATATCTCGGGTTCAAGCCTTACGCTGAAAGCCGAACATTCCGAAAATATGGACGAGAAGGACAAGAACGGCAAGTATATCCGCCGTGAGCGCACTTACGGCTCATATCAGAGAAGCTTCGACATTTCGGGCATTGACGCAGACCACATCAGCGCCGATTACAAGAACGGCATACTTATTATGGTGCTTCCCAAGAAGAAGCCCGATGTTCCCGTTTCACGGAGACTGGAAATTCAGTAATGTGTTTATGGGAGGGGATATCCTCTCCCGTATCGTAAATTAAATCCACGGAAAGACGTTCGGCTCGGTCGGATAATTTCCTGCACCACCGGGTCGGACGGCTTTCTGTTTACATATATAATATATTTTACCTGTAAGTTCCAATGTAAATTGTGCATTATGATGAAAATGCAGGGATTTACGCAAAAACACTTGATTTTTTTAGTGAACGTGGTAAAATATATTTAGCACTCCAGAAATAGGAGTGCTAACACATCAAGCGTTTGACTGCTAAAACTATTTGGCGGCTATTTATAGGAAGGAGTTTTTTAGTTATGAAAATCAAGCCACTTGCAGACAGAGTTGTTATTAAGATGACTGAGGCTGAGGAGACCACCAAGAGCGGTATAATCCTCACCGGCAATGCCAAGGAAAAGCCCCAGATCGCTGAGATCGTTGAGGTAGGTCCCGGCGGTATGGTTGACGGCTGTGAAGTAAAGATGGAGCTTAAGGTCGGTCAGAAGGTCCTCGCTTCCAAGTATGCGGGCACTGAGGTAAAGATCGACGGCGTTGAATACACTATTCTCCGTCAGTCCGAAATTCTCGCAGTTGTTGAATAAGGAAACATTCTAAATTTATTGGAGGTACATTACAATGGCTAAGGATATTATTTACGGCGAAGACGCCCGCAAGTCTTTACAGGCAGGCATTGACAAGCTTGCTAATACAGTTAAGATCACTCTCGGCCCTAAGGGCAGAAACGTAGTTCTTGACAGAAAGTTCGGTTCTCCTCTTATCACTAACGACGGCGTTACAATTGCCAAGGAAATTGAGCTTGACAACGCTTTCGAGAATATGGGCGCTCAGCTCGTTAAGGAAGTTGCCACAAAGACAAATGACGCTGCAGGCGACGGTACCACTACCGCTACTCTTCTCGCTCAGGCTCTTATCAGAGAGGGTATGAAGAACATTGCTGCAGGCGCTAATCCTATGATCGTTAAGAAGGGTATGTCTAAGGCTGTTGACGCTGCTGTTGAGGCTATCAAGACAAACTCCAAGGAAATTGACGGATTTGCAGATATCGAGAGAGTTGCTACTGTTTCTTCCGCTGACGAGAAGGTGGGCAAGCTCATCGCCGAGGCTATGCAGAAGGTAACCTCCGACGGCGTTATCACCATTGAGGAGTCCAAGACTGCCGAGACTTACTCCGAGGTAGTTGAAGGTATGCAGTTCGACAGAGGCTACATCACTCCTTATATGGTTACAGATACAGACAAGATGGAAGCTGTTATTGACGATGCTTACATTCTTATCACAGACAAGAAGATCTCTTCTATCCAGGAACTCCTTCCTCTTCTTGAGCAGATCGTAAAGACAGGCAAGAAGCTGGTCATCATTGCTGAGGACATCGAGGGCGAGGCACTTTCCACCCTTATCGTTAACAAGCTGAGAGGTACATTCACTTGTGTTGCTGTTAAGGCTCCCGGCTTCGGCGACAGAAGAAAGGAAATGCTCCAGGATATCGCTATCCTTACAGGCGGTCAGGTAATTTCCGAGGAAATTGGTCTTGAGCTCAAGGATACTGAGGTTTCTCAGCTCGGCCGTGCTAAGCAGGTAAAGGTCACAAAGGAAAACACCATTATTGTTGACGGTCAGGGCGACAAGTCCGAGATCAAGGACAGGATCAATCAGATCAAGTCTCAGATCGAGGTAACTACTTCCGAATTCGACAAGGAAAAGCTCCAGGAGAGACTTGCTAAGCTTTCCGGCGGTGTTGCTGTTATCAAGGTAGGCGCTGCTACAGAGGTTGAGATGAAGGAGAAGAAGCTCCGCATCGAGGACGCTCTTGCTGCTACTAAGGCTGCTGTTGAAGAGGGTATCGTTGCAGGCGGCGGAACTGCTCTTATCAATGCTATGCCCGCTGTTGCTAAGCTCACTGCTTCACTTTCCGGCGATGAGAAGACAGGCGCTCAGATCGTTCTCAAGGCTCTTGAAGAACCCGTTCGTCAGATCGCTGCAAATGCCGGTCTTGAAGGCTCTGTTATCATTGACAAGATCGTTCGCTCCAGAAAGGTCGGCTACGGCTTCGACGCTTACAGCGAGACTTATGTTGATATGATCCCTGCAGGTATCGTTGATCCTACTAAGGTTACACGTTCTGCTCTCCAGAACGCTGCTTCCGTTGCTGCTATGGTTCTTACTACAGAGTCCCTGGTTGCTGACATCAAGGAGGACACTCCTGCTCCCGCTGCAGGCGCAGGTATGGACGGCGGTATGTACTAATACCGAAACGCTCGAATATAAATTTTTTTCGCCGTACAGGGTGTTCCTGTACGGCGATTTTATCTTTATTGGGGAAAAGTTTGAGGATATCAAGTGATGTTTGGGAGCATAAAAAAATTTATTCTTTATTATTTTTTCTTTATAATTTAAAATGGAGAGCGGTTTAAAGAATAAAGAATAAATAATAAAGAATAAATCAGAATGTTAGCGGGACGGGAGACCCGTCCCCTACAAGGTTTTGGAGAAAAATAGATAGTTCTATCGTTACCGAGCCGTATATTTATAATCAAGACAAACTATAGAACGAGCGGCTGCAGGCTCAGTCTGCCTCAGCCTGCTCATACTCTTTTTGTAGGTCTTGTGGCTGCCTTTACCTCCATAATGCCGTCTTCGCTGTAGAAGAATACCGTTCTGCCGAAATTCAGACCCGTTTCTTCGGCGATTATGGGGATATTATATGTTCCGAGCACCTTTTTCACCGCTTCTATATTTCGCTCGCCGATGTTGAATACGGCGGAATTGGTGCTGAACATCTGGGCTCCTCCTGCTATTTTTGCGGTGAGACGGTATTTCTTTGCACCCATTGCCACCATTTTCTGTATAAGTTCGGTTATGCCTGTGTCGGCGTATCTTCTCATATTGTCTGCGGCTGCCCCTGCGTCCTTGCTCCAGGGCAGCATTATATGTGCAAGTCCTGCGATCTTCAGCTCTGCGTCATAGAGGCAGATGCCTATGCAGGAGCCTAATGCGTATGTCGCCAGAACTTCGGGACTTTTTACCACATTAAGATCTGCTATACCAATGTTTACCATTTTACGTTACACTCCCCACAGCGGAATTTCCGTCTGATTTCGTTTTTCCGAAATGAGCTTCACTTATTTTTATACTTCTATTCCAAGCTTGGAAAACAGCGTTTCAAGTGATGAAAGCTCGGGTACGAGGATCATATTGCTCTTTATCTCGCTGCTGTCGCCGCCTGCAGGGGAGTCTCCGAAGATAAAGCTGTCGTCGATAAACAGCACGCTGTTGCCTATCTGGGCAAATTCTACGGCGGGTACTGCAAGTATGGCTCCTGCCATATCTATGCTTATGGTGGGTACGGAAATGTCTATCGTAAGCCCCGTGAGGGAGGATATGGCGTTTACATAGGAGCCTGCAAGGATATTTCCTATTTCCTGTATGAATGAGATATCCATTTCGTCAAGCTCCGTAAGGTCGTTTATCTGCTTGCCGAAAACGGCGTTCAGCATTGAGTTTGCAAAGTTTTTCTGAAGCACATAGAGCATCATTCCGTTGATATCCCCTTTAAGTCCCACGAGCATTCCCAGAACTACATTTTCGGGTCCGCCCAGATACTCCACAGACTCGTTGAAGTCAAGAAGCTTTACGGTGGGAACGGATATATCTATGGTCTGGCTCAGCATCTGGGAAAGAGAGCTGGCTGCGTTTCCCTGCCCGATGTTGCCTATCTCACGCAGCACGTCAAAATGCATTGCGTTAAGCTGTTCCATATTCTGAAGTGACATAATATCACTGCCTTTCTATAGGGTTTTATGCGGTTATCCACGGAGATTATTCACAAGGTTATTCAGCTCGTCGTGGAGCTTTACCATATTTACATTGAGCTGGAAGGCTCTCTGATATTCGATTACCTTTGTCATTTCGGTTGCGACATTGGTTCCCGAGGCTTCCATATAGCCTTGCTTTTTCTTGATGGTGTCATCTGCGATCGCCTCGCCGCTGGAGCCTGTGTTTATATAGTAATTGTCTCCGAACTGGTCGAGTCCGTAGGGATTTTCAAAGCGGTAAGTGCCTATCCGGGGGATAAGCTCGGTGTAATTTATCTGCATATCCTCATTAAATGGGACGGTTATGCGGTTGCCCTCGTAGTCAAGGACAAAGCTGCCCTTGCTGTCGCAGAGCTGCCAGGTGCCGTTGCCGTCAATATCGGTGATGTAGAATGCGCCGTCCTTGGTGTAGGCGGTGTTGCCCGAGGGGGTCTCTACGGCGAAAAAGCCTTCGTCAAGGGCTGCAAAATCAAGGTCACGCTCGGTATGTCTCAGGGTGGACTGCTCGAACATAAGGTCGGTCTTGTCTACCTTTACGCCGTGTCCCGTCTGCACTTCCTCGATATTGTTATTGCGCTTTGTATATACAAGGTCTGCAAAGGAGGGTCGGGACGCCTTGAAGCCGTAGGTATTTACGTTTGCAAGGTTGTTTCCTGTGATGTCCATTCCCATCTGATTGCTTATCACGCCTGTGGTGGCGGTGAAAAATCCTATCCTGCCCATTTATTTATCATTCCTTTCAGATAGGTATCATACCTTCATAAGATTGTTTACGGCAAGCTGATTTACGGAGTTTATTATCTGCAGAGCCTGTGAATTTGCTCTGAAAAGGGAGTTTGCGTCCATTGCCTTTGCCATTTCGGCGGCGATATTTACATTTGAACGCTCATACCAGCCCTGTCTGATACGGTAGACCATTCCCTCGGGGATATTTCCCCAGCCCACGTCCTCGTAGGGGCGCATAAGGTTGGTGTCAACCTTTTCGATGTCGGAGTCATCGGGGATATAGGTGAGGGCAAGCTGAATTTCCCTGCCGTCATCTACCTGAATGAGTCCGTCCTCTCTTACGGTGAAATTGGCTGTGCCCAGCTGAATGGGGTCGCCGTTATCGTCTATCACTCTGCCTGCGGAGCCAAGGGCAAGATATCCCTCGTTGTCGATATTGAACTGTCCGTTTCGGGTGAGAAGCACTTCTCCCGAATTTCTCCTCTGGATATTGAAATACACAGAGCCCATTACTGCCATATCAAGACGGGAATCTGTCTGCTCAAAGGTGCCCGATTCAAGGGAGGTCTTGGTCTCAAGCAGGGTCCTGTAACGGATAGTGCCCGTTTGGCTGCGTTCTCCGTTGGCAAGGAGTAGAAGATTGTCGTGGAATGTGGTGGGAATAGCCGCATCGGACTTATATCCTGCTGTATTCGTATTTGAAAGGTTGTTTGTAATTACGTTTAAAATTCTTTCCTCGTTCAGTATTCCGTTGACGGAGGTGTAGTATCCTCTGAGCATTGCTTTTACCGCCTTTCCGATGTTTTATTCCATCATATATCCGGAAATTTTTTCTCTGAGCTTGTCCACCGCTTTGGTGTGTATCTGGCATACTCTTGACTCGGATATGCCAAGCACCTGGGCAATCTCGGAGTATTTAAGCTTTTCGTAATAATATAGGGTTATGACCGTTCTTTCCTTGTCCTTTAAGCTGTCGATAGCCTGTGCAAGCTGCGATCTTCTCTCGGAGAGGATAAGCTGTGCCTCTGCCTCGCTTTCTCCCGTGTCGTCAGCCATATCAAAGCCGTCAAAGAGAAGCTCTTCAAAGGAAAGAGTGGAGGCTGCCGCCGATCTTGACAGAAAACTGTCAAGTTTTTCCGCTGTAATACCCAGTTTTGCGGCTATCTCCTCACGGGTGGGTTCACGGTCTAGCTCGGTGTACAGCGCCGAATATGCGCTGTCATAGTCACGTATGAATTTCCGCACGCCTCGGGGAACGCTGTCCTGCCTGCGGATATAATCTATTATCGCCCCACGCACTTTTATGGAGGCGTAGGTGTCGAATTTGACGTTCTTTTTGGGGTCAAAGCTGTCAACTGCGCTCATAAGGGCAAGGACTGCTTCGTTTGAGATATCGTCGTCGTCTGCATAGCGGCGGTACATATTTCTTGTGGAAAGTACGGCGTAGCGGACGATATGCATACTCCGCATAACTATCTCGTTGCGGATGGATCTGTCGGGTGTCTGTCTGTATCTGTCGAACAGTCCCGAAATATCGGTATTTATCTCCGCTGTTTTTTCAGCATACACATCAGACACCGCCTTTCGTTTAAATGCTGATATTGCCCACAGCCTGTATCTGAACGGTGTTGTCTATCTCATTGAAGGAAAGCACCGTTACATTGGGGATAAACTGGTCTACAAGCTTTTTAAAGTAAATTCGGACAATGGGGGAGGTGAGCACGATGGGGGAGGGTACAACGTCCTTTATCTTTTCGATCTGGGCGTTTAAAGAGGCGATAAGCGCCTGAATGGACTGGGGGTCCATTGCAAGATAGGAGCCTTGCTCGGACTTCTTCACCGAAGAAACTATCTTGTTTTCGGTCTCGGTGTCGAGAGTTATGACCCTTATCTGACCGCCGTCGGAGAAGCGTCTTGTGATAGTTCGTTTCAGAGCCTGACGGACGTACTCGTTTGTTATATCAAGATCTTTCATATTGTGCTGATTGTCCGCAAGGGTCTCGAGAATGGTCTGGAGATCTCTTATGGGCACGTTTTCCTTCAGAAGCATACAAAGCTCCTTCTGGAGATATGCCACAGGCACAACGTTCGGGACGATATCCTCTACGATAGAGGGGTTTGTCTCCTTCAGCTTGTCAAGCATCGTTTTGACGTCCTGACGGCTGAGAAGCTCGTGGGCGTGGTTTTTGATGACCTCGGAAAGGTGGGTTATCATTACAGAGGTGGGGTCTATGAGGGTGTAGCCTGCTATTTCGGCACGGAGCTTGTTTTCCTCGCTTATCCACTTGGCAGGGATATTGAAGGCAGGCTCGATGGTGTCGATGCCGTCCACCTCTCGGGTAACGTTTCCACTATCGAGAGCAAGGTAATGGTCCATAAGTATCTCGCCCTCGGCGACGGTCTCGCCCTTTATTTTGATAACATACTGATTGGGATTTATGTGCTGGTTGTCCCTCATTCGGATAGAGGGGAAAACCATTCCCATATCAATGGCAAACTGCTTTCGGAAGATGACAACTCGCTCAATGAAGGTTCCGCCTGCTGACTCGTCCGCAAGGGGGATAAGGGAATATCCGAATTCCATTTCGATAGGCTCGACATTAAGGAGCTTATAAACGTTGTCAATGTCCTTGTAGTATTCCATTTCGGAAATAGCGTCCTGATTTTCCGCCATTTCCTTGGCTCCCTGCTCCTCTGCCTCCTGCTCCTCAGTCTTCATAGAGCGGGAAAGTCCCACGCCGAGGGCAATGAGTGCGCCGCCCAGTACGAAAAGGGTAAGGGTGGGGAAGCCAGGGATAAAGCCCATTACGAACATTACAAGACCTGCAATGAAGGGAACTCTGGGCTGGGAAGTGAACTGACCGATAACGTCGCTGTTGAGGGATTCCTCGGAAGCGGCACGGGTAACTATCATACCCATTGAAATGGATATGAGGAGGGATGGTATCTGGGAGCAGAGACCGTCTCCCACGGTGGCGATAGAGTAGGTGGAGAGCACGGTGCTGAAATCCATTCCGCCGAATACCAGACCCATTACAGCTCCGCCTAACAGGTTTACGATAGCCGCAACGATAGAGAATGTTGCATCTCCCTTGACGAACTTAGCGGCACCGTCCATTGCACCGAAGAAGTCTGACTCCCTCTGCACCTTGTCACGGCGGCGCTTTGCTTCCTTGTCATCGATTATGCCCTGATTAAGGTCGGCGTCTATTGCCATCTGCTTACCGGGCATAGCGTCAAGGGTAAATCGTGCTGTTACCTCGGCAACTCGCTCTGCGCCCTTGGTGATGACCACCATCTGCACTACGGTAATAAGGATAAACACGATAAATCCAACTACCGCATTGCCGCCCATTACGAATGTGCCGAAAGCTTTTACTATCTCACCCGCATAGCCCTTGTTCATAAGGATAGAACGGGTGGAGGATATGTTAAGTCCCAGTCGGAATACTGTTGTTATGAGCAGCAGCGACGGGAATATGGAAAATTCAAGGGATTCCTTTATGTACATCGTTGTGAGGAGAATGTACACCGACAGGGCAATGTTGACCGCAAAAAGCAGGTCAAGAAGCCAGGTCGGAAGAGGAATAACTATGAGAAATACGGCGAGAATGACAAATACCGTTACAATATTCTTGCCTACTATTTTCTTCAAAAAGTCCACTTAGGTATTGCCGCCCTCCTTGTGAAAAGCCGTCAGTAATTAAACGGCGCCGATGATTTGTTTTCGGGTAATATCCCTTTGGGGACAGGTTTCTTTTTAAGATTATACACGAACCAGAGCACATCTGCCGCAGCCTGATAAAATTCTGCGGGTATCTCTCTGCCCACATCTACCTTTTCGTAGATACCCCTTGCAAGAGGAACATTTTCGACAGTGGGAACATCGTGTTCTGCGGCAACGTCCGCAATGCGGAGAGCTGCCAGGTCCTTTCCCTTGGCAATGACCACGGGAGCGGAGTTTTTCTCGGGATCGTATTTCAGAGCCACAGCAAAGTGGGTAGGGTTACGGATTATAACGTCCGCCTCAGGAACAGCCTGCATCATTCGCTGATTTGCCATCTGCTGCTGGATAGCACGGCGTTTTCCCTTGATCTTGGGGTCTCCTTCCATCTGCTTGTACTCGTCCTTGACCTCCTGCTTTGTCATTTTCAGGTCGTTTTCATAGGAATAGCGCTGGAACATAAAGTCCACAGCCGCCACCGCCACGAAAACCATTCCAAGGGTCATTACGATGGAGAATATAGTCTCGGCGATGTAAACAACGCCGCTTATTGGCTCAACATTCATAAGTCTTGCTATTTCGGGCAGTCTGTCCTTTATTTCGCTGTAGACCACCACGATAAGCAGTATCATTTTTATGAGAGATTTGGCAAGCTCGAAAAGTCCTTTAAGAGAGAACATTTTCTTTATGCCGTTTATGGGATTGAGCTTATCCAGCTTGAATTTTAAGCTTTCAAAGGAAATTAGGAATTTCGTCTGGATACCCGTTGAAGCAATGGCGGTGAGAAAGGATACTGCCAGCAGAGCGCCTGTTGTGACGAAGAATATCATTGCCACATCAATGACAAGCCCTCTTGCAAAGCTTTCAGCGCCGATATACTGTATGTCGCCTATGCCCTCTCCTGCCATTGAAAAGTACTTTTTCATAAAGTCTCCCAGACGGGAAAATATGCTTGGAGCGGTGATCCTCAGTACGAAAAATGAAAGAAACAGGGAGCATACCACAGCCACGTCCTGACTTTTAAGGACCTGACCCTTTTTACGGGCGTCACGCCGCTTTTTGTCGGTGGCTTCTTCGGTTTTCTCCTCGCCGTTTTCGTTCTCTGCCATTTAACCACCAGCCTTTTTGACGAGAACAGTATCAGTTGAATATGAGCGGGAGCATTTCCCGACAGGTGTTAAGCATTTTATCGGTGTAGTCTGCGATGAACTCGCTCATAGGGGAGGTGATGGCAAAAAGGACTACAAAGCCAACTATCACCTTGAGCTGGATATTCACCACGATTATCTGTATCTGGGGAACTGTTTTCATCAGTATGCCCATACAGAATTCTACGATAAGCTCTGCGGCTATGACGGGCATTGCAAGCTGCATCATAAGCACAAGTATCTGTGAAAACATTGATACGATTGTCCAGCCAAGGTCGGGGTTCAGGTGTCCTCCCCCAAGGGGTATGACCTCAAAGGAGTCCACGAAAATGCGGATAAGCGTGAGGTGAGCGTTTGAGGCGAAGAAGTACAGGTACATAAAAAATCCAATAAATGAACCGTACATTGACATCTGGATGTGGGTTGAGGGGTCAAAGACCTTTGCCATACCCAGACCTGCCTGAGCGTCCATAATATCGCCTGCCAGGTATATCATATAAACGAACAGGTCGCATATGAATCCGAGCACCACGCCTATGAACAGCTCTGCCGCAAAGCTAAGAACATATTGTCCCACCGTATTTCCCGCATCATACTCCATAGGAGGAAGGGCGAGAGCCACGATATACGCCATCAGCAGGGACAGACCCACTCTCACTCTTGCAGGGATATTGCTTCGTGAGAGAATGGGATTAAAGGAAAAAATGCCAAGTATCCTTGCGAATACCATAAGCTTTATATCAAAATCAGACAGGAGCAGCTCCCAGAAATCCATAAATATGACCAGCTTTCTGTTGTATGTCAGCCGGAAACAGTCTGGGTGCTGACAGTTCCTATCATATCGAAAATTTCACGGATAAACGTGTCGGTGCTTGAGATAAAAAAGGAAGCAAGCACCACCAGCAGGAGGGCGATAACTACCACTTTGGGCACAAAGCTAAGGGTCTGCTCGTGTACCTGGGTCGCTGCCTGGATAATGGCGATAACGAGACCTACAAGCATACTGATTATGAGCAGCGGTCCTGCCAGCTTGAAAACAAGTATCATAGCGTCCTTGAAAACCTGAATAACAGCGTCCTCAGTCACCCTGCAGGTTCACTTCCTTTCCGTTTGACGGGTATTTGCTACATATTGAAGCCCGTTACAAGGGAGCCTGCCAGCAGCTGCCAGCCGTCCACAAGCACGAACATCAGAATTTTAAAGGGCATTGCCACCGTTGAGGGGGGCATCATCATCATACCCAGAGACATAAGCACCGAGGAGACAACCATATCTATTACCAGGAACGGTATAAACAGCAGGAAGCCTATCTGGAAGCCTATCTTTATCTCGCTGAGAATGAATGCGGGTGCGACGATCTTAAAGGGGATAGCCTCTGTAAAGGTCTCATCGTCTGTGGCAGGGTATTCCTCTCCCGAAAGGGAAATGAAAAAGGACATCGTATCGTTTGAAGTGTTTTTGAGCATCCACTTTTTCAGAGGAACTGATGCCTGCTGCACTGCTTCGATGGAGGTGTATTCCCCGTTTTTGTAGGGAACGTAAGCCACCTCGTTCATCTCCTCGAGAACGGGAGACATTATAAACAGAGTAAGAAACAGCGCAAGACCTATCATTACCTGATTGGGAGGAGTTGTCTGGATCCCCATAGCATTTCTCAGCAGCGAAAAGGAGATGATAATGCGTGTAAAGCAGGTGAGCATTATCAGTATCGACGGCGCCAGAGAAATGATAGTCAGAAGAATGATAAGGTCAAGGGTGTTGGAATTATTATTCAGATCCAGCAGATCGAGAATACTGTCCGTATCCTCATCCCCGTGGGTAACAGGCTCGTCGTAGGGGAGAGTGGTCTGCGCCTCGGTGACGGACTGAGCAGGGAGCGTAGTCTGAGCCGTTTCGGGAACTGTTGTGGCAACGTTTGATATCTCCGTTTCCATCGGTGTGGTTATGGTAGTTGCCGATGTTACAATCCCGCTTTCTTCGGTCGGGTCGGCTGCGGCATATGTGACCGCTCCTGCGGCGCCCCACATTACCACAGCGGCGCATATCCCGCCTATGGCGGCAGCCTTCAGCTTTTTCGGAAAAGAGCCGCATATTTTATTTTTCATTATACGCCGCCGCCTTTCACGAATTGCCGCTGCTTTTATCATCATCGTTCTTTTTGGGGGTGATAAACTCTTTGCCAAGCTTGCCTGCGTTGTATTTCAGACATTCGGCAAAGGACTTTCCTGCCATATCGCTGTCTTTGGGGGTTGGGGAAGGATTTTCAATAAGCTCCATATCCTCCTCGGACAGCTCGCACAGCAGGTTTATTCCCCCTTGGGAAACGCCGATTAGCAGATTTTTCTTTCCCGCTCTCACCGCCATAACAGACTTGTCCTGTCCCACGCCTACGCAGGAGGATATCTTAATGCCCTTGCGGTCTTTGCCGCCCGTAATGCGGGTGTTCAGCCATTTCATAAGGTACAGCACGCCCAGCATAAGGGCGACTACACCCAGGAGAGCGAGAACAACGGGAATAATTTCAGTCATTATCGTATCAGCCGATTATCTTCTGAACTGTAGCCAGTATTCTGTCGGGCTTGAAGGGCTTGACGATGAAGTCAAGTGCGCCAAGCTTTATAGCCTCAACGACCATAGACTCCTGACCCATAGCGGAGCACATTACTACCTTTGCGGAGGGATCGGAAGCCTTGATGTCTCTGAGAGCCTCGATACCTGTCTTGTTGGGCATTGTGATGTCCATAATTACAAGGTCGGGCTTTTCTGCGGCATAGGTGTTGCAGGCAATCTCGCCGTCGGCAGCCTCGATGATGTTGGTGTAACCGTTCTTTGTGAGGGTGTCCTTGATCATCATTCGCATAAAAGCGGCGTCGTCTACGAGCATAATCTTCTTGTCCATTGTAATTACTCCTTACCTAAATTATCTAAGAATTTTGATTTGATGATTTCGGTTATTCTTACAGCGAAGTTATCGTCAATAACAACGACGTCTCCCTTTGCAATGAGATGACCGTTTACGATGATATCCACAGGTGAACCTGCCTGACGTTCAAGCTCGATTATAGTTCCCTGAGTGAAATCCAGTATCTCTTTGACTTTTTTGCGTGCCGAGCCTATCTCAACGGTAACATCGAGAGGAACGCCCATAAGAAGCTTCAGATTATCATTCTGATCGGCATTCAGATCCTTGTTATTGTAATTCTCAAAACTCTGGAGCTGAACTGCCTGAACATTGACAGCGCTGCCCTTCTGCACAGGCTGCATAGGTGGATATCCGTAGGGCGGCATACCATAATATCCGCCGTAGGGCATTGCTCCTGCCATAGGCATACCCTGCTGAGGCACTCCTTGCTGAGCCATTCCCATCTGGGGAGGAACACCCTGCATACCCATTCCCTGCTGAGGCTGCTGAGCGCCGTAATTCATTTCGGGAGCGGGCTGAGCCATAGGCTGGGGCATTGGCTGCGGCGAAGGCTGAGATGCAGGCTGGGAAGCGTTTGCACCGTTTAAGATCGCATTTATCTCGTCCTGAGAAAGGCTGCCGCCCGAGGAAGCAGAGGGTGCCGGAGCAGGCTCCGAAGCAGCTCCGCCGTTTCCTGCGCCGTTTAACAGCGCCTGTATCTCGTCCTGACTGAGATTTGAGGAAGGTTCCTCGGCAGGAGCGGGTTCTTCCATACCTCCCGAGTATGCCGCCATCATCTTCTGAGCCATTTCCTTAGCCAGTTCTATAGTCATAACGGAAATAAATTCCGAATTTATCACGTTGTCAATGGTGAGCTTAAATCTTATAGCGCATACATAGTCATCGGGGGGAATGCCGTAGGGGTTAACACCCGAGGATTCTTTGCTTACCTCTGCCTGAGGGGTGGAAATGTCGATAGGGGTGTTGATAAGCTCCGACAAAGCCGTAGCGGAAGCGCCCATCATCTGGTTCATTACCTCGCATACCGCCGAG
The DNA here is from genome assembly GCF_050874005.1 of Huintestinicola sp. Taxonomy (GTDB): domain Bacteria; phylum Bacillota; class Clostridia; order Oscillospirales; family Ruminococcaceae; genus Huintestinicola. Next base: position 17,242 of record NZ_JBNMJV010000005.1, read on the forward strand.
ATGTTCATCTCGTCGAACTCGAAGTCGTCCGTTACCTCAAGAGGCAGACCCATAAGCTGATTAAGGATAAGCTGAACGTCGTCCTGCTTGAGAACGAGAACATTTTCGCCGCTCACGCCCTGTATGTACTTGATCTTTACGTGAATGGAAGGCTCCAGCTCGGGATATATCATATCCTTAGCCTTTTCTATGGTCACCGTAGGTGTGGTGATCCATACCTTAGCGCTGAGCATATTGGATACGGCGGTAGCAGCAGAGCCCATTGTTATATTCATTATTTCGCCTATGGCGTCCTGTTCCGCCTCACCGAAGCCGTCAATAGTAACGTTTTCGTCGCTCATTGTTCTACCTCAATTCTTTGTATATATTATCAATTTTAACAGCCTTTTTGTTGCCCATAATTCCCAGCTTGCCGTCGTACCAGACGTTTCCGCCGATCTTCAGCTCCACATTCCGGGTAATGGGAACGTTAAGGGGAATTATATCGTCCACCTGCAAAGTGAGGATATCGTAAAGATCCACCTGAGTGTCACAGAGGATAGCTTTAACGTCAATATCCGTGTCACTGAGAGCGCTCATAATATTGCGTCGCCTTTCCTGATCCTTTTTGGGATCCTGCCTCTGAGTGGGTCTTGCCCATATGTCGCCGAACTTGTTCATAATGGACTCAAGGTTCATAGCGGGAATACAGAAGGACATAATATTTTTTACGTCCTTTATCTCAATTTCCAGCGACACGAGGATAATTACCTCGTCGGGGGGAATGGACTGCATTACACGGGAGTTTGTCTCAACGGCGGTCATTACGGGGTCCATATCTATGTACTGTGACCAGGCGCTTTTCAGAGACTGTGCCATTTTTTCCATAATGCCCTGCATAAGGGTTATCTCGATCTCGGTAAAGTCACGGTTAACTTCGGTATATGTTCCGAGACCGCCCATCAGTCTGTCGATTATGGTGAAAGTTATGGGATTTGATATCTGCATAATGCAGTTTGTTTCCATAACGTCCTCGTCGTGAACGCCCATATTTATGAGGGACATCATAACGTAGTCGGGGAGAGCGTTATTGAACTCGTAATATCGCTGTTCCTCTATCTGCATTACTTCCACCTTGCAGTAAAGTCTCATAAGACCTGTAAGGTAGGAGGACAAAACTCGGGAATAATTCTCGAAAATACTGTCGATGACTTTAAGCTGCTCCTTGGTGAATTTCTTAGGGGTTTTAAAGTCATAATTCTTTACTTTTTTCTCCGAGCTCTGCTCCTCGATCTCCTCGAAAGCTTTTGAGCCCTGGGTATTAAAGCTGTTCAGCAGCTCGTCTATCTGTTTCTGAGACAGAACGTCAGCCAATATTTTCACCTTCATTCATAGGGGATTGCCTTATATAGTCATTATTCGGTGTCGGAGACTGTGACCTCGGGAGGATTGTTTTTCATCTCGTTGAGACGGTCGTTCTTGGAGGAATAGTTTCCGTTGTTCTGAGTAGGAGGAGCGGAAGAAGTTTCTGCCGCAGTATCCTGACTGTCCTCGGAAACAGTACCGTCAGCGTCGGAATAGCTTACAAAGCTCTTGCCGAACTCAAGCTCCATAAGCTCCTGCATTACCGCAGGATCCTCCATATCAATGTCGTTTCTGATAAAGACTATTTCAACTCGCCTGTTCTGGCGCTTGCCCTCTTCGGTGTCGTTGTCGCTTACGGGACGGTATTTTCCGTAGCCTGCGGCGGAGAATTTATCGGGGTCGCAGCAGTCGAGGCTCAGCATATAGTTTATTACCGAGCTTGCACGTCCCGATGACAGTTCCCACTCGTTTGCCGAGGAGCTGGCGCTCTTGGCGGTGTGACCGTTTACCTTAATGGCGAAAACGTGTTTGTCAACGGCTCTGATGCCGTCGCAGATTATCTCAAGTATGTATTTTCCTTCGTCGAGAAGTTCATATGAGTCTCCTGCAAAGAAAACGTTGTCTCTGAATTTCATATAAACGCCTGTGTCAGCCATTTCCACAGAGACCTGATCCTGAAGTCCGGCACTTTCAACGGCTTCGTTAAGGTACATATAGAACTCGTCGAAGTCTATCTCCTGGGAATTCTGTTCCTGTTCCTCGTCCACGTATATAGCCGAGGGGTCGTTTTCGGGATTAGGCTCGTCCACCACAACGTTTATTATCTCGCCCTTTCCTGCGGAAAATGCCTGGGCGATATACTGCCATTTTGTCTCGTCCATAGAGGACATCGAGTAAAGCAGCACGAAGAAGCACAGCAGCAGGGTAACAAGGTCGCCGTAGGTATCCATCCAGTTGGCGCCGCCTCCGCCGCCTCCGCCGCTTTTTCTGTGTGCCATTTTTACACCTCCGAGGGGTAAGGATACGCCGCTTTCTGAGCGCAGATATCCCTATCTGATATATTATAACATATTTCTTTAAAAATCTCTACTGCAATTCACAATATATTTACAAAATGAGATTAAAACTTTTCCGTAAAACTTTGGCTATTTTGTACATTATGCACAAGAGAGCAATGTTTTGCGTAAATTATTTAGCTTCTGCTCCTGCCTTGCCCTTGGGCTTAGTGTTCATAGGGAGCATCATTCTGAGCTTTTCCTCAACATATCTGGGGTTTGCGCCCGAGATAATTGCAAGGGTACCCTCTTCGACTATCTGTAAGCACAGCACCTCGCTGTTGTGGAGATACTGGAGCTGGTTTCCGATAGGAGTGAAGAGAACGTGGGCAAGAAGGCTTCCGTAGAATGTGGTAACAAGAGCCGTTGCCATAGAGCTTCCAAGGCTGGCAGCGGAGTTAGGGTCGGTGGGGTCCATTCGTTTAAGCATACCGATAAGACCGCAGAGGGTTCCGACCATACCGAAAGCGGGGGCAACGCCTGCCGCACGGTTGAAGATAGCGATATTCTGGTCGTGTCTGTCGCAGAGGAAGTTTATGGAGTCGTCGAGCATAGACTTTACCTTGTCCGAGTCATTAGCGTCAACGATGAGCATAAGAGCAGACTTCATAAATGTATCGGTGCAGGCATTTGCCTGTTCCTCAAGAGCAAGGATACCCTTCTGACGGGCGGTCTTGCAGTAATCCACCATCTGCTCAATGTAGCTTTCGGGGTCATACTTTGGGCTGAGTATGGCAAGCTTTAAGAGCTTGCCCATATTTTTTAAGGTACTCATAGGATAGTTTGCGATGACCGCTCCTATGGTGCCTCCCACTACTATTGCAATGGAGGGAATATCTACGAACCACGCCAATTCACCGCCTGAGACCATTCCGTAAAAAGTCATTCCGACAGCGATCACAAATCCTATGATCCACGCTATATTCATAACAGCAGCAATTCCTTTCGATGAAAAAATCTATATAATAAATCCTTTTAACGGATATTTTTTTCTTTTTCAAACTCCATAGCTTTTTGGAGTATCTCGTCCACAGTTTCCTTTACGAAATACCTGTGACCGTTCTGCATAGTTACGACAGTATCGGGAGTTTCCTCTGCCGTTTCAATGAAGCTTTCGTTAATAAGCAGGGTCGTGCCGTTTACACGGGTAAGCATTATCATAACATTTTCCCCTTATTTTTTGCACGGGCATTGCCCACAGCCGTAAAGCTGTGAGCAGCGCCCTGCAAATATTATGCTTTAAAATTATCTCTTGAGGTTTACAAGCTCCTCAAGCATTGAGTCGGAGGTGGTGATTATTCTTGCGTTAGCCTGATAGCCTCTCTGAGTTACGATCATATCAGAGAACTCGTTTGCAAGGTTAACGTTAGACATTTCCAGCTTTGAGGACTGTATCTCGCCTGCACCGGAGTCGCCGGGGCGCTTGATGTTTGCCTCGCCGGAAGCTGGGCTCTGAGCAAAAGCGGTGTCACCGATCTCGGTAAGACCCTCAACGTTGTCGAAGGTAGCAAGCTCTATACGTGCAAGAGAACGCATCTCACTTGCGTACTGAGCGGTGAGAACGCCGTCAGCGCCGATGGTAAAGCCGTCAAGGTCGGAATATTTAAGTGAGCCGTCGGTCATATCCGCATAGATGGTGTTGCCTCTTGCGTCCTGAGCCTCATAGTTCTTTGTGACCTGATTATATGTGTAAATCTCTGTGCTGTCGGCAAATGTTCTTGTAGTACCGTCGTCGGTAACGTCCTGACGGGTGTAGGTATATGTTTTCTGGACCTTCCCGTCAGCGTCCTTGGTGGTCATACACTTATATGTGTAGTAGTTGCCTTCATTGTCAATATAAAGGGGCTTATTAGCTTCGGAAGAAGCATCGGGGTCGAAAATAACACCCTGAGCATTTACAAATTTTCCATTGACGCTGTAAAGGATATAATCGGAAGCTACCTCAACGCCGGGAACAGCAGTAGGAGTTTCCACATCATCGTCAGTCTGCTTTTCGATAGCTGTGATATCCTTGTCGAAGGATATCTGACGGGTGGTATCGGAGGGATCAGTGCCTGTGAAAATCACCTGATTTCTGGGAGGAGTAGCTGTGTCATCGGCGGTTTTGTACTTAGCGGCAACATCGTCAAATTCGATCTTGCATTCTGGCTTGAAAGCGTCCCATACCAGGTCATTGACGTTGATGATGTCAAGCTCATTGGGAGCATCCGCAGGCTCCTTGTCGATCATTTCGGTGGTGGAATATGAACCGCCGTCAATTCTGAGGGTATTCATAGTACCGAGAACGAACTCGTTGTTTGCGTTAACGAGATTGCCCACGGAGTCAATGCCGAAGTTGCCCATTCTGGTGTATGTAACGCTGTTTATCTGACCGTTTCTGTCGAGAGTGCCGCACATAAAGAGGCCGTCTCCCGCAATGGCAAGGTCAAGAGTTCTTCCTGTATTTTGGAAGCTGGACATCGACATATCCTTGTCAATGGAAGCCACCTGAACGCCGTAGCCCACCTGAGAGGGGTTGTTGCCCGCATAGGTAGCACGTCCGCCTGTCTCTGTGCGCTGGTACTGGTAGTAGATATCGGAGAAGGATGTTCTTGAAGCCTTGAAGCCATAGGTGTTGACGTTGGCAATGTTGTTGCCTATAACGTCCATTCTTGTCTGATGGGATTTAAGTCCCGAAACGCCTGAATAAAGTGATCTAACCATTTCAAAAAACTCCTATCGTTTTTATTCGTCAGAGGAATTTTCTCCGTCAATCAGTCGGGAGAACAGCTTTCCGAAAAGGTCCAAGCTTTTTCTATCCTCTGAACGTTTGGTTTACATAATTACAGTTGAGTCGATGTTTGTAAAGACATTGCCCTGCATATCGTCAGCGTCAACGGCGGTAATGACCTTGTTGCTGCGGACGCTTACAACAAAAGCAGTTTTGTCCACAATAACGAGAGCGTCGTCGGAGCCTTTGCTTTCAGCCAGCTCAACGCCTTTTGAGAGCCTCTGGAGCTTTCCGCCCGTGAGAACGTCGATATTCCGCTGGTTTATCCTTTCAACAGCGTGGCGGGAGAAGTTCACGCCCGACATTATCTCAAGCTGTTCAGCGGTGGTGGGAGTGGCTGCATATGTATTGCCTGCGCCGCTCTGAGCCGCCATAAGGCTTTTGAGTTCTGCCGCAAAGGGACTGTCCGCCGTCTGAGTCTCGACAGCTTTGTTGGATGTTTCCTGTCTTGTCTGTTCGGCAGCCGCAGCGCCTCTCAGCTGCAGATATTCGTTGATAAGCATATTTTCAGTCCTTTCTTAGAGCCGCAGTTACGGTGATATATCCGTTTATCAGCCCGTTTTGAAAATTACTGAGTCGTTTCAGGACCTGCCGTACTGAGTTGCAGCGTGCCAGCGGGCATACTGTTCAAACTCTGCCATAGCCTTCTTTTCAGCCTCGGTGTATTCCTTTGCATAGTGGCGTATAGCTGTCTCAAAAGGATCAAGCTTGCCCTGGAGCGAACCGTCAACAATGGTGTAATCGCAGATCTCATCAAGGGTGTATTTACCCGATGTGTAGAGGTAGGAGACTTCTGTGGGACCGATTATCTCAACTCTCTGTCTGCCGTCTGCAAATGTAACGACCTCGCCGAGACGTCCCTTTCCGCACCAGCCGATGTCCGTAAACGCTCTGCCGCTTTCGGTATAGCCAAGAACGGAAGATGTGTCGATCTTTGAGTTTATTGCTGTGTTGCCGATAAATCGGATATCCACCATTTTAGTTCCCACAGAATCAGCAAAAGCCGCTTCAACGGGATACTGATCGGCATATTTTCTTGTGCTTGAGGGCATATCTGAATAATCGGTCTCAGATGTGTACTGATAGAGATTTGTAGACTCCGCATCGCTGTCGGAAACGCTTACAACTCCCGAAGTTTCTCCTCTGTCGTAGGAAGAATTTTTGCTCTGAGCCTGATAAGCTGTTGTATACTGTGTCTGAGCAGGTTCGGTCTGATCCTGATAGGAATATGTACCTGTTCGGACGGAATAAGGAGCGGGGATACGGTCGCTTGAAAGACCGGAAGAAGCTGCCTGTGTGTCAACGCTTGCGCTCATATATCTGCTCATATCACCGAGACGGGAATTTACATTAGCAGTTTTAAGCTCAGCGTCAACGGGGGAGTCATCGTCGTCAGATGTGTCGTCGAGCATTTTCATAAGAGCGTTATAGGAAGCCTCGGAAGCATAAAGAGTACCGGAAACCTCGCCTCTGTTAACTGCGCCTGCGGGATTTTCCTCAGCCTGAGCTGTTTCTGTACTGCCGTCAGTCTGCTCCTCGGAAACATTTTCGGAGCCTTCGGTCTGTGACTCGCCGTTTTCTGTGCTTTCCTCGCCTTCGGGATTGATAACGTTTGTGATAGCGCTCATTTCGTAGGAATACTTGTTGTCAATGGTAACATAGCCGTTGCCGTTTTTGATAACGATACCTGTTACCTTGCCCGTAACGGTGTTGTCGCCGTCTTTAAGCTCCACAGTCTGTCCCACGAAGCTTCTGAGCTGAGTGTAGACCGTTCCGTCAACCACGTCGGTAATGCCGTCCGTAGCGTAAAGTGAGCCGTTTACAAGTACCTTGCAGCCGTCGCTTGTGACTGTAACAGACTCAACGATGCCCGTGTCGGGAGCGCCTGTGCCTGTCTGAACGGTAACAGCTTTTCCGATAAGGGAAGAAGCATATGTGACCGCATTCTGCTGTGTGAGCTGGGAAATAGCCTCCATCATAGAGTAAGAAGCCATCTGCTGGATAAATTCCGAGTCGCTCATAGCGTTGTTGAAATCCTGATTTGACATCTGAGCCGTAAGGAGCTTTAAGTAGCCGTCAAAATCAAGATAGCTTGAGCTGTCGCTGTCTGTAACATTGGTGTCGATTTCAGTCGTGGAATATTTCGAGTAAACCTTTCCCGATAAGCTGTCTGCGGAAAAGTCGTTTACGCTGATACCCATAGTTTCGCCTCCCTGTTAAAGTTTAGATCCGAAGCGCTTTCGTCAGCAGCTTCCGAAGTGCCGTCCGAAGGGGCCTGTCCGCCGAACTCAAAATGTCTGCCCGAGCCGCTTTGACCGTTCTGAGCGCCTTGGTAGAGTCCTCCGTTTCCGGAAAGTGTTCCGTCCGTAAGGTTTCCGTCCGACTCGTTTGTCACGATCTGGCGTGTTACCGACAGCTCTTTCAGAGCGATACCTCTCGAAGCAAGCGCATCGCTAAGCTCCGAAGCCTTGTTTCCGATAAGCTCTGCAGCCTCTGCTTTTTCAGCTGTGAATGTGATCTCAAAGCCCTTGTCCGAGCGCCTGATCCTGATCTCGACGCTGCCTAAAGCTTCGGGACTAAGCTTCATAGAAATTTCTCTTTCAGAGAAGCTTTCGCTGAAAATGTCCTTGTAAAGGTCTATCTGCCGCATTATCTGGGACGAGATATCCTCGTTTTCGGGAATGCTTTCGTCAAGGGGAATATCCGTAACAGCACCCTTATTTTCAGCCTGTTCGGGAATTATTTTTGCACCGATGTCGACCGGCAGTTCATCGTGCCTGTTTACCCGTGACATAAGCCCCTGAATACCCTGTCTGCCATATCCTATGTGACCGTTATCGGTCAGTTCGGGAGCGGTTTCCTTAAAAGCTTCGGGAGTTGTTTCCTTTACGGAAACGTTAAGCTCGTCAGCCAGTTTTCTGCAAAAGCTTACTATATCCTCGGGGTCTGCCTCGGAAAGCTTTTCATAAGCGGACTGAATATCCTCAAAGGGTATCTTTTCGGTATTCTGAGCCTTTGTGGCTTCCGCATTTTCTGTCTGAACGGGGAGACCTGTGTCTGTCGCCTGCAGTCTGTCCCGTCCGGGATCTTGTACCGGTTCATTTTCCACGGTACTCACCGTTTCGCTGTAAGCCGGATTTTCCTCTCCGATCTTGTCAAAAGATACCGTCTCCACAGGACGAAACAGGTTCATTCCCTGAATGAGAATAGCTTCATCTGTGATATCAGGCTTTTCGGAGACCTTTTTTTCGGGTTTCTTTGCCGAATTTACAACAAGTTCGGAGACGATTTTTACGATATCCTCGGGAGACTTATCCGCCTGAGTGCTTTCGTCCTCGGAAAATTCAGCCGCCGCATAAAGCAGCTCTGCAAAAGCCTTTTTTTCCTCGGGCGGGACATCATTCCAAAGAGAAACAGTCTCCTCGGGAAGCTCGTCACCGTCATACTCGGGAAGAAAACGTGAAAGGGTCTCAATAAACGCCTTTGCACCCTTTTCCGAGAAAATTTCGGGCAGCTTTGTTTCCCCATTCCCTTTAAGAGCCTCGGAAAGTATATCCGCCAGCCTGATTTCGGGGTCAGCCTCAGTTTCCGTCATCTCGGGAACAGTCTGTACCTGAGTCGAATTTGCCATCAGAAGCCCTAAAACAGCGTCAAATGAACCGTTTTGAGAACCGTTCTCCGCCGAAGCAAGGGTCATATCACCCGAGCCGCCGAAGATGTTCATCGCCGCCATAAGCTCTGCCGGCATTGCAATTTCGCCCATTCTGATCAAACCTCCTTTCAACATAAAATGTATATGTCAAACGCCTGCCGCCGTGCAGAAGAAAACGGCGATATGCATTGTGACCGTGATTTAAACGGCGTTTTCCGCCATAGCCGCCCTTACCGACGCACCGTTCACATATTCCTCAATGAACTGCTCGTCAGCCTTTGCCGCCTTGAAATTGTAGTCCTCAAGCTGCTTTTCCTCAAGCTTCTCAAGGCTCTTGACCTCTTTCGAGGCCTCCGTCACCACACCCAGCTGCTTTTCCACAGCCGCCTCCAGAGAAGCGATAGAAGCCTTAGCGTCCTCTATCTGAAGTCTCAGTGTGTTGTGATGCTCCTTGAAGATGAACATCTCCATAGCGGAAATGCCTTTCTGCGCCCTGTAGTTGAAATCGTCCTGAGCCTCACGCATTTCCTGCTCCAGAGCGGCTTTCAGCTCCATTGCTTCGATTTTCTGAGCGATTAAGGAAGCAAGACTGTTTTTCTCCTTTTCAAGGACCTGATCCTTGAAATCAAGAAGTTTGTCCAGAGTAAACTGAAATTTCTTCAAAGGAAATTACCTCCTCAAAAAGGCTTAGCTTACAGCTTCCTTCATCATCTTCACCGTTTCTTCGAAGCTAAACGCCTCGTCGGTGGACTGCTGAAGAAATGCATTTATCTTGTCGATCTTCCTGAGAGCCTCGTCAAGAGCGTGATTTGTGCCCTTTTTGTAGGCTCCGATGGAGACCAGATCGGCGTTTGCGTAATAAGTGGCAAGGAGATTTCTCATCTTTGCGGCAGCGTCACGCTGATCCTTGGGAGCGATCTCCGACATAAGACGTGAAACCGAATCCAGCACCTCGATAGCAGGGTAATGGTTTCTCGCCGCCACCTTTCTTGACAGAATGATGTGACCGTCAATGATACCTCTTACGGTATCCGAAATTGGCTCGTTGGTGTCGTCGCCCTCAACGAGCACGGTGTAAACTCCCGTAATGGAGCCGTTTTCAAAGTTGCCCGCCCTTTCAAGAAGCTTGGGCATAGCCGTGTAAATTGAAGGGGTGTAGCCTCTTGCAATGGGAGCCTCTCCCGTGGCAAGACCGATCTCACGCTGAGCCATAGCGTAACGTGTAAGAGAATCCATCATCAGAAGCACGTTCTTGCCCTTGTCCTTGAAATACTCGGCAATAGCGGTGGCTGTCATAGGGCATTTGTTTCTCATCATAGAGGGCTGATCGGAAGTAGCAACTACCAGTACCGATCTTGCCATACCCTTTGGACCCAAGTCCCTCTGGATAAATTCCAGGACCTCTCTGCCTCGCTCGCCCACAAGAGCGATAACGTTGATGTCCGCCTTTACTTCTCTTGCGATCATACCGAGAAGTGTTGATTTACCAACGCCCGAGCCTGCGAAAATGCCCATTCTCTGACCTCTGCCGATAGTAAGCAGTCCGTCTATCGCCTTTACGCCAAAGGGGATAATATCGTGTATTGCAGGACGTGTCAGGGGATTGACAGGCTTTCCCGCAATGGAATAGCTTTCCATAGTTTTGATAGGAGCGCCGCCGTCAATGGGGTCTCCCACCGCATTTATGACCCTGCCGATAAGGCAGTCGCCAACGCCGACTTTAAGCTTGTCGCCTGTGTTGTCCACCACCGACCCGGGACCTATACCCTCAATGTCGGTGTAGGGCATAAGCATTACCGTACCGTGGCGGAAGCCCACCACTTCGGCGTATATGAACTCGCCCGACCTGCCCTTCTTGTAAATGCGGCAGACATCGCCGATGTTGCAGACAGGGCCGCTTGCCTCGATGGTCATACCGATGATCTTTTCAATTTTGCCCTGATAGCGGTAAAGTTCAGCCGTTCGCACAGCGTTTCTTACAGCCTTAAAGTCCATCTGCATAACCTCGATCTATGTGTATAGGCAGGGGATATTATTCCTCCTGCTCTTCCTTATGTGAGTTTTTCATAATTTCTTTCAAGAAATCAAGCTGAGTGGGGATAGAAGCGTCGATTATCTCCGAGCCGTTGTCAAGAACCACCGTGCCCGGTGGAGCGTCCAGCGGGTCAAGCTCTTCCACCTCTACTTCCGGAATAAACGGGATAAGGGACTTAACAAATTCCTTGTCCGTAACAAAATTCCTTGAAGCCTCGCCCTGCGCCACAGATATCTTCACGTAATCGGAATTGCGGAAACTTTTAGCGGCATTGGCAGCAATGCGGTCAATGACCTCGGGGTCGGTCTTTATCTCTGAAAGGGTGATCTTCCTCACCATATCGAGAACAGTCTCGCAAAGCTCGTATTCGTGGGAGATGTAATAGGCTTCTTTTTTCGAGTTTATCTCGGAAAGCAGTGCACCTGCGGTCTCAAGGTACTTCTCGCACTTCCTCAGCGCTTCTTCCTTACCTGCCTCAAAACCTGCCTCGAAGCCCTCTTTGCGGGATCTTTCCCTTAGCCTGTCACATTCCTCCTCGGCTGCGGCAAAGACCGCCCTGGTCTTTGATCTGGCGTCCTCGATCATCTTGTCGGCGGAATTTCGTCCTGCCGCAACGATCCTGTCGTAATCCTCGTCCATCTTCTTTTTTCTGGCGGAGATTATCTCGTCGGAACGCTTTATCACAGCCTCGTTGAAGCGTTTTGTTTCGTCCTCAAGGCGTTTTGCACGCTCTGCTTCCTGCTTAGCGGCTATCTCTTCGGGAGTAGGCTCGGGAATTTCTTCCTCGGGGACGGGCTCGGGCTTCTTCTGCTCCTGCTCGCCCACAGGGACAAGCTTGGAGCTGTCGAAATTATATACCTTTGATTTAACGATTTTAAGCAATTATCTCATCATCTCCGCCCTTGCCGATAACGATCTCGCCCTCTTCCTCAAGATGTCTGATAATGCCTACGATACGCTGCTGAGCCTCCTCAACGTCACGCATACGGATATTATGCAGATACTCGATCTCCTGCTGAATGGACTCCTGCATTCTCTGAGGCATATTTGCAAAGAGAGCGGCAGCCACTTCCTCGTTGGAGCCCTTGATGGCAATGGAAAGATCCTTGGTGTCGCAGTCTCGGATAAATCTCTGAATGGACATAGAGTCGAGAGAGAGGATATCCTCGAATACGAACATTTTCTTCTTGATCTCTTCCACCAGAACAGGGTCTCTGACTGAGAGTTCGTCGAAGATGTATTTTTCGGTGGAGCGGTCTACCTTGTTCAGGATATCCGCAACGGTGTTTATGCCGCCCACCTCGGTGGTGTCCATAGAAACAACGGAAGCAAACTTTCTTTCAAGAGTAGCTTCTATTGCCTTGACGGTGTCGGGGGAAGCGGAGTCCATTTTGGCAATTCTCTCAACTACCTCCACACGCTTCTCCTTAGGCAGCTCGTTCAGCACAGCGGAAGCCTGCTCCGAAGTCGCATAGGAGAGAATGAGGGCAATGGTCTGGGGGTACTCGTTCTGAACGATAGCCAGCAGATTTTTGTAGTCGGATTTTCTGACAAATTCAAATGCCTTGGACTGCATAGACTTGGTGATCTTGTTCATCAGCTTTGCAGCCACTTCCTCGCCGAAGGCTTTGGTAAGAACGTCTCTTGCGTACTCAACGCCGCCGTCGGTGATGACCTTCTGGGTAAGGCAAAGCTCGTAAAATTCGTTTAATACCGAGTCCGCCACATTCGCTTCGAGATATGGGAGACTGGAAACGTCCATCGTCAGAGCTTCTACCTCGTCGTTGTTAAGGTGTTTGTAAACTCCTGCGGCATTGTCCGTTCCGAGAGCGGTAATGACCACAGCAGCTTTTTGTCTTGGTGTAAGTTCAAGCAGATCGCTCATTTAAAACATTCCTTTCGGGCATTAAGAGGGGAAAGCTGTTACTGCTCTGCGGGAGCCTGGGGAGCAGGCTCGCTGCTGCTGTTCTTTTTCTTGGATTTGGGATTTTCCTCCTCCTCGTGCATCCAGCTTCTGAGGAGCTGAGCCACGATCTCAGGGCTTGTCCGAGCGAAATCCGTAAGCTCTCTCCTGATGATAGTCTCCTTGGTCTCCATTCCCGAGTCAGCATTAAGACTGGGGATATCCACAGAGGGAGAGGTTTCGTCTCCGAGAGAGAAGAAGCTTTCCACCAGAGGTTCTCCGTCTGCGGGAGCGTGCTGTTCGAGAAGAGTCCTTTCGAAAGCGGTTCTCTTCTTTTTGCTCTTGGATCTGAGAGAAACGAGCACGATTATGAGTATAAGCAGTATTGCAAGAAGAATTGCGCCCAGAATAACAAGCTGATTGAGAGTTAGGCCGAAGAGGAAGGTCTGAGCCTCTGCAGGAGCAGCTTCGCCCACCTTCTGAAGGTTGGTAACGGTAACAACGTCCTGAGCAACAGCGGGATTTACCGTAGCTGCATTTGCAACGAGACTTACCAGGTTCTGTCTTGTTGTATCGGGGAGATAATCGGTGTAGATAAGCACCGAAATGGAAAGACCGTCAATAACATATCCTGCTTTTTCCACCTGCTCCTTGTAGGTGTTTACAAGGTAGGTGTTGGAAACGGAATTTTCGGTCCAGGCACCATTGTTGCCGGTATTTCCCTCGGGATAGGTGTCATCGGCATTTGTCTCAACGCCCTGAACGCCGCCTTCAACAACAGTATTGCCGCTTGCCTGTTCTGCGTCGGTGTGCTGGAGCATACCCCTCTCGTCATTGGTGGAGGGTGTGTAGCGTGTGTCCTCGGAGACCTTGCTGTCAAAGTTCAGCACCATATTGACAGCTGCCGAGAAGCCGTCCTCGCCGTAAGCGGGGATAAGCAGGGCTTCTATCTTTTCACGTATCTGATTTTCAAGGTCTGTCTTGAATTTAAGCTTTCTTGTCTCCTCTGCCACCACATCTGCAGGAGTGTCCTCGGCTAAGAGAAGAACGCCATAGTTGTCAACTAAGGTAACGTTTTCCTCTTTGATGCCGTAGCTTGTGATAAGGTAGGTCATACCCTCGATCTGCTCGTTTGAGAGTTTTACTCCGTCCTCAAGGTACAGCACCGCATAAGCCGACGGCTCCTGCTTGTATGCCTCGATAACGGTGTTCTTTTTCTCGGGTATGGTGAGAGTAGCAGTTGCCTCACGAACGCCCTCAAAGGTAGAGAGTATGGCGGAGAGCCTTTCCTCAGCAGCAATACGCTCGTACTGCCTTTTCTCCGACTCTGTGGTGAACATTCCCACATTTTCGGTGTAAGTGCTGTAGTCAATGGAAGACTTGGGGTACTTCTGCATTGCCAGGTTCATAGCAATGGCGTTCTCCGTGCCCTTGGGTACGATGATAGTGCCGCCCGAGCGGAGGGTGCATTCATATCCCGATTCCTCAATAAGCTGGACTATCTCCGCAGCTTCGGAGGTCTCAAGCCCCTCATAGAGGACAACGTATTCCTTTCTGTTAAGAAGCACCACCGCAACAATGGCGATGATAAGCACCAGCGCAAGACCGCCTATGTAAATGCCCTTGGTTTTTTTTGACTGCCTGCCCCAGTATTCCTTAACAGTGGTTATGGTCTTTTGTACTTTTTCGTTCATTCCCTGTTAGTTCCCTTCTCGGCAGGCGGTTACATACTCATCTGCATAATCTGATCGTAGCTCTGCTGGCAGGCGTCCTTGACAGCCACGAAAGTCTCAACGGCTATCTCCGCCTTGGTGAGGTTGTTGTAAATTGTGTGGAGATCGTCTATCTCGCCCATAACGAGACGGGCAGAATCTTCATTCACGACCTGCTGTGTCTCGGTAACATCTGTAATGACCTCTCTGAAAACGTCCGCAAAGGAGGGAGAGTCGGTCTTGCTCTTGTCCGCAGCAGCCGTTTCATTCTGAGAGAGAATGTCAAGGGGCGTGATTGCGGAGCTTATAGGAACGATGTACATTTTATCGGATCCTTTCCTTATATAATAATGGTATATTTATCAGTTGCCCTTCAGTTCCTGAGCCTTGCTCATCATAGCCTTGACAACTTCTATAGCCGAAGCATTTGCCTCATAAGCACGCTGAGCTGCCATAAGGTCGGTCTGCTCCTTGGTGTTGTCAACGTTTGAATGATAAATGTAGCCATTCTCGTCTGCAAGAGGATTTTCGGGGTCGTAAACAGGGGTCATAGGAGCGGTGTCGTCAATGACAGCGGTTATCTCAGCGCCTGCCATTCTGTACTTGTCCTGATTAGCCCTGTAGTAAACGCCTCTCCGGTGAGTGGACTCATCTCTTGTGGTGTACTTGTTCAGAATGCCCGCAAAATCCTTTTTCTCGCTTATCACCGTAAGCTGGCGGCAGTAAGGCTCGCCTGTGGCGGTGTTGTAGGAGTCCTGGTTTGCGATGTTCTGAGAGATAATGTCCATTCTGAGCCTTTGTGCGGAAAGACCCGAGTGACCTATATCAAGGGAACTTAAAAATCCCATAGCAACGATCTCCTTTCGGTATTACTTGCCGATTGCTCTGCGTATCATAGAATACTGGCTGTTCATATAGTCTATCATAGTCTGGTACTGATATTTAACGTCCACAAGCTCCAGACCCTCTTTTTCAATGTCAACGTTGTTGCCGTTCAGAAGCTGGCTGGTGTTGGTCTCATAGGTGGTGTTTACCCATACCAGATCGTCCCCCTGATTGCCGCTTGAAGCATTGCTGCCTGCCACCTCGGCAGTATCGGAATTATTGCTCAGCCTGTCGTGAGGGCAGCTTTTGTAGCCGTGATAAGGGCACTTTGACTTCTCCTTGAGTATCAGCCCGAAGCTTACGGTTTTTGCTTTGTAATCGGGGGTGGAGATGTTTGCGATGTTGTGGCTGATGACCTGCTGCTTGTACCAGGCAGCGTCAAGGCCCTGCTCGGTTATTTTGAATGCAGCGCTGTCGAAAAGTCCCATAAGCGATGGCTCCTTTCTATATCGTAAAACTTGTCGTAAATACCAAATTTAAGCCTTTGGAAGCTGTCTTTTTTGTTAAAAGAAATATTCCTCAGGGTACAGTTTGCCTATAAGCACACTTATAGCTAAACTAATTATACATCAAAACACAAAAAATTACAAGAGCAAAAATGCAGTAATTGCCGTTTTGGGTGACAAAATTCTATTAAAAAATATATTCATTTTCTATAAATTCCACAATTTTCGACACGAATATGGAAAAAGCTTCCCTAATATCGGGATAATATATGCAATATGCCCAAAGTTTTTTTGCAATATTCCGTTATTTCCTGACGGCTTATGGGAAATGTAAACTTTCGGCAAATCTTACTGCACCTGCATATTTTCGGCAGTATCTTTCAAATATAAAGAAAGTTATACAAAAAAAGACAGCATTTTACAATGATCCTTTACAAAACATTGACAATACTCATTTAATATGGTATAATTAAAAGAAAATTACCGAAAAATGTAAGGAAAGCTGTGATCTGCGTGAAAAAAGGAAAGCTGGTATGCGCTGCTGCTGCGGCGCTCTTATTTGCCTCCTGCGGGGCATCGGGAACATCAGAGCCGCTTCCTTCTGTCACATTGTCCGTGTGGTGTCCGTTTGAGGAAACGGATCTTACTTCTCAGATGGTGAGCGCCTTTTCCGAAGTTCACAAGGACGAGGCTTCCTTTAATATAACTATAAGCGCCGAGAGTGAGCAGACCTGCAAGGACACGGTCCTCAGCTCTCCCGAAAATGCTGCGGATGTGTTCTCCTTTGCGGCGGATCAGTTTGAGCCGCTGAGGAGAGGAGGAGCGCTTCTTCCCGTCACCGAAAATGCCGATGAGATCATAACAGCAAACGGCGGCAAAGACAACGGCTCTATATTGGGAGCAAGCTTTGACGGCACTCTCTTCGCATATCCCGAGACTGCCAGCAACGGCTATTTTCTTTACTACAACAGCGCCTATTACACCGAGGAGGACGTGAAAAGCTTTGACCGTCTCCTTGAGATAGCCGAAGAAAACGGCAAAAAGGTCTATATGGACTTCTCAAGCGGCTGGTACATCTATTCCTTTTTCAAGGGCGCAGGACTGAGCGTTGATATGAATGAGGACGGCGTTACAAATTCCTGCGACTGGAACTCACAGACTGCCCCCATACGTGGCTTGGATGTTGCGGAAGCGATGCTGAAGATCGCCTCAAACAAGGGCTTTGTGAGCGGCTCAGATGACGATTTCAAGGCAGGAGTAAAGGACGGAAGCATTATTGCAGGCGTAAATGGCACCTGGAACTCAAGCGTTGTTTCCGAAGCCTGGGGAGAGGATTTTGCTGCCGCAAAGCTTCCCGAATATACCGTCTGCGGCAGACAGGTGCAGATGCACAGCTTCGCAGGCTATAAATACGTGGGCGTAAATGCCAATACGAAGGAGCCTCATTGGGCAATGGAGCTTGCACGCTGGCTCACCAACGAGGAAAATCAGACAGCCCGCTTCAATGCAAGAGGAGAATGCCCTTCAAACATCAAGGCAGCAGACTCGCCTGAGGTGAAAGCGTCGCCGGCACTTGCCGCTCTTTCCGAGCAGTCAGCCTACGGTCATCTGCAGAACGTGGCAGATACTTTCTGGACTCCCGCATATGCTTTCGGAACGGTGATAATATCAGGAAACAGCGACGGAAGGGATCTCCGGGAGCTTCTTGACGAAATGACGGAGGGGATAACGGCTCCTCCTGCGGAAAAATAAGAGGTGAACTTAAAGTGAGGGGTACGCCTTTCAAAATATTCATAGCCGTGCTTATGGCAGGGCTTATCGGCATAGCAGGCGAGATATTTCTTGTTTACCATATGAACAGGCTGGCAGACGGATATTCGGAAATATTAACGGAGCACATTGTAAATTCCGGATATATCAAGGATATAAGCGGACTTCTTTACAAACATCAGGCAATAACAGCAAACCACATTGCCGCCGACAGCGAAGAACTTTATGATGAGTACGAGGCACAGGCAAAGGAAATCGAAGAACAGCTCAACGTGCTTTTTGACGAATTCGGCAAGCGTATGACGGGGGATAAGCGTGAGCAGCTTTTTCATCTCTGCTATTCCGATTACCGAAGCTATCTTCAGAATGCCGAGGTAGCCTTCAAGTTCAGCAGAGAGGGCAGCACCGCAACAGCCTCTTACTATGTGGTGAATGTAATGTACGGCTTTGTGGAGACTGTAAATGAACATCTGGACGATCTGCATCAGCTTGCCGCAGAAGAAATGCAGGCGGCTGCCGACAGAATGGACGGATATATTGCCGCATCGGGTATTGTGGAGAAAATATGCATAACAGGCATTATCGCAGCGGTGACAGTCTGTATAATCCTCTGCGTAAGGATAACTTCCGGTCTTGACAGGCATAAAAAGCGCCTTGAGATCGAGGTAGAGGAAAAGACAGGCGACCTTAGACGGCATAATGAGAAAATGCTGGAGCTGCAGAACAACATCATCATCGCAATGGCAAACCTTATCGAGAGCCGTGACGGCGATACGGGCGAGCACGTCAAGCGCACCAGCAAATACGTGACAATGCTTGCGGAAGCTGCGAAGAAAAAGGGGCTGTACCCCGAAATACTCACCGACAGCTATGTGGAGCTTCTGGCAAAAGCTGCTCCGATGCACGATATAGGCAAGATATCCGTTCCCGACAGTATCCTTCAGAAGCCGGGAAAGCTCACTCCCGAGGAGTTTGAGCGGATAAAGAGCCACGCTCCCGAGGGCGGACGTATAATCAGAGAGGTAATGGACGGCATTGAGGAAAAGGAATATGTGGACATTGCCGCCACCGTTGCCGAGGGTCACCACGAAAAATGGGACGGCGGCGGATATCCCTCGGGGCTCAAAGGCGATGAGATACCCCTCAGCGCCCGTATTATGGCAATAGCCGATGTATTTGACGCTCTTATTTCAAAGAGGTGCTATAAGGAGGCAATGCCTCTCGATGAAGCCTTCGGGATAATTTCCGACTCGGCAGGCACCCATTTTGATCCCGAGCTTGCCGGGATATTCATCTCTCTTCGTCCCGAAATAGAAGAATATCTGTCGGAAAAATGACTGTTTTGCTGAGATTTGAATAAAAAATCGGCGGAGCGCTTTGGCATAATTGTAAATAATTTATAAAAGTGAAAAAAAGACTTGCAATTTAAATTTGTTTGTGATATAATAGAAACGTTCTGAAAACGTCCCGTACAGGGCGTTGAAACGCTATTACTTTTTCAAGGAGGTGCGGCCCAAATGGCAAAGTGCGATATTTGCGGAAAGGGCGTTACTTTCGGTATCAAGGTTTCCCACTCTCATCGTCGTTCCAACAGAACCTGGAAGCCCAATGTAAAGCGTGTAAAAGCTATCGTTGACGGTACTCCCAAGCACATCTACGTGTGCACAAGATGCCTCCGTTCCGGTAAGGTAACACGTGCTGTCTGATTTTCGACGGGAAATCGGCGGACATTTTATAACCGAATTGTACGTACAATAAGGAAGACGCTTCGGCGTCTTTTTTATTTACAAAAAATTAACAAACATATGAGATAAATGTGGTATTATTAACTTAGAAAATTATCGAAAGGGGCTGACACTATGAGCTTATACGGTATCGGCAATTACTCCGCATATTCAAATCTCTTCTCGGGAATGTATCAGAAAAACAATACATACAATAATACTTCCGCCGACCTGCAGGCGCTTATGAAAAAAGTCGACGAGGTCAGATCC
The DNA here is from genome assembly GCF_050874005.1 of Huintestinicola sp. Classification (GTDB taxonomy): domain Bacteria; phylum Bacillota; class Clostridia; order Oscillospirales; family Ruminococcaceae; genus Huintestinicola. Next base: position 36,808 of record NZ_JBNMJV010000005.1, read on the forward strand.
CCCGAGTATAAAAAGAAAATAAAAGCACAGCTTGAGGGCAGTTCAACAGGCGACAGCGAGATTGGCACAGTCTCCTCCGAGCTTAAACTTTCCGAAGTCGCAAAGGACTTAAAGAAAAAGTCTGCGGCGCTCAGCGCAATGAGTATGAGCGACATCCAGGACAAGGACGCTCTGGTGAAGAATGTCACCGCCTTTGCCGAAAGCTATAATTCTGCTATTGACGCTATGGGCAAGTCCGACAGCGTTGACGCACTCAAAGCAGGACTTTCTATGACAAATACCGTCAAGACCTATTCCGGCGCTCTTTCGAGAATGGGCGTAAAGGTTGGCAGCGACAATAAGCTCACCGTCAATGAGGAGACTCTCAGAGCGGCAGATGACAACGCTGTTTCGTCAATGTTCGGAAGCTCCTATTCTCCCGTTGCCCGTATCGCAGACAAGGCGGACAGCATAAGCAAGGCAGCGGTCAGCAAGGCTCAGACCACCGCTTTCAAGGGTATGATGTACGGTCAGACAAGCTCTTCGGGGCTTTACAGCGGCTATAACACCTTTGCAAGCAGCTTTCTCGGCACATTTTTCGATTCTTATACCTGATATAAATATCCCGGAGCTGCCGATAATTTGCGGCAGCTCCTTTTTTACTGCATTTTTTCGATATATGTACCGGGATAGTAATGGTCAAGTATATCTCTGTATCCCATTCCCTTACGGGACAGCTCATCAGCGCCGCAAATGCTCATTCCCACAAGATGACCGCTTCCCTTAACGGTGAATGTGACCATTCCCTCTTTTTCACTTACTTCAAATGCGGCGCTGTCAAGTGACAGAAGCTCCGCAAGCCTGCTGCCGCTTACGGAAACGCCGCAGAGACTTACGGAAAGCACCGTTCCTGTTTCCGTTGCGGATAATATCTCAATGCCGTCATACTCTGCCGCTTCCGGGTATTCGGAGGATATACGTGCGGTGATCTCCGCCTTTGTGAATTCACGTCTTGTCTCGGTGCAGTCCGAGGAAACGCTTGCAAGGTACGGATATGCTTTTCCCCACACATTTTCCGCCGACTCCGTTGCACCCGGGGAGGAAACGTGAAAAACTGCAGCGGCAGGAGCGCCGTCGTACATTATGATCTCTCCCTCGGTGGCATTTGCCGCAGCCTTTACGGCGGCAAGAGCCTTGTCATAATCCACGCCGTATACAGCCATTGCGTCTGCTTCGGTGAGGACGGTCTGATATTTCGAGCCGTCGTCGGAAATATGAGCGCCGTTTTCAGTCTCTCCGGAAAGGATCCGCCTTACCGCATATGTCCTTGCCGCACATACCTGCGCCTTGAGAGCCTCTGCGTCGGGGATAAAGGGCACTTCCCCGAGCACGGCAAAAACAGCGTAATCCTCAATGTTCATTTCGGTTATTTTTCCCGTGGAAGTGCAGAGAAGCCTTAGCTTATTATCCTCGGGCAGGATAAGGCTCTGCGCCGCAGGAACGCTTTGGGGCTTGTCCTCTCTGATACCCCCTGCCGCCGCCGCAGGAAGAACGCAAAGGACCGTTGCCCATAAAATGACCGACTTAAAAAATGATTTCATATTTTGACCATTCCTCTCTATATTTATTCACTCTTGAAAATTATGCATATAAAATAATTACAAATTATGAAATTCATACAAATTAACACTTGACAATAAGAAGATTTTATAGTACAATGTATTTATTGTATTATATATGTTATTATTGAGTTTGCCTGATAATATATATGCGGGGGCTTTGAGGATAATACATTTTCCCGAAGCCGTGATATGCACTATCCCGGCAAAGTCATTTTCTAAAAATTCCCGACGGGTTATCTGCGAAAGGATTGAACGGATTATGGGCAAAATGAAACAGCTTAGCGCAGAGCAGATGCGCAAAAATGTAGCCAAAGCAAATAAAACCAGCTTTATAACAAAAAAAGCTTCTATGGGCGTATATCTCGTTGTGCTTGTACTTGCGGTGGCAGCCCGCACTATCCAGCTTTTCAGCAATATGAACTTTGAAACAGGGCAGTACATAGACCCGTCGCCTCTTAAAAATTATCCTCTGATGATCCTTATACCCGGATTTATCCTTATAACGATCATTCTGCTGGCAGGAAGCTCAAAGGATAAGGTCATCGGTTCCTGTATCCTCATAAACCCGATGCGCCTGCGTTATGACCGTCTGAAAAAGAAGATACCCGCAGCAGCAGGCTATAGTGCTCTGCTTATGGCGCTTCTCGTGTTTGCGCAGATAATTTTCGATTTCGTTGATATCGTAAATGCCAACAAGCTTATCGTTGAGGAGCTTTCCCGTGATGAGGCTGAGGATTACAATATGCTCACAGGCTATACTCTGGGCACCTTTGCACTTCATTTCGTTATGCTCTGCGTGATACTGAATTTCGTAGCGATGGCTGTCAATATCTTCAAGGGCGAAGGAATTTCCTCCGGTAACTGTGCAGCGCTTTCCTTCTACGCAGCCTGGAAGATAGTGGATATGATGAGCATCATTTCAAACAACGTTGCTGTGACCCGTTATTCCGAGCTTCTGTATGAGCTGTTTTCCTATATGACAGCAGTACTGTTCTTTATGAATACAGCACGTTTCTTCAATGGAATGGAAAAGAAATTCACCCGTTTCTGGATGTGCCTTTTCGGATATGTTTCTTCTATCCTTGCGGCAGTCTCGGTGATCCCGAGATACATTCTTCTCCTTATACCCACAGGTTATGAGGAGAGACTTTCAATGAACATTCCCTCAATTTCCGATATCGGCATCGTGTTTATGACCATCACAATGGTTGCAGTATTCTGGAGCACCTACGTTTACCGTGTAATGCCCAGACTCAGCGTAGGCAAGCGCCGCTGGAGCAGAGCGCCTATGAACAAGCAGTATCTGGAGATCGAAAATATCGACGTAAAGCCTACCGACGACTTATAAAAAATATCTTGGGGCGGCAAGGGGAAATACCATCTCCTTGTGCGCCCTTTTTTAAGGAATTTGTGATTATGAAGCTAAGCAAAATCGCTCTGACGGCAGCGGCTGCGGCAATGAGCGCTTCTCTCTGCGCCTGCGGGCTTGACTCGTCTATCGACAATCTCCTGTCTCCGCCGATGATGTCAGAGGAGCAGCAGGAGATATATTCTGCCCTTACCAAGGCGGCAGGAAATGAGATATCCCTTGTTTATCCCCGTTCGGGAGCATACCGCTCCGCTTTTGTTTTTATTGACCTGGACACAGACGGTGAGAACGAGGCGGTGGTCTTCTATAACAGTTTAAGCAGCAAGGAAAGCAATGTCCGTGTGAATATACTGGATAAGGGCGAGGGCGAGTGGCGCTCGGTCTACGACCACGCAGGGGCAGGAACTTCTGTGGAGCAGGTCTTTTTTACGGACCTTGGGGGAACGGGACATATCCGTATGGCGATAGGATACGGCTATATGACCCCTACGGAAAAAACGCTGAAGCTCTACAGTCTCGGCGACGGGATACTTAACACCGAGTACACGGGAACTTATTACAAGACCCTTACCCTTGATCTTGACAAGGACGGCGGAGACGATATTGCCGTGGTAAACTGCAATAACGAAAACCATACCGCCTCTCTTTCACTCGTTACCGACAGGGGAGAGGGAGCAGAGTGCGTCAGCACCGTGGATATGAGCCCCACTACATTGGATTTTCCGTCTGTTATCAGCGGATATATCGGAAACGACACTCCGGCCGTATTTGCGGACGGGCTTCTGGGCAGCGGAAATCTCTCAACGGAAATAATCTACTGCGTAAACGGGGAACTGCGAAACCCAGCTATGATAGACGGCTCGGAGCTGCCCGCAAGAACTGTACGTCCCCAAGGACTTTACTGCAAGGATATCGACGGTGACGGTATCGTGGAGATACCCGAAAGAGAAGCCTTCCCGGGATATAAAGACCGTCAGGATGCCCAGTATATCACAAACTGGAACGTTTTTGAAAACTATTCTGTAATAAAAAAATATTCCTCCCTCACCGAGCCGTATCTTGGCTATGCCTTTATGCTTCCCGTAAGATGGCAGGGGCTTGTGACCGTGAAAAATGACGGCACAACCGGAGAGAAGGTTTTCTACAAATATAACGGCAGCCTTGAACAAAGCCGTCTCGAACTTATGAGGATAACGGTATGCAGCCTGAGCGACTCCGAGCAGAAGCTGCTTGAGGGTTATGTAGCCGTTGCCTCCACAGACAGCGCCGTATATATGGTGCGCTTCGGAGACACCGAGGATAATCTTCTTCTCACCACAGCCGAGGTCTCCAACAATTTCTATCTTTATTAAGAGGTGTTATTTATCTTGAGCAATAATCAGCAGTCTGAGTGCAAATTCAAGTCGAAAATAGGCGGACAGGCGCTTATCGAAGGAATAATGATGAGAGGCATAGACCTTTCCGCAATGGCGTGCCGTCTGCCCGACGGGACAATTGATGTGGAGACGTGGAAAATAAGAAACGGCAAAAGCGCCCCCTGGTATCTTAAAACCCCCTTTATCCGAGGCTGCTTTAATTTTGTCATATCTCTTGTGGACGGAATGAAATGCACAATGAAGTCCGCCGAAAAGCAGATGACCGACGAGGACGAGGAGGACGAGGAGCTTTCCCCCTTTGAGGAATGGCTCAGCAAAACAAGACCCTATAAATGGCTTGAAGCAAAGCTTGAGGGGGAAAACGGCAAATCGGTGATGAACACTGTAATGATCGTGGTCTGCGTTATCGTTATGGCAATAAGCATATGTGCATTCAAATTCTTCCCTGCCCTGCTTTCGGGACTTTTAGGAAAGCTTGGGGCTCCCGACTGGAGCAAGACCATTGCCGAGGGTGTTATCAAAATAGCGCTGCTTGTTGGCTATATGTGGCTCATATCCAATATGAAGGAGATACACACCACCTTCAAATATCACGGCGCCGAGCATAAGACCATAGCCTGCTATGAGGCAGGACTTGAGCTTACGGTGGAGAACGTGAGAAAGCAGACCCGTTTCCACCCCCGCTGCGGGACCAGCTTTATCTTCCTTGTGGTGCTTCTGAGCATCGCCATAGGAATGTTTCTCCCTTGGGACAACGTGTTCGCACGCTTCGGACTTCAGCTTCTTATGCTCCCCGTTGAAGCGTCTATAGGCTATGAGCTGATAAAGCTTGCAGGCAGATGCGACAACATCTTCACAAAGATAATTTCAGCTCCCGGCTTGTGGCTCCAGCACATCACCACCTGCGAGCCCGACGACCCTCAGATAGAGGTGGCGATCGCTGCCCTTAAACCCTGTATCCCCGAGGATAAGAACGACGATCAATGGTAATATTATAGCACATCTGTTCTAAAATGTCAATAGACAATTTGTAAACTTTGGCACATATTATTCAAGCTTCAAGGAGATACCATATGACTGTAAACGAACTCAGCACACGTCTTGACAGCATACTCACGGACGTTCCCGATAAGGATTTTGACAAAATGTGTCTTATGGAGGATCTCTGCGGAGTGACCCGTGAGCAAATAGCGATACACCCCGATAAAAAGCTGACCGAAGCCGCCGTAAATGCCGCAGTCAAGGGCGCAAGGCGGAGAGCGGCAGGCTATCCTCTCCAGTACATCTTGGGAAAATGGGAGTTTTACGGCAGAAGCTTCAAGGTAGGGGAGGGCGTACTCATACCCCGCCCCGACACCGAAGCCCTCATTGACGAGACCATAGCAAGACTTGGGAAAGATAAGCCCTGCGGCATACTTGACCTGTGCAGCGGAAGCGGCTGTATCGCCGTTACCCTTGCAAAGGAGCTGCCCAAAAGCTCGGTGTATGCGGTAGAGCTGTCCGCCGAAGCCTTTCCCTATCTTGTGGAGAATGTACGGACAAACGGTGCAGACGTGAAGCTTCTGAAGGGCGATGTAATGAACGGAGCGCTGCTTGAAAATTTCCGCACCTCCGAGGAAGAATATCTTGATATCGACTGTATCGTCTCCAACCCCCCATACCTTACAGACAGAGAAATGGAGGAGCTGCAGAAGGAAGTGACCTTTGAACCCGAGACTGCTTTGTACGGCGGCACAGACGGACTGAAATTCTATCGAGTCATAGCCTGCCTCTGGAAAGAGCTTCTGAAAAAGGACGGTCTGATGATATTCGAGATAGGCACAGAGCAGGCGGAGGACGTGAAGAAAATACTCTCTGATAACGGCTTTACCGATATATTCACCGCCACAGACGCCACAGGCGGCATAAGAGTGGCAGGGGGATATCTCCGATAACGAAATAACGGCTTTGCAGTCAATGAAAAACTGCAAAGCCGTATTTTTTACAGCTCACCTTCAAGAGCCGATATCGCATCAAAAAGTCCCGCAAGAGCATTCCAGGTGCGGATATCCGTCTCTCCCGTGGGAGTGAGACCGGAAATGGTCTGAAATTCCGTCACCGCCTTTACCGTGTCGCTGTCGTAAACACCGCTCAGGGAGTTGGGGGGAATGTTCATATACAGCCCCGCAAGAGTGTTGAGCATTGCCTGTAAAATAATGATCGCCGTTCCCCTGTCTCCCGGGGCAAGAACGGTCTTTACCGTAGGCAGGGGCTTTACGCCTATCTGCTCGGAGAGATTTGAGATAATGTCATAGTATGTGTCAAGAATAGCGTTCCAGGTAACTCTGTCTGTCTCACCCGTTTGGGGAAGTCCCTTCATACGCTGGAAATCGGCTACTGCGGCGGCGGTCTGCTCATTGTAAAGCCCGTCGGGGATAACGGGTCTTACATTAGCGCCGCTCATTGAAATTTCTCTTAAATACCTTTGCAGCTCCGTCACATTAGCCTCGTGGGACTGGGGTGAAACAGGAATAGCTTCATTTGCCAATTGTCTGCCTCCTTTATCTTATGGTATATCCGGGAAACTGTCCCGCAGGCTTAACATATCCGTATTTGACCTCGCTGTATATCTCGCCGATGCGTGACCAGGTCTCAGCCCCCACATATCCCGTAGGAGCAATGCCGAACACACGCTGGAAAGCGGTAACGGCATTTTTTGTGAGAGGACCGAAATATCCCGTATCGCTCACCGCAGGTATCTGAGGATATGCGTTATGTATCTCCGTAAGATACTGCTGGAGCGTCCGAACATACTCGTTCTGCATACCCTCCCTCAGTATCATACCGGGGTAAAGGACTATCTCCTCTCCTGCGGGATTAACCGGAACGCTGTCGGCAATGCCCTTGTAGGTTCTGTAAAGATCCTCCCAGGTATCTGCGTCAACGATACCCGTTTCGGGCAGACCGTATATCTGCTGGAAAGCCCTGACCGCATTCTCGGTGGCTTCGTCGTATGTGCCTGTGATGGTTATCCTCGGCACAGCATCGTAATAGGCTCCGATCACCGACAGAATGTACTGCACCACTCTGACATTTGCCCCCGACTGACCCGGACCCATAAATTCGGGAACATCGGCGGTATAATCGGAAATGGTAACGCCCTCGGAGGTAAGCTCTCCAAGCTGCTTTATGCCTGTGTATATCTGATTTATGCGATACCAGGTGGATTTATCCACAGAACCCGTCTGAGGCAGTCCGAACACCTGCTGGAATGTCCGAACAGCGTCTTCGGTAAGAGTGTCATAGCTGCCCGTAACATAGGGTATCTTGGGAATGGCAGGGTAATTTTGTGAAATGCGGTTCAGTTGAGTCTGTATACGCACCACATCGTCACCTGCGCTGCCGAAGCCGATGACCTCTCCCGGGTAGGAGGGAATGTTGGGTGCAACGGGAGCGTTTGTCACAATCTCAATATCATCTCCGTAAAAGTATCTGAGTATCTCATAGGGCGTCATACCCTGATTTGCAAGCTCCACCGTCTCCCATTGCTTGAGACCCCGGCAGTAAGTGCGCACCCCGTCACAATAGGCGGCGAACATCGGCTCAACAGTTCCCTCCCTGCGGAGGTAGTTGTTGAAAATTTCGTCCACGATGTTGCTTATAGGCTCGAAAATGTCCCTGCCGTGAACGTAATACTGGTCATAGCGAGTGTCGTTGGTGATGTCAAAATCATACCCTCGTGACGGATACCATTCTGTGTAGTACCTGTTCAGGGCATAGGTGATAATGGCGTAGATATTAGCCCTCAGAGCGCTTTCGGGCCAGGTGGGATAAATTTCGCTGGAGGCAACGTTTTTGATGTAATCCGCAAAAGGCACGGTCACATTCATAGCGCTCGGGTCGTCGGGCGCCCCCAGATGAACGACAATATTTTCGGGAATGAACGGCTCTCCTGTCATTTGGCGCCTCCTTATTTCTCCTTAGATATCAGCCTACCGAATTTTCATCGGTCATACCGTTGACCCGATGATCTGAACGGGGCTGAATTGGTGTCTGCTCGGGATATTCGGGCAGGGGAATGAGGTCTATGGGCTGAACGGTCTTGACTCCTGCGAAAATGGGAATGTTTATGTCGCTGAGAGTGTAGTAGCCCTTAGCTCTGACCGTAACATTGTATTCGGAGAAGGGACGGGCGGTGTTCATCGGATTTTGCGACAGAGAAGCGGAGGGAGCGGGGAGAGCGATGGTAGGTGTTCTTCCGCTTCTGTCGGTAAACAGAAGTCTTACGAGGCCAACGCCGCCCGGAAGCTCTTTTTTCACAATAACGACCGCACCGGGAACGGGATATGCGCCGCCTGCGGTGAACACGTCGAACTGCAGATAACCCCAGCTGTTGTCTCCGGTAAGCGACACCCAGCTTAAAGAAGGAGTAAGCCCTGCCGTTTGGGGTATTGACTCCGTCGAGTCGGTGGGGAGTGGAAAATCGGGGAGTATCTCCCTTTCGGTCTCCGCCTCCGCAGGGATACTGTACACTCCGCCCTCGGGAGAGCCGTTCAGCATTACACCGCGGAGAGATGTGTCGCTGCTCCTCTGATAAGCGGTCTTGTCAGCCTGAGAGAATGTGCCGCCCATATTGGGATTTGCCCCGTGGGGCGCAGGATTTTCGTAGGGTGTCATACGGGGCTGAATCAATGAATTTCCGGGGAATACGGGGGGAGGATTATCCTCGGGACGGATAACAGGGTGGGTGGGTATCCCTGCAATGCTCTCTATAATGCTTTCGGCAGAGGGAAAACGGCATTCACAGCTTACAGGCAGAGGCAGACCCTTATCCGACGGCTTTTCTGCGGCAAAGTGGGAAGCTCCGGGAACTCCGGGTATGGGCGTGCCTGCCATATCACGTGACATATTCATATCACGGGTCATATTGGGTGCGTTCTGCTCTGTGCGGTTCATCTGCTCTGTCTGCATAGTATTTCGGTTCATTGGCTCTGCAGAACGGCTTGCGGGAGCGGCTGTCTGCATACGTGAGCTGCTTTGAGTATTCGCAGGCATATTCTGCTGAGGAGAGGACATCTGAGGATTTACGGAAGCATTTCGTGTCTGTGTCTGAGCCTGAGAAGCGTTCTGCTGAGCAGACTGACTGCTTTGCTGCACAGGCACATTGCCCGTCTGAGGGGCAGAGCCGCTCTTTCTGTACAGCCGCATCATTTCGTCCTTGTACCGCTGCGCCATATTGTTAAGATTAAACTCGTTTCCGTTCAAGCTTATTACCTCCGAATAAAAAAGTCGTTACCGTCAAAACGGATTATCAAAAATATATGCGTGAAAACGGAGGAAAATGCAGATAATACGGAAATATCAATTCTGAAACGAAATTAGAGAAATGGAGAGAAATCGAGCAAAATGCAGAGAATTAAAGAGAAATGGGGATATATTTTAAAAATTCGGGCAAAAAACTCTTGACAAACGGACAAACACCGTGTATAATAATTACTGTTGTGTAAAGAAGAGGTATGAGTTCCCTGTGAATGATCGAGTTGCGTGCAGGGCGGTACCAACGTCTATGCGGCAATTTTTATTATACTATATTAAAAAGGAGAATTTGACTATGTCAACTTATATGCCTAAGGCTAATGAAATCAGCCGTAAGTGGTATGTACTTGATGCTTCCGGCAAGTCCCTCGGTCGTGTAGCTGCACAGGCTGCATCTATCCTAAGAGGCAAGCACAAGCCCACATTTGCTCCTCACGCTGACTGCGGCGACCACGTTATCATCATCAACTGCGCAGAGGCTGTTCTCACAGGAAGAAAGCTCGAGCAGAAGACCTACAAGTGGCACACAGGCTGGATCGGCGGTCTCAAGGAGACTAAGTACAGCGAAATGATGAAGAAGAACCCCGAAAAGGCAATGATGATCGCAGTAAACGGTATGCTCCCCAACAACACTCTTGGCAGAGCAGCTCTTACTCGTCTGAGAGTATATGCAGGCTCCGAGCACAACCACGCTGCTCAGAAGCCCGAGAATTACGAGATATAAAAGGAGGGTGTAAACTATGTACGAATCTAAACAGCAGTATTTTTACGGCACAGGAAGAAGAAAAAGCTCTGTAGCAAGAGTAAGAGTTTACCCCGGCAGCGGTAATATCACCATCAACGGCAGAGATATCGACGATTACTTCGGTCTCGATACCCTCAAGCTTATCGTTAGACAGCCCCTCGCTCTCACAGAGACAACTGAGCAGTTCGATATCGTATGCACAGTTGCTGGCGGCGGCGTTACAGGTCAGGCAGGTGCTATCAGACACGGCCTTTCCCGTGCTCTTCTCCTCTTTAACCCTGAGCTTCGTCCCGTTCTCAAGAAGGCTGGTTTCCTTACAAGAGACCCCAGAATGAAGGAAAGAAAGAAGTACGGCTTAAAGGCTGCAAGACGTGCTCCTCAGTTCTCAAAGCGTTGATTGTTGCCCTTACAAATCACGTATCTACGTGTTTTGGGGCGAGCTTATCATCACTTTGGTCAACTTTTGGACAACTAATAAAGACCATTTTAACCGCTATGTTCTCGCATAGCGGTTATTTTTATATGCTGTAACTTTCAATCAGTTATTGCCTGTCAGCGTCTGCTCAATGGAAGCTGCGATATTGCGTTTCATTCCCTCAAGTACATCGGCGTAGATGTTGGCTGTAACATTGATGTCGCAGTGCCCCAGGTGATCGCTTATCGCTTTAAGCTCAACACCGTTATTCAGAAGCATAGTAGCATTGCAGTGACGGAGCTTGTGCAAGGTCATATGTGCAAACTCCGTACCCTTTGTCATTCTCTTTAACGAGGTGAGAACCGAGCTTCTGTCCCGATAGTTTCCCTTTGCTGATGGAAAGACCATTTCGGGGTGAGCGAATGATGCTCCCAATGCCGATTTCAGCTGTTCAACGTATTCACGCTGTTCTTTGAGAACGGCTGCTGTAGTGCTGCTCATACAGATCGTGCGTATGCTTTTCCTGGTTTTAGGCAGTGTATATTATCGGAAATGTTTCGGCAGTATTCAAGTGTCTTTTTATTGTCGATCCATCTCTTTCCATTAAGTGAAAGGGGACATACAGCGAAATGATTATGGATATGATTTTTGTCAATAAAAAATATCAATATAGTTTGCAATGATCTCAGTTGCGGCGTGACGGATAAATAGCGTTTTTTTATAAAAAAATTCATATCCCCCTTGACAAACCGTATACAAGCTGATATAATGTATATATTGTATATATACATTCACAGAGGTGCCATATGGATATAATCATCAGTAACTCCTCGGGAGAGCCTATTTATCAGCAGATATCCTCGCAGATAAAGGCTATGATAATGCAGGGAGAGCTGTCGGAGGGAGACCCCCTGCCCTCAATGAGAACTCTTGCCGCAGAGCTGAGGATAAGCGTTATCACCACAAAGCGAGCCTATGAGGAGCTTGAGCGGGAGGGCTATATCGAGTCCTACACAGGCAAGGGAAGCTTTGTAAAGGGGCAGAATTCCGAGCTTATAAGGGAGGAAAATCTTCGTCAGACGGAGGAGCTTTTAAAGCAGGCGTGCGCAAAGGCGAAGCTGTGCGGCGTGGAGCTTTCGGAGCTTAAAGAGATACTTGAACTAATTTACGGAGGTGCGGACAATGAATGATTTTGAAAATGCCATTGAAATAAGCGGTCTTACGAAAAAATATGACGGCTTTACCTTGAACGATGTAAGCTTTAACGTTCCCAAAGGGAGCATAATGGGCTTTATCGGACAAAACGGCGCAGGCAAGACTACCACAATAAAGGCGATTTTGAATATTATCAAGGCAGACAGCGGCAAAATAAACATTTTCGGTCTTGACAATACCGAGCACGAATACGAGATAAAGGAAAACATCGCCGCCGTATTCGACGAGCTGCCCTTTCACGACAGCCTCAGCGCAAAGCAGCTTGAGAGAATTTTAGGCGGCATTTACAAAAGCTGGGATAACGCAAAATTCAAGGAATACCTTGAGCGCTTCTGTCTCCCCGAAAAAAAGCCCTTCGGCAAATTTTCAAAGGGAATGAAAATGAAGCTGCAGATAGCCGCCGCCCTTTCCCATAACGCAAAGCTGCTTATAATGGACGAGGCAACAACAGGTCTCGACCCCGTTGTAAGAGACGAGATACTCCACATCTTCCTTGAATATCTGCGGGACGAAAACAACAGCATTTTAATGTCCTCTCACATCACAAGCGATCTTGAAAAAATAGCGGACAGCGTGACTTTTATCGACAAGGGCAGACTGCTACTCACAGGCTACAAGGACGATATCATCGAAAACCACGGCGTTCTCAAATGCAGCCGCTCGGACTATGAAGCCATTGACAAAAGCGATATTATCAGCGCAAGGATATCCGACTTCGGCGTGTCCGTAATGGTAAGCGACAAAAAAGCCTGCTCAAAAAAATATTCGGGACTTGTTATGGACAATACCACCCTTGACGAAATAATGGTCTACTATGTAAACGCAGACAAAAAGGAGTGGACGTGATGAAAGGGCTTATATACAGAGAGCTTTACCTTACAAGAAAGACCTACATAAGCGCATTTTCCACATATCTTCTTATCACCCTGCTTTTAGTGCTGATAAACCTCAGTATATACTTCGGAAATCTCCGGGATATCATTTCCGCCGAAAACGGAGAGTCAACGAAAAACACCCTTTTCTACATAAGCGTTATCATACCCTCAGCGGTGCTTTATCTGATGTCGGCGGCAAATTTCGAGCTTGTTGACAAGGATATTACCACAAAATGGCTTACCTTTCAGTACACAATACCCGTCAGCACAAAAAAATGCGCATTTGTAAAAATACTGATAATCACCGTTTCCATCATCATTGCCTTTGCCCTGTCAATGGCAAATATGGCATTATTCTGCACCCTTTACGGCAGAAGCCCCGACAGGGAACTTATGGGAGTTCTCACATTCCTTATGCCCCTTACAGCCCTGGGCGCCATTGCTCTTGTTTCCCTGACCCTTCTTTTCAGAAATTCCACAGCGGCGGCAATGGCAATACTTGTGGCGGCACTCGCTATAGCATATCCCTTTATGATGAAGCTTATTATAGCTTCGGAAGGCGATTCTGACAGCTTTTCGTTAATGCCCTATCTTAATAAAATTGCAGACTTTACCTGCTTTTATCCGTTTATTGCCATAGCTGTTCTGGCAATGGGACAGCTTGTGCTGACAGCAGCACTTGGCAGACGTGATAACTACCGCATAAAGGAGAAAATGGAGGCGGCAGAAAAATGAGCGGACTTATCTTCAAGGAATTTTATCAGAACAGAAAGCTTCTGTGGTTTATATTTTTCCCATTCCTGCTTATCCCGGGGATCGTCTCGGAGGCGGCGAGAGGCACTTCCGCAAACAGCATTATGATGTCTGTAATGCTATATGAGGTCATAATAATATTTTACGGATATATGGTGACCGCAGAAATGATGAAATACGATGAACGCAAAGCCTGGGCGGCATTTATAATCTCCACTCCGCAGGCGGCAAGGGGACAGGTGGCTTCAAAATACGGTTTTTCCCTTATCGTCCTCGTAGGCTCTGTTTTTGTAAGCTATATCTATGATGTGATAGCCTGTGCCGCAGCAGACCTTGATTTTTCGGCACTGCCCTTTATATCAAACCTGTTTTTCCTGCTGATACTTATGCTGTCGGTGGAAATACCCTTCAGCATACGCTTCGGCAGCGTTAACGGAAATAAATACCGTGCAATGATAGTAATTCTTCTCCTGTTTGCAGGAATGGTCTATCTTCTTTTCGGAGACCTGAGCATATTCGGAGAGCCTGAAAAGCTTATCGACAGCCTGATAAAGCTCGTAAAGGGCGAAGGAATACCCGATGCCCTGCTTATTATAATGGGCATATTTCCCTATTTCAGCATAGTAATGTTCTGTTTATCCTACAAGCTTTCCTGCCGACTTTACATAAAGGGCATTGAAAGCTTTGAGAAATAAGGTGAAAAAATGACTTCCGATAAAAAAATAACAGTACTCAGAATAATCATCTTCACCGTCATATCCTACGGTATCGTGATAGCAAGCACCGCCGTTTTCGGATATATGGAGGACACCTTAAGCTGGAAGATATTCGGCTTTTTTGGCATAGCCTTTGCCCCCGCCATTGCAAATTATCTCACAAGACTCATTACAAAGGAAGGCTTTAAGGATAAGCTTTATGCCGCAAATTTCGGCGGCAATATAAAATATTACGTCCTTGCGGCAGTTCTGCCCGTTGTGGTGTATATTATCGCCGCAAATATCACAGGAATGGTATTCGTTCCGGATTACAGCGTTTCCGAGGTGATAAACGCCGATAACATTGCAGGCTTTATCTATGAAACGCTGCGCATCGTTTCCACAAGCGTCCTGATATTCCCTCTGTATTTCGGTGAGGAATACGGCTGGAGAGCTTACCTGACCCCAAAACTCAAGACTCTTATGCCAAAGCCTGCCGCCCTTATCGTAAGCGGCATTATCTGGGGAATGTGGCACGCTCCCGTGGTATATATGGGACACAATTTCGGAACAAACTACAGCCTTTACCCCTACGGCGGATATATGGTAATGTCGGTCTACTGCATATTCGTAGGATGCCTTCTCACGTGGCTCACCGAGAAAACAGGCTCCATATACCCTGCCTGTATCTGCCACGCCGTAAACAATAACATAGGCACATTTCTGCTGTCTGTATTCCTTTCGGCAGGAATGACCGATGAGATATATTCGGCAAAGCAGTTTGAGATAGTGACCCTGCATCTTCTGCCTATGGCAGTTGTCTGCATACCCTTTATGATACTTCTTCTCAGAAAAAATAATCAAACCGAAAGAGCCTGAAAAAGACCGCCGCCCGTAAGGATATTCCTCACGGGCGGCGGTTCTGTATAAGTAATATTAAAGGAGCAAAAGCTGATTTTCCTTTGCAATGCGCTTGATACGGTAAATTTTGCGCTTCTTGTCCTTTTTGAATCTGTTTCTGTCCTCCTCAAAAGCAGTTCCGCCCAGCGAGATCGAAGCATCGGGAGCGGAGCCTTGCGCAGTCATACCTGCGCCGCTTTCAATATTTTCTGCGGAAACGGGGACGACGGGATCCTTGTAGGCAACCAGCGCAAAAACTGAAAAATGCTCGGTGTTAAAGGAAATAGTGTCCTTTTTTATCTTACCGTCAAGTATAGCGATGGAACCATCGTCCTCCAGACGAATTACCTTCAGATCGTCTAAATGGTTCTGCATATCCTCGGGTATAGGCAGGGTGATATCTGCGGAATAACCTTCGGAAAGCTGCAGTACATACCTTTCCTCGGTGGTATATACAGAAACGTCCACAGGCAGGATATTAAGCTCTTCGGTGGAAATACCGTAGCCGCCGAAAGCGGAAATGACCTCTTCAAGATATCTTGGAGACTCCCTGAAATTTACGGTAATATCTTTTTTCAGAGTGCGTATGTTAAGAGTGATATCGTAATCATCCGACTCCTCCGCAAGACCTGCTAAAGTTACTTTCTCGGCAATTTCTTCGGGGGTAGCGGCAGTTCTGGGTTTAGGGGGGAGCTTTGTCCAGGGCTTGGGAAGCTCTTTTGTCTCCTGCACCTCAGGGGTCTCTGTTTCATCTGCAAAGACTACTGCTCCCGAAAAGGGAACGCTCATAAAAGCGAATGCTGCGGAAAGAAACGCCGCTGCGATCCTGCCTCCCAAGGGGCGGAAAGGCGCACAAACAGCAGCTTTCAGCTTTTCACCGGCTTCGCATATTTTAAGTCTTACAAACTCTGCGGAGTAAATAACGGATACGGCGGCAAGACAGGGATATTTCGCCCAGCTGTGCCTGCGGGCAAAATCCACCGCAGCTTCAGCACGCATATTCGCTTTTTCCGATGAAATGAGCATAACTATCTTCCTTCTTGATGATATATACTTATATTATACCTTTTCCGACAGCTTTTGTCAAGGATTTTCCGCAAAAAAAGAGCGTCGGAAGACCGGCGCTCTCTAATAATTTTATCTTTTCTTTATTTGTCCGTTTTGTTGTTTTTCTTATGCTTCATCAGCTTACAAGGAGACCTGCAAGACCCTGATTTACCTTAGTCTGATCCCAGTCCTTGGGAACCAGCATATAAACCACGCCGCCGTTATACATAGGAGTGAGAATTACATCGTCGGTACTCTTCTTAGCAGGTGATTTTGAGTAGATGGTGTAGTAGTCGAATGTTCCGGTGTCGGCATTGATAAGGTCGTTTCTCTTGAGAACATCGTACTTCTCGGGGAGAAGCATATACTTTGTAGCGCCTTCCTTAGCATTGTACCACATCCATACCTTATCGGAAGCTGCAATGGAAACGGGGTAAGAGGTGGTAATGTTGTAGTAAGCGGAGGAAGATGTACCCAGATCCTTGTTCATATACTCCTTGAACAGATTTTCATCATATCCCACGGGAAGGAGCATATATCTTGTGGTCTGCTTGCCGTCAACGAGCTTTGTCCAGGACTGGATAACATCATAGGAAAGCTGCTGCTTGGGCTTGGTGCTGTAAACTACCCAGTAGTCGTAGGTGCCCTTGAAAGCGGCGATGGCGTCGTTAACTCTTGCCTCGTCATAGTTTGCGGGAGCGAGAACGTAGTATGTTTTGGTAACGCCGTTGGCAGTAACGGGGAAGCTTATGATCTTATCGGTAGAAGCCTTTAAAGTGGGAGTTGCTGCGCTTACGGAATAGTAGCCGCCGAGAGTTGTACCCGAGTCAGCCGCAATGATCTTGTTAAGAGCATCTTCGGAATAGTTCAGGGGAAGAAGGATATATCTTGTTACAGCCTGATAATTTACTGTAGCTGTCCAGGTCTTGACAATATCAGTTGAGAGGAATTTCTTGCCTTCGGGGGACTTGTTGTAGACCTTCCAGTATTCGATAACGCCCGTGTAATCAGCAACAATGGTGTTGTATGTGGGGGTGTCGGGGGAAGCGGGGAGAAGTACGTATCTTGTTACAGCCTTTCCGTCAACAGTAGCGGAGAAAGTGGAAATAGTATCGGTTGAAGCGGTCTTTGAAGGCTGAACGTCGTAAACGGTATAGTATTCGTAAACCTTGCTGTCGGCAGCAACTGCGGAATTTGCCTTGGCGATGTCGTATCCGTTGGGAACGAGCATATACTTGGTGATCAGCGTCTTGCTGTCGGTCCAGCTGAGAACGCTGTCGCCTGTTGCCTGCTTAGCGGGCTTGGTGGTGGAAACTATGTAATATCCCGAGCCGGATACTGTAACGGTTATCTGTCTTTTTACAGCAGTATTGTCCTTGCGTGTGAGGGTAAGAGTAGTAGTGCCTTCTTTGAGACCTGTGATGCCCAGAGTGCAGTAGCCGTCCTTCCAGGTGCCTTCGGTAAGCTTTGCGATGGTGTTGTCAGCGAATGAGTAATCCACCATATTGTTCTGGTCGCTGTAGATAACAACGGAAGCCAGAGAGTCGATCTTAGTTGTAACAGCGGACTGGCTTGTAAGAAGCACAGCGTCGTTGCCCTTGACTGTGACCTTGATGGTAGTGTAAACATCGGGATACTTTGTCATAGATATCTTGACAGTAGTGGTACCCGAACCCTTTGCGGTGAGCTTGAGACGGATATCATCGTTTTTCCAGGGCTTTACCCAGGAAGCGGTAACAATGCTCTTGTCGCCGGAGGATGCCTTGATACCGTGGGAACCCTTAGCTCTGACGGTAACGTACTGTACCTCGTCCTTTTCCATTTCGACTGATTTGGTGCTGAGAGAGAGCTTTCCGCCGACTACCTTGACATTGCAGGTAAGAAGCGTTCCGCCGACATTTGCGGTAATGGTGGCAGTACCCACGCTCTTTCCGACGACCTTGCCCTTGCTTGAAACGCTTGCGACAGTAGTGTCCGAGGACGACCAGGTTGCGCTGGAGCCGTCGTTTACCTTTAATGTAACGCCGTAGCCCTTGGTAAGGGTAATGCTCGAGGCATTAAGACCCAGAGCGGAGACTTCCGATGGGAATGTAACGAATGTCAGAGCCATCAGAAGCGCAAGCAGGATACTGACTGCCGCTTTAAGATGATTTCTTGTTGATGTCATTATAGTTCCTCCTTTTTAAATGTTGATAATATCATTGTAAAAACCGGAGATGTGCTCCTTACTATAAATTTTAACATTTACAGACTGCAATGTCAATAAAAAATGTGCTATAATACAGTAACAAACGGGAAACAAATAGTTACACTTCGGTTACAGCGGTTACGAAGCAGAAAAGCCGTCAGACCGTATTAAAGAAAGGCTGAAAGCTCTATGAGATCAAGGATAATGAACACCCCAAAGGAAAAGATACTTATCTACGGCTTTGACGGTGAGAAAGAGGAGAAATTCCGTCAGACCGCAAAGCGAATGAAAACGGAGCTTGCGATCCTGCCTCCCGAAAGCGCAGGGGAGCAGGTGGGATATATTGCAGGCTTTGAGGGATTTGTGTCAACAGACTGTGAAAAGACCTCCGACAGCAGACAGTGCGTCATATTTTCCTGTATGGACGGAAAGAAGCTCAGCCGAACCGTTGACGATATGCGTTCAAACGGACTTGGGGGCATACCTCTCAAGGCTGCAGTCACCGCCGCAAATCAGACAATGACCCTTACGGAGCTTATGGACGAGCTTGAAAAGGAGCACCGCCTGATGCACAAAGGAGAGAAAGATAAAGATGTATAAGTACGAGACTCATATGCACACAATGGAAGCCAGCGCCTGCTCAAATTCACCTGCGGCGGAAATGGCTGAAAAATACAAGTCGGAAGGCTATGACGGCATATTCATAACCGACCATTTCTTCAACGGAAACAGCGCCGTGCCCCGTGACCTGCCTTGGGAAGAGCGGATAGAGCTTTTTTGCAAAGGCTATGAAAATGCCCTTGCAAGGGGGCGGGAAATAGGTCTTGATGTATTTTTCGGCTTCGAGTACGGAGACGGCGGCTCAGACTTTCTCATTTACGGACTTGACAAAAACTGGCTCCTTGAGCACGACTATATCCTTGAAATGGAGCTTACGAAATTTCTTGAGCTTGCCCGCTCGGACGGAGCTTTTGCGGTGCAGGCACACCCCTTCAGAGACTATCCCTATATCAGAGCCACCAAGCATTGCCCCCATTTCGTAGACGCCATAGAGATAATAAATGCCTCTCACCCTCTTGACACTCCCTTTAATTCTCACGCCGCAGAGTTTGCCCGCTGGTATGACCTCCCGGTCACCGCAGGCTCTGACGCACATAATACCAACGACAGATGGTACGGCGGAGGAGTGGAGAGCGAGACTCCCTTCAAGTCATATAAGGACTATGCAGAAGCCGTAAAAAGCGGCACCCTTAAACTGCTTGACAGAAAAAACTGATTATGGAGATGAAATAAATGAGCACAAGAGGCGATAAAGCCAAAGCATATTTCACACAGGGCTATAACTGCGCCCAGTCCGTCCTTATGACCTTTTCGGACATTACGGGGCTTGACGAAAAGACCTCTGCAATGCTTTCCTCGGGATTCGGCGGGGGAATGGGACGAATGAGAGAGGTCTGCGGAGCAGTTTCGGGAATGTTTATGGCGGTAAGCATCGTCTGCGGCTATAACGACCCTGCCGACACCGAGGGCAAAAAGCGCACATATCAAATGATACAGACCCTTGCGGAAAAATTCAAAGCCCAAAACAAAAGCATTATCTGCAAAGAGCTTTTGGGACTTGATAAACCCGAGGGGACTCATATCCCCGACAGGCGCACACCCGAATATTACAAAAAGCGCCCCTGCGGCGACCTTGTAAAGGACGCAGCGGAGATACTCGAGGAATATTTTGTATCACAGGGCGTAATAAAAGAATGATAACAAACGGGACTGCCGCAGCACCATTGCAGCAGCCCCGTTTTTTCGGGATAACGCTATTATAGCACATTTATTCCAATTTGTCAATGTCTTTTAGAACATTTATTCCAAATTCGTATACCTGCACAAATATCCCGACCCATAATTGCTATATTTGGCACAAATGTATCAAGCTTTGCTCTCTGCCTCCTCAAGACTGCCATATCCGTACATCTTGACCGACCTCTCCATTATCATACGGGCAAGATTTTTCTCCTCATTGCTTACCGAAACGATAAATCTTCCGTACAGCTTCAAGGTCATATCCGAATAAGTGGAAAGCTCGCCCCTGAGATAAGTCTCGTAAGAAGTCATAAAGGGAGTGTCCTCGTATGTGTGAATGACCCTCGCCTCACCTGCAAGCTTCGGGAACTGAGCCGCAAATTCCTCCATCCAGCCCACCTGAATGGAGATAATGGCTTCTCTGAGCGCCGCCTTTTCTTCGGAAATTTCGGGCAGACTTTCTTTTACCTCCGCAAATCTCGCAGGAGCGGTAGACTCCATCATATATCCGTACTTTTCACGAATGGGGTTTCTGCCGTCCTCGAGAGCCGCCCTGAAATCAAGGAGCAGCGACCGCAAAAGCTCCTCACTCCAGCAGTAATACTGACTTCTCCGCATAATGGAAAAGGTCTCCCAGTCGTCCTGACAGTCGGCTCTGCCGCCCTCGTTCTGCACCTTGTCGAACCATTCCCACTCCATCGAGATTATTTCCTCGGAAATAATAACTCTGTCCGCAAATGCGGAGACCTCCTCCGCAAGCTGAGGAAGATAATCCTCCTTGCTGTCCGTGATAAGCTGATGACCCACCTCGTCAGCCAAAATGCGGCATATTCCCTCAATGTTATTTTGAACATCAATACCACTTGAGATATCCCGTATCATTCCGGCAATTTCTCCGAGACGGGGGAGCTGCTCCGTACTCCTAAAAAGCCACTTGCAGTAAGGAGCAAATTTTTTACACAGTATATGCGCCGCCCGTGCCGCACTCTGCATAAAGTCGCTCAGAGCCACAAATGCCGCAGCATTGTCTCCACGCTTTACCGCCCTGGGGTAATTGTACTGACCGCTCTGCCCCGCAAGAGCAAGCTGCTGAGCCAGCTTTTTGAGCCTTGCCGCCTCGGGCTGACCCACTCTTATCCTTCTGCGGATATCCTCAAACTCACCCGAATAGTCCATATACACCTCGCCGTTCACAGCGCAGGCAAGCAGCGAGTCATCTGTACTAAGCCATTCCTCAAGCCCCTCGGGAACACGACCGCAGCCCGTAAATTTCCGCAGGAAATCGGAAATCCGCACAACACCCGTCCGACCCGTTCCGTGAGGTGTGATAAGCCGCTTCATACCCATATAAGTCTTGGGCAGCAGTTCATATGCCGCCTGCAGCTCCGTACCTATTTTGTCATAAGTCTCATCGTCAACCCATATCACAAATGAAGGACCGAAATCGTGGTCAGCGGAAAGCTCATCATCAAACCCTAAGCATTCCGAACCCTCTCCCGCAAGTCCGCAGGCAATTTTGTCAAGATACTCGGAGAAATTTCTTTTTAGCATTGGTCTGCCGAAGGCTTCAAAATACCTCCTGCAAAGTTCCGCACCCTTTAAAACGGGTCTGCCGCCCGACTTTTCATAAGCCGCCGACAGATTTCCCATAACCGTATCGTAAAAATTATTCCTGCCCATATGAAGCTCAATTTCCGATAAAGCCGCCTCATAATACTCCGCCGCTTCGGCATATTTTTCCTCATTAAAAAGTATGTCTCCCATAGCAGCTAAAGCTGCGCTGTAATGGAAATCGGAAGGAGACCGCCCCTTGAAAATTTCCATAGCGGGAGCAAGAATTTCCTTTGCCCTGCCGCAGTCGTGAAGCCTTATAAGGCATACCGCAAGGTTAGAACGGGAAATAGCCGAACGTATCTCACCGTCGGGGGAACGCTCCGCAATTTCCAGAGCATTTTCAAGGCAGCCCTTTGCTTCTTCCCACCTTCCTGCCTCCTGATGAAGCAGGGAGAGATTATTGTAATAGCTTGCAAACAGACCTTCCTCCTCGGGCAGCTTTGCAAGAATATTCCAAATTTTGTCATAATATTCATAAGCCTCGGACAGCTTTCCCGAAGCCCTGCACGCATTTGCGGAATTGAGCAGCGCCGCACATCTTCGGGGCGTTTCCCCTTCCCCGATAATATCAAGCAGCTCCTCGGAGCGGCGGCAGCACTCGAGGGACTGCTCAAATTTTCCGCAGTCACGGTAAAATCCTGCCAGCTCGTTGTAAATTGTTATCTCAATATCCGTCCTGCCCTGGCTGTGTGCCTGCTCAAGACAGGCGTTCATATAATCCTCAGCCTCGTCAAGTCTGCACTCGTGAAGCAGTTCATCAATTTTCTGAAGTATCTCGTCCACGTTCATAAAACTACCTCCTTGAAAAATCGCCTGCACCCCAAAAGAGCGCAGGCGGAAAACTCACTTCAAAAATCCGTCAATTATCTTCCTTTCCGCCTCTTCCTCGGTGAGACCGAGAGTACGGAGCTTGATTATCTGTTCACCTGCTATCTTGCCTATAGCCGCCTCGTGGATAAGTGAAGCGTCAAGGCTTGAAGCATTCAGAGCGGGAGCGGCGTTCACCCTGCCGTTGTCCGCAAGAATAGCGTCGCATTCGGAATGACCCGTGCAGCGGCAGTTACCGTTAATGACCGACTTGTACTCCTGAAAGGAATTTCCCTTTGCCACCGAACGTGAAACAAGGTCAACACCGCTGTCGTCACCGTCAAGGGTAACGTCAAAAACAGACCTTGCAGTCTCGCTTTTGTCGGTCATAAGCCTTTCTCTTATCACAAGCTTAGCTCCTGCGCCAAGACGTGCGGAGGTGGAGCGGTCGGAGCTTGTAACGCCGCTTATCTGGATAGTGTCCATCTCCATATAGGAGTTTTCGCCCATAGTAACATCGGTAACGGGATTTATCCGCTTAGCGCCGCTGCCCTTGCCCGTACCGATGTGCTTTTCCTTGTAAAGCACCCTTGCATTTTTGCCGATGAAGAAGCGGTGTATGCCGTTGTGCCTCGATTCCTCCTCGTCATCGCTGTGAACGCCGCAGCCTGCCACGATAATAACATCTGCCCCGTCCTCAACGATAAAATCGTTGTATACAAGGTCGTCCACGCCGCCCTTTGTAATGCAGGCAGGGATATAAACCGTTTCCTTCTGAGCCTTTGCGCTTATCCTGATGACAATGCCGGGGTTGTCGGTCTTAGGCTCTATCTTTATATTCTCCGAGGACTGCCTGCCTGCGCAGCCGCTGTCCTCTCTTATATTGTAAGCTCCCTTGAAGCTGCCTCCGTCCCAGTCGGAAACGACTTTAAGAAGCTGACCCGTGATCTCGTTCATAGTTTAACATTCCTCTTTTCTTGTCCTGCCCAAAGGACATTTTGACTTTGTATCGCCCTTTAAGATACGGGGCAGAATGTCCTCTCTGCTGCCCTGCGCCGTGACCTTGCCGTCGGCAATGACCGCAATGTGATCGGCTATCTCCATTATCCTTTCCTGATGGGAAATTACCAGCAGGGAGCGGCTGCCCTCGCTTTTGAGCCGTTCAAATGCGCTGATAAGATTAGAAAAGCTCCACAGGTCAATGCCTGCCTCGGGCTCGTCAAAAACCAGCATATCCGCATTTTTCCTTGCAAGCACCGTAGCTATCTCAATGCGCTTGCTCTCGCCGCCCGAAAGACTTGAGTCCGCCTCTCTGTCCATATATTCCCTTGCGCACAGTCCCACTTCTCCGAGAAGGGAGCAGATCCTTTCTTCGCTGAGCTTTTCCTCGGCGGAAAGCTCCAGCAGGTCTCTTACGGTAAGCCCCTTAAATCTCACAGGCTGCTGAAATGCATATGCAACGCCCTTTTTCGCCCTTTCGGTAATGTCCAGGGAGGTGATGTTCTCCCCGTTTAAAATAATGCTGCCGCCGCAGGGCTCGTACAGACCTGCGATTATCTTTGCAAGAGAGGTTTTTCCCCCTCCGTTTGGACCCGTTACAACAGTAAGCTTTCCGTCGGGAACGGTAAGGTCGATGCCTTTCAGTATCTCTTCGCCCTCGGGAAGCCGCCAGCGTATATCTTTAAGTTCGAGCATTTTTTTCTTCCTTTCGTTATATATGTGTATCTCTCCGCCGAAGGCCGAGAGACAGTAATTTCTTTCCAAGTATAATTATACTATGCAGATATAATTTTGTCAATATAGGGAGCCTGCAGAAAGTATGAATATAGTGTTAATCGCCGCTTCTCCGATAAATACCTTTTTGATACGGACAATGAATATTCTTTAAATATTTTTCTTGACTTTCATAAAAAAATATGGTACTATTTATTATGCTTTAGAGCTTGACATAGCTGTGCGTTCAGGCGCTGTGCCGCAGGAGATGCACAGCAGTATTATTGCAAACGACAGCAGCAATTAACGTCTCGTGTCTCCGATTTTTGAGAGAACGTTTACAAACTGAGATCAAGGAGGAAAAATTTTATGAAAAAAAGTATTATAACAACGGCGATGGCTTTGGGAATGGCGCTGCTGTGCTGCAGCTGCGGAGGCTCGGGTACAGCGGAGCAGTCCCCACAGACCGATAATACAGTTCAGAGCGCAGAGAATGTACAGACTCAGGATAATGCAGTTCCTTCTTTTATCTCCGAGGCTGAAGCCGCAAACAGGCTGGACGCTCTGGTTGAAAAGTACGGCAAAACAGCGGTAAAGACAGACTATTTATTTAAGGACGGCACCACGTCAAGCGAATATTATTATAAAGACGCAGAACGTTATGTTTACGAGTTAGGAGACTATGTGTATATCGACGAAGACGGTGAGATATACGGCTTTGATGACAATGTTTCGCTGCCGTTCAGAACGATATTTGTAGGCGATGGCTGTTATGAAGAATACAGGAGCGCAGCAGAGCTGGCAGAAGTATTCCAGTATGGAGAAACCGAAGAGATCACATCGCAGAAAACGGAAAACGGTGTAACTGTTATTGAGAGCACTTATCCTAAGGAAGCAGATACTGCGTTTTATGCATCGCTTGGATATACCGATGACGAGGTAGACAGCTACAAATACGTATATGAATTTGATGAAAGCACAAAGGAGCTTAAAAGCTTAAGATCATATATTGTGAAAGACGGACAGGATAGTCTTATTATTGATATGGTCATTGTTCCCGACTGTGAGGAATATGTTCCCGATGAACAGCTGCGTGCGGAAATTTTCGGCGATGACAGCAGAACGCTGACAGTTATTGCAGCTCCCGGTACAGATGATGAAAAAACATTTACTCAGACAGTCAAAAAGGGCAGCGCTATCCAGGTCGTTGCGTCTTTGATATATGAGCAGAAGCTCTATACCGATAAGGAATGTACCGTAGAATTATCCGATGACGGATTAGACAGAATGGCAGATCAGACAGTTTATATGAAGAAAGCAGAGTGACGTGCTGAACTGACGTCGGAAAGAAATTTTATACAAAGCGGCTGAGAGCGATCTCTGCCGCTTCTTTTTTCAATAAATATTTTCCGAAAAAACTTTGCAAATATCTATTCCATTTTGAGAAAAAATATGATATAATTACAATATCTATAAATTTGCAGGCAAATCGGGAGAAACAAAAATGAACAAATACAAAAAGCTAATGGGCAACACGCTTATATTCGGCATAGGCAGCTTCGGAGCAAAGTTCCTGGGCTTCTTTATGACAATGCTCTACACCCGCTGTATGACCGAGGCGGAGTATTCAACGGCGGATCTTCTTTATAATACGGTAAACGTCCTTGTTCCGCTGGTAACGTTCAGTATGGCGGACGCCGTGATACGTTTCGGAATGGATAAGGACTATGACCCCCGAAAGGTCTTTACGGGAGCGAACGTCAGCGTGCTTCTCGGTATGACTATCTTTATGCTCTTTACCCCCTTCATCGGGAAGAACGAAACTATCGGTGCATATACCTTCCTGCTATACATTTACTGCTATTTCTCCTGCTTCAGGCAGATGGCTTCGCAGTTTGTGAGAGCAAGAGGATACGTAAAGCTTTTCGCTGCCGACGGAATACTCACCGTCCTTGTGCAGGTCATAAGCAACCTGGTTCTCATATGGGGCTTGAAGCTTGGTGTCACAGGCTATGTGGTCTCCTTTGTTATCTCCGACGTAAGCTCCCTGCTTTTCCTTACAGCTGTTGCAGGGCTTCACAAATATGTTGACGCATTTTATATCGACAAAAATGTTATAAAGGAAATGCTGAGATTTTCCGCTCCTCTTATCCCTACCTATCTTCTCTGGTGGGTGACTTCCGCTTCGGACAGATGGTTTGTCATCAATATGGTGGGAGAAACGGAAAACGGTATCTATTCCATTGCCTATAAGCTCCCCACCCTCCTTATGCTTGTTACCACAATGTTCTATCAGGCGTGGCAGATGTCCTCCATCGAGGAGCGCAACAGCAGAGGTCTGGGAACATTCTACGAGACCGTGTTCGGGGCATATTCCTCTCTGCTCTATATCGCCGCCGCAGGACTTATTATGCTCTGTAAGCCCCTTACCCTTATCCTTACGGGAACCGCCGAGGGAAGCCGTTTTAAAGAGGCGCAGACCTTTACTCCCGTGCTCATAATCGCAATGGTATTCCAGTGCTTCTGTCAGTTTCTTTCATCGGTCTACACCACCAAAAAGCGCTCGGTAAATTCCTGCGCCACAGCCTTTGTTGCCGCTGCTGTGAATATAATCCTTAATTTCCTGCTCATACCTCAGTACGGCGTCTGGGGAGCGGCAATTGCCACCGCAGCGTCCTATTTCGCCTGCTTTGCGGTCAGACTTTTTGACGCAAGAAAGTTTATATTCTTTAAGGTGGATTATTTCCGCTTTCTGGTAAATACTGTAATAATCCTTTTTATGTGCATCATCACCGCAAAACAGCCAAGCGTTTACTGGGTAGGACTTATCCTTGGCTTTATAGTGTGCCTTGTGTACAATTTTGACGCTATCATCAAGACCCTGCGGAAGCTCCTCAGCCGCACCGACAGATCAAACCGGAATGCGGCTCAGTAATATTTCCAAAGCCTACGGGGACATCATCGTTTTCGACGATCTCTCCGCAGAGCTTCCGAACGGCGCAGTTACGCAGATATCGGGGGAGTCGGGCTGCGGCAAGACAACTCTCCTGCGGATAATTGCAGGTTTTGAGGACTATTCGGGGGAGATAACCGACCGTACCCCCGGCAAAATATCCGCCGTATTTCAGGAGGACAGACTTTTCGAGGAGCTTTCCGCCCTTGAAAACTGTTATCTTGTACTGCACGGCAAGCCGCATTTTGATATTGTCGAAGCTCTTGTTTCCACAGGGCTTTCACGTGAGGACATATCCCGTCCCGTAAAGGAGCTTTCGGGAGGAATGAAGCGGAGAACGGCGATAGTCCGTTCTCTCTGTGCCGATTTCGGCATACTGCTGCTTGATGAGCCATTCAAGGGCATAGACCCGGATAACAAGCTGAAAACCGCCGCTCTTATCGAAGCATATACAAAGGGCAGAACGGTTCTTCTCGTGACCCACGATACAGCCGATATCCCACTTAAAACCGACGGCGTTCTGAGCCTTCGGGGGATAAGTAAAAATGCACAAAAATAATTTTGAAATTTTACGGGAATTTTCATAGAAAATGTCATTTTCTATGGACATTCCCGTATTTTTGTGCTACAATATATATGTATAACTATCGTTATTTACATATATTTACATAGATAGGACGGTCTGGTTATGGATTTCAACACTCAGAGAAAAATAGTAAGGAGGCTCGAAGAAGCGGGGAAAAATCCTCTCCTTTTCCTGCCCTGCCTTATTGCAAAATATGCGGTGATACTGTTTATGTCGGTGTGCCGCAGCGTTGATATGGCGCTGTCCGACAAGGATGGAAATTTTCTCGGGATAAAGCGTAAGCCTGAGACAAAGAAGGTCACTCCATCTGTTCCCGTTCCCGAGACCGATCTCTTTTCCGCAAAGAAGCCTGCACGCAGACCTTCTCTGCCTTTCCGTCCTTTGTGGCAGAGGGCAATGTCGCTCCTGCTTGCCTGCGCTTTTATTTCAATGAGCGCTGAGATATCGGCGGCGGCTGATGACACAGCTTTGCAGAAATATGTCGCACCTGCAAAGCAGCTTATCGTTGCCGACGATGTAAAGGATCTTCGTTCCTCGATATATGAAGCCGATCTTTATACAAATTACAAGGATAATCCTACATATGCACTTCAAATAGAAAACGGTGCATTCAACGGTATGCCGAACCTTACCACAATAACTCTCGGCTATTCCGACAATATGTCTATAGGCGCAAACAATTTTGTTAATCTGGCTCCCGACGCAGCCGTTTATATCAACACCGACACCAAGGAGAATTACGAGTCGGCGGCGGCGCAGATATCAAATGAGGTCTCCAAAATATGGGACTACAAGGGAAAGACCTACACCGAAATACCAAAAGATATCCCCGTTCTCACCGCATACAGCGGTGTTGGAAAAGTGATACTCAAGTGGGATAATATTACTCCCGAGCCTGACGGATATGCGATCTATACATATTCAAACGGAAAATACAGCACAAAGCCCACTATCATTCCAATTGATAAAGCTACTGAAAATGACAGCACGAGAAATCACTGCTCCGCCGAGATAAGCGGCACGTCGAACAAGTCTCAGATATATGCGGTAAGAGCGTTCAGAACAATGACAAGCTCCGATTTTGACGGCGACGGCAATGCCGATGTGTCCGTTCCTCTTTACAGCAAGCAGTTTGCCCGTTCGGGAAGCGCCGCACCTCTTACCGCAGGCAAGCCCGATATATCCACCACAATGAGCAACAAGACCGTTACGGTGAATATCTCTATGCCTGCAAAGGCTTCCGAGCCGTCCTATATTCTGCTTTACTGCAAGGACGAGGGAGAAACGCTTTATTCGCCTCGTCTGAAAATTACGCCTTCTCAGATGACAAACGGAGTTTATTCTTTTGAAGACCCCGATGATTTCGAGGGCGAGGGAGTGCGCTCATATGTGGCAGTCGCATATTATGACGTTCTGAACAGGGACGGTTCCCTTCTGACAAATCAGTATGTATACCCCGAAAAGGATACTTCCACAGCAGAATACACTACTACCCGTTCTTCTGTAAAAAATATTACGGACGCAGTTTTAAATTCTCCCACAGATCTTAAAGCTGTCCTGTCAGCCGATAAAAGTATGTGGACGCTAACCTGGGTGCGCCCCGAGGGTACTTCGGGCTTTGACGTTTACTACAGCGTTTACGCCAACGGCAGACCGGTAATAGCCGAGACAAGCCGTTATCTGAATGATTTTGCCAAGATAAACGTAAATGACCCCAGCATTACTCCCGGCGAAAAAGTGGAATTTTCCGTTACCGCCCACGCTGACGGAATGACAAGCGGCGAGCCTGCCAAAACCACAGTTGAGATCAACTCTCTCAACAGCGTTGTCCTGAACAGCGCTCAGGCAGGAAATAAGCGGATAACCGTCAATTTCACCGCTCACCCCGGCACAAAGCTTTATACCATTGCTCTTACCCACCCAGATGAAAACGGCGTAGAAAGAACTGATTATGTCAAGTTAAGCGAAAGCGACTGCGTGAAATCGGGAAAAAATCTTACCTACACGATAAATGATCTGGAAAATGATATCCCTTATACGATTTCGATCTCCTCCGACGCTGCTACAGCCCTTTACTCCTCGGGAACTAAGACAGTTACTCCCTCTCCTGCGCCTCAGCCTCCCGAAAAGGTATATGTCAAGCCTTTGGAGAACAGCGCTGTTATTTCCTGGGATATTGTTTATAAAGAAGGCACATCGGATCCCGTTGACGGATATCTTGTAAGCATTGTGAGAGAGTCGGGACAGCCTGTGGTCACAGATGAAAAGGTGGTCGGTCTTACCGAATATACTCCCAAGCAGAAGCTGGAAAATGATGTCAACTATTATGCATATGTTAAGTCGTATGTGGTTATAGACGATAATCCGCCCATCGAAAGCGTTACTTCCACACGTTCCGACCTTTTCACCCCCACCGTGCAGGTAGACGATGTTCTTAACCTCACCGTCACCCCCTCCGGCAAGGTCATAAATATCAGCTGGACAGCTGTCAAGGGGGCTTCCGAATATATCCTCACAAGGACAAATCCCGACGGCAGCCAGAGTGAGATATACAAGGGCAATAAGACCTCCTACACCGATATGTATGTTGACAACAAGACCGTGTACTCCTACAAGGTAAAGGCAGTTCGGACGGTTGACGGAAAAGACTACGTCAGCGACTACAGCGCCGAGCAGCAGGGACTGATAAATTATTCTCTGACCTCTGTTCAGGGTCTTACCGCCACAGGCGGCGACGGCTGCATTACCTTGAAATGGGACAAGGTGGACGGTGCGGACGGCTACTATGTTCAGTATTCAAACAAGGACGCAAACAGCTGGACGACCATTGCAAATGTGGGACAGACTACATTCACCCATACGGGACTCAGAAACGGAGACGTTTATGATTACCGCATTATCCCATATGTGACCATAAACAACAAGGAAGAAGCCAATGATACCTACGCTCAGAAGGTAACGGGCAAGGCGGGCATAAATCTTCCTGCTCCCGCAGACTTCACAGTAACCGCAGGTGACGGTCAGATAACCCTCAAATGGAGCGCTGTCAAGGGCGCTGAGGGATACTGTGTTTATCTTGTGGCATATGACGGTTCTTCATATCTTCTTGACAAGGTATCCAAAACTACAGCGATCCACGCAAATCTTTCCAACAATACCACCTTTACCTACAAGGTCTGTGCATATAAATATGTGGACGACGTTCTTGTGGAGGGAGATTTCTCGGTGGCAAAATCAGCTACCGTAGGAATTGAGCTGAATGCTCCCACAGATGTTACCGCCAAGGCAGGCAATGAGCAGGTTACTATAACCTGGAAAAAGTCGGACGGCGCCGAAGGATATGTGGTCTATGCCTACAATATGGCTCAGATGACCTTTGTTCCCGTTGGTATCGTTACGGGCACAAGCTTTGTTCACACAGGGCTTACCGCAGGCAGGGAATACACCTATATGGTCGCTGCATACAAGAATGTAAACGGCAGCGTGGTTTATTCGGGATATTCGCTGGCAGTCACCGCAACGCCAACATCTTCGGGCGGAACCAAGCCCACAGATAACAGCAATACCGAGGCAGGCGACTTCCGCATTTATATTACGGGAACCACTCCCTACGGAATGTCAAACAGCAATATCATCTCCGCATATGCAGGCAAGGGTGCCTTCAACACGGATATTGACGTGAGATTTACTCTCAGCCCCGACACCGTGACAGCTATTCAGGACGTGCTGAACTTCTACGGCGAGGGAATTGACAGTTTCCTCATTTATCCTATGGACATCGCAATTTACAACGCAGGGACCGACACAAAGGCGACTATCAACGAGGGATATTATATGACCCTTACTATTCCCGTTCCGGACGAGCTTCTGCCCTATTCGGAGCATATCTCCGTAGTGCACGTGTCCGATCTGGGACAGCTGGAGATACTTCCCTCTATCCACGTAAATGTGGGAGGAGTTGACTGTATGCAGTTTACCGCAAACAGCTTCTCGCCCTATGCGTTCGTGGTATATCTCCCCGAGATAGGCGAGGACACCAGCGCAGGAACTCCTGCCGCCGCACAGGGAACCTCTCAGACAAGCTCAAGCAGTCAGTCCGCAGCATTTACTTTCAGAAACACATATCTCCCCGAAATTTACAGACGGAGAGCAAGAAACAAGGTTTACAGGATAGTAAACAGATAACCTACAGCTTAAAAAGCCGCTTGTCACAAAGCTGACAGGCGGCTTTTTGATATCTGAAAATATCCTCAAGCGGAGATGAAACAAAAAAGCGGTGAAATTTAGGAAAGTACCGATAAAGAAGTAATTATCGGTACCGTGCCACACACTTTGTTCGCTTCGCATTTAAACCAACGAAATGGCAAAGGGGACACCCCCTTGTCCGCCGCTTTTGAATGTTATTCCCATTTGAAAAATTTTACTGAAATTCCCGTACAGACCGCCGTTGTCAGAAGCATTGTCAATATGGCGGCGGCTGTGTATTCCGAGGGTATCCCGAGAAATGTTGATTTCATCAGCCCGATACCCTGCGTGAGAGGGAAAAGTCCCACAAGCTTCTGCATTATCTTTGGCATTATCTCAAAGGGAACCGTTGTCCCCGAGAACAGCAGGGCAGGAAAGTAAAGAACGCTTGCGATAACGCCTGCCTGCTTTGAGTTTTTTGCAAGTCCTCCCACCATCATACCGATACTGAGGGTGGATATTGCCGTAAGCGCCCAGCTTCCGAGAAATTTTATAAGAGAGCCGCCAAAACCTGCTCCCGATATGTATGCCGCTATGGCAAGGATCATAAGGGAAGCGGCGCAGTAAAGCATATAAATGGCAAGCTCCGCTCCCAGCAGAAGACCTGGGCTTGCGGGAGTTGCCTTGAAGCGCTTGAGTATCTTTTTCTCCCTGTAGTCCGCTACCACAAGGGGCAGACCCATAAGTCCTCCTGCACATATTGATACGGCGCAGACCGCTCCGAAGGACTGCTCCAAAAAGGTGTACTCCGCACCCTCGGACGCAGGCTTTGAACGGTATATGAGCCCCAGCACTATAAACACCGCCAGGGGCATTATCAAAGCGAATATCACCATATTCATATCACGGATATTCAGCTTCAGCTCGTTTTTCATAAGCGTAAAAAAGCGTTTCATTCAGCGTTATCCTCCGACAAAATAAGATATGCGTCCTCGAATTTCTCACAGCCGCATTTTTCCTTTGCTCCGCTCACCGTTCCCATAAAAACGGGTGAGCCTTTTTTTAATATGCATATCTCGTCGCAGAGAGCCTCCACCTCGTCCATAAAATGAGAGGTGAGGATTATGGTAAGACCCTCTTTTTTCAGCTCCGAGAGTATCTTCCACACATCACGCCTTGCTCTTGCGTCAAGCCCAGTGGTAAGCTCGTCAAGGAATACGAGCTGTGGATTGGGGATAAGGGCGAGGACGATAAAAAGCCTCTGCCGTTCGCCTCCCGACAGGCTTTTTACCTGTGCGGAAAGCTTGTCACCGATACCGAATTTCTTGCACAGCTCCCTCCAGTCTGCGGGGGAGCTGTACAGACAGGCAGTTTCCTCGCACAGCTCGTTTACCCTTATCTCGTTCTGATACTCGCTTTCCTGAAACTGCACGCCAACCTGTTCAAAGAGACGGCGGCGGTCTTTTTTCGGGTCAAGCCCCAGAAGAGATGATGTTCCGCTGCCGGCTTTTTTAATGCCAAGCATACATTCGATGGCGGTGGTCTTTCCTGCGCCGTTTGCGCCTAAAAGCCCGAAAACCGTTCCGCTTTTTACCGTGAGGGACAGACCCTTTAATACGGTTTTTTTGCCGTAGGCTTTGGTCAGTCCCATTACATTGACGGCGGCGGTCATTACGCTTTACCTCTCTGTCTTACTGCTTTAAGCTCGATATATCCTCTTTCGCCACGAGGTTCAAGCTGTATCCTCGGCTGGGTGTTATCCCATTCGTAACCGATGACCGAGGGGTCATATTTTTCCATTGACTGCTGAACGGCGATTATTGCGTCGCAGTAATCCTCCTCCTCAAAAGGCTCGCCCTGGAACATCAGATAATCGCACTCGGGGAGAGTTATCACGTCAAAGCCCTCGGGAATTTCTCCGTCATAATCTGTGGAAACTTCAACGCCCTGGACATATACAGATGTGCCGTTTTTGCGGTATTTCTCGGTGAGCCACAGGCAGACAGGCTCGCCGCAGAGAGAGTCCATACTCGTAAGCAGTCCCCAGACATCACAGCCCACTTCTTCACAATAGGCAAAATAGTCCGAAGCATTGACGCCTCTCTTGATAATGACCTTTCTCTCTGGCTTGTGAATTACCTGAATAAACACGTTTTTTACATTTTCCATAGTCATATTCTCCTTTCGCAGTTCACGGAATTTTACTCCGTAGGGAATGAATAATGCAATGGGAACGGGTCGTCTGGCGTATTCCCCGGGGTTGCAGCCGAACTCCCGAAGAAAGGCTCGCTGATATCCGTCAACGCTGCCAAATCCCAGCTCAAAGGCAATGTCCGCTATACGGCATTCACTGTTTTTCAGCTTCATTGCCGAGCGTGAAAGTCTGAGCCTGCGGATATAGTCAGAGGGTGTAAGTCCTGTCTGCTCCTTGAATATCCGATAGGAATACCAGGGGGAGAACATTGATGTGCGTGCCAGCTCCGCCATTGTTATTTTCTCGTCAAGATGACGGGAAATGTAGTCCTGCATACGCTGTACGGCAAGTGTTGTATCGTTCATATTCGGATGTCCTTTCCCGGGAGCATTTGTCCCATTGATAACATTATATCTGATGCAAGGAAAATTTTCTCGACTTTTTTTGCTGAAAATATGGAAAGCGTACTTGACATTTATGAAAATGTGTGTTATACTGATGGAAAGTAAGCTTTACATAAACCGTAAATGGAGGGACTATGAAAAACAGGCTTGAAGAAATACGCAAAGAACGAGGGATCAAGCAGGAAGAGCTGGCGCAGGCAATGGGCGTTTCAAGGCAGACCATAGGCTCTCTTGAAAACGGCAGGTACAATCCGTCCATAACCCTTGCCATAAAGCTTGCAAGGTATTTCGGCATGACGGTTGAGGACATTTTTATTTACGAGGAGGAACAAAAGTGAAATTTTATCTGAAACTCAGGGATTTTTTTGATATTGGCAAGGGCAGCAGCTTTTTCGGAAGGAAAAAAGCTTCGGGTGGGATGCAGATATTCAGCGGAATTATGTACGGTTTTGCAATGGTAATGGTTTTTGCACTGAACGACACTTCCATAGAAATCAAAGCTCTTGGAATAGTCTTAGTTCTGATGATTGCGGGGGATTTTGTTCTGAAGGGAATACATACTCTGAAGATGACAAAGGAAAACCCCGATTACGTTGACGATATTTCCGAAATAGACAAGGACGAAAGAGGAAGGAAAATGGTCCACTTTGCAGCATATACTTCTTTGCTGGTGTCCTATTTCCTGGGACTCATTGCAGGCTTGGTGCTTATGTTTCTTGATTTGGGGCAGGCGGGTTTAGCGGTGCTGATATTTGTATGCATACAGCAGTTGATTTTTGATATCTTCCGTATCTGCGAGGAAAAGCTGAACTGATAAAAGGCTGTCTGCGGCGAATTTTTCCGCAGGCAGCCTTTAAACTCATTTTTTCACATTCATTGCTCTCATAGCGTTGAGAATTGCTATGACCGAAACGCCCACGTCCGCAAACACCGCAGCCCACATATTTGCAATGCCAAGCGCTCCTAAAATAAGAGTGAGCAGCTTTATGCCCAGAGCAAAGATGATGTTCTGTCTTACGATAGAAGCGGTCTTGCCTGCGATTTTTATGGCAAGGGGAATTTTGCGGGGGTCGTCGTCCATAAGCACCACATCGGCGGCTTCAATGGCGGCGTCCGAACCCATTGCGCCCATTGCTATGCCGATATCCGCCCTTGTGAGAACGGGTGCGTCGTTAATGCCGTCTCCAACGAAAATAAGGGACTTCTTAGGCGGCTTCTCCGCAAGAAGCTTTTCAACGCAGTCTACCTTGTCGGCGGGGAGCAGCTCGGCGTGATACTCGTCAATGCCAAGAGCCTTTGCACATTGCTCTCCCACTCTGCGGTCGTCTCCCGTAAGCATTACGGTTTTACGGACACCCATATTCCTGAGACCTTCCATTGCTTCCTTTGCGCCCTCCTTGAGAGCGTCCGAGATGATTATGTGACCCATATATTCGCCGTTTACCGCAACGTGAACGGCAGTTCCCGGGTGGTGGCAGTCGTGGGCTTCGGAGATATTCTCCGCTTTCATAAGCTTCATATTTCCCGCAAGAATGGTCTTGCCTGCAAGCCCGGTCTTTCCGTCAATAATCGCCTTAACGCCGTGCCCCGCTATCTCCTTGACGTTCTCTATCCTTGAGGGGTCGCACTCCTTGCCCCAGGCACGTTTTAATGAAAGAGAAATGGGGTGGTCGGAATAGCACTCGGCAAGAGCGGCAGTCTCAAGAAGCGCATCTTTATCCATTTTGTCCGAATGAACAGCGGTGACCTCAAAGCTGCCCTTGGTGAGAGTTCCCGTTTTGTCGAAAACAACAACGCCTGCGTTTGCAAGAGCTTCAAGGTAATTTCCGCCCTTGATGAGTATGCCCGCCTTTGAAGCACCGCCAATACCGCTGAAAAAGGTGAGGGGAATGGATATGACAAGGGCGCAGGGGCAGGAAATTACAAGAAATGTCATTGCTCTGTAGACCCATTTGCCGAACTCGCCCCCTGTTAGCAGGGGAGGGATAAACGCCAGAAGAAGCGCACCGATTACCACCGCAGGGGTGTAGATACGGGCAAATTTTGAGATGAAATTTTCGCTTTTGGACTTTTTCTCCTGGGAATTTTCCACAAGCTCCAGAATTTTTGAAACGGTTGACTGCCCGAATTCCTTCGTGACCTTGATTTTAAGGATACCCGTAAGATTAACGCAGCCGCTGATTATCTCGCCGCCCTCGCACACGTCACGGGGAATGGACTCGCCTGTGAGAGCCGAGGTGTCAACGGCTGATGTACCCGATATGACAACACCGTCAAGGGGAACTTTTTCACCCGCTTTAACGGTTATGACCGAGCCTATCTCCACCTCTTCGGGGTCGACCTGAATGAGTTTGCCGTTTTCATCTTCAATATTTGCATAGTCGGGACGGATATCCATAAGCTCGGAAATTGACTTCCTTGACTTGCTCACGGCGCAGGACTGGAAAAGCTCTCCCACCTGATAGAAAAGCATTACCGCCGTTCCCTCCGCATATTCGCCCGTGGCAAATGCGCCTATGGTGGCAACGGTCATAAGAAAGCTTTCATCGAAAAACTGTAAATGAATTATGCCGAGAATGGCTTTCCTCAGAATGTCATACCCGATTATCAGATAGGGGATAAGGAACAATGCCAGCTTCCATATGCCTATGTCGGCTTTGGTTACGCCGAAAATTATCATTTCTGCTGCCAGAATAACGAAGCTTATGATTATCCTGGTCAGCATTTTTTTCTGTTTTTTGCTCATAACGACCTCTTTACATAATTATGGTACAGTCGGGTTCTATCTTTTTGCACTCCGCCGCAGCTTTTTTCATTATCTCGTCAAAGCGTGCGTCATCAGCGGTGATGGTGAGCTTCTGTGAGATGAAGCTTACTGTTGCGGACTCCACGCCCTCAATTTTGTTTATTGCATTTTCCATTTTCTTGGCACAGTTTGCGCAGTCAAGATCTTCAAGCTTAAATACCTTTTTCATAATAACATTTCTCCTTGAATGATTTTTTTGAGGCAGCATATTTCTGCCGTTACCGAGCCGACGGTCTGTCGCCCAAATAAACTATAGAACGAGCGGCTACAGGCTGAGCCTGCCGAATGGCTGCAGGCTCAGCCTGCCTGCTTGCTACTCCTCAACGTGTTCCATACCCATTTCGATAATGCTCCTTACGTGGTCGTCGGAAAGGGAATAGAAAACTATCTTGCCCTCCTTGCGGAAACGTACAAGCTTGTTGTTTTTAAGCACCCTCAGCTGATGTGATACTGCCGTCTGACTCAGCCCTAAAAGCTGCGCCATATCGTTTACGCAAAGCTCGGACTCGAAAAGAGCATAAAGTATGCGTATCCTCGTGGTGTCTCCGAAAACCTTGAAAAGCTCGGCAAGATCGTAGAGTATCTCATCGGGGGGAAGCTGGGATTTTACCTTTTCCACCACGTCCTCGTGAACGCATAAAAATTCGTCTTTGTTGTCCATTATAAGCCCTCCTTACTTTTTTATTACCGCAAAGCCTGCAGGAATATTTCCCAGAAGAAGCCTTGTGCTGTATTCATAGCAGCCGTTTTTCTCGGCGTTTTCGGCAATGAAATTCAGATATTCCTCGGTGTTCATTTCACGCCCACCATATCCTAAAAGCTTATAGACCGAAATGCAGAGCTTGAAGAAAAACCCCGACTCCTTTGTGACATAGGTGGGGAGAATTATTTTTCCGCCCTTTTTGGTAACTCTCACAAGCTCGGAAAAGGCTTTCTCGGGGTCATCGAGAAGGTGCATTACATTTCCTGCGATGACAACATCATAGCTGTTGTCGGGGTCCTTCAGAGCGGTGATGTTCCGCTTTGCGAAGGCGATGTTGTGAATGCCCAGTCTGCTGGATTTTTTCATTGCCTGAATGAGCATTTTCTTTGAAAGGTCGGTGCAGAGTACCTTTTTTGCATTTTTTGCCGCCGCTGTTGACAGCATACCCGTTCCTGCGGCACAGTCGAGGACGATTGCACCCTTGGGTATCTCATTTTCCAGGGCTTTGCACATCTGCTCGTTTACAGAGTGGTTGAAAACCATCTGACTAAGGTCGTAGATACCTGCGAAGGTGTCCCAGAATGAACTCATTTATATCATCTCCAATTTTAAATCAATTATCATATGTTCATCTGTTCATATGATAACATATTTTGTAATGATAGTCAATAGTTATTCCCGATTTGCATAACAATATGCAGAAAAATATATATAAAAGCATAAAAAGGCAGATATGCTTTCCTGCAAAGAGTGCAGGGCGGTCATATCTGCCTGTTATCATTTGATTATTTTATACTGAAGCTTCATTATGATTATCCGCTTCACGTGGGCATTAAGGATATCGTCTGAAATAACACCGTTTGAATATGCTTCAAGCAGGTCGCTGTAGGCTGTTTCGGGGTCGGAAACGCAGAGCATATCGTTATCCGCAAGTATCGCCTGTACATATATGGACTGCTCGGAGGAATAATTCTGTATGGCGTCCATTCCAAGATCGTCGGTGATAACAACCCC
Organism: Huintestinicola sp.; assembly: GCF_050874005.1. Lineage (GTDB taxonomy): Bacteria > Bacillota > Clostridia > Oscillospirales > Ruminococcaceae > Huintestinicola. The sequence continues at coordinate 76,061 of NZ_JBNMJV010000005.1, forward strand.
GTCAAACTCAAGCTTATCCCTGAGGGCTTCGTGGATAACGGGGGAGAGGGAGGCGGGAACGTCAGGCTCTATCATATCGTATATGGTGTGCCCCACCATTACCGCAGGGGTCTTGTTTTCATCGGCGTTTATGCCTGCTTCAAAGGGAACAAAATCACGGTTGTAGAACTCGTAAAGCTCTCTGCTGTCGTGAGCGGCGTCCTTGTGGGTGTCGGTGTTTTCGCCATAGCCGGGGAAATGCTTGATGCAGGAGGCAAGGTTATTGTCGGCGGCGGTCTTTACGATAGCGGCAACGCCCTCGGCTGTGCCCTCTGCGCCCTGTCCCATTGTCCGTGGATAAATGTAGCTTGACTGGTCGGCAGAGATGTCCGCAACGGGTGCAAGGTTAAGGTTTATGCCCATTGAGGTGAGGAGCTTTGCCTTTTCCTCTGTGTCAAGCTCAAGAAGCTCCTTGCCGCCTCGGCTGAAAAGCAGCTGAGGCGAGGAAAAAGGCTCGTCACGATACTGAGTGTAAGCGCTGACCCTGACCACCGTTCCGCCCTCCTCGTCAACGGCAAAAAAGGGGGATATCTTTGCCGCTTCGGCAATTTCTGCGGTAAGAGCGGTTATGCCCTCGGGGTCGCTTTTTTTGAAATAGTCGCCGTAAAGGGTGTAGCCGCCATACTGATATTTGCTCATTTCTTCAACGGGGGAGGAGGGCATTCTTGCAAGGATAAGCTGACCTGTTTTTTCCTCGGCGGTCATCTGAGATATTATCTCGTCTGCTTTTTTGCTAAGCTCCTCAAGGCGCTTCTTTGCTGCCTTTGCGGCTTTTTCCTCCTCGCTCTCATACTCTGTCTCGGTTTTTGCGGCTTCCTCGTTCAGGGCATCAATGTCGCCGATGGTGCCGTTTACGGCAGGGGCGTTCTTGCCGATGTTTGCGTCATTCTCTATAAAATTATTGACCGTTTCGCTGACAGAGCTGCACCCCGAAAAGAGGAGCATTGCTGCTGCTGCGGAAATTATTTTTCTTATCTTCAAGTTTATCAAATCCTTTTGGTTAATCAATACTCTTATTATAGTATTTTTTGGCTGTTATGTCAAGTTATGAAATTTTTGGGAATTATGTTCTGAAACGCTTGACAAATTAGAATATATGTGCTATAATATAAATGATAAAAGTCACCCGACAGCGTAATTACCGGCGGGTGACTATCATCATTTATCCGATTTTTTCTTTTCCTTAGTCTTAACGACCGTGGGAGCAGCTTTTTCCGTCACGCAGCTCTCGGTTACGATGACCTTGGAGATACCGTCCTCAGAGGGGGCATTGAACATTGTATCCTGGAGTATTCCCTCCACAATTGCACGAAGTCCTCTTGCGCCTGTTTTCTGCTTAATGGCTTCGGCGGCAATGGCGGTGAGTGCCTTTTCCTCGAACTCAAGCTTGATGCCGTCAAGCTCGAAGAGGTGCTTATACTGCTTTACAAGAGCGTTCTTGGGTTCTGTAAGTATCTGTACGAGAGCCTCCTCGTCCAGCTCGTCAAGAACGGTGATAACGGGAAGTCTGCCCACCAGCTCGGGGACCATACCGAATTTTACAAGGTCCTGGGGAGTAACGTCCTTGAAAATGTTCTTCTCCTTTTCGGCTCTGCTCTTGATGTCCGCACCGAAGCCCAGAGTTGTAGAGTCCTTGCGCTTTTTGATGGTCTGTTCAAGACCGTCAAATGCACCGCCGCAGATGAAGAGGATATTTTTGGTGTTTACCTGTATGCATTCCTGGTTGGGGTGCTTTCTTCCGCCGTTGGGGGGAACGTTGGAAACTGTGCCCTCAACGATCTTCAAGAGTGCCTGCTGAACTCCCTCACCGCTTACATCACGTGTAATGGAGGTGTTTTCGGACTTTCTTGCTATTTTGTCTATCTCGTCGATGTAGATAATGCCACGTTCAGCGGCTTCAACATCATAATCCGCAGCCTGGAGAAGCCTTACAAGCACGTTCTCAACATCGTCGCCCACATATCCTGCCTCGGTGAGGGTGGTGGCGTCAGCAATGGCGAATGGAACGTCAAGTATCTTTGCAAGTGTGGAGGCAATAAGGGTCTTTCCCACGCCTGTGGGTCCAAGCAGGATAACGTTTGATTTCTGCAGCTCCACATCGTTCTTTTCTTCCTGTTTGCCCGAAGCAATTCTCTTGTAGTGGTTGTAGACCGCTACGGAAAGGGCGATCTTTGCCATATCCTGACCGATCACATACTCATCGAGAACCTTTTTGATCTCTGCGGGCTTTTTTATCTTGAACTCGTGGGGAGCGTTCATCTTTTCAAGACGCTCAAAATGCTCGGGGTCGGGGATATATCCCAGCTGCTCGTTGTTCATAAGCATTTCGTAGCAGTAAACAACGCAGCTGTCGCAGATATTCGCTCCTCCTGCGGAAAAAATATTCTGAGCTGCTGTCTCGGGTCTGCCGCAGAAGCTGCAGCGCTTTGGTCCTCTTTCCGACGGCATTTGTTACCATTCCTTTCCTTGGGGAAAATCTATATTTCTATAATATAATATTGCTCTGCCGCCGAAACGACAGCAGAGCAAATAACGGTTTTTATCTGTGCTCTATGACCTTGTCGATGAGACCGTATTCCATTGCCTCTTCGGCTGTAAGGTAATTGTCTCTCTCGGTATCACGCTCGATAACATCAAGAGGCTTGCCTGTGTTCTTGGCAAGTATCTCATTGAGCTTCTTGCGGGTGTATACCATATGGTCTGAGTGTATCTTGATATCGGTGCACTGTCCGGAAATTCCGCCGCCCGAAATAAGAGGCTGGTGGATAAGAATTTCCGAATTGGGAAGAGCAAATCTCTTGCCCTTTGTGCCTGCGGAAAGGAGAAATGCTCCCATTGAAGCCGCCATACCCATACAGATAGTGGAAACATCGCACTTGATATACTGCATAGTATCGTAAATTGCCATTCCTGCGGTTATAACGCCGCCGGGGCTGTTGATATAGAAGGAAATATCCTTTTCGGGATCCTGTCCCTCGAGAAACAGCATCTGGGCGATAACAAGACTTGCGGTGGTATTATTCACTTCCTCGGACAGAATGATTATTCTGTCGGTGAGGAGCCTGGAATAAATATCCATACTGCGCTCGCCTCGTCCGGTCTGTTCAACAACATATGGCACTAAGCTCATTCAGAAACACCTCCGAAATGTATTTAAGCGGTAAATTACTTGATAACTGCGCTGTCCTTTACAAGCTTGGAAGCCTCGGTAACAAGCATATCAGTCTTGAGAGTTGCAGGGCTTACCACGCTCATAAGCTGGTTGAGGGGAAGCTTGTAGGTCTCGGACATCTTCTTGAGTTCTTCCATGACCTGCTCGTCAGTTACCTCGATGTTCTCAAGCTTTGCGATCTGCTCGAGAGCCAGTCTCAGCTTAACGGTCTTTTCAGCCTGATCCTTGAAGGTATCTCTGAAAGCAGCCTCGTCCATACCTGTGAAGGAGAGGTACATAGGAAGATCAAGACCCTGCTGGGAAAGTCTCATCTCAAAATCCCTTACCATATCGTCGATCTTATGCTCGAACATTACCTGAGGGATCTCAGCGTTCATCTTTTCGATCACTTTGTCATAAACAGCGTTCTCGGCAGCTGCGTCGGCATTTTTGGAAGCATTCTCCTCAAGCTTCTTCTTGAGGTCAGCCTTCAGCTCATCAAGAGTATCGAACTCGGAAGTATCCTTTGCGAAATCATCGTCAAGGTCGGGAAGCTCGGTTGCCTTGATCTCGTGGAGCTTGATCTTGAACTCAGCAGGCTTGCCTGCAAGCTCTTCCATCTGATAATTCTCGGGGAATGTTACATTGATGGTGAAGTCCTCGCCTGTGGACTTGCCGACGATCTGCTCCTCAAAGCCGGGAATGAACTGACCGGAACCGATCTTGAGGCTGAAGCCGTTCTCCTTGCCGCCGTCGAATGCTTTACCGTCCATAAAGCCCTCGAAGTCGATAACAACGGTATCGCCGTTTTCAACTGCTCTGTCCTCGATGGTGATAAGTCTGCCGTTTCTCTCCTGCATAGACTTCAGCTGGTTGTCAACGTCCTCGTCGGTAATAGTCTTGACAGTTTTTTCAACTTCTATTCCCTTATAATCGGAGATCTCTACCTCGGGCTTAGCGATGCACTTTACCTTGAAAGCAACGCCTGTGTCCTTGGAAAGAGCGGTAACGTCGATCTCGGGGCGGTCAACTACCTCAATGCCTGCCTCGTCGATAGCCTTGCCTACAACAAAGGGAACCATTGCGTTAACAGCGTCATCATAGAAGCAGCTCTCGCCGTAAAGCTTCTCGATCATCTTACGGGGAGCCTTGCCCTTTCTGAAGCCGGGAACGTTTATCTTATTCTTTGCCTTCTGGTAAGCAGCCTGTACAGCGGACTCAAACTCCTCTGCGGAAGCCTCCACCTCAAGCTCATAAATGTTTGTTTCAATTTTATTTGTAGATTTTAAGCTCATTTACAACATCCTCCATTTTAATACAAGCATATAAAAAGATTATACCATAGTTTTTTTAATAAAGCTATAGCAATTTTGATATTTCTGCATTTTGCACAAATTACATTATTTTAACAGGGCAAAATTGCACATAATCGGCGGAAACAAGCCGAAATTCAATGCCGTCTCTCTCGCCGTTCACCGCATTCTGATGACCTTTTCCGTGAACGTGACCGTAATAGCACTTTTTGATATTATGCTTATACATCACATCAAGCAGGTCGGGGTTGTACTCGTTTCCGTAAAGGGGGGGATAATGCAGAAAGACGATTGGCTCAAGCCCTGCCTGTTCTGCGGAAACGATGGACGTTTCCAGACGGTTTGCCTCCCTTGCCAGCACCTTGGCGTCGGCAGGCTCGCTGTCATCGTTTATCCAGCCTCGTGTGCCGCATATCCCGAATTTTTCATAGGAATAATGGTTATTATGCAGGATATGTATGCTGCCAAAGCCCTTTTCCTCAAGAAATCTGTTCATTTTTGCGGCGGTGTTCCACCAGTAATCGTGATTGCCCTTGAGGATTATTTTTTGTCCCGGAAGCCGGTGGATAAAGCGGAAATCCGGCTCTGCCTGAGCAAGTGACATCGCCCAGGAGATATCCCCGGGAATGACTATCGTGTCCTCCCCGGAAACCTCTCTTGTCCAGTTTTCCTTTATCCGCTCCATATAGTTGTCCCAGCCGCCGAAAATATCCATCGGCTTGTTTACCGAAAGGGACAGGTGCAGATCTCCCATTACAAAAAGCGCCATTTTATTTCCTTTCCAAAACAGCGTTGCTGCGGCAGTCACGATGAAACGGTGACTTTAATGATATATTACAGAGAAAGGGATTTAAGAACAAAATCCTTCATTTCGTCTCTGCCGATCACGCCTGTGAAGCGGATTTCCTTGTCCTTAAGCTCTGCAAGAGACTTTGGAACATCATAGCCCGAAACCTGATGGAGCTTTTCAACCTTGTCAAACTCGTCCATATCGCCGACACTTCCCTCAATAGCCTCAAGAACGGCGGTGCTGAACTTGTAGGGGCTTGCGGTGGAAGCGATAACGGTCTTGGTATTGTCGCCCGTAGCCTTCTTGTAATCCTCGTATACCTTAACGGCAACAGCTGTGTGAGTGTCGAGAGTGTAGGAATATTTGTCGTAAATTTCCTTTATGCAGGCCTTGGTCTGTTCGTCATCGCAGCAGCCTGCGGCAAAATCAGCCTTGAGCTTTGCCTTAACATCATCGGTGACCTCGTATCTGCCCTCGCTTGCCAGCTTTCCGAACCATTCTCTTATCTGAGCGTCGTCCTCGCCGCACATAATGTAGAGAAGTCTCTCAAGATTTGAAGAAATGAGAATGTCCATAGAGGGGGAAACGGTGGTGATAAACTTTCTGTTTCTGTCATAAATGCCTGTGTTGATGAAATCTGTGAGAACGTTATTTGCATTTGAAGCGCAGATAAGCTTGTTAACGGGCATACCCATATTCTTTGCGTAGTAAGCCGCAAGGATATTTCCGAAGTTTCCTGTGGGAACAACAACGTTGATCTTGTCGCCCGCATTTATCTCTCCGTCCTTAACGAGTTCAGCATAGGTGGATATGTAGTAGATGATCTGAGGTGCAAGTCTGCCCCAGTTGATTGAGTTTGCGGAGGAGAACATCATTCCGCCGTCGGAAAGCTTCTGCTTTATCTCATCGTTTGTAAATACAGCCTTAACGCCGTTCTGGCAGTCGTCGAAATTGCCGTTTAAAGCGCAAACGGTAACGTTTTTGCCCTCCTGGGTAGCCATCTGACGCTTCTGCATAGCGGAAACGCCGTCCTGGGGATAGAACACCATAATAGAAGTGCCCTCAACGTCTGCAAAGCCCTCGAGAGCAGCCTTGCCCGTGTCGCCCGAGGTAGCAACGAGGATAACCACCTTCTTGTTGATGCCTGTCTTTTTCAGAGAAGTTGTGAGCAGGTAGGGGAGTATCTGGAGCGCCATATCCTTGAAAGCGCAGGTAGGACCGTGCCACAGCTCCAGGACATAGGTGCCGTCAAAAAGGTGGGATATCTCCGCAATATTTGCAGTTGCAAAGCTCTTGTCGTTGTATGCACTTTCGGTGCAGTATTTAAGCTCTGCGTCGGTAAAATCGGTAAGGAACTTCTTGAAGATGTAAGCCGCTCTTTCGGCATAGCTCATATCTCCAAGGCTTACGATCTCGTCCATAGAAATGGAGGGTATCTCGGAGGGAACGAAAAGTCCTCCGTCTGCGGAAATACCCTGAACGATGGCTTCTGCAGAGCTGATCTTTACTTCGCTGTTTCTGGTGCTTTTGTAAAACATATCAAATAATCTTTCCTTTCTGAAATTTATATATAAAGCAGTAAAACCGCTGTTTTTACAATGTGCTGTCCTCGCCGCCGTCATAAGCGTTGTCGAGGTAGGAAAATTTAACTATCTTCCCGTTTTTAACGGTAACTTCCGAAATGTCAAATCTGGGCTGAAGCTCGTGGGGGTATCTGAAGGAATACTCTTTAGCCGCATTTATTATCAGACTGCGCTTTCTGCGCCCCACCGCCTGCACTCCGCTTTCAAGAGCGGAAATGTCACGGGTCTTGACCTCCACAAAGGCGATGATACCGTCTTTTTTGGCAATGATATCTATCTCTCCGCCCTTGATTCGGAAATTCCTGCGGATAATTTCATATCCCGACTTTATCAGATAATAAGCCGTAAGCTCTTCGCCAAGCTTGCCTGTTTCACTCCTGCTTTGCCGCATAATATTTTTTCAGAAATGACATTCTGTGGATAGGCGAGGGACCGTATTTGTCAAGCATTTCATAGTGGAGCTTTGTGCCGTAGCCCTTGTGACGTTCAAACTGCCATTCGGGATATTTTTCCGCTGCATCCTTCATATACCTGTCACGGCTCACCTTTGCGAGAATTGAAGCAGCGGCAATGCTTGCGGAAGTGCCGTCGCCCTTCACAACAGTCTCTCCCTCAATGGGGATAGGGGGGAACTTGTTTCCGTCAACAAGAGCATATCCGGGTGTCACATCAAGACCCTCCACCGCCCTTTTCATTGCAAGAAGCGCCGCCTGCAAAATGTTAAGCTGTTCAATTTCCTCAACGGAAGCGGTGGCGATACAGAATGACTTCGCCTTGGAAACGATCTCGTCAAAAAGCTCCTCACGCTTTTTTTCGCTGAGCTTTTTGCTGTCGTTTAAGCCCTCAATGACAACGCCGTCCTCAAGTATAACGGCGGCGGCATAAACATCTCCTGCAAGAGGACCTCTGCCTGCCTCGTCAATACCGCAGAAAACGGGGTGAAAAAGTCTGACGGTCTTATCGTATTCAAAAAGTGACATATTGTCCATATCCATTGTCCTTATACGGTATTTTTAAAATAAAGAACGGCTTTTTTGATATCACTTAAAAGCGGAAGTGTAAACAGGACGATCAATATACATTCTGAAGCAAATTTAACAACTTTAGTCAATGCTTCATTTTCAAAATTTATCAGCTTGTCGAGTTCACTTGATGCCACGCAAACCAAAACCAACAAGATCAGCCATAAGATCGCCGCAATGAAATAATTTCCCGTGGTTCTGAGGGCAAAGCCAAATAATGAGCATACATCATAGATAAGTATGATACTCAGGAGCATTTGTAAAATTTCCTGAACATATTTAATGGGTGTTGGGTCTTCAAGACCTGTAAATGCAGTCTTGGCATAAAAAACAGCGCAGACTATGCATATTATTATCTTCAGAATAAAGCCGCCCGGATTGAAAACCAGAGTTTTTTCACTATCCGACATTTTTCTCCCCCTAATCCGCAAATTCCTCAGGCGTCTCAAGAGTTATCCTGCCAAGCTTTCCGCTCCGAAACTCGTCAAGCACGGTTATAGCTGCTCTCTCGGTGTTTATCTCTCCCCCCGAAATGAGCATACCCCTTGCCTTTCCCACTCTCATAAGAAGCTCATAGCCCGAAAGGCAGCCCATAGCTTCGCCGCTTTCGGTCATTTCGTCCTCCTCGGGAGTTTCGAGGTTTATCTTATAACGCTCTTTAAGCCCTTGGGGATAAAGCTCTCTGAGTCTTACAAGAAGTCTGCAGGCAAGCAGCTCGGTGTCCACAACGTCGTCCTTCACAGCACCCGTAAACGCAAGCTTTTCTCCGACAGACATATCCTCAAATTTTGGCCACAGCACGCCGGGCATATCCAGAAGCTCAATGTCATTATCCACCATTACCCATTGCTTTTCACGGGTAACGCCGGGGCGGTCCTCAACCTTAGCCTTTTTCTGCCCGGCCATACGGTTAATAAACGAGGACTTGCCAACGTTGGGTATACCCACCACCATAAGGTGCAGTACTCGTCCGCTCATACCCTTTGCGGCATACTTTTCAATAAGCGGAGCAAGAGTCTCCCTTACCGCAGGGACAAACCTGTTAAGCCCTCTGCCTGTTCTGCAGTCCGCAGGAACGGCGCAAATGCCATCTTTTCGGAAAAACTCCACCCAGCTCTGAGTTATCTTCTCGTCAGCAGCGTCGCACTTGTTCAGTATCACGATACGGGGCTTGCCCTCCACAAGGGTGTTTATCTCGGGGTTTCTGCTGGACATTGGAACCCTTGCGTCAATGACCTCCACAACTGCGTCCACAAGCGGCAGACACTTTTCCATCATTCGGCGGGTCTTGGTCATATGCCCGGGAAACCACTGTATTGACGGTATTTCGTTCATCTGCCATACTCCTTAAAACTCAAAAGAGGAAAGCAGGCGAAAGGCGAATGTCTTTCCGTCTGTCTTTCCTCCGTAAAATTTATGTGCCTGTTTATTCAACAGTTCCTATACGATCCATAGGCCAGATCCTGAAAATGACCTTTCCAACTATCTCGTCCTCGGGAATGAAGCCTATCTTTGAGCTTCTGCTGTCGGCAGAGTGCATTCTGTTGTCACCCATCACGAAATAATTTCCCTCGGGAACGGTGACAGGATACTCAAAAGCGCCTTCGTCAAGCTGAGTAAGCTCGTTTATGTAGTCTTCCTGAAGAACTTCGCCGTTGACTTTAACAACGCCGCTTTCAAAGTCTATGTCCACCTGATCGCCGCCCTGAGCGATAACACGCTTAACAATGGGCTTGCCCAGGCTCTTGCTGTCTACTATAACAATATCGCCCTTTTCGGGGGTATAGAAAAGATGATGAACAATAAGCTTCTCGCCGTCCTGAAGAGTAGGAACCATTGACTCACCGTCAACGTTTGCCTGTCTGAGCAGGAAGGTGAAAACAAGGATCACAGCGAAAAATGCGAATATTATGGTTTCCGACCACTCAAGAAACTCCTCATAGGGAGTGCCGTTTTTCTTATTTTCGTCAGCGTCCAGCGCTTCATAATTGATCTGAAACTTAGCCATTATGCTCATCCTTTCGTATTCCGTCTGGGACGGTCACCTGCGTTAATAGCAAAAAAGGGAACTGCTCATAAGTCCCCAAGCGACCGATAAAAAAGCATTTAAGGTACACAGCGGAGCGTATGCTGCGCTGTGTACAATATAAGCTTTTCGGTCAATTGAAAGGAGTCCTATTCCTTTCACATTATGCGGCAGATTACTGGATCTGCTCCTTGACCTTTGCAGCCTTGCCGACTCTGTCTCTGAGGTAGTAAAGCTTGCTTCTTCTGACTTTACCGTTTCTAACAACCTCTACCTTGTCAACAACGGGAGAATGTACAGGGAAAACTCTCTCGATGCCGCAGCCGTGAGCAACACGTCTGACGGTGAAGGTCTCCTGAATGCCGCCGTGTCTCTTAGCGATAACGGTGCCCTCGAAAACCTGGATTCTGTACTTCTGACCTTCCTTGATCCTTACGTGTACCTTAACGGTATCGCCCACCTCGAAAGCGGGAACCTCAGCCTTAAGGCTTGAGTCGCTGATAAGCTTGAGTGCGTCCATTTTAATATCCTCCTAAAATATCAAGACATTCTTACCCCACATAATATCCCCTCAAAAAGACGCCTGAGAGGGCGGAGCAGCGGACTATCCTTTTAATGTTGCAAACATACTGCCTGCAGCACTAATCTCGTCTTTTCGGCGCATAGGCATACTTCGACGGATTTTAAATGCGTATTTATTTTACCATATCTGCATAAAAATTTCAATAGTTTTTTCTCATATTTAAATTTTCTGCATTTTATTCAAATGCTGCACCGTCTGCGCAAAGTATATTTGTGCGTTTTGCACAATGAAGCTCTGCTTTTATTTCACAGGAATTACAGTATTCAAGGAAAGATTCGGTAAAAACGGCACAGTTAAGATTAAGCTCATTTCCTGCGGGGAGCCTGAGTGCCGTCATTATCCCGTTTTCACATTCCGAAACGCTCAGAATATTGATATGTGGCTTTATATCCACCTCTATCATACCCTTTTTCTTTGAGTGCTTCATAACCTTAATGCTCTCCTGCGAGATATATCCCGAAACAGCCGCCTTCAAAGCTCCTGTATCACCCGAAAAAAACGTCTCATATTCCGCAAAGCCGATGTCCTTGTTGGGGTGAACGGGATAAGCCGCCGAAACTATCCTTATCCCCTCGGGACAAACCCCGTTAAGCTTTTCTGTTATCTCCTCAAAGCTAACGTCCTCGACTATCGCCATATCCATAGGCTCTCTTACGCCCTCGGTGCCCAGAGAAAGCGCCAGGGGAAAATTCAGATATATCCTCGGATTAAAGCCCTCTGAATACCATACGGGAAGTCCCGAACGCTTCAAAGCCCTCTGCATAGTCCTCAGCAGGTCGAGGTGGGAAATGTAGATCGCCCTGTCCTTTTTTTCAAAAAAGACCCTGATGTTTTTCTTATCCAAAGCATTCCCTCCCAGCCGCCTTGTTAACGCCGCAGCCGCTGCACATTTCACGGCAGCTTTTTGTGACCTTTCCCTCTTTAGCCTTTTTGTTTTCTCTCACAAAAAAGCTCTTGTCTATCATATAATCAAGGTGATCCCAAGGAGTGACCTCGTCATAATCCATAGCTCTGTGAGCGTAAAAATCAATATCCGTACCCGTGTCCGCAAAAGCCGCCATCCATTCATCATAGCGGTACATCTCGTCCCAGCCGTCAAATTTGCAGCCCCGTTCCCAGGCACGCTTTATAACAGCCCCAAGCCGCCTGTCGCCCTTTGCCAGAGCAGCCTCAAGAATGCTTATGCGGAAATTGTGATAGCTTACATTTATATACCTCTTGCCCTTTGTGCTGTCAAGAAGCAGCTTCTGACGGCGGTTTATCTCGTCAATGCTTATCTGCGGCTCAAACTGAAAAGGAGTAAAGGGCTTCGGAACAAATGTGGCACAGCTTATTGAAATAGAAAGCTTCTGACCTCTCGGACGGTTTTTCATATTGAAATACAGGTCGGCAATACGCTTAGCAAGGTCGGCAATGCCGATAATGTCCTCGTCCGTCTCGGTGGGCAGACCCATCATAAAATACAGCTTCACACCCGCATATCCGCCCTCGAAAGCAGTTTTACAGGCGGACATTATCTCCTCCTCGTCAATGTTCTTGTTGATAACATCACGAAGTCTCTGAGTGCCCGCCTCGGGAGCAAAGGTAAGACCGCTCTTTCTCACCTTTGAAAGCTGTTCCATAAGATTTTTGTTAAAACGGTCGATACGCATTGAAGGCAGCGCAAGATTTACCCTTTCGCCCTCGGTGTACCCCGTCATTTCCGTTAGCATTTCCTCAATATCCGAGTGGTCACTTGTGCTGAGAGACGCAAGAGACAGCTCCTCATATCCCGTAGACTCGCATAAAGCCTTGGCTTCATTAACAATAGTACCCGTAGATTTTTCCCTGAATGGTCTGTAAATAAATCCCGCCTGACAGAAGCGGCAGCCCCTTATGCACCCTCTGAGAACTTCCACAACTGCCCTGTCGTGAACTATTTCGGAAAAAGGCACCACAAAGCTTTCGGGATAAAAAACCTTGTCAAGGTCGGCAATTATACGCTTTGTGACCTTCTCCGGAACGCCCCCGCAAACAGGCTCTACCTTCTCAATGCGCCCGTCCTCAAGGTAAGACACATTATATAATGAAGGCACATAGATACCCTTTATCCCCGCCGCACGGAGCAAAAATGCCTTTTTAGTGTACTCGCCCGACTTTTTCATCTTCTCATAAAGCTCCATCAGCTCTATGTTGACCTCCTCTCCCTCGCCGATAACAAAAAGGTCAATAAAGTCGCACAGCGGCTCGGGATTGCAAACGCAAGGACCTCCCGCAATGACAACAGGGTCATTCTCACCCCTCTCGGCAGCAAGCACATTCAGCCCCGCAAGGTCCAGCATATTAAGGATATTAGTGTAGCAAAGCTCGTACTGAACGGTAAAACCGATAAAGTCAAAATCCTTTATGGGGTCAAGGCTCTCAAGCCCATACAGCGGAATGTCATTTTCACGCATAAGCTCCTCAAAATCCACCCAGGGAGCAAAAACTCTCTCGCACCACCAGTTCTCACGGGCATTTTTCAGCGAGTAAAGAATTTTCATACCAATGTGGGACATACCCACATCATAAGCGTCGGGAAAGCAGAAAGCAAACCGCACGTCCACCTTGCTTTTGTCCTTCACAACGCTGTTAAGCTCACCGCCGATATATCTTGAGGGGGATTTTACTTTTAAGAGTAGCTTTTCAATTTTTTCTCGAAGATTTTCCATATTTCACCTTTCATATCCGAACAGCCTCCCCCGAAAGCTCGGGAATAAGCCTTAAAATTTCCCTTACAACACCATTATCATCATTAGAAGGAGCAATAAAACCGGCATTCTCCTTCAAAATCGGGTGAGCATTTTCCATAGCAAAGCTGTATTTGCAGCAGCCCATCATTTCCAGGTCATTGAGATAATCCCCGAAAACCATAGCCTCCTCAAATCCTGCTCCCAGCTTGTCCATCAGTTTTTTCACCGCATTTCCCTTGTTAACGTCTTTCCCCACAATATCCACCCATTGAGTATTGGAAAGAATAACATTGTAACTGTCCGAAAACCGCTTCATTGCAGGATATGTGAGCTGTTCCGCATTCCTGTCAAAAAGAGCCACCTTGATAATATGGTCATTTCCGACAAAATCCTCAAGCCGATTAAGCACACTCAGCCTCGCACAATAAATATTGCAGCTCTCGGAAAATTCGGGGTCGCTGTCCGTAACATAAGCTGACTTTTCCCCCGACAAAAGCACCCTCACACCATCATCATACAGCTCACGGGCGCATTTTATCATCTCCAGCACGCCCTCGTCCGCCATCGGCAGGGAATAAACGCATTCTCCCTTTTCAAAAGCAATGCCGCCGTTTTCGGCAATAAACATCATCTTGTCTCTCACAGGCTCAAAAAGCCGCTCCACGCCGTAATACTGTCTCCCCGAAGCGGCAGCGAAAACCACGCCGCTGCGGTGCATACGCTCCACAAGCTCAAAAAATCCCTCGGGCAATTCGTGGGAGCTGTTTAAAAGAGTGCCGTCCAGATCGGCTGCAATAAATTTTATAATATGAGTTCAATCCTTTCAAAAATCATTTCCGAAACACATTATATCATATTTCCCCATAGATTTCAAGGACGAATTTAAGAGTGCTTTCACCCCGTTATCAATATTATTGTATGTACATTATAGCACATTTGTTCCAAAAGCCAATACCCTACAGAAACAAAAGTGCCAAATAAACCGAATTTCGTATAAATGCCCAAAATCCTATAAGCATAATTGTTAATACAGCACATATATTCCAAAAAGGGCTGCCGCAAACCCACGCAGCAGCCCCACAAAAATTATTTGCAGAGACCCTTAAAAAACTCCACAGCCCCCGAAATATCCTTGTCGTCGGGGTGCCCCTTAGCAATGCCGCCCACAAGCTTGAAAGGACCGTATGTATCAAATCCCCGACAGCCGTATTCACCCAGAATATCCGCACCCTTTGAGACTGCAATATCCTTTATCGCTTTAGTGTAGTTCTTACCCATAGAGCCGCAGGTAAATATGAAAAACACCTTCTTGTTTTCGGGCAGACATTTTCCTGCAAGCTCTAAAACCTTTTCATTCATCTTGCTGAAATATATTCCCGAAGCAAAGCCGATAAGCTCATATCCCGACAAATCAGTCTCGCTTACCTCCGAAGCGTCAATAAGGGTCACATCTCCCTCCTTTTCGATCTCGTCCAGCAGCTTTTTAGTGTTGCCGTGGTGCTTTGAATAATAAACAATAGCAGTTTTCATAATAATATCCTTTCACATATGTATATAATAACCAAACGGTAACTCAGCCCTCCGAGTTACCGCCAAAGAAACCGTATCTGTTGTAAATTCCCGCCGCAGAAACGCCGGAAAGCTGAGCTAAATTCTGAAGCTCCGAACCCTTCTTAGCCATCTTTGCGCCATAGGAATAGCTGCCCTTGAATAATGCCCTTGCCTGCTCCGTATTTTCGCCGAGCACCTTTTCGTCCACCGACAGAGTGCCGTCATCGCCCACAGTAATGCCTGCCTTTGAAAGAGCGCTCTCAAAGGAACGGGTAATGCCCGTCATACTGTCGCCCGTAAGCTTTGCAGCATAACTCGACGTATTTTTAAGAGCGTTCACAGCACCGTTGCAGCTTTCCGCAAAGCCCTTGACCTCTTCCGTCAGCTTTTCGGTTGACATCTCCTCAGCCGCCATAAGCTTGACAGCGGAAAGACTCATAGCCTGAGCGCTTTCTCCCAGCTTTGCCGCATTTTCCGTCTCGGTGAGAGAAACGCTCTGATAATATTTTGAAACAGAATTTTCCGAGGTGTCCGTCCGGTTGAGATAGGTCTTTCCCGTTTTTTCGCTGAGCTTTGAGTAAGCCTTTTTCAGCATTTTCGAGTTAACGGAGGAACGGTTCAGCAGGGAAGCAAGCTGATTTGAAGTGCTGTTTCCCGAGCGGCTGTACATATTTGCTCTGTAATGGTCGATACCTCTGAGCGCCATAGCCATATCTCCTTACTGCTTTTTATTGTCAGCCATCTGCTGCTTTGCGGTAGACAGCATAAGCTTTATTCTGTTTTCCTGATTAACTCTCGTCGCACCGGGGTCGTAGTCAATAGGAACAATGTTTGACTGAGGGAAAGTCTCTCGGAGCTTACGTATCATACCCTTGCCGATGATGTGATTGGGCAGACAGCCGAAAGGCTGAGCGCAGACAATGTTATTGATGCCCATATGGATCATATCCACCATCTCGGCAGTCAGGAGCCAGCCCTCGCCCATCTTGTTTGCAGGGGAGATATACGGCTCAACGTCTTTTTTAGCCTTCTCAAAGGGAGTAGGACCGAAAAATCTCGTACCTTTAACTGCCTTGATTATCTTGTTCTGCATCATTTTGAAGAAGCCCTTGACAGCGGTGGAAGCAATGTATTTTTTGTATTTAACGTGATAAAGCTCGGTCTCCACCACGTGGTGATCGCCCATAAAAATAAGGAAGTCGATAAGACCGGGGCAGTACACCTCACAGCCCTCTGACTCAAGGAATTTCTGAAGCTCGTTGTTGCCGAGAGGGGAGTATTTGATGAATATCTCGCCCACAATGCCAACCTTTATCTTTTCGGGGTCGGGGGTGTAGGGAATATTTCCGAAATCCTCAACTATTTCCTTTGACACCTTGTCGAAAGCGCCAAAGTTGAAGTTTATCTCCACAAGCTTGTCCACCCACTTGTCAATGAGTCTGTCACAGTCTCCCTTGTTGTTCTCGTAGGGGCGAACCTGATTGGATATGAGCATTATCAGGTCTGCATAGCACACAGCGGTAATAAGGTCTGCAAGAAGGGCAGGGGTAAGATGGAAGCCGGGATTCTTTTCAAGGCTTGCCAGGTTCAGGGAAATAACGGGGACCTGCTCCATACCGCACTTTTTCAGAGCCTTTCTGATAAGATGGATATAATTGGAAGCTCTGCAGCCGCCGCCCGACTGTATCATCATAAGAGCGGTCTTGTTCACGTCATACTGACCCGATTTAAGAGCGTCGATAAACTGACCTATGCACAGCAGGGCAGGATAGCAGGTGTCATTATGAACGTAGCGCAGACCCTCGTCCACGATACGTCTGCCCGTAGTGGTGAGCAGCTTCATTCTGTATCCGTGATTGTTGAAAATCCTTTCGAGAAGTCTGAAATGTATGGGAAGCATATTTGGGATAAGAATAGTGTATTCCCGCCGCATTTCTTCCGTAAAGAGCAGTCTGCCCTGTTCGTTGTAAATAAGCTCTGCCATAAGGGTCTATCATCCTCGTTTCATTGATAATACAGAGTAATTATATCACATTCGTCTAATTTTTACAAGTCCTTTTGAAATTTTATTTATTAGAAAGTGATGAAAAGTTATTGGCAAAATTATTAAGAAATTCCACCCAGTTTTCTCCCGCAACAAAAACAT
The DNA here is from genome assembly GCF_050874005.1 of Huintestinicola sp. Classification (GTDB taxonomy): domain Bacteria; phylum Bacillota; class Clostridia; order Oscillospirales; family Ruminococcaceae; genus Huintestinicola. The sequence continues at coordinate 92,976 of NZ_JBNMJV010000005.1, forward strand.
CATCAGCAATAATGTAAATTCTGCCGCTCTCACCGATAGCGATAAAGTCATCATTTATAAGCCCCAGCGGGATAATATAGTCGTTCATACCATCGGAAAGCTGCTTGAAAAGGTGAGCCGCCTCGTAGATATTTTCGGGATAGACCACCATCTTGTTTTCAATGTCTCCGTTTTCGGTAATGATGAACTGTCCGTTTTCAAACTGTCCGTGCTTGCCAATAGAGAGCATATAAAAATCGTTGATGATATCCCTTGCGGTGTCCGATACCCGATAGCCCTCCTCATCATAAAACGCAAAACATTCATCTATGGAATCCTCGGACATAAAACGCTGTTTGCCGTAGCCGCAGGACTCTATAAGCTTTCTCGCTCTTTCCGAAAGACCGTTAAGCTCCATTTATCTGTTCATTCCTTTCAAATACGTCCCGAAGGGCGATAAAATACCAAATTACATTATACACCTCCGTGAAAAAAAAGTCAAGCACCCGGAAAATCCCTAACTTTATTATTTTTTATTTATTCTTTATTCTTTAAATTTTTGAACCGAAAACTTCGAACAGCTCGTTTATCTGTACCTGTTCATCACCACAGCGTCTGCAATGCTTTTGAAAACGGGACCGCAGGTGATATTTCCCGAAACGCCCTCCTCTATCATCACCGTCACCGCATATCTCGGCTCATCAGCAGGAAAAAATCCCGTAAACCAGCAGTTCAGCTTCTCATTTCCGTATTCGTCATATGTCCAGGTCTGAGCGGTGGAGGTCTTGCCGCCGCCTGTTGTAAATTCGGGTATAGCCGCCGAATTTGCCTTGTACATAGTTGATATCATAAAATCCTTCAGCTTGTCGGCGGTGGACTTTTTCATCACACGGGTAAAGGTCTTTATCTCTGCCGATACAGCCTTGTCGCTCCGCCTGTCGGTAACGCCGTTTATAAGAACGGGTGAGGGACATTCTCCTCCGTTGGCAATGGCGGCGGTGAGCATAGTTATCTGCAGGGGAGTTGCGGTGAGTTTTCCCTGCCCGAAGGAAAAATTCGCCTTTTCCTCGGGAACGAGAAGATCTCCTATGCTCGGCAGATTTCCCTTTGCCGAGGTTATTCCCGGGGCGAAATATTTACCCTCTCCAAAGCCCAGCCCTGCCGCAAAATCGTGAAAATACTCCGCAGGAAGATCCTGCCCGAGACAAATAAAATACGGATTGCAGGACTCCACCATCGCCGTTCTCATATCCATTCTGCCGTGACCGCCGAAACGGTGACAGCCGAACTCGTCCTGCCTTACCGTAATGCTGCCCGTGCAGTCATAGGCATACTCCTCGGAAATGTCGTATTCAAGCGCCGCACCTGCTGTCACAAGCTTGAAGATCGAACCCACGCTGTAAGCGGAAAATGCCCTGTTTATAAAAGGGGAATCCTGAGAATTGAGACTGGCTTCGGGGTGAGACGGGTCAAAGGACGGCTTGCTGACAACGGCGCAAAGCTCTCCCGTAGAAATATCCATTACAATGGCGGCACCCCTGTCCACGTCCTTCATAGCATCCTCCGCCGCACGCTGAATAGCGTAGTCGATAGATGTGCATATGCCCGTTTTAAAGCTTGTGACCCACCGCATATCAATTCCGTCGCCCTCAAGGAGATCGCCCCTTGCGTCCACGCTGTAGCTTAGTGTAACGGAGCTTTTCGGCTCTCTTAAAACGGAATCATAAGCCTGCTCAAGACCGCACACCCCGTGCCCGTCGCTGGTGTACCCGATAATGTGAGCGCAGAGACAGTCATCGCCGTAACGCTCCGAAACAGGTATCACCGTAACGCTTTTAAGCTCAGTTGTGTCCACGCCGCAGAGAAAAAGTGCGTCACCGTCAATGCAGCTTTCATATTTTTCCAAATCGGTGATATGCCCAAGAAGCTCATTTTTGTCGGCAGTCTCGGGATTTATCACCGCAATGTACTCCTCGCTCCTGTTCACAAGCCGTCTGCCGTTTCTGTCAAATATCTCCCCGTAGGCGCTCACCACCGTCACCTCTCTGGGTGCGGACATATCGTATTTCATATACACATCGCTGTTAATGTTTATGACCATCAGCCGCCACAGCAGAAAAATACCCGTAAAGCCCGTAAGTCCTGCACAGGCAAGCAGCCTTTTGCTTAAAGATTCCAAAATGCTCCCTCTTTCACTTATTTTGTCAATAAAATTATTGCCGTATCGTGGCGGGCTTATTCAGAAAATCCGACCTTAGGAGCGGTTATTTATCCGACGCTCCCTGCATAGAATTAACTGTATTCAATATGGAAATCGGAAAGGAAGGTTTTAAAAATGACAAAGTATTATCCCGAGGGCGCTCTTATAAATACTCCCGAAAATAAAGCAAAGCTCAGAAGCCTTGAAACTCTTGAAGCTGCGGCGGAGAGCGGAGCCATACTTGAAGCAAGAGCGGCAGTATGCGACAGCAGCCACGACCTCATTGTAGAGCTGCCCTGCGGACGGGGGATAATTCCCAGAAACGAGGGAGCGGTGGGCATCGAGGACGGCTCCACAAGGGATATCGCCCTGATAACAAAGGTAAACAAGCCCGTTTGCTTTAAGGTGATAAAGGCGGAGATGAAGGACGGAGCGGTGGTGGCAGAGCTTTCCCGGAGAGCAGCACAGGAGGAATGCCTGGAAAAGTACGTAAGCAGGCTGAGAACGGGGGATATCATTCCCGCAAGAGTAACTCACCTTGAGCAGTTCGGCGCATTTGTGGATATCGGCTGCGGACTGCCCTCCCTCATACCCATAGATTCAATGTCCGTCTCAAGAATATCCCACCCCTCGGACAGATTTTCCGTAGGACAGTTCATAAGGGCGGCGGTGAAGGGGATAAACGGCAGCAGGATATGGCTCACCCACAAGGAACTGCTTGGAACGTGGGACGAAAATGCAGCCCGATTTTCCTGCGGCGAGACGGTCTCGGGAATAGTCCGCTCGGTGGAGGACTATGGCATATTCGTGGAGCTTGCCCCGAACCTTGCAGGGCTTGCGGAGCCTAAGCCCGGGGTGAAGGCAGGGCAGTATGCGGGAGTGTACATAAAGGCGCTTATCCCTGAGAAAATGAAGGTGAAGCTCATTATAGTGGACGTTTTCGATTCCGACGCCCCCCCTGCGCCCCCCGAGTATTTCATTCCCCCCGAGGTCACCCATATTGACAGGTGGAGATATACTTCCTCGATGTCCGACAGGGTGATAGAAACGTTTTTTGAGTAAAAAATATCCCGAGGGGAATTTTGTTGTTCCTCTCGGGATATTTGTGCTTCCTGTCATCGGCTTTTAGTGCAATTTACTGAAATGCTTGATACAGTATTATTTTTTTCATATATATCAATAAAAAGTTTTACCTCATATTCGTCGGCATTAAATTTATATCTCATATTTGACTCGCTGTAATCAAAGTCATTCGGAATACCGAAAATCTCATTAACGTTTTCTTTTGAACTGTCAAATCCAAGTCCGCAGGAAGTATTTATACTAAGTCCTGCGGACTGACAGCGTTTCTTGTTAAAAGTAACAGAAGCTATTTCACAATCGGATATTTTGCTGATATCATTTTCGTCAGCCGCAAAGCTTGTTGTAAACATAAAGACGTTATTGTACATAATGTCAACATAAAAGCCTGTCTGTTCTCCATTGTATAAAGGACTGTTTTCATCAACATATTCAGCTTCATATGAAAACTTATCATCAAGCTCTGTAATTTTATTCAAATAAGTTGGCATAGTAAGCGTTTTGCCGTTTATCTGTACCATATTCCGCAAATCGTCCATTGTCATTCCGTCGGGAAGATATGTTTCCGACGGTGCTTCGGTGTCGGAAGAAATTTCGCTTGCCGCCGTACTTTCCGAAGCACTTCCGCTCTCGGCAACAGTAATATCCTCGGAAGCATCTGCCCCATTGCCGCACCCCGACAGCGCCATTGCCGAAGCCAAAAGCAGGAGCAGGGCGTTCTTTTTTGTCTTTCTCAGAAAATCGGTATGCATTTTATAAATCTCCTTATACAAATAATTTCTTTGTATTATTATCATAACACGATTAGCAAAAGTTGTCAACAATTTCCTGCAAAATATTCAAAAAAATCAAACCCCTGCAAAAATTTCAAAACCCCTTGAAATTCCCCAAAAAGTATAGTATAATGAAATTACCGTTTATTTTGAAAAAAAGGAGCATAAAAAAATGTACAAGGATATCATTGACACCATTGGCTACGTCGAGCAGGTCGATCCCGAGGTCGGCGAGGCAATGGCAAAGGAGCTTGCACGCCAGAAGAGAAACCTTGAGCTTATCGCCAGCGAGAATATCGTTTCCCCCGCAGTGATGGCGGCTATGGGCAGCGTTCTCACCAACAAGTACGCAGAGGGCTATCCCGGAAAGAGATACTACGGCGGCTGTCAGGACGTTGACATCGTTGAGAACATCGCCATCGAAAGAGCAAAGAAGCTTTTTGGCGCAAACTTTGCAAACGTTCAGCCCCACTCCGGCGCACAGGCAAACACCGCAGTTTATGTGGCTCTCCTCCAGCCCGGCGACACCGTTCTCGGAATGAGCCTTGCAGACGGCGGACATCTTACCCACGGCTCTCCCGTAAATATTTCGGGCAAATATTTCAACTTTGTTTCCTACGGCCTTGATGACGAAACAGAGATGATAAATTACGACACAGTTCAGAAGCTTGCAGAGGAGCATAAGCCTAAGCTTATCGTTGCAGGCGCATCCGCATATCCCAGAGCAATTGACTTCAAGAAGCTCTCCGAGATCGCTAAATCCGTAGGCGCATATCTTATGGTCGATATGGCTCATATCGCAGGACTTGTTGCCGCAGGTATGCACCAGTCACCCGTTCCCTATGCGGATATCGTGACCACCACCACCCACAAGACCCTGAGAGGTCCCAGAGGCGGTCTTATCCTCACAAATGACGAGGCTCTCGCAAAGAAGATAAACTCCGCTATATTCCCCGGCACACAGGGCGGTCCTCTTATGCACATCATCGCAGGCAAGGCTGTATGCTTCGGCGAGGCTCTTAAGCCCGAGTTCAAGGACTACGGCAGACGCATTGTTGAGAATGCGCAGGCTCTTGCAAAGGGACTTCTTGACAGAGGCTTCAACCTTGTTTCGGGCGGCACAGACAATCACCTTATGCTCGTTGACCTCCGTCCCTTCCATATCACAGGCAAGGAGCTTGAGAACCGTCTTGACGAGGTTTACATCACCGTTAACAAGAATGCGATACATAACGATCCCGAAAAGCCTTTCGTTACAAGCGGTATCAGAATAGGCACACCCGCCGTTACCACAAGAGGTCTCGGCGTAGAGGAAATGGAAAAGATCGCAGAGTACATCTACCTCTGCGCTACCGATTTCGAGAACAGCGCCGACGCTATCCGTGCAGGCGTTACCGAGATCTGCAAAAAGTTCCCTCTTTACGAATAATTAGCTTTTGACTTCGGGGGCAGGAGGCGGCGGTCTTCTGCCCCATTCACATTTTTATTTATTCTTAAAATTGCCGAATGACTTGCCGAAATTTAAACATTGGAGAAGGCATTATTGTAAAGGAGGACTTGTAATATGGACAGAATTACAATAAAATGCCCAAAGTGCGGTAATTGTTTTGAGACTGATCATGATTCGGACACGTTTTTTTGCAGTCGCTGCGGCTGCGGATATAAAATATTGCGTGAAGAGCAAAGTGATCCTGCACATCCGCAGAAAATCAGAATAATGAGCTTTGACAGGAATAAAAAGCAGGCTCCGATAAGTATTGGCAACAAGGGAGCATTACTGATAGTTTTAATAGCTTTCATTATATGGATAGTTATTTTTTTGATACTTAATACTTAATACATAATAAGAGCTTGTCCGCCCGGTCTGACCAACAGTCAAAATACTTTATAATAAACTTAAATTAACCTATACTCAGAAAGGAATGAAAGAAATGCCCTCACCCCTTGCGGACAGAATACGCCCGAAAACACTTGATGAAGTAGTGGGACAGCGGCATCTGCTTGACAAAGGCAGATATCTCAGACGGATAATCGACGGGGGAAATATCCCAAATATGATATTCTACGGACCCTCGGGTGTGGGCAAGACCACCGTTGCCCGGATAATCGCCGAAAACTCGGGAATGAAGCTCCATAAATTAAACGGCACCTCCGCAGGCATAGCCGATATCAAGGACGTTATCGCCGACACCTGCACTATTGACGGAATGAACGGAGTTCTGCTCTACCTTGACGAGATACAGTACCTCAACAAAAAGCAGCAGCAGTCTCTCCTTGAATATATCGAGAACGGGCAGATAACTCTCATTGCCTCCACCACCGAAAATCCCTATTTTTACGTGTACAACGCCATTCTCAGCCGAAGTGCGGTTTTCGAGTTCAAGCCCGTTACCGCCGAGGACGTTATCCCTGCGGTGGAAAGAGCATTTCGTGTGCTTTCCGAGGAGTCGGGTGTGAAGATAAAGGCGGAAAAGGGAGTCTGCGAGCATATTGCAAGGGGCTGCGGGGGAGATGTGAGGAAGTCTGTCAGCGTGTGCGAGCTGTGCTTTTTAGGAGCGGAGAACAACGGCACAGAAGCCATTGTCACCTTAGATGAAGCCAAAGCCCTTACCCAGCGGAGCAACAACCGCTATGACCGAGACGGCGACGAGCATTACGACATTCTTTCCTCTTTGCAGAAATCAATTCGGGGCAGCGATGAAAATGCTGCTCTCCACTATGCCGCAAGGCTTATCGAAGCGGGGGACATAATTTCACTCTGCCGCAGACTTCTCGTTATCGCTTCTGAGGATATCGGTCTTGCCTATCCTATGGCGGCGGCAGTCACAAAGGCGTGCGTTGACAGCGCATTGCAGCTTGGACTTCCCGAGGCACGTATCCCACTTGCCGAAGCTGTTATCCTCCTTGCCACATCGCCGAAGTCAAATTCGGCTGAGGCAGCCATCGACGCAGCCCTTGAAGATGTCCGCACAAAGGAATGCGGCACTCCGCCACGGCATCTGCAGAACAAGCACTGCGACAGCACCGACGCAGATGTGAAGGGTCAGCATTATCTCTATCCCCACGATTATCCGAATCACTACGTCTCACAGCAGTATCTTCCCGACCCAATAAAGGACAGGGTGTATTACAAATTCGGCGACAACAAGACCGAGCAGGCGGCGTATGCATACCGCAGGCATATACTTGATGAGAATGAGAAACATAGGCAGAAATAAAAAATCTGTGGGGAATTTTCTTAAATTTTCTTATTATAACAGATGAGTTTTCGCTTGTCATCACCTTTTTGGGTGAGTCGGAGAAAAAATAAAGAATTTCGTAAAGCATAATAAAAGCATGCGTAATTTGTCTGTAATATTTATGTAACAAACGGATTGAATAAAATTATTTCCTATGGTAAAATAAAGTCAATGCAGCAAAAGAATGCATAATATTTTATTTTAGGAGAGAAATTTTTATGAAAAGAAATATCGCAGCAATTCTTGCAATGTGTATGATGGCAGCAACAATGACAGCCTGCGGCGGAAGCAATGCTCCCGAGGAAACAGCAGCTCCTGCGCCTGCCGAAACTGCAGCCGCTGCCGAGACCGAAGCTGAGGCTGAAGACGAAGGCCCCGAAGAAGAACCCGAAGCAGAACCCGAGACAGAAGCTGAGGAAAGCGATGAAGAAGCCGATGCTTCCGAGGACTTTACCCTCCTTGATGTCAGCTCCGATATGATCGAGGCAGGCGTTTACGCTGTTGACGAGTTTCAGAACGAGCTTGTTTTCTCAATGTTCACCGCTCCTTCGGGAACAGCAATGGCTTCCCTTTTCGTATACTGCCCCGACGGTTCGGGCGATGTTATCTGCGGTACATATACTGCCGAGACCGAGACCGATGAGGACGGCATCAACTGGACAAAGCTTTCCGTTTCCGATGTTTACACCGGTGAAGGATATGTTATCGGCTTTGCCGAGTCCGCAGACGGTCAGGTGTACATCTTCAATCCTGCGGGAACAGTTTACGAGGGACAGTACCTTTCCGCCGATGATACGGTAGTTTATATGGGTACAGCTGTTGCCTTAATGGGCTGATAAGATAAATTTTCCTTCATAACTTCATGACCTCCTTAAAACTTACAAAGCCGACTGCTGCAAAAGTCGGCTTTGTCTGTATATATTTCTGAAAGGCAGGAATTATATGAGAAGTAAAAAAATACTTGCGGCAGTCTGTGCGGCGGCTGTATTTGCTGTAAGCGGCTGTTCGGATGATGAGATGACCTATTCCGAAAATACGGAGATATTGGCAGCCCCTTCTTCGGAAACGGAAAATGCCTCGGAAAACAGGGATAAGATATCCCCTTCAGAATTCGGTTTATCAATGAAGCTCGATGAAAGCGGAAAGCTGAGTATCAGCAGGAACACTCCCGGCTCTGTGCCGATGGGCGAGGAGGGCAGCTGGACGATCTTCGTATATCTCTGCGGAACAGACCTTGAAAGCGACGGCGGATTTGCCACCGGTGATATGAGTGAAATGCTGGAAGCTTCCACGGGCAGCAATGTGAGATTTGTGGTGCAGACAGGCGGTACATATGAATGGCAGAACGATGTCATAGGCTCGGACGGCATATGCAGATATGAGATATCGGAGGGGGAAATGTACCTGCTTGACGAGCAGCCTGCCGCTTCAATGGGCGATGCAGATACCCTGTCGGATTTCCTTAAATGGGGAGTGGAGAACTGCCCTGCCGCAAAAATGGGGCTTATCTTCTGGGACCACGGCGGCGGAAGCATTTCGGGAGTGTGCTTTGACCAGACCTGCGGAGACGACAGCCTTTTTCTTACGGAGATAAATTCCGCACTTTCGGAAGCGTCTTCATCAATGACGGACAAATTCGAGTTTATCGGCTTTGACGCCTGCCTTATGGGAACGGTGGAGGCGGCAAATATTCTTGCCTCATATTCAAGATATATGTACGGCTCGGAGGAACTGGAGCCGGGAGCAGGCTGGGACTATACCGCAATAGGCGATCATCTGGGCGAAGATCCCAATGCCGACGGAGCAAAGCTTGGAAAGGTAGTATGCGACAGCTTTTACGAGGGCTGTGAGGAGATAGATATGGGATCGGCTGCGACCTTTTCTGTTATTGACCTTTCTAAAATTGATGATGTTGTCACAAGCTTTAATGATTACGCCAAAGAGCTTTATGAAGTCTCTGAGGACATATCCGTGCTTTCCGCAATTAAAAGAAACGTTAAGAAAGCCGATAATTACGGCGGAAACAACAAGTCCGAGGGCTTTACCAATATGGTAGATCTTGCGGGAATAGTTAATTCGGGAGCGGACTATGCAGAGGGCGCTGACGAGGTGCTTGCCGCCATTGACAATGCGGTCATTTATAAGAGAAACGGCTCCGCCCATTCGGCAGCCTGCGGTATGGCGGCATTTTATCCGCTGGAGCTTCAGGGAAATACAGAGCTGAAAATTTTCGGAGATGTGGCGATAAGCCCCTATTACCTTTCCTTTGTGGACAGGACGATCTACGCAGGTACAACGGGCGGCAGTACGGAGGATTACGACAATTCTCCGATACTTGATTTCTGGAGCGGCTGGGGAAGTGAAGACGAGCTTGACAGTTACTTTGACAGCTGCGGCGACTGCGAGCCAACGGGAGAAAGCCAATTTATCGAATTTTATGACGAGCCGCAGCTTCTGGAGGACGGCACCTTCGGATTTTCTCTTACCGACGAGTCCCTGGAATATACTGCAGGCGTTCAGGCTAATGTTTATATGATCTCGGACGATGAAGAGGATATCATTGAGCTTGGCGTAAGTGCCGACATAATCCCCGACTGGGAATACGGCATATTTACGGATAATTTTGACGGATACTGGTTTTCTCTTCCCGACGGTCAGATACTTGCGGTCTATGTCGTTGACGAGTGCGACGGGTACGATATTTACACATCGCCCGTAATGATAAACGGTGAGGAAACAAATCTCAGAATTATCCACGACTATGTTAACGGTACTGTCACCATTGACGGGGTATGGGACGGCATTGACGAAAACGGTATGGCTGCAAGAACTGTTTACGAGCTGTGCGAGGGTGACTCCATAACACCGCTTTATTATGCTTATCCCATAGACGGGGACGGGGAGTTCTTTTATTACGGCAGCGAATATGTCTTTGACGGTGAACCCGAGATATACTTTGATCTGCTTTTTGACGGAGAATATCTCTACGGTTTTACCATTGACGATATTTTCGGTGATTATCTGATAACCGATTTTGTAAACTTTACCATTGACGGCGGGGATATTTATTACAGCGCCCTGTCATAAGTCCGTGCAGGACAGATTTCATAATGAGGTGATGTAAGGTGAGCAGCTACATAAAGCCCGGGGTGGCGTTCAAAAAGCTTGACGCAGCAAAGCTTTTAAAGCAGAACGTCTATATTTACGGTGCGACAGGCTACGGCAAGACCGAGCTTGTCAGGCAGTATTTCAGGAATGATAAATATATTTACATACCCTGCAGGCAAAACAGCTGCGACCTTTCGGTCATACCCGAAAAGAGCGGACGCTTTTTAGCCGTGGTCATAGATAATGTGAACGCTGTGGAAAGTGCGGATATCCGCAATGATATCAAAGCTCTTTGCGGCAGAAAAGACCTGTGGGTCATTATTATGGGCCGCAGCAGAATGCCGAGCTGGCTTTACGATACGATCATCACCAGAAATATGCTGCTTATCACCCAGGACGATCTTGCCTTATCCGAAGAAGGCATTGACAAGTATATGAGGTCGGAGGGGATAATCCTCACCGCTGAAGAACTGCGCTTTCAGAGACGGTGCAGCGAGGGAAATCTGTACGGGGTGAAATTTACCGCTCAGCAGCTCCTTGCAGGGGACAGAATAGGCAGGGAGCTTTTTGAAAAAAACAGCGCAATGTTTCAAAGCTACCTTGAGAACAGTATCATTTCCGAAATGGATACCGAAATAGTGGACTTTTTGCTGAAAATATGCATAGTCGATGATTTCACCGAGCCTCTGGCAAGGCTGTTAACGGGAAATTCCTCTGTGCTGGGTCTTATCGAGCGCACTCTTGATACGGGCAATTTCATTGACAATAAGGACGGTGTTTACACTCTTCATCCGCAGATGCTCAGATCGCTGCGGAAAAAAGCGGTCAAGGAGCTTTCGGAAAATGGACTTCATCACTATGCCATTCTTGCAGGCGGATATTACGAGCAGAGCGGCGAGGACGACAAAGCGCTAGATCTGTATGCAAAGTACAGCGAGTCTGCCCGTATCCGTGAGTTGCTTATCCGCAACTCGAGAAAAAATCCCGAATCGGGATATTACGTTGAAATGCGCAGATATTATCTTATGCTTTCAGATGCGGATATCGAAAGCAATGTATATCTGATGTCCGCTATGTCAATGCTTTATTCTATGCTTCTTGATTTTGACAAAAGCGAATACTGGTATAAAAAGCTGACGGAGTACCGTGACAGGGCAAAAGGTTCGGGCAGGCGTGAGGCGACTCAGCAGATAGTTTATCTGGACATTGCCCTTCCCGGCAGAGGGAGCCTGAATATCCTTGAGCTTATCATAAACTGCTATGCCCTGCTTACGGATAAGTCCATACCCTTCCCCGAATTTTCGGTCACCAGCAATCAGCCCTCGCTTATGAACGGGGGAAAGGATTTCTGCGACTGGAGCAAACACGACAGGGAAATTGCCGCCACCGCAGGAAAGATAGTAGTGACATTTCTTGGAAAGTACGGAAAGGGTCTTGTTAACGCCGCTCTTGCGGAAAGCTTTTTTGAAAAAGGCGGCGACCCCTTTGAAATAATGTCCCTTATTTCAAAGGCAAAGCTGGAAGCGGAGGCAGGGGGAAAGACCGAGCTTTGCTTTGCCGCAACGGGAACGCTTTTCAGGCAATATATTATTCTCGGTGACACAGGCAATGCAAGAGATCTGCTCGTTTCCTTTGAAAAGAAAGCCGGCAAGGAAGGCCTCAAGCGGCTTTATCCCGTCATTCAGGCTATGCAGTGCAGAATTTCGCTTTTTGAGGGTGATATGGAGGCAGTCGGGGACTGGATGAAAACGGCTCCCGATGAAAATGAGTATTTCATTGCATTTGAGCGATACAGGTATCTTACTAAGATACGCTGTTATATTGCAATGGAAAGCTATGACAGGGCGTATTCGCTTATTGAAGCTATGAACTATTACGCCGAGACCTGCGATAGGAAATACATTTCTATGGAGCTGGGTATCCTTACTGCCATTATTCGTTTCAGAACGGGCGCAGAGTGGGAAAACAGGTTTATAAGTGTACTTGAGAAGATATGCGAGTACAGATTTATCCCCATTCTCTCCTCGGAGGGCGGTGCAGTTTATGAGCTGCTCAGGCTTTGCGAAAGCCGCTGTGCGGAGAATAAGAAAATTGACAGAAAATGGTTTGAACGTGTACTTAGCGAAACGGGAAGAGTGGCAAGGCGTTATCCGATGTATCTCAAAAGCGGCGCAAGGGCTGTTCCCGAGCTGCAGCCTGCGGATATCCGCATACTCACCTGTCTGGCCGACGGTTTATCGGTTCAGAAAACTGCCGAAAAGCTGAACATCAACTACGAGACCCTGCGCTCGAGGATAAAGGAGATATACCGCAGGCTTGGTGCAAAAAACAAGACCGAGGCGGTCATGATAACACGGGAAATGAAGCTGATATGAGATCTCTCATAAGCAGTTCTTATGAGGTGTTCTTTGCTTTTCGGAGTTTATCGTTTTTTTTCGTAATCAAAATAATGTTTATAACAAAAGCCGCCTGCATTATCTGCAAGCGGCTTCGTTACGTGGTCTGCCCGACGGGAATTGAACCCACAGCCTTCAGAGTCGGAGGTATAATTTTCGCTTTTTACGTCTTGTCGCAATAACGCACAAATCACGATTTGAAGCCATTTCTGCAAGTTAGGCTTGTTGCACCTTATCGTATGTTATGGCGCACAAAAATAGCTTTGGCGCACAAATGGCGCACAAACAGCGCACAAAAAAATCAATGGAAAAGGGAGCAAAAAAATACCCTCAATGAGAAGAAACCCGCCCCGAAGTCTGAGAACTTGTCTCTGATCGGAGCGGGTCTGCTTTTATTCGATTATATGCTGTGGCTTCTCCTCGCTATTGGTGGTGATGTTCTCTTGATTTTCTCATTGTTCATTCTCCTTTGCTTTCATTCCACCGATAAAGGCAAAATACATTAAAGCGACCTCCGAAAGCGGTGTGCAGCCTGTCACTTTGCTAAGCATTTGAGCAGTCTTGATTACAGCCTTATCAAACTCTTTACCCTGTGGAGTATCTGCAAGAAAATTCAAAAAGGCTTTGACATTCTGCATCTCGTTTATATCTGATGTGATTTCTGAATTAGCCTCGATTATTGCGGCTCTTGTCTCTTCGCTCATTATTTAACTCTCTTTAAGTTTCCCCAAAAAGCAAGTATCAAATCCAAAGGAACAACGTAGGTAAGGGAAAAACGAGCAGAATTTTTTTGAAAAATGGAAAAAATAGTACAATAAAAGCTCCAATATGGTATAATGTTAATAACCACAAAAAC
>NZ_JBNMJV010000006.1:0-102121 GCF_050874005.1 Huintestinicola sp.
AACTGCGCCCTTTTGAGGAAAAAGGGCAATAATAGAGGGGATTTTGTGGTCAAATAGAGGCTGTTTCGGCTTTTGACACGGAAAATTTTCCTCATATAATTCCGCTTGTTTAAATACCAGGGTTTTTAGAGGTTACCATAGATGAAAAAGTGAAGAACGAAAACTCTATACTCAATCCTGATAAGGAAGAAATCATAAATTCAATAGATTCATCATTTATGAGTACATTCAGTACCAAATTGAATATCGGTACCGAAGATTAAGTACCAAAGCTGTATTTTTGAGGTACAGATGCGGGAAATGTACTGCATCTGTACTTGTTTGGTATCGAAAACGGATACTATTCCGGTATCATTCTGGTACATAAGCATCTGAGAAAAGAAAAAGTATATGAAATGTACCGATATGATACCGGAATAAAAGTACCGAACATATAAAAAGTATCGAAAGGAGGAAGGCTGTGACTATAAATGAATTTTGTAAAATGTATCATGTATCGCATCAGGCTGTTTATGCTGCAATCCGCAGGCACGATAAAGAGCTGAAAGACCACATTTCTAAAAATAGCAATGAAGTTAAGTTGCTTGATGACTATGCAGTCGAGTTTCTGAAACCGAAGCATGTTTCTGCGGACAAGTATAACATTGTCTGCGAAGAAAACGACAAACTGCGTGTTCAGAATATTTCACTTGTTTCGTATAATGAAGATTTACAGAAACGAGCTTCCACACTTGAAAGTCAGATTCAGAAAGAAAAGGCTGCTGCGGAGAGCTTTAGATCCGATTCAAGCAAGTATTTTCATTTATCTCAGGAAAAGGACAAGCGCATAAGCGATCTGGAAAATCGTATATCTGATATTACGGCATTGCTTGATGAAAAGGACAGCCGCATTTCAGATCTGGAACGTGAAATATCATCATTAAGAGAACTGTGCGACAGGCTGAAATCGGAAATAGCTGAGTTTAAGCAGAGATGTGCGGAACAGGAAGAAGCTCTTACAGCGGCAAAGGGCAACAAGGGTATTTTCGGTCTTGGAAAGAGGTAGCTTGCAACGTGTTGAAAGGGGGTATGCAACTCTGTTGCATGAAAGGGCGGGGCAGGAAGATAGCAAGCGTAGATTTTGTATCCCACAAAATCGTTTCTGAGGCATATCCCCAGCCCCCTGATTTATGAAAGGAGCAGCAAAATTTATGGCTATAAGAAATATAGAAAAACATATCAGATTAAGCGAGAAGGAAGATGATATTCTCAGAAGAAAAGCAGAAAAACTCAATGTTAGCGTCTGCGAATACATACGCCGCATGGCTGTGAACGGCAATATTCTCAAGTATGACATTTTGTCACTGCATGACGATTTGATTGGTTTCAGAATGGTGTGTAACGAGCTGAATGCTATTGCCAAGAAGATAAATACGCACAGAAAAATCAGTGAAAATGATATCTCTGCACTGAATAAGCAGCTTGACTTTCTTGAAAGTTACACAGAAAAGTTCTGTATTCCGATTCCTGAAATTGTCGGGGAAGGAGAAAATCCATGAGCAGAAATATAGTGCGTCATGTGAGATTTTCTAAAAGCGAATATGATGCTGTCAGCAGAAAAGCTGCATATCTGAAAATGCCCGAAGGTAGGTTCATACGCAAAATTGCTGTTCAGGGAAATCTGAAAAGGTATGATTTGTACGAGCTGAGAAAAATCACAAGAGCGTTTTACTATTGCGGGGATTCACTTGAACAGATAAGAAAAATTGCAGAAACAGAAAAATCCGAATATCTGCATGAAATAAACAATCTGAAAAACAGATTTTTGAATATAAGCAAGAAATTTGAAAAAGAAATAAAGAAGCTCAGACCCAATGTGTTGCTCTGAGAGAAATGGAGAAAACTTATGGAGAAAAACAAAACTGAAATTATTGCGCAGATCGTGTCGTTACTGTCACAGCTTGTTGAAAGCGGGGACGATAAGAATAATGAACCTGTAGCGATTTCTGCCGCAGCTCCCGTTGAGATGCTGACTATCAAGGAGTGTGCAGAAGCTGTAACAGGCTTATCGGAGCATACGATTCGTCAGCTTGTGGCACAGGAGAAGATACCGTATATCCGAACTGGTAAGGGCAAGCGTGGCAAGATACTTATCAGCAAAGCAGCACTTTTTGATTATCTTAAATCACAGCATTAACTGAGAAAAATTATCCGTGGGCATATTTCTGCAAAAACAGTCTTGACTTTCTGTTGGTAAAGTGATAAAATAAATATTGCAGAAATATGCCAACGGTCAAACATACAAGGAGGTTTGCCCTATGGCATCAATAGAAAAACGAGGCGATTCATATCGCATCAAGGTATCCTGCGGATACAAAGCAAACGGACAGCAGGTCACGCAGAAAATGACCTGGACTCCCGACCCCAAAATGACAGAAAAGCAGATCGAAAAGGAATTACAGCGTCAGGCAATTCTGTTCGAGGAGGAATGCAAGCACGGTCAGATCGTTTCGGCAATAAAGTTTGAAGCTTTTGCCGAGGAATGGTTTGAGGATTATGGCAAGCTGAATCTGAAAAGCACTACATACACAAGGCAGCGGCAGCTTACGAAGCGTGTTTATGCCGCCATCGGTCATATTCGTCTTGACAAGCTGACTACTCGTGAAATTCAGAAGTTCATCAACAGCCTTGCAAAAGACGGCGTGAACGAGCACACAGGCAAGCCTTTATCCAGAAAAACAATGATCCATTACCTGTCATTCATATCAACAATAATCGACTATGCGATTAAGATGGATATGCTCAGCGACAACCCCTGCAGGCGTGTGACAATTCCCAAAGGCAGCAAGAAGGAACGCAAGATTCTCACCATTGAAGAAACCGAGGAGTTTTTCAATCTTCTCAAAACTGCTCCGCTTAAATACCGTGCATTTTTTACTCTTGATATTTACAGTGGTATGCGCAGGGGAGAAATGCTGGGTCTGGAGTGGAAGGACATTGATTTTCAGACGGGAGTTATCCACATTCAGCGGACGTCCAACTACACCAAGACTAATGGCATTTACACCGACACCACTAAGACAGAAAGCTCGGTGAGATTTGTGAAGGTTCCCATGGAAGTCATTGATGTGCTCTTACTCTATAAGGAGGAACAGGACGAGGAGCGCATAAAGCTGGGCAGCAAGTGGCATGATACGGACAGGCTTTTCGTAAAGTATGACGGTCAGCCCATGAATCCCCAGACTCCCTATGGTTGGTTAAAGGAATTCTGCGAGAGGAATGATTTTCCGTTTTATGGTATTCATCAGTTCAGGCATCTTCATACAAGTCTGCTGATTGGCGCAGGCATTGACCCTACCACAGTTTCGGGTATTTTAGGGCATTCTCAAGTTTCAACGACTTTAAATTTGTATAGTCATATGTTCCGTGAAAATCAGATAAAAGCCTGTGACGCTGTTGCAAATGCTCTCAGCTTTACGGCGAAAGACAATCCCGAAACAAAAAATCCGCATCACACAAATGATACGGAAAGTTACAAGAAGATAGGATAAGTCCCATATAAGTCCCAAGCCCAATTTTCAGACAAAAAGAAAACTCGCAAACAACGTACCTGCGTTGTTTGCGAGCGAGTGAACTGGTGACCCGTACGGGAATTGAACCCATGATTACGCCGTGAAAGGGCGTCGTCTTAACCTCTTGACCAACGGGCCATATAAAGCTGTCGAAAATCGACAGCTTTTAAGTGGTAGCGGCAGTGGGACTTGAACCTACGACCCCCTGGGTATGAACCAAGTGCTCTAGCCAGCTGAGCTATACCGCCATATTCAGCCTTGAAGCTCACAGCTTCAAGCGACTTATTTATTATACACTACTTATCATAAAAAGTCAAGCGCTTTTTGCAATAAAATTGATTTTTGTTACTTTAGCACAACAAATCAGCGCTCAAACTCAAATATAAGTGCACATTCAACAATTTAGTTGAGCATCAGTCCGTATTTTTCTCCGCTATTTCCCGCAGAAATGATGACCGAAGCCTTGCTGTACTCATATGTAAACCCTTCGGAAACATCTGCTGAGATAGAAAACTCTGCCGATGAACCTGCGGGAATTACCACATTTTCAACCATATTTGTTCTGCATAAATGCGGCTTGCTTCCGTTCACGATATCTGTTGCATAAAAACTGAAATCCCCGGGAGTCAGGGTCAGATCGGCTTCACTTTTGTTTTCGCCGTATATGACTGCGGTAAAAACGCCATCGGAAACCTCTGAATTTATCACGGTAAATCCGCCGTTGTCGTCGGATTGCGCCATAGCCATTAAAAAATCTCCGCTGTTTCCCGTGTTGGAGCTCCCGTCTCTGAAGGTATTCACCATAAAATCGTCAATAGGTGCAAATATGTACATAAGCACCGCAGCGCAGGACGCCGCTGCAAAAATCACAGCGAGGGTGGAAATAATGCTCCGTCTGAGCTTCAGATCAATTTTGCGGCAGAATTCTTCCGGTCCCTGCATACACATACGCTCCCTTATCTGAATATACATTAAGAATACCATACATTTACAGTAGGATTATGTACGCATAATTATCTGAATGTAAAAATTTTCCTTGCTGAACTTTTTTTATATTTTTATTTTATCATATCTATTCAGTATGTCAGTATAAAAAAGTCTATAATTGCTTGGCATTTTCAAATTGATAATATAAAAAGGCTGTTAGGGTCATATCTGTGCATATGATACTAACAGCCTTTGTTTCATTTTACTTTTTATCAGTCTGATTGGGTCTCTGCGCCTGCAAGAAGCATTCTGTCGTTGTTAAGCTTCGTTCCGCTCGCCTGCTCGAATTTTTTAAGCAGATCGTTAACTGTAAGCTTTGACTTTTCCTCGCCCTTTACATCAAAGATGATCTTGCCGTCATTCATCATTATAAGACGGTTTCCGTGCTTGATAGCGTCATTCATATTATGAGTTATCATCAGTGTTGTAAGGTTGTGTTCAGCAATTATCTTATCGGTAAGCTCCAGCACTTTTGCGGCGGTCTTCGGGTCAAGAGCGGCAGTATGCTCGTCAAGCAGAAGTATCTCAGGCTTTTTCAGGGTCGCCATAAGCAATGTAAGCGCCTGACGCTGACCGCCCGAAAGCAGTCCCACCTTATCCGACAGTCTGTTTTCAAGTCCAAGATCAAAGGATCTCAGCTTTTCACGATATTCTTCACGTTCACGCTTGGTTATTCCCCAGCGCAGACCACGGCTTCCTCCTCTGCGTGCGGCAAGAGCAAGGTTTTCCTGTATCTCCATTGCGGGAGCCGAACCTAACTGAGGATCCTGAAAAACACGTCCTATATACTTTGCACGCTTATGCTCCGAAAGACCGGTAACGTTCTGTCCGTTTATGATAACAGCGCCATCGTCAATGGGCCATACGCCTGCAATAGCGTTCAGAGTTGTGGACTTTCCTGCACCGTTTCCTCCGATAACTGTAACGTAATCTCCTTCCTCGAGGATAAGGTCAATGCCGTTAAGTACGGATTTTTCGTTTATCGAACCTCTGTTGAATATCTTTCTTACATTATGAAGCTCCAGCATATCAGTTATCCCCCTTTCCTGCGCCCGACCTTGCAAGATACTCTGCTGATTTTTTGCCTGCTCTCACAAACGATACCGCATACTGCGATCTCAGATAGGGCACAGCAAGGAATACTGCGACAATAAGTGCAGAGAACAGCTTTGTGTTGTCGGTGGAAAGACCGATAAGAATTACTACTCTGAGAACTATGAAATATATTACAGCGCCCATAACGGTAAATGCAAGCTTTGCAACAAAATTAAAGTGCTTTTTGAAAATGACCTCTCCGAGAACCATTCCGATTATTACAGCCGCAAGTCCGATAACGATGGCTCCACGTCCCATATTAACGTCGGCAAAGCCCTGATACTGAGCAAGGATAGCTCCCGAAAGTCCTACCAAGCCGTTGGATAAAACGAGGGTAACTATAGTTGTAGCCTTCGTGTTGATACCTTCAGCCTTGGACATTGCGCTGTTGCAGCCTGTGGCTCTTATGGACATACCGTATTCTGTGCCGAAGAACCAGTAAAGCACCGCAATTATAACTGCTACGAACGCAAGCGCAACTCCGACTGTGCGGATAATATCGGCAATATCGTTGCCTGCCGTAACATATCTTGAAGATATGACCAGCGGATATTTGTCAACGCTTATAGGCGCATTTGCCTTTCCGTTGATATCAAGATATATGGAGTAAAGCGCCAGCTGAGTGAGTATTCCTGCCAGTATCCCCGGGATACCGAGGACCGTATTGAAAATTGCTGTAGCAAGTCCTGCACAGCAGCCTGCAAGAAAAGCTATGAATATTGCCAGCGGCACAGGCACTCCGTTTGTAATAAGCACCACCGCTACAACTCCTCCGAGACCGAGAGAGCCGTCTACTGTCAGATCGGCAAAATCCAGTATCTTATATGTAATGAACACGCCGATCGCAAGTATTCCCCATATAAGTCCCTGAGTAATGTCACCCGGAAGAGCGTTTCCGAATGTTGTGATCTTGTTTAATAATACTTCCATATTGACCTCCGTTTTTATTAAGTGCGGTACAGTCTTTGATCCATAATATACGCAGAAGCGGGGAACAGATCTTTTCTGTACCCCGTTGCTGCTCAAGGACGTTTCCGTCCGGAAATTATATATTTCTTTGTTTTATCAGCCGATAGGCTCATAACCCTCGGGAGGTGTGACGCCAAGCTGAGTGCATATTTCAGAATTGTATTTCTTTGTAACGTTGGGAGCAAATTCGATCTCCATAGAAGCGGGATCTGCACCGTTCACAAGGATATCGTAAGCCATTTCGCCTGTCTTGCAGCCGATGTCATAGTAGCTGATGGAAAGTGTTGCAACGCCGCAGCCGGAGCAGATGCCTTCCTCACCTGCAATAACGGGGATACCTGCAGGAACAACGATATTCTTGATAGTCTCTGTTGAAGAAGCCATTGTGTTGTCTGTAGGGATATAAAGCACATCACATTCGGAAATTGCTGTGGAAACTACGGTGCTTATCTCATTGGTATCTGCTGCGCTGTATTCCTTGTATGCAACACCGTCAGCAGAAAGAGCCTCACCGAAAAGTGTAGCCTGATATTTGGAGTTAGGCTCTGCGGAGCAGTAAATGATACCGACCTGCTTTACTTCCGGGAAAAGTTCAACAAGCATTTTTTCCTGCTGGTCGATAGGAGCAAGGTCAGATGTACCGGAAATATTTCTGCCTGTTGTGCCTGTCCAGTTGTCTATCTCAAGCGCAGTAGCATAATCGGTCACAGATGTGCCGAGGATAGGGATATTGCTTGTTGCTGCAGCAGAAGCCTGGAGAGCGCCTGTAGCATTTGCCATAATAAGGTCAACATTTGAAGCTACAAAGCCTGTTGCAATTGTTGTACAGTTTGTACTTTCACCGTTAGCGTTCTGGATATCGAATGTTACCTTATCGCCCAGCTTTTCGGTAAGTGTATCAACAAAGCCCTGGGTCGCTGCGTCAAGAGCGTCGTGCTGAACGAGCTGAACAACGCCTACATTGTATGTATCCTTCTCTGTTCCTGTTGTTTCGGTCGAACTGCCGCAGGCGGATACGGACATCATCATAGCCGCAG
Organism: Huintestinicola sp.; assembly: GCF_050874005.1. Lineage (GTDB taxonomy): Bacteria > Bacillota > Clostridia > Oscillospirales > Ruminococcaceae > Huintestinicola. Next base: position 7,640 of record NZ_JBNMJV010000006.1, read on the forward strand.
CTGCAATTACTGCTGTGATTTTTTTCATCTTCATAAAAATCTCTCCTTAAATAATTCCAATTACCGAATATCCTGCTTTAAAGAATAAAAGCTTTAAAGCAAAACATCGACTATTATTATATCACAAAACTTTACAAATACAATACATTTTTAATGAATAAATATCAAAATATAATTTTTGATGAATTCTGCGTAAAATCAAGGCGCAGATCACCTTATTTGTTCCGGCTGTTATGATGATCCTTATGCAGTTTTCAGCGAGAATGAGGTAAAAACATTATTATTTGCAGCCTGACTAATTTAAAAATCATATTATTTTCCCTTGACATTCTGAAACTGATATGGTATAATTGTAGCGTGCTACACAATTGGACCGCAGGGGGTGAATTATGACAGATAAGGACATAGGACCGCTGATAAAAAGGGTAAACGACAAGCTGAAAGCGGCAGCCGACGCTTCTCTTAAAGAAAGCGGCCTGACATTTTCCCAGACCATTGTTATGGAATTTGTTCACTCGCAGGGAGGACAAACCACTCAGAAAGAGATCGAGGATCATATGCAGGTCTCTCACCCGACAGTTGTGGGAATTGTTACACGGCTTGAAAAAAACGGATTTCTCACCTGTTGTATGGACGAAACAGACCGCCGCATCAAGATCGTACGTGAAACTGATAAAGCTGTTGAAGCTAAAAACACTATGTGTGCTGAAGCGCAGAAAACAGAACGCAGGATAACAGCTGGTCTTTCCGATAAGGACCTTGAAGATCTGCGGCGAATGCTGAATACTATTTACAATAATATTTGATAAACAGCTCATTGAGCTGTTTATTAAAAGCCAAAAGTGTAGCGTGCTACATAAATTGTAAGGAGGTAATTCAAATGATAAAAACGCTGATGGGGAGCCTTCGTGAATATAAGAAAGGCTCCTTGGCAACCATTTTTCTGTCGGTACTGGAAGCAGCTTTCGAGATACTTATTCCCCTTTGTATGGCAAAGGTCATCGACTGCGGAGTTGACGCAGGAAATATGAATGCAGTATGGAAATACGGCATAATTCTTCTTGCCTGCGCCCTGTTTCAGCTTCTTACGGGAGTCCTTGCCGCTCACGTGTCTGCACGGACATCTGTGGGCTTCTCGGCAAATCTGAGACAGGATATGTTCGACAACGTACAGACCTTTTCCTTTTCAAATATCGACAAATTCTCCACGGCTTCTATCGTGACCCGCCTGACCACCGACGTTACTAACATTCAGAACGCTTATCAGATGCTTATCCGTATGGCAATAAGAGGACCTGTAATGCTGATTTTTTCTATGATAGTTACCTTCAGGATAAACAGCGCCATTGCCTTGATATTCCTTGCTGTAATTCCTGTTATGACCGCCCTGCTTCTGCTTATAATAAAAAAAGTCAATCCCATTTTCGGCAGAGTGTTCCGGACGTACGACGAGCTTAACAACGTTGTGCAGGAGAATGTACGGGGAATACGTGTTGTAAAATCCTTTGACCGTGAGGAGTACGAAACAGCCAAATTCAAGGAAATATCCGCACGTATCTATAACGACTTTGCCAAGGGCGAAAGGCTTCTTGCCTTCAACTCTCCCATAATGCAGTTTTTTATGTACGGCTGTAAAGTAATAATATATCAGAGGTTTCTTTGGCTTTTGTACTTCATTCATTTTCTCATATCCTTTCGTTTACAGCCGTGCGTCAGCTAAGCCGCAGAAGCTGTCTATAGGGCCTTTGCCGTAAAATGAGGAGGGACCTTTCATCAGCTTGTCCACCAAAGCGTCAATGGTGGCTTCTTTTGAGTCGTAGGTGTTGATATACGTCCGTGCCTGAGGAATATCCGCAAGCATAGTAGGGGACTCGCAGCCAACGACTATCACAGGCACCTCGAACACATACCAGGGTATCTCTCCGCCGCCTTTGGATAATCCGAAGCTTGGTCTGCCCGACTGCACATCGCACACCGTGATAACAAGGTCCATTTTCGATGTTAGATCCGCCACAGCGGTTTTCCCTGCGAAAAATTCATTCAGCTCGGGCTTTTCTCCCGATCGTGCCTGCTGCAGCATTTTATCAAGAGGATTTTCGTAAACAAATACCTCAAAGCCTTTTTCCGTAAGCTTTTCTTTTAACAGCTCCACAGGACTTCCGCCGCTCATACCGACTGCCTTCATCAGCGCAGTCATACCGTTTTCCGCACCCTTTACGTGAACAAGCATTATGCGCTTGTAACGCCCGGGAGTAACGGGCAGTACGTCTTTGTCCTTGTATTTTACAAGTGTGATACCCTTTTCGCTTATTTCCTTCTGCACTTTGAGATATTCTTTCTTTCCGAGAACGGCGGACATTTTCTCCTCCGTCGGAACAAGCTGCTCTTTCGGCTTTTTGTTAAGACCCATATGGGCTTTCAGAGCTAAAATACGGGTAAGTGCCTCGTTTATGCGGGTCTCCGAAATTATGCCGTCACGGTAAGCATTTAACATAACCTCAAAATCCTCGTCTGCGTCGTTAAAGAAAAGAAGCATATCGCAGCCTGCGTTGATGGCTTTCGGCAGCATTTCACAGCGCTTCATACGGCAGGTCATTCCCACCATATGAGAAGCGTCGGTGATGACAAGACCGTTAAATCCTAAACGCTCCCTGAGAAGCCCTGTTATCACTTCACGGCTGAGGGTTGCGGGCAGCATATCCTCGTCCTTTACATTGGGTTTTGCAGCCTTGATATATTCGGGCAGCATAATATGACCTGCCATAACTGCTTCAAGCCCGTTCTTAAACAGCGTCTTGTAGACTTTTCCGTAGGTCGCATTCCACTTGCGTAAAGAAAAGCTGTTGACGTTGTTTGACAGGTGTGCGTCACGGAAATCCAGACCGTTTCCGGGAAAATGTTTTGCTGCACAGGCAAAGCCGTCAATGGTATGAGCGCCTTTAAGATATTCTGCGCTCATTCGGGCAGTCATATCGGGGTCGCTTCCGAAAGCACGGGAAATAATTTCCGTGTTCTGCCAGTTATACGCAATATCGCATACAGGCGCAAAAGCTATATTGCACCCGATGGCGGCAGCTTCTTCATTGGACATCTTTCCCAGATGATAAGCATATTTCTTTTCGCCTGTAGCCCCGACCTTTATTCCCGAGCCGATGTAGGTGCCGTCAGCGCAGGCACCGTTTCCGCCCGATTCGGTATTGCAGGCGATGAACAGGGGAATCTTTGAAGAGCGCTGCAAAACCTCATTGTGCTTTCTTATGACCGCTCCCGTCGCAGGATTATAGCGGCAGCCTCCGATATGATACTTTGATGTAAGCTCTCTCAGATATTTCTCGTCACAGGAAGCGGAGATGCCGAAAAAAAGCTGTCCTATCTTTTCTTCGTCGCTCATACCTGCGATGGTATCCTCCACCCATTTAATATCCTCATCGGTAAGGCAGAAGGGCACGTCTTTTAAATTTAAAGGACTTCACTTCATAATCATCACTTGACATCGAATCAAGCATACCGCTCAGATTGCCGCCGAAGGTGTCGTCTATTTTATCTGTTTCGGAGCGGAGTTCGGAAGTGCCGTCCTGCATTTCAGCCGCACCGTCCATAAGCTCCTTTGCGCCGTCTGCAAGGTCGGCTCCGCCATCGGTAAGCTCCTTTGCACCGTCGGAAATTTCAGCAAAACCGTCGGCAAGCTTTTTAACGCCATCCGTGTATTCTCCGATACCGTCGTCGAGCTTTTTATATTCGGAAACAAGAGTGTTTATTCCGTCTGAAAGCTCGGACATATTCAAAAGCATTTCCGAAAATGAAACATAAAGACCGTTTATCGCCTTGTCAAATTCCGCATATTTTGCTTTTAACTCCTTTGCGCCCGCTTCAAGCTGTGCAGAAGCCTGCGAAACGCTGTTCAGATAGGTTTCCGTACCGCCCAGAGCCGCATTGCTGCCCATAAGCAGGGTAAGAGTGCTTTCAAGCTGTTCGGTCTGCGCTTTCAGCTTTTCTGCTTCCTCGGCATACTGAGGTACCTTTTCTATTTTTGCAAGCTGAGTTTTAAGCTCGGTTATCTGTGCAGTAAGCTGTGAGATCGCCTGCTCGTTCCCTGCTTTCAGGGCATCTATGTCAAGACCGTTTGCGTTCATTGCCGCCTTGTAGCTTTCGTGATCAAGGCTTTTACTAAGCTTGACAATTCCGCCGTAAAGCTCGTCAATTCCCGTTCTTATCTGCGCCGAAGCGGAAACAAGCTGCACCAGTTCGTCTGTGTCTGATGATACCGCCGAAAGAGAGGTCTGAATTTTAATAAGCGCATTTTTTACTTCCGCAGAACCGTCCACAAGCTCCGAGGACTTTTCGTTTAACTCGGAAAGTCCGTCCTGTGCCTCGGCAATACCGTCACGAAGCTTTTGTATTCCCTCGTTCAGGTCGGAAACGCCGTCGTTAAGCTCCGCAGTACCGTCATAAAGCTCCCTTGCACCGTCGTCAAGCTCTTTGGCGCCGTCTGTAAGCTCATTTATTTTATCGTTTATCTCATCATCGTCAATGTCGATGTCCAGATTCATTTTTATGCCGTTTATGGAGCCTTCCGCCATTTCAAAATCCGTTACATCGGCAAATACAGACCTTTCAAGCCCCTTATCGGGCAGAACGGTGTAGGTTATCTGCTTTTTGCCGCCAACGTTTGCAATGGTCGCTCCATCTGCTGTAATATTTCTGCAAAGCTCCGTATCAAGGGTAAAGGAGCATTGCAAAGCGTAGTTTTCATAATGTTCCGAGCTGCATTTTTCGTTTTCGGAAATGCTTATCCTTATTTCGAGAGCGCCGCTTTTGCCGGCAATTTCTTCTGCGGAAAGCTCCTCACCGTCAAGGAAAAATTTTATGGAGATATTCCAGGGTATCTCGGCATTTTTCAGCGTGCCCTGATAATACACCCTGCCGTTTTCGGGTGATGAAAAGCTTATCTCATCGCCATTTTGTGTGATATTCTCGTCAATGTTCAGCAGCTTAACATCGGTATATTCACCGTAATCGGTTATGTCCCCTCCGTCGAAACTGTTCACCGCATAAACGCTGTTCACGCTTCCATCTGCTCCCGACATTACATAGATGACCTCTTCCTTTTCGGCTGCAAAAACAGGCATTGCAGAAGCTGATACAAGGCTCAGCGCAAGTATTTTCGAAATAATTTTATATGAATTTTTCATCTGAATTTCTCCTTACTTATTTGGTACAAAATTTGCTTTTAATGTTGTTCTGCGTATCGCTCCGTCAAATATGTACAAGAGTCCCGGAAGAACAAAAAATACTATCACAAGGGAGAATATTGCTCCAACTCCCACAAACATTCCAAGCTGGGCGAGAAGTCCGTGAGTGGAAAGATTGCCGAGAAGCAGTCCCACGACCGTGAGCACGCTGCCCGAGGTGAGTATCGAAACGGAAACCGTGGAAATTGTTTTCGGCACAGCTTCCTTTTTAGGCATACTGCGGCGGAATTCAAGATATCTGTCCGTCATAAGTATCGCATAGTCCACCGTTGCGCCAAGCTGAACGGAGCTTATTATCAGGTATGCGATGTAGAACACGCTGCTGTCCTTGAAATACGGCAGAGAAAGATTGAGCCATATCGCCGTTTCAATTGCAAGCACAAGTATAACGGGAAGCGAAAGGAATCTCATAGTCAGAAGCAGGACGATAAATACAGCGCCTATGGCAATAAGATTTACCTTTACCATATCCTTTGTTACCGTGTCCATAAGGTCGTATGTGCTTACGCCCTCACCTGCAAGATAATAATCGCCTGCATAATATTTTTCACATATATCACGGATATTTTCGATAAGCGCAAAGGTCTCGCTGCCCTCGTAATATGCGTCGGCGCTTAACACCATTCTGCTGTAATTTTCGGAGCATAGCATTGAATAGGTTTCGCTGTCAAGATACTGCTCGGGTATCTCTGCGCCTACCGTATCAACGTAGGAAATTATATCCTTGATCTGAGGAAGAGTCTGAAGCTCGTCGGACAGCGCCTTTTCCGTCTGACGGCTGCCGTTCGGAACAAGTACCACATAAGTATCCTGCTTTCCGAAGACCGCCTCTATCTTCGCCGTATCTGCACCGAGACGGGTATCTGTGCCGAAAATGTGTGATGAGCCGTAATAAAAATCGTTGGCGTTTGAAGCAAGATAAACGGGCGCAATTATTATGGCGAAAACTATTGCCATAGGGATCATAATTTTGCTTACAGCTTTGCCGAATTTGTCAAATTTCGGAACAAGAGGACGGTGACGTGTCTTGTCAAGAAGCTTGTATGTAAGCATTGTCAGGCAGGGCATAAATACAAACACGCAGATAAGGCTTATTGCAACGCCCTTTGCAAGTGCAAATCCCAGGTCGGGACCTATCTTGAAGCGCATAAGTCCCAGGGCAAGAAATCCTATTACCGTAGTAAGTCCGCTTGACAAAATAGAACCGGTGGATTTGGTGAGAGCGTCAGCCATTGCTTCTTTGGGGTCGGTAAATTCCTTTCTGCTTTCCTCGAAGCGGTGCAGCAGGAATACGGAATAGTCCAGAGAAACCGCAAGCTGGAGCACCATTCCTGCGGCGTTGGTAACAAAGCTTATCTCTCCGAAAATAATATTGCTGCCTGCGTTTATCATAAGCGAAACGCCAAGCCCCGCCATTATAACAACAGGCTCTATCCAGGAATTTGTGGTAAGGAGCAGCACGATAATTACAAAAATAACTGCTATAAGAGTTATGAGTGAAATTTCGCTTACGGTGCTTTCGGTTGCCACCGCCGTTGATACAGCAGAGCCTGTCAGGGAGTTTTTATCGCCGATAATATCCCGTATCTCATTCACCGCAGACTGATTTTTCTCCTCGGATATGGTCACGGTCAAAAGAGCGTTCCCGTCTTTATAGTAGGTTTCCACAGTATCTGCGTCCATAGTTTCAATAGGCTGTGTGATGTCACAGGAATCGTCAAGCCACATTACATCGTCCACACCGTCCACACCCGATATCTTTTCCTTGTAATCAAGCGCCTGCGGAACAGTAACGTCCATTAACATTACTCTTGCGTTGGGTATGCCGCCGTCAAATTCCTGCTCCATAACATCAAGAGAAACTGTGGAGCGGCTGTCGTCGGGAAGATAGTCGTTCATATCGTAATTTACCGGGATAAGCGGCTTGCACAGGGCAAAGAATGCTGTCAGCAGCACGAATATCACGGTCATTAAAACAGGGTGGGAAATTACTTTTTTATAAAACTTTTTCATTCTCGGAAATGACCTCCTTTATAACGCCTTTCATCAGCAGGCGTGTTTTTCCGTCGAAAAGAGTTATCTCCAGCTTGTCGGGATAAATGTATCCGTCTCCCCGGAAATTATATTTGCTGACAATGGTTTTCAGCGTTCCGCTGATACTGCATTTCCCGGTCGGCTCGATTTTTGCCAGGTACGGATTTTTTCCTCCGAGTATCTCGATATATCCGCTTTCGGAGCCTCTGTTGTATTCGGCGTATCTTGTTAAGGTCCCGCATTTTACGCCAAGCTGTGTGTCAAGCGTGACGCTGTATTTGTAAATTTTCATTTCATCATTCCCCTGAAATTTGCGATGATCTCAGCAGTTCTCTCTATGCCGAAGGAAGCGCTGTTAAAACATATATCATAGCCGCAGGGCTTTCCCCAGCTCCTTCCCGTATAGTATTCATAGTAGCTTTTACGCTGTTTGTCTGTTCAGGAAATAAGTGCGGCGGCTTCCTTATTCGTAAGCGCTCTTATATTTGATATGCGCTTGATGCGTTCTTCAAGCGGTGCGGCTATGAATACGCTTAAATGCTTTATTCCCGCATTGTCCAGGATATGATCCGCACAGCGCCCCACGATAACGCAGTCCGACCCCGAAGCATATTCCAGCACAAGCCTGCTCTGTATCCTGAAAAGTATCTCGTTTGCGGACATTCCCCGAAAGTCCTCCGCCGTATTGTAATGGACCGTATAAAGCCAGCTGTTTTCCTTTTTCTCGTCGGCTTGTTCAAGTATCTCCGACTTTAATCCGCTTGCACTTTCCGCCGCTTCGATAAATTCCTTGTCATAAAGGGGAATGCCAAGCCAGCGGGCAACATCTGCCCCTATTTCGTGTCCTCCGCTGCCAAATTCACGTCCGATCGTATATATCATCAAGATTACCGCCTTTCATATTTGATAAGATAAATATACTTCATCCGTCAGGAAATTAAAACGGATAATTTCGGTATAGTGTGTAAAATACGGACAGATGTCCCAAATTGACGTTCAAATCAAATGGATTGACCATTGAATTATTTTACGGACAAGTGTATAATAAATCCGGAGGCGATAGAATGAAACACGAGGTCACAAGTATGTACACAAAAAAAGCTCTGTCCGAATCGCTGAAGCGATTTATGCAGACAAAGCCTTTTTCAAAAATAACTGTAAGTGAGATCATCGAGGACTGCGGACTTAACCGCAAGACCTTTTACTATCATTTTTCAGACACGAGAGATCTGCTGAAATGGACCTTTGAGCAGGAAGCCATTGAGGTCGTCAAGGGCTTTGACCTGCTCATAGATTATGAGGATGCAATTTTATTCACAATGGATTATATTGAAAAAAATCAGCATATTTTAAACTGCGTTTACGATTCGGTAGGACGTGACGAACTTAAAATTTTTCTGTACAATGATTTTTTTGAGATAGGAAATATGATAGTTTCGGGTGCGGAAAAAGCGGTGGGAAAAAGTCTGCCCGAAGAATATAAAAAACTTGTGGTTATGTTTTACACCGAAGGTATTGCCGGGATAATTATCGAGTGGATGAGAGGCGGAATAAAATATGACAAGGCAACTACCGTAGAATATATAAGCAGCCTTTTCAAAAACGGTCTGCCTTCTATAATCAGAAATCATATATCTTAATTCCGATACTCTATAGAGTTATGCATTTTCTGACTTTCTCACAAAGCTACTTTCCATATTTTTATTGAATGCCGTATAAAAAACGTATTTTACAGCAGCATCATATGAAATTTCTGTCGGATATATCATTCAAAATATCACATATTTCCCACCGAACTTACCGCAAATTTCTGTAATTATGCAAGAATTATTTTTAAATATTGCATTTTTGCTTGACATCCTCATAAAATCTGATATAATGATTTATATAAACAACAGGCAGTTTCCGGAGCCGTTTCAACTGAAAGGAAATGATATAATGATAAGACTTGAAGATGTTCATAAAAGTTTCGGTGAACTCGAAGTGCTCAAAGGAATTGATCTTCACGTCAAAGAGGGAGAAAAGCTGGTTATCATCGGACCCAGCGGCTCAGGAAAAAGCACGCTTATCAGATGTATGAACTATCTCGAAGAACCTACATCGGGAAAGGTTTATATCCACAATCATCTGATGAGCAAAAAGCGCAGAGCTTTCATCAACAGGATACATTCCTCAATGGTGTTCCAGCAGTTCAATCTTTATCCCCATCTTACGGTGCTCGACAATCTTACTCTTGCACCCGTCAAGCTCAAGCAGGTGCCCCGCAAGGAAGCCGAAGAGCTGGCAATGAAATATCTGAAGCGTGTGGGTCTTGAGTCAAAAGCAAATGTTTACCCCACTACTCTTTCGGGCGGTCAGCAGCAGCGTATCGCCATTGCAAGAGCGCTTACTATGCAGAACAGAATTATTTTCTTTGATGAACCCACTTCTGCTCTTGACCCCGAAATGGTCCAGGAAGTCCTCGATGTTATGATCGAGCTTTCCCACGAAAAGAATTTCACAATGGTGGTCGTCACTCACGAAATGGGATTTGCAAGAGAGGTCGCAGACCGTGTCATTTTCGTTGACGGCGGAAATATTCTTGAGGAAGGCACTCCCGAGCATTTCTTTACAAACCCTCAGAATGACCGCACAAAGGCATTCCTCAGCAAAATAATAAGGTAATATCCGCAAAAGCGGTATTATATAAATCTGTATGAAAAGGAAAGAGCATACAGATCTTCATATTTGGAAAGGTATGGTGTTTAAAATGAAATTAAAGAAATTATTAGCGGCTGTTGCTGCAGGACTTATGATGAGTTCTCTCGCTGCCTGCGGAAGCACTTCCGGCTCCTCAGGTTCTTCTGAGACGACCTCGGCTGATACTTCTGCCGATACTGCTGCCGATACTGCTGCTGCCGATACATCGGCTGCGGAAGAAACTGCTGCGGCTGAAGGAGAAGATAATTCCGACAAGATACTTAAAGTAGGTGTTAAGGACGCTGTTATCGGATTTGGCTACAAGGATCCTCTCTCAGGCGAGTACAGCGGTCTTGAGATCGAGCTTGCTAAGAAGATCGCAGACAGCCTCGGTTATAAGGACGTGGAGTTTACCACAGTAACCGCTGCCACAAGAACAGAGCTTCTTGATTCGGGCGACCTTGACTGCGTTCTTGCAACATTTACTATCACCGATGAAAGAAAGAAGAGCTGGGATTTCTCAACTGCTTATTACACCGACGCAGTAACCGTTCTGGTGGAAACTGCAGACGGCATTACAAACATTGACGGTCTCGTAGGAAAGAAGATCGGCGTTTCCACAGGCTCCACCTCCGCATATGCGCTTGTAAAGGCAATGAGCGAAAAGGGTCTCCTCGGCGACTATACTATTCCCGAGTCCTCCGCTGATTTCGATATCTCTTCCTTCAGCGAGGGCGGCACAAGCTTTGAGCAGTTCGGTGATTATCCCGCTATTTCCAATGCTATGACCGCAGGAACGGTTGATGCATTCTGCGTTGACAAGTCCATTCTTGCAACTTATAAGAGCGATGACCGTCAGTACATCGAGGACACATTCTCTCCTCAGGAATACGGCGTTGCCACCAAGAAGGATTCACCCCTTTCCGCTCCCATTGACGAGCTTATCCAGACCTGGCTTTCTGACGGAACCATTGACGGTCTGATCACGGAATACGGACTTAACTGATATCAAGCGTTACAAAATATGTATGATGAGGGCGGCAGTACATACGGTTGCCGCCCTTGTTTTTAACGGAGGTATGTGCTGTGTTTGATGCGGATAAATGGAATTTGATCTGGACGCACAGAGAAGCGTTTATTGACGGAACGGTTTCAACGCTTATTATGGCTGCTATGGGTCTTTTGCTGGCACTTGCTGTGGGAATACTGTTCGGGCTTATGGCAACAAGCGGTAAAAAGCCTTTGATGGTCATTTCACGCATTTATGTGGAGCTGGTACAGAATACACCGCTTATGCTTCAGGCGCTGTTTCTTTTTTATGCAGTAACATTTTCGGGTATCAAAGGATTTTCCGCACTCTTATGCGGAATAATCGCTCTGGGGATATATCACGGAGCATATATTTCCGAGGTCATCCGTGCAGGCATTGAAGCAGTACCTAAGGGACAGGCTGAGGCGGCATATTCCCAGGGCTTCACCCACACAGCGGCAATGATGTATATCATTCTCCCACAGACTATAAAGATCATTCTGCCTCCTATGGTAAATCAGGTGGTTAACCTGATAAAAAACACCTCTTGTATGTTCCTTGCAGGCGGCGCAGTTGACCTTATTTCCAGAACGAACGCCTTTGCGGTGGGGGAGGGCACAGGCTCTGCGGCAGGTCAGGGATATATCCTCGGCGGCATTATTTTCTTTGTGATATGCTTTCCTCTTTCAACCCTTGCGTCGGCGTGGGAAAACAAGCTGAAAAGCCGTGATGTTCAGACGGCGACAGTCCGCAAAAAAGCAGATGATGTTACCGATGACGAGCTTGACAAGATAATTGAAGAAAGCAAAGGAGGAGAAAACTAATGGATGAGTTAATGGGCAGCATAAAAATGATAACCGACAAGAGTGTGTTCCTCTATTTGCTCAAGGGTCTTGGATTTACTGTGGGGATAGCTTTTTTTGCAGTTGTTCTCGGAATAATCATCGGCACGGTACTGGCGCTGGTGAGAAATTACTGCTTGTCAAAGAAAACAAGGATATTTAAAGTTGCGGCTATCGCCTACATTGAAGTTTTCAGAAATACTCCTCTTATGCTGTGGCTGTTTATCGGTCTTGTGTTCTTCCCTTCAATTGAATTTTCAGCTGATTTTACAAAGCATTTCGGGCTTTCACGAACCGAAATGGCAGTCCTTTTCAAAGCGATCATCGCACTTGTGCTTTTTACATCGTCGGTCATTGCGGAGATCGTCAGGGGCGGTCTTAACTCTGTTCCAAAGGGTCAGTTTGAAGCGGCATATGCCCAGGGCTTCAACTTCGTTCAGACCCTGTTTTACATAATTCTGCCGCAGACCTTCAAGAATATCGTTCCCACGCTCCTCAGTCAGGTCATCACAACTATCAAGGACACGTCCTATATCGCCAACATAGCCGTTGCGGAGCTTATGGGACGAACCTTCCAGCTTATACAGATCTCGCCAAGATATACGGGTTTTACCACACAGAATGTGTCGGACGTATTTGTTCTCTGCGGATTTGCCTGTGTGTTCTATTTCATCATCAACTTTGCCCTTTCCTGCATTGTCCGTCATATGCAGAAGCCAAAGAGAATAAAAGCGGCGGCTGTTTAGGGCAGTACCGATAAAGAAGTTTTACCGGTACCGAGCCGCCAACTTTGAGCGTTTCGCTGAGTAACCTGCGAATTGCCAAAAGGGGGCTCCTTCTTCTGCCTGACCCATATCCTATGAAAGAAGACTAACTTATGAATATACTTGTCACCGCTCCCTTTTCAGAGCCGTTTCGTTTAAGGCTCAGAACTGCGGCGGAAAAATACGGCTGCAATATCTGCTTCGGAATAGACAGCAGCCGTCTTGCATCGGCGGATATTATAATCGGAGACGTTACCGCAGAGCAGGCGGAGCTTTGCAGCAATCTTAAATGGCTCCAGATAACAAGCTCGGGTGCAGACAAATACACCTATGGAAAGCACATACCTGAAAATGTGATAATAACAAATGTTACAGGTTCATTCGGAGACGGCATATCGGAATATATAATCGGAACGATACTTGCGGCTTTCAGAGGTCTTTTTACTTACCGAAAAAATCAGGAGAACTGCGTCTGGGAGGATATCCACACCGAGCGGCTTATTTACGGAAGCCGTGCGCTTATACTCGGCTGCGGAGATATCGGCTCAAAAACTGCGGTAAAGCTCAGAAGTTTCGGCGCGGAAACTGTGGGCATACGGAAAAATATCCGCCCTGCCGACGGCTTTGACAGCATTTGCGGTATGGATATGCTTGATCGTGAGCTTCCACTTGCAGATATCGTTATAGGCTGTCTGCCTAAAACTCCTTTGACATATCATCTGCTGGACAAGCGGCGTATTGCGCTTATGAAAAGCGACGCTCTGCTTGTGAATGTGGGGCGGGGCACGCTTATTGATACAGATGCGCTGACAGAAGCTCTTTCGGGCGGTCATCTGTTCGGAGCAATTCTCGATGTTTTCGAGCAGGAGCCGCTGACGCCCGATTCTCCCCTGTGGACGATGAACAATGTGCTTATAACCCCTCATATTTCGGGGCCGAGCTTTGGTCATTCGCCTCATACTGAAAAGCTTATCACCGATATATGCGAAGAAAATATCGGGCGCTATATGAACGGCGAACCGCTCATCAACACCGTTCCCTCCGACCTGGGCTATGCATACAGCGGAAGCTTGACTTAACATTATACAGAAAAATCACCGTCGGTCCATTTTGATCGGCGGTGATTTTCGTTATCTGTTTTCGCATAAATGGTAAAAAGTCTGTATAACAAAATAAAAACGGCTTAAACCATAAGTTCAAGCCGTTTTTATTTGGCGGAGAAGGAGGGATTCGAACCCTCGATGCGCTATTAACGCATACACGAGTTCCAGTCGTGCGCCATAAACCGGGCTAGGCGACTTCTCCATATTTTCAGCAGTCTGTCCTGATGACTATTATATTATATCAAATCTTTTTGCGTTTGTCAAGTGTTTTTTCAAAAAAAATTATTTTTTTTCAGTCAGCTTTTTTTCTGAAACTTGAAATAAACATAATTTGACAATTATCCGAAAATCTGCTAAAATAAGTATATCCCAAAAGAAAGGACTTTCGGAAAAAATGACAGGACTTGTGCTTGAGGGCGGGACCTTTCGTGGAATGTTCTCCGCAGGCTTTATGGACGCTCTCATTGAAAAAAATATCGAATTTCCCTACATAGTCGGGGTGTCAGCAGGAATATCCAACGCCGCCTCCTACGTTTCAAAGCAGTTCGGGCGAAATATTGAAATACTCCGCAAATACCGGAACGATCCCCGCTATATGGGCATTGGCAACTATAAAAAATGCCGCAGTCTTTTCGGACTCGATTTTGTTTATGACGAGATACCCAATAAGCTCGTGCCCTTTGATTATGATGAATATCACCGCTATAAGGGACGTTTCCTCGTAGGCGTCACCAATGCCGAAACGGGGAAGTCCGAATATCTCGACGGACTTGCAGACTCTGATAAATGGCTGACCCTCCGTGCCCCCTGTGCCATTCCCGGGTATTTCCCGCCTATTGAAATAGACGGGAATAAATATTACGACGGAGGACTCGCTTCTCCTATCTGCGTGAGCCGTGCTTTTAAGGACGGCTGCGATAAAGCAGTTATTATCCTCACCCAGCCCGAGGGTTTTGTAAAGAAATGCGGCGCAGGAAATGTGTTTATGAGCGGCGTCATCAAAAGAAAATTCCCGAATATGGAAAAGGCACTCCTTATCCGCCACAAAATATATAACCGTCAGATTGAGATATGCAAAGAGCTTGAAAAACGTGGAAAAGCCCTTGTTTTCCGTCCCTCCGAAAAGCTTGAAAGCTTTCAGAGCGACATTTCCGAGCTTGAGCGTTACTGGGAAACGGGCTATAAAGCAGGCTGTGAAAACGCCGAAAAGATAAGAGATTTTATGGAAGCAAAGCAGAAAGCATAATATCTTAGTAAGCAAGCCCCTTGTAAATATCTCCGCCCAGCGAAAAAATATCATCAAGAGGGATGCGGCTTCCTTTTGTGAAAATGATAGTTCTGTCAAACTCGTCAATAGCCCGTGCATTGCCTTTGAACGTCACATATTTTCCGCCCGATTTTTTGCTGTCGGGAACAAAATATGTCACCGCAATCTCGGGACGCTCATAAAGATTATCCCGTAAAATGTTCAGCTTGTCGTTAAGCTCAGAGGCTCTGTCCTCGTCAAGCTCAATGCGGCTGTCCGTAAGCCGTCCGGTCTCGCTTACCGCCTCGTCATATCCCGTAAGAGCGGCAAAGGACGAAAACTGCGCCGCCCTGTCGAGTCTGGGCATAGGGGTATGCTTCTCGGACAGGGGACGGGGGAGTGTAAGCATATCATCATATTTGTGGTTATTGTTATACAGACTCATTTTTATGACCATTCCTTTCCTGAGAGTTTTGTGTTTTGCGTCAGCAAATCGAGGCGACAGCCAAATCTTAGTCTTTGGACTAAGAAACAAAACTCGTAAGTTTGAAAATTTTTGATTTTCAAACTTATTCCTCCGCAATTTACGCCCTGTGACCGCCTATCTGCCTGTTGCGCTCCATAGCTGTTGCGCCCGCCTGCAAATTCATACCCTTCACAATGGCATTTTTACCGTACCTGTTTTTTATGGCAAGAATGGCAGTCTGCATATTTTTCTCACGCATAAGCGCCTTGTCCTCACGTTCCCTCTGCTCGGACAATGCAAAATGATCGGTGAAAAGGTCAAGCTGCTCCGCCGCCTGTTCATATGGTATATCGTCCTCGTTTATGACCTTGTTTGCGCTGATGGTTATCCTGCGTACAAGCAGGTTCTTGTCCGTTATCCTGTCAAAAAGCTTCATTGCCGCATCGGTAATGAGCCGTGCCGACGAGGTGTAGCGGTCAAGATTTATGGTGCTGTTCACACCCTTGGGAACTTTTCTGCCGTAATGGTCGGTCTTTACCTCGCCCTTGTAGCTCTGACTTATGCCGCTGTCCCTGAGATTTTGCGTGTCATAGCCAATCATAAGACCTATCTGATCTGCGGCAAGACGCTTTTCCACAAGGTCGAGAGCCAGCATATCCGCCATTTCTTTTATAATGAGCCTTGTCTGCTCATAGTCATGAGGGGACTGCAGCACCTGCCCCGAGGATATGCTCTTTGCAGAGGGCTTGTATGCCTTGATATCCGCAATGGTGCATGGCTCATATCCCCAGGCGTGGTCAATGAGCAGCTCGGTGTTCTTGCCGAAAAGTCTGTAAAGAAGGTCTTCATTCTCTAAGGAATATCTCGCAATATCGCCCATTGTACGGATATAATAATGCTCCAGCTTCTTTGAAATGCCGGGACCCACACGCCAGAAATCCGTCAGCGGGCGATGATCCCACAAAAGCTTTCGGTAGGATATCTCGTCAAGCTCTGCTATCCGCACCCCGTTTTCATCGGCAGGAATGTGCTTTGCCACAATATCCATAGCCACCTTGCACAGATACAGATTTGTGCCTATCCCGGCGGTGGCGGTAATGCCCGTAGTGTCAAGAACATCTTTTATTATCATTGCCGCAAGCTCACGGGCGGTCATTCTGTAAGTCCCCAGATAATCGGTAACGTCCATAAAAACCTCGTCAATGGAATAAACGTGCATATCCTCGGGAGCGATGTATTTCAGATATATCCCGTAAATTTTCGTGCTCACGTCCATATATAGAGCCATCTGAGGAGGAGCGGCAATGAAATCAAGCTCAAGGGACGGGTCGCTTTCAAGTGCCCTTGCGTCGCTTGATTTTCCCGTAAAAGTGTGCCCCGGAGCATTGGCTCTTCTCTGAAAATTCACCTGCCTCACCGCCTCTGTGACCTCAAAAAGTCTTGCCCTGCCGGGTATGCCGTATTTTTTAAGAGAGGGTGATACCGCAAGACAGATGGTCTTTTCCGTGCGGCTCACATCGGCAACCACAAGATTTGCGGTCAGGGGGTCAAGCCCTCTTTCGACGCACTCCACCGAGGCATAGAAGGATTTCAGGTCAATTGCAATGTATGTTCTGTGCGTCATAGCTATCACCCTTTCAAACGAATTAAATGTTCTCTTTTTTATATTATACACCCAAAACAAACATTTTGCAATGGCAATTATCAGAAAAAATGTTCCAAAAATAATGTAGAACTTTTGTTACATTTTACAACTCATAACTGCAATCAGCCAAATTTACGATAGTGACACATAAATAGTTTAAAGGAGTACAGTTCTATGAAGTTTAAATTGAAGCCCGATTATTTTACTGAACGTGATCCCATAGTAATATACAGAAAAAATAGCACATTATTTTTTCTTTTGGCTTATGAAGTCGTCAAGAACACGGGATACAGAGAGCATACATTCTATGAATTTGATAAGATTAGTTTTACTACCGAGAATGAGATCGGATTAACAGTAATAAAACATCTGGACAGATTCCATAAAATAGGAGACTATACAATATCCGAATATGAAAATATGCTTTCTGAATGTAGAGGAGAATTTCTTTCCGAAAAGACCTGTAATCAGCTCGTTTTTTTAGAAGCAAAAAATTGGAATGATGTTGATATAAACTATGATAAATGCATTATTGAGTATGATATCCTAACTGATAGTTATTCATTTAAGCTTGGCTGCTACGACGGTAGACACAAGTATACATACTATACCAAATCGACAGGAGAAACGTGTACAATTACTTTCGATACACCTCTTGAATTCACCGATTACCCCAATCCCGACAAGCTTGGAAAAATGGTAATGGAAGCTTTGGAGCGAAGCAGAAAACTTATCGATAAAGCAATAGGCAATCCATATCCCGAAAAAAATATTGAACTTGCAAACGGAAGTGAATTGACAGTATCGGCACCCCGTGACAAGCATTTTACCGATAACGATGATTACGGAGTATGTGAAATGTATCAGGCATATATGTATCTTCCGAGAGAGAATTCCGATGAAGCCTCTGCGGCATTCTATATCGGAATGGCTGCCGAACTTAACGGAGAAATAACCGAGGAAAATATTTTAAAGGCGTGGGAAAAGCAATACGGCAAAGCAGAAGTTTACACTTTTGAAAAAGTTGAGTATGGTATGTTCGGATATCGTGCAGAAATGAAGAATAAAAAAATTCATCGTATTGCATATCTTACATATCTTGAAATGACGGAAGACAGCATCTCGCCCGACACCCTTGACTGCGTGATGGAGCTGAAAAAGCCCAACAGCCGAAAAAAGCTTGATGAAAAGCTGACCGGTTTGTTTGAGAAGTTTGCGTTTAAATGTCGTTATAAAATATAATTCTTTCACAATAAATATCACTAATAGACAAATTTCCGTATCATTCGTAAAATCATCGTAAATCACGAAAAATATTGAAAAAAGCCTTGACAAAAGGAAAAGAATGTGATATAATAAATTCTGCCGCATGGAACGGGCAGACAAGCGATATTCCGCATAAACGGAGATATCCGCCTGTACAGCGAGTTTTAAGGAAAAGGCAGGTGCCGAAAATGTACGCTATTATCGAAACAGGCGGAAAGCAGTATCAGGTCAAGGAGGGCGATGAGATCTTCATCGAGAAGCTCGAGGCAAACGCTGACGATACTGTAACCTTTGACAAGGTGATCGCCGTAAACAACGACAGCTCCCTCACCGTAGGCGCACCCTACGTAGCAGGCGCAGCAGTTGAGGCTAAGGTCATCAAGAACGGTAAGTCCAAGAAGATCACCGTTTTCACCTACAAGCCTAAGAAGGGCTCTTCTCACAAGAAGCAGGGTCACAGACAGCCCTACACTAAGGTAAGAATCGACGCTATCAAGGCATGATAAAAGCTGTTTTTTATACCGAAAACAGCCGCTTATCGGGTTTTTCCCTGACGGGTCACGCAGGCTGCGGAACAGCGGGCAATGATGTTGCTTGTGCTGCGGTCTCCTCTGCTGCCGAGCTTACCTGCAACACTATCACCGATTTTTTCGGAGACGAGGCAGAGGTGCGGGTTCTGGAAAACACGCTGACACTCAGGCTGAAAAACGAAGGCTGCGGATATTCGGAAAAGCTTCTTGAGTCTTTTAAGGCTCATCTTGGCTTCATATCCGAGGAATATCCCCGCAGCATACAGATCATCGTCAAGTGACGATATCCATTAAATTGAAAGGGAGGATACCGCAATGATCAGAATTTCTATGCAGTTTTTTGCTCATAAAAAAGGTATGGGTTCCACTAAGAACGGACGTGACTCCGAGTCCAAGAGACTTGGCGTTAAGAGAGCTGACGGTCAGTTTGTAACTTCCGGCAACATCATCGTTCGTCAGAGAGGTACACACATTCATCCCGGCGCAGGCGTTGGAATTGGTTCCGATGACACAATTTTCGCTGTTATCGACGGAACAGTTAAGTTCGAGCGTGTGGGCAAGGATCGCAAGAAGGTAAGCGTTTACGCTGCCGAGTGATTTGCACAAAAGTCAGGAGCCGTTTTTACCGAAAAGTAAAAACGGCTTTTTTGTACATATAAGAAAGGACGATAATATGAAGCTGCCCAAGGTAACCTATAACTCTCCCGTTATCCTCACCTTCACTCTGCTGTCCCTGGCGGCGGTCATTCTTGGAATGATCACAGGCGGAGGCTCAACGGGACTGCTTTTCTCGGTGTATAAAAGTTCCCTTGCCGACCCCTTGTTTTACGTAAGGCTTTTCACCCACGTGCTCGGCCACGCCGACCTAAGCCATTTTATGGGTAATTTCACCATAATCCTCCTTGTGGGACCAATGCTTGAGGAGAAATACGGCGGCAAAAGGCTGCTTGTAATGATAGCCTTCACCGCTCTTGTTACGGGACTGATAAACGTTATCTTTTTCCCCCACGTTGCTCTGCTGGGCGCCAGCGGCGTTGCGTTTATGATGATACTCCTCAGCTCATTTGCCAACAGCAGAAGCGGCGAGATACCCCTCACTCTTATATTTGTGGCGGTGCTGTATCTGGGAACAGAAATAATCAACGGCATATTCGCACAGGACAATATCTCTCAGATGGCGCATATCATCGGCGGAGGCTGCGGCTGTCTTTTCGGCTGGCTCATCGGCAGGGGAAAGCTGAACGCTCAGTAAAACGTTTTTCACAAATAATTATATGACCCGGGAGAATTATTTCTCACGGGTCATTTTTTGTCTGACGGTAATTATATTTTTTTGACCATAATAAAATTAGTCAGCGCAATGCCGCTTCTTATGACCTGCTGTTCCCTGACCGCATTATAACCTCTCTTTTCAAAAAATCCCTTCGCCGTAATTGAAGCGTGGGTCGTGATAACGGGAACATTCACAGCCTTTTCAAGCTCGTCACACAAAGCGGAAGCTATTCTGCGCCGCTGATAGTCCTTGTGAACATAAAGCCTGTCAAGATACCCCGTTTTGTCAATATCCCCGAAACCCAGAATAAGCTCGCCCTCAGCGCACACCACAGTATAATGCTCACAAAAAGACCTGTCCCATTCCCGTATATCAACATTGCCCGTTGCCCATACATCAAGCTGCTCGGGCGTATAATCCTTTGCATTAACGGAATGAACAGTTTCATAAAACAGCCTTGCAATCTGCTCACAGTCCGATGAAATATACTTTCTGATCATCAATCTGTATACCTCACATTAAATAATACGCTCCTCTTCAATAACAACATCATAATCATCACCCAATGCAAAAATATAAGCTTTCATCAAATCCCACCTCACTATACCTAATTATACATATCCCCGCCCCCAAAGTCAATACCGCCCCCGATATTTAAAATTTACCGAAAATTACCCGCCATAACAAAAGCTTTTTTCTGAATAACAGCAATATAAAAATAAATACTATTTCCAAAAGCAAATTGCGTATAAAGCAATTTCTGAAAGGAAGAGAAGCTGATGAAAAGCTACAGAAAAATAATATCCTGCATAGCGGCAATGAGCATAATGACCTCCCTCACCGCCTGCGGAAAAAAGAACAATAACGAGCAGGGCACCGTTCAGGAGGGACAGAACGCACAGGCGGCGGCAAAAAATGTCACCGTCAGATTTTTAAACTTCAAGCCTGAAGCCGCACCAGTCTACGAGGAAATTGCACGGGCGTATAAAGACGAAACGGGCAATACCCTGATCGTTGAGACCGCCGCAAACAATACCTATGAGCAGACTCTCAGCGCAAAGATGTCCACCCCCGAAGCCCCCGTTATTTTCCAGATAAACGGGCCCCGAGGCTATGCAAACTGGCGTGACTACTGCCTTGATATGACCGACAGCGATATCTATAACCACCTTATCGACAAATCTGCGGCAGTCTCCGCAAACGGTATGGCATACGGCATTCCCTATGCCGTTGAGGGCTATGGCATCATCTACAACGATGAAATAATCCGGCGTTATTTCGCCCTTGAAAACCGTAAAACTGACTTCGTATCAATGGACGAGGTAAACTCCTATGAGGAGCTGAAAAGCCTTGTTGAAGATATGCAGGCAAATGCAAAGGAACTGGGCATAAAGGGCGTTTTCGCCGCCACATCGCTCAAATCGGGAGACGACTGGCGCTGGACTACCCACCTTGCAAATATCCCCATACACCGTGAATTTACGGATAATAAGATCGACCTGACAGGGGAAGGCGTTAAAACTCTTAACTTTGCCTACGGCGAAAACTACCGCAATATCTTCGACCTTTATCTGAATAACTCCACCCTTGACAGAAAAATGCTTGGCTCCAAAATAACAGACGAGTCAATGGCAGAATTTGCCCTTGGCGAGTGTGCAATGGTCCAGAATGGCAGCTGGGCGTGGTCACAGATAAGCTCTGTCCCGGGCAATACCGTTTCCGAGGAAAATATCCGTATGATGCCAATTTATATGGGACTCGAGGGCGAGGAAAATCAGGGACTCTGCATAGGAACGGAAAACTTCCTCTGCATAAACAGCGCCGCAAAGCCCGAGGAACAGCAGGCGGCAAAGGACTTCCTTTTCTGGCTCTATTCCTCGGAAACAGGCAAGGATATGGTGGTAAATAAGCTTGGCTTCATTGCCCCCTTTGATACCTTCACCGATACGGAAAAGCCTGCCGACCCCCTGAGCAGAGAGGTGCTTCGCTGGATGGACAAGGAAAACGCAGAAACTATCCCCTGGAGCTTTACCGTATTCCCCGGCCAGACCTTCAAGAACGATTTCGGCGCCGCACTCTTACAGTACGCCCAGGGCAGCCGTGACTGGAACTATGTCACCGAAACAGTAAGAAGCTCCTGGGAGACCGAAAGCTCTATGCTGTAACTATGAAAAGAAAACTGCATCCCTATTTCCCCCTGTTTGTCCTGCCCACCCTTGCAGCATTCACCATATCCTTTCTCATACCCTTTGCAATGGGGATTTACCTCTCCTTCTGCAAATTCACCACCGTGGCGAATTCAAGCTGGACGGGACTTGAAAACTACAGGCGGATTTTTTCTGACAGCAGCTTTACAAACGCATTGTGGTTCACAGTAAAATTCACTGTAGTGTCGGTCATAACGGTGAATATCTTCGCCTTTCTCCTCGCCCTTGCCCTTACAAAAGGACTTCGTGGCACCAATGTATTCCGAACCATATTCTTTATGCCAAACCTCATCGGCGGCATAGTCCTGGGATATATCTGGAACCTTATAATAAACGGCGTTTTAGGCTTCTTCGGCACAGACATCACCTACAAGGCAGCATACGGCTTCTGGGGACTTGTTATCCTCACAAACTGGCAGCTTATCGGCTATATGATGGTCATTTATATCGCAGGACTTCAGAATATCCCGAGAGATATAACCGAAGCGGCGGAAATTGACGGTGCTGCAAAGGGACAGATAGTCTGGCGCATAACCATACCAATGGTAATGCCCTCCGTGACCATATGCACCTTCCTGACCCTCACAAATTCATTCAAGCTCTTTGACCAGAACCTTGCCCTTACTGCAGGCGCTCCCGGAAAGGAGACCGCAATGCTTGCCCTTGATATCTATAACACCTTCTACGGCAGACCCGGCTGGCAGGGCGCAGGACAGGCAAAGGCAGTCATATTCTTCATTATAGCGGCGACAATAGCCTTTATCCAGTTAAGACTTATCGAAGGAAAGGCGGCGAAAGAACGGTGAAAGAAAGAACAAATCCTATTGGTTTTATCTTTATGATACTTCTGTCGGCGGTATTTCTGTTTCCCATTGCCATAGTGTTTATGAACTCCTTTAAAACCAAATTCAGCATTATGGGCGCACCCTTCCGCCTGCCGGATAAGGACACCTTTGCAGGTCTTGACAACTATATCACAGGCATAACCACAGCAGGGATCGGGGGAGCCTTCCTCCGTTCGGTTTTTATAACAGTTTTCAGCGTCTTTGCCCTTGTCCTGCTCTGCTCAATGACAGCCTGGTATATTATGCGTGACACAAGCAGGCTGAGCAGGATAATTTATAAGCTTTTCCTTTTTTCGATGATAGTGCCCTTCCAGATGGTGATGTACACTATGACCTACGTGGCGTCGGGACTTCACCTCAATAATCCCATAGGGATAATCGCCGTATATCTTGGCTTCGGCTCGGGACTGTCGGTGTTTATGCTGGGAGGTTTTGTAAAGTCGATTCCCGAGGAGCTTGAGGAAGCAGCGGAAATAGACGGCTGCACGCCACTTCGGACATTTTTCAGCATAGTATTCCCCATCTTAAAGCCCACAGCGGTAACGGTGGCGATACTGAACGCAATGTGGATATGGAATGATTATCTTCTGCCCTATCTGATACTCGGAAACAGATACAAGACCCTGCCCGTAGCCATACAGATATCAATGCAGGGCGCATACGGTTCGGTGAACTGGGGCGGCTTTATGGCAATGCTTGTGCTTGCCATACTTCCCATAATCATCTTCTATCTGTTCAGTCAGAAGTATATCATCGAGGGAGTGATCGCAGGAGCGGTAAAGGGATAATGTGTAAGTATGCTTCTTTCTTCGTTTATGCGGAGAGAGAAGCATATTTTAACGCTTTCTAAACGTTATTTTTTAACGAATTATCAACTATAAATTAGTTATGATTGTTGAAAATGCCAAATGTTTTCAAAAAAATATTGACAATTCTATATATTTTTGATATAATAATAAACATAAGCAGCAATTTAATGCAAAGGAGGATGACTATGGAAGATGTTTTGAATAATCCATTGTTTGAAGCATTTGCCAACGCTTCTGACAACGTTTATATTTACGTCTGCGATGTCAAAAAGGATCTTTCCCGCTGGTCGCCTAACGCAATAACCTACTTTGATCTCCCCGGAGAATATTTTAAGAATGCAGGAGAGGTCTGGGGGGAAAAGATACACCCCGAGGATAAGGAGATCTATTTTAAGGATATTTCCGCAGTTTTTGCAGGGGAGAAGGAAAATCACAGCTGTCAGTACCGTGCCATAAACCGTTTTGGAAAATACGTCTGGCTTGAATGTAAGGGCACGATGACCCGTGACCAAAACGGCGAGCTTGATACATTTGCAGGCATTATGACAAGGCTTGACAGGCAGAACAAGTATGATACCCTTACCGGACTTCTCACAAAATACGAGTTTTACGAGCAGGATCTGAGCAGGGGCAGCGGAGTAGTTATGCTGCTTGGTGTCGACAGGTTCAGAAATATCATAAATACATATGGCTATTACTACGGCGACGAGCTTCTCACCACACTTGCAAAGCGGCTGCAGGGATTGTGCAGGGACGGCAGAATGGCGTTTCGCTTCAACGGAGACGAATTTATACTTCTCCTTCCCGGTGCGGATAAAAAGTCGGCTGTTGACATATTTAACAGTATCAGAGACTGTACCCGTTCAATAGAAACTAAGGACGGAAAAAAGATCGAGCTTTCTTTCTCGGCGGGAGCTGTGCTCTACGGCGACGAAAAGACCGATAAGGACGAGATCGTGAACCGCCTTGAGCTTGCCTTGTCCTATGTTAAGAAGATAAACAAAGGCAGCATAGAGTTCTATTCGGGTGAAATCGTTGAAAAGCAGCAGCGTATAATGACCCTCAAGGAAGACCTGAAATACAGTATAACCCACGACTTTGCAGGCTTTGAGCTGTATTTTCAGCCTCTTGTGGACGCAAGGGGCACAAGGATACTTGGCTGCGAGGCTTTGCTCAGATGGAAGGGCGAGCATATCAAGAACGCAGGACCTATGGAATTTATTCCCATTCTCGAGGAGGACTCGGGCATAAATCAGGTGGGAAGATGGGTAATGCGGGAGTCTGTGAAGCAGCAGCGTGAATGGCAGGAGCAATTCGGCAATTTCAAGGTCAATTTCAATGTGTCCTATCGTCAGTTCCTTGAGGAAGGATACGTGGACGAACTTGTAAAGACTGCCGAGGAATTCGGCGTATCACCCGATAATATGGTGCTGGAGCTTACCGAGAGCTGTAATGTGGAGTCTCCCGAAAATCTTGCCGTTATATTTGAACAGATACGTTCCCACGGCTTTCATATCGCTCTGGACGATTTCGGAACGGGCTACGCTTCAATGGAGCTTTTGAAAAAGCTTCCCGCAGACGAAATAAAGATAGAGCATACCTTTGTAAGAGAGCTTGGCAACGGAGAATATCATCACGTGGATTTTGCCATAATCGAATCCCTGCTGTTTCTGTGCAGAAAGGTGAACAACAGCGTTGTTGTGGAGGGCGTGGAAACAAAAGCGGTGGACGATATTATCCGAACAATGGGTGCAGATTATCTTCAGGGATATTATTACTCAAAGCCCGTCTGCAAGGCAGATTTTGAAGCAATGCTCCGTGAAAACCGAAGTAAGCAGACAATAGAGGTCTGATGAAAAAAATAAAGCATAGTCTGAGGAAAAAATTCTCAGACTATGCTTTTTTATTCGACTACAAATATCAGTATGCGGTACTGTTTGTAATAATCAATGTAGCTTATCTGCCCCTTGAAATTGAGCCGTTCCACTATCCTGTCAATGTCCGAAACGCCGCTGCCGTCGGGTCTGATAAGGTCAGAAATGGTTTGCAGGCAAAGATTTGAGGAGTCAAATTTCAGCATAAAATATTTTTCTCCCGTATCAATGCAGCTTCTGCAGGAGTCCTCGATAATTTTCAGAGCCTCCCCGTAATCCGCAGCATACTTGCCCTCGTAAACGAAATAGTTCATCGTCTCAGCCTCGGCGTCGGGGGGAGCGCATAAATAATTGTTAATGCTTCGGTTGTTCTGAATAACAGCGTCGTCCACAAGGAAATACTGGTAAAGTATCAGATCGGGATACTGAGCCTTCAGAGCCTCCGCAGGCTGGTCCCAGCCGATGTCGATGTGATACCAGCTGCCGTTCAGCTTTACCATATTCCACATATGGTCAACGCCCGTGTAGCCCGTAACTATCATATTTTCAATGCCGCTTAAATTGCACAGATAAGAAAAAGCCTTTGCATATCCTTCGCAGAGGGCTTGTTTGTTGACCAGAGCGCCGTAAATGGAGTCCACATATTCGCCTTCAACAGCGCTTTCAACGTTAAGCACCAGATAATCGTGGAAAAATTTCAGCTTTTCATAATCGGACATATCATCATCAAGCTGAGAAATGATCTCCATAGCCGCCTGCTCGGTCTCTTTAAGCATAGAGTTCACTTCGTCCACCGTAAATTTGTAGGTAAAATCAATGGTGTAGGAATGGGTGAAATTGTCAAAATCTCCAAGAGTCCTGTCCTGCAGATAAAACAGCATAAGCTGTTCGCAGCGGACAGTTTCAAGCACCTTGACATAATCGGTCTCGCTGATCGTAAGGGGCATATGAGCCGACGGCTCAAAATTCATAATAGTATCCACAACGCTGTCATAAGCGTCCTGCATACGTGCGTCATAGTCAAGAGAAGCATACTTTGTGACCATATTTTCGGGTATATACAGCCCCGATTCGGCATATTTCCCGGTCTCCGCAACATCGCTCTCGGTAATTTCTACCGTAGTGCCGTCGGAAATAACGGTAATGCCGTCCTCTTGCTCACAGCCCGAAAGAGCGGTGAGAAGGAAGCAGAGTGCCGCAGCAGCGCAAAATATTCTGTTTTTACCTCTGCCGCAAAGCATAATTTCAACCATACCCTTCCCTATCAGTCAAGATATTCAAGAAAGATCTTAACAGTTCTTGTGCTGCTGTTGCTGTTATGGTAAATGGACTCAGTATTGAAGCGGTTTTTAGCCTTGTCCTTGATACTGCCTAAGATACCGATAACATTGTCCTGGCTGTTGCCGAAAAATACGTCTGTGACTTCTTTAAACACATCATCGTCGGCGCAGAGTATCTGAATTGTGGAAGCCTTAGTCTCTGCCGCTTTCAGGACTTCCGATTCGATGAGCGCCCTCGCCTCGGAAAGGCTGCCCGCAACCAGATTATTGTAGTAATAATACTGATATTTGGTGCCCTTAGCTTCGGGTATCTCGTAATCATAGTCGTCAAACTGTCTCAGTTCTCTTATCCTGTCGTCCGTAAGCCCGAAATAGTCGTACCTTACGGAATCGGGAGACTTTGCACGGTCGGGGTCGTCCCAGGTCAGGTCAACGTGATAATAATCTCCGTCCATCTTGACCACGTTCCACATATGAGGCTCGTTAGCCACGCCTAAAACGATAAACGAGTCAATGCCTGCCAGGGAGCAGAGATATGTAAAGCTCTGCGAATAACCCTGACAAAGCGCTTCCTTTTCCACAAGCGTGCCATAAATGTTGTTGGGATTTTTAGCTTCGGAGTCATAGGTGCAGTTAATAATAATATAGTCGTGGAACAGCTTTACTATGTCATAATCGTTCATCTCGGGGGTTATCATAGAGAGTATCTTATCGGTTTCCTTGTCGATCTCAGCCTGCATAGCCTGAACATTTTCCTTGGAATAGGTGTAATTCACCTTCATACTTCTGATATATCCCGTAGACTTGTCCGAAACATACTCAATGGTGGGGGAAATGTAGAAAAGCCTGTTTTCATCGTTGTAAATGAGCTGATATGTGTCAAAAAGATCCTCAAAGCTTATATCCTCACCGCTGTCAAAAAGTATCTTGTCATCGCATTCCAGCATAGCGCTTACAAGCTTGTCATAAAGCTTTTTATGCTTCTCGTCAAGGGTGTAGTAGCTGTAAGGGTGGGAAATTATTTCCCTGCCCGTATATTCGCTTTTCCGTCCGTCGGTGAGCTTTACATTAAGACCCGATACATCAGCCGTAAAAGCTTCGGCCTCCGCAGACGATGTAACGCTCAACTCTCCTGATACAGAGGGTGCAGTCACAATATCTTCCGAAACACTTTCGGAAACGGTCGATGTATCAGAGATCAGAACCGTTGTCTGAGGCGGAGCGGAAGTCGTTGTTGGCAGGGGAGGGGTGGTCTGGGTCTTCTCGTAATACTCGGAAATGCCTACCTCGGGAACGTCCTCAAGGGAAAGAGACTGACTTGTCGATATGGTGGTCTCGCTCTCCGAGGGAACAGTTTCTGTTTCTGTCTGTGTTTCTGTTTCCGTGTCGGGAACGGTGGTCGTTTCTGATACAGTAGTCTGAGCAGATGCAGTAGTCATTTCGGGAGTGGTATGCTCAGAGGTATCATAAACAGTCATGACCGTGCCTGTAGCGGAATACGTAGGCAGGCTGTCCGCCCCGTCGGGATATTCCACCTCGTTTCCGCAGGCGGTGAGATAAAGAAGCGCTGCCGCAAAAGCAGCGGCTCTGAAAGCAAATGATCTGTATTTTTTCATCTTCTGCTTGTTCTCCGTAAATTTATTCGTAGATCATTGTGATGTGTATGATAAGCTCATCGTCGTTAAGATAGCGCACATATTTTTTATCCGTGACCTTAACGTCAGAGCTGTCGTTTGCAAATTTAATAACCTGTTTGATACCTCCGAAGTCAAAAAGCTTGGTAACAGCGTCCTTGTAAGCTTTTTCATCGGAAAATCTCACAGCGGCATTTTTACTGCCGCATTTTAAAGCGTCCGCCGCCGCATTGGCAAGAAGCGTAACGCCCTCGTCGGCAGAGGAAGCGTAATACCCCTCACGTTTGTAATAATTTTCATCTGAGGAGCATATCGGATAAGAGTAATAGGTGTTGTCGGGAAAATGGGTGACTCCCGAAATATCGGAGTCAGCCGCCAGAAAATAGTAATATCTGACAAAATCTTCGTCCACAGGGTCAAGAATAGGGTCGTCCCAGGTGCAGTCAACATTGTACCACATACCGTCAAGCTTCACCACGTTCCAGGCGTGAAGAGCCCCGTCGGAGTTTGTGCCCGAAACGGTAAAGCAGTCGATATCAGCCAGCCTGCACAGATAATCAAAAGCGAAAGCATAGCCCTCGCATTGAGCGTACCCGTCGCAGAGAGCGCCGTAAATGGTGTTGGCATAATCGGTATCCATAGAGAAAGTACAGTTTAAAACAAGCCGGTCGTGAAAGCATTTCAGTTTTTCGTAGTCGGAGGTGTTCTCATCAAATGAACTGAAAATATCTGCTGTTTCAGCGTCGATCTCAGCTTGGAGCTGTGCACTTTCTTCCTTGGTAAATCTGTAGGAAAGTATTAGCGAGTCCGACTCGGAGGCAGGACGATAGAACATACTGGACAGCCAGAAAAGCTCTTCTTCCTGATAATAAACGGAAATATACAGCTTTCGCAGCAGCTCGGGGTCGAGGGCCTCGGGAAAAACAGCCTTGTCCTCGAAGTTAAGAGCAGCGTCTCTGATAATATCGTAATACTCCTTTTCCTTATCGGAAAGCTGATTGTAAATATAGCAGCTGTCGTCAAAGTCAGCATCTGTATTTGCAGGCTCATTTACGGACAGGCTGTCCGCAGGCTCGGGAATCTCCGAATAATCGGAGATTTCTTCGACCTTTGAACAGCCTGCCGTCATTATTGCAATTGCCGGCACTGCAAGGAGCAGCGCCGGGATAAAACTGAAATTTTTCATTCCAACTCCGGAAAGTATCAGTAAATAAGATCAAGCTCGATAACGAGAGTGTTGGGATCGCAGTTAGAAGCCACAGAAGTTACAGAGGAATTTTCGTTCTTTATCCAGGTTGCGTAATCCTTGAGACCGGCGGTGACTGCGTCATAAACGCTCTTGTCGGAAACACGTATCTCAGCGGCTCTCATTTTGCTTGCAGCTGTGGACTTGAGCTTTTCCTTCAAAGCGGACTCAGCAGATGCCTTGTCGGAGTAGACCTGATTTGTAACGTTGAAGTAATTCATCTTTGTAGCGGTGCAGGCAGGGGGAGTGAAGTAAGTAAGCTGAGTGCCGGAAATCTTCTTGTTAACGTTGAAGTGGGACTTGTTGTGTATCCACTCGTCGGGAACAAGGAAGTATCTGTATCTTACGTTGGTCTCGTCCACCTCGGAAAGAATGGGGTCGTCCCAGGTGCAGTCGATGTTGTACCAGTCGCCGTCGACCTTTACAACATTCCAGGCGTGGCTGTCATTAGCCTCGTTGCTGCCCACGATCACCATAGACTCGATACCGGACATATCACAGAGATACTGCATAGTCTTGGCATAGCCCTCGCACTGGATAGTGCCCTTTACAAAACCGCCGTAAATGGTCTGATTAAAGCCCTCTTCCTTTACGAAGTTGTTGTTCAGAGTGATGTAGTCGTGGAATACCTTGAGCTTGCCGTAGGTGTCCTTGCCCTCAGCCTGAGCGAGAACTTCGGAAACCTTAGCGTCGATCTCCTTCTGCATAGAAGCGATCTTCTCGGGGTCAGTTTCCCAGTACCAGAGTCTGCCCTTTACAACTTTTTTGGAAGTGAGCCAGAAAAGCTGAGGCTCCTGCATATAAAGACAACCGTAAACCTTTATCCACATTTCGTCGGTAACGCTGTCGTCCACCTTTACCTTAGTCTTGACGGACTTGACCGCCTCAAGGATATCGGCATAAAGAGCCTTTTCCTGATCGTTCAAGGTATTGTAACCGTAACGGGTCTTGTAATCCACGTTGTACTCGGTGATAACAGGCTTCTTTTCGGTAACGACTCCGCCCTCGATCATACTTACGATCTCCTCGTGATTAACGGGGAGAGTGCCTTCGGTCTCGGCAATTTCGGGAGCGGTCTGATCGCCGCCGAAATCAATATTAGCTCCGGGGTCCACAAAACCTGTTGTGCCATCGGCAGATGAACCGTCCTGACCATCTGCGGAAGGCGCTTCTGTGCCGTCCTGAATGATGTTGATAGTAGTTTCCTCCGTGGTAGCGTCCTCAGTTTTCTTGCCGCAGCCTGAAAACATAGAAGCTGTGAGGAGGAGAGCCGCACAAACTGCGGAAATTCTTTTCTTCATTTTGAATATGTTCCTTTCTTTCAGATATCGGCGTGACGGACAAAACCGTGCCGCTTTATATTTCTTTATCAATTATAAACGATATCGTAGTGGATAACCTGAACGCCGCCGGTATAGGAGCGCTGTCTCTGTATCTGCTTAACGGAGGAAGACTTGCTCTTGGCGTACTTCTGGAAGGTCTTGAAATAGTCGTCGCTCATAAGAGTGTCGTAAACGTCCTTGGATGTTACTCTGACCTCGGCAACGTGTTTGCCGTTTGCGATAGCGTCATCGATTGCAGCATACATAGCAGCCTCAGCGTCAGCCTTGGTGTCATAAAGCTTGTTGTAAGCAGCGAAGTAGTTGCAGGCCTCCTTTGTGCAGGCAGGAGGATCGTAAAGCTTGACAGAGCCGCTGCTTCTGAGCAGAGTGCTTATGTTGTAGTGGGTGATGTTATGTATCCAGGAATCGGGAACGAGGAAGAACTCGTACTGGATATAGCTTGAGCCGAAGCTGTTAATAGGATCGCCCCAGGTTGCGTCAATGTTGTAGTAACCATTTTCGCAGTAAACAACGTTCCAAGCGTGAGAGTTGCCGTCCTTATCGGAGCCTCTTACAACGCAGGATTCGATACCTGCCAGATCGCAGAGATACTGCATAGTCTTTGCATAGCCTGCGCACTGAACGGGGCCCTTAGCGGTAAGACCGTTGTAAATGGAGCAGTTGTAGCCGGATTCGGACATATTGAACTCGTTCTGAAGAACGAGGGTGTCAAAGAACACCTTGAGCTTTGAAACAGTTCCGCTGTAATTTTTAGCCTTTGAAAGGATAGCGGAAGCAGCGGAGTCGATCTCTGACTGCATAGCCTTGATCTCGTTTCTGTCGGTAGTCTTAAAGGACAGGGTAGCAAAGGAAGTACCTGCGGAAATGGTGTTGCCCATCCAGAAAAGCTGAGGCTCTGAGTCATAAACGATGGTGTAAACCTTTACCACCTGCTCCGATGTAAGTCCCGAAGGAACTTCAACAACGCTGTTAAGAGTCTTTACAGCATTTACAAATCTGTTGTAAAGCGTCTGCTCGTCGGCAGAAAGCTGCTTGTAAACGTATCTTGAGGAGGACTTTATGTTGTAGCCCGGTGTCTCAATAGCGTCACCGAAGCTTGGGGAGCTGCTGTCGGGAACGTCGGGACCTGAATTTCCGGAGTTGTCTTTGGAGTTGTCTTTCTCAGTAGCAGCTGTAGTTGCTTCTGTAGCAGCCGTAGTCTCGGGAGCCGCAGTAGTTGTAGCTACAGTAGTTTCGGCAGGCTTTTCGTCGGAAAGGTAATCCGAGTGGATAAAGCCGCCCTCGGCGATCTTGTAGTAGCCTGTATCGGTAAGAGCGGTCACCTCAACGGTGTCGCCAACATAATGCTGGGAAATGGGAGTAGCGCCGATAATAGCCTTTTCTCTGGAATAGCAGTTCTCGGTAACGTACATAGTGCCCGATATCTCTGTTTCGGACCATTCCGGAGCAGTCTCTGAGGTCTCGGAGGTCTCAGATGTTTCGGAAGTCTCTGTGGTCTCCTCTGTAACAGAGGTTTCTTCTGTAGTGGTTGTCTCCTCGGTAGTAGTCTCGGGAACGGTAGTGGTTTCGGGAACTGTAGTCTCGGAAACAGCCTCAGTTTCGGGAGCGGCAGTAGTTTCTATCTCGGGGATAGCGTTGCCGTCCTCAGCAGTTTTCTGACAGCCCGATGCGACCAGCGTAAGGGAAAGAACGCAGGCAATGGCAGCGGAAATTCTTTTACTGTTTGTTGTCTTCATCTTCAGGTAACTCCTTTTCATCTTCTTTGTGTTTTATTACAGCTTTAATTCTGACAATTCTCATATCCTCGGTAAGCAGCACGGTAAATTCAATATTTTTGTAGCTTACTGAGGGGGTTTCTCCGTCCTCGGGGATACGTCCCAGAAGGTCGGTGATAAAGCCGCTCATAGTGTCATAACGGCAGTCCTCGGGAAGTGGCTCACCGAGAGCTTCCATAACATCTGCAGGGTCGGCAGTACCCTTTATCGTGTAAGTATCATCGGATATTTTTGAGATATCCTCGGTCTCGTTGTCGTATTCGTCCTGAATACTGCCCACAATGGACTCCACAAGATCCTCCATCGTAACAAGACCTGCCGTGCCGCCGTATTCGTCCACAGCCACAGCTATCTGCAGCTTTTTTTCGGTGAACATCTTAAAAAGATCGTCGCACATACAGCTTTCGGGAACAAATTCGGCGTCTCTGAGAAATCTGCTGACCGTAACTCCCTGAGAGGACTCGGTGCCTATAAGGCATAACAGATCTTTAACGTGTATCATACCCTCGATGTGGTCAACGCTTTCCCTGTAAACGGGGATACGTGAAAAACCGCTTTTAATGGCAGTATAGACCACCTCGGAGATCTCAGCGTCCACGCTCACCGCCACAATATCGGTGCGGTGGGTCATAACATCGCTTACAGTAAGCTCGTGGAACTCAAAAACGTTGTTTATCATTTCCTTTTCGGAGGATTCGATAGCGCCCGTTTCATTTCCTGCGTCCACCATCATCAGTATCTCTTCCTCGGTAACAG
The DNA here is from genome assembly GCF_050874005.1 of Huintestinicola sp. GTDB lineage: Bacteria > Bacillota > Clostridia > Oscillospirales > Ruminococcaceae > Huintestinicola. The sequence goes on from NZ_JBNMJV010000006.1 coordinate 41,539, forward strand.
CGTCCTCATCGCCTTGGTTTCTGCCGAAAAGAGAGGAAATCGCCGCCGAAAGCTCGGTAATAGGTGATAACAGGTAATAGAGAATTCTGACAGCCCCTGCGGAGGACGCCGCAAATTTCTCGGCGGTATCGCCTCTCATAAGAATTCTCGGAAGGTCGCTGCCGAAAAATCTCAGTATAAGCGCCGCTATCAGAAAACACAGGGCAATTATGAGCCATACCATAGGAGCATTTGCATTTCCTGCCCCGATAAAAAAGGGCTTTGCGAAGGAAAAAGCAAATATCGCTCCAACAAGCAGGGAATTTAAAAGCTTGTGAACGGAAAACACAGCGAAAAATCTCCGCTGATTTTTAAACAGGCAAAAAAGTGTATGCCTGCCGTCCTTTTCATCTTCAAAGCTTTTTATCCTGCCCTCGCCAAGTTCGTCCGCCGCCGCCTCGGCGCAGCCGTAAAACAGCCTTACCGCCACAAGAACGGCACAGATGACCGCAGCAATTATAAGCTCCTTCTCGTCCGAAATAATAAACCGACTCCCGTCTGCTTCCATAACCGACTTCCTTTCGGGGAAAAAATTTTTATATGCCATTGTACAGGGCATATTTTTCATTCTGATGATACATTGTAAATTATACTACAAAACTCATTCAATGTCAACGTGACAATGAGATAATAAGATTAAAAGATAAAAGGGTTAATTCGTTAAAATTGCCCTAAAAACCGTGGCTTTCGGCTGAAAGTAAAAATAGTGTAACGATTTGTAATCAAAATTTGGCATAATTTCATAATCAAAATCAAAATATATGTTCCTAAAATAACATAAAACAAAGCGCCGTATCTCATAAAAATGAAATACAGCGCATTGATTGAATGGAGATGAAAATCAGAGCATTTATCTTTCGGAACGGTTGTCCTTGCAGTTCTGACCATTCTGCTGATTTTTCTGCTGCTGGTTCTGCTGACGGTTCTGCTGATTCTGCTGCTGGTTCTGCTGATTATTCTGCTGACGGTTGTTATTCTGGTTCTGATTAAACATTAGTAATACTTCCTTTCCACGGGAAAATGTTTTCCCCGTTACAGAAGTATTATGTTCGGGATACGCCCGAATATACAGAAGAACATATCACTTGAAAAAAATACTGCTGTCGGAAAAATCCTCACATTCCATCTCGTCACGCTGCTTTTTCAGCTCGGAAGCATTTCGGAAATTTTCCTTTTTTTGGAGAATATCACGGATAGTAAGAAGTATCACCAGCAGAGCCGCACCCGACAGCATAAGCATATCGGAAACGCTTAGCCCCAGCCGTTCTCTGAAATACCACAGCCCGGCGACAGCGGCGGCTGATATGACCGCCGTGCCTATAAGCATAGGATTTTTCTGCATTTTAGGCTCATAATCGTGGAATATCATTTTGCCCCACCTTTTATAAGGCTTTTCTTTCTGCCTCTGTCAGCGGAGAAATTCATAGTAAACAGCAGGTCGGAGGTAAACATCTTCACCGCCAGATACATACAAACCGCAAAGAACACCGCCTGATAGATAAGGCCGCCGATAACGAGAGCCGTCTCACCGAACATAAGATTGCTCATAGCCGTGTAAGTGTGAGTAAAGGGAATGATGTACATAATGATCTTAAGTGCGGGAGACATAGAGTTAACGTCTGCAAACATCGTAACGAAGAAAGGTATCATAGTCGCCATCATAATGGGCATAACTAAGGTCTGCACCGACTTTGTGTCCGTAGCCATAGCGCCGAGGATAAGCGATACCGAAAGTCCGATAGCGATCGTAAGGAACAGGTCAAGACCGAAAATAAGGATATCGCCTATACCGAGAGTAAGTCCCAGACTTGCCAGAGCCTCAGCCCCCGAGGTAATGCCTGCAGTATTTGCAGCAGCACCCTCCTCAAGCTCAGCAGCAGCGCCTCCCATCATACTCTGCATATAGAAAGCAAATCCGATTATCATAGCACCCGCATTAAGAAGCGCCACGATAACAGCAGATATCATCTTAGCGGTAAGCACCGTAATTCTCGAAACGGGAGCGGACATAAGCGTTTCCAGAGTCTTGTCGATCTTTTCCGTAGAAATAGCGGTCATTATCATCTGAGAAGCCATCAGGATAAGGAAGAAGACCGCAAAGGGAGCTATCATAGACTGACTCATAAGCACGCCCATAAGCATATCCGCCGATACCTGAACGGTCTTGCCGTTAGCCGTAGTGTATTCTACAGTTACAACAGGCTCCGCAAGAAGCTCCTTTTCGCTTTCGGTCATACCCATTTTCTGAGTTTCGATGTAATTTCTCACATAGCTTGAAATGGAAGCAGTAAGGCTTGAAGCGGACATATTCTGCATAGAAGTTGTAAGACCGCCGCCCGTAACAATGCTCACGCAGTCAACGCCTGCCGACTCGGAACCGTTCACAACGCTGTCACCGAAACCCTCGGGGATAATAACGAGATTTTTGATGTCAAGTCTCTCCATCTCGCTCTCAAGGTCCTCGGACTGAAGAGTGACCACCGTAGGGTCAGCGCCGTAATCGGGGAGAGCTTTTATCATTTCCTCTGTAAATGCCGAACCGTCAAGATCGGCAATGTTCACGCTTGAATTGTTAAGAGCCTCGTCCATAGCGCCGCCCATGACCTTGCCCATAACAATGAGCAGAACACAGGTGAATATCATCGAGAAGATAGCCTGAGGAGTAAGCAGCTCTTTTATCTCTTTTTTTAACAGATTACCTAATTTCATCTGACTGCACCACCCTTTCAAAAACTTCCTCAAGATTAGCGGCATTATAACGTGCTTTCAGCTCGTCGATGGTGCCCGTGACCATAAGCTCGCCGTGAGCCATAATTCCCACCCTGTCGGAAACGTACTCTATTTCAAGCATATTGTGTGATGAAAGCAGGAAGCTCATACCCTCCTCGGCGGAAAGACGCTTTATGGTCTTTCTGATGTCCAGAGCGTTGATAACGTCAAGACCCGAGGTAGCCTCGTCAAGAATGGCAAGCTTGGGGCGTGTCATAACAGCACGGGAAAGCAGCAGCTTTCTTATCATACCACGTGAGTAGCCGCCTATCTTTTCCTCCAGCCTGTCGCCCAGACCGCACATATTCACAGCCCTGTTCACATACTTGTCTATCTCGTCCTTGTCGGCGGAAAAAAGTCCCGCCATAAAGTAAAGGTAGTCCATACCGGTCATAGTCTTGTATGCGCCTGCCTCGTCGGGGAGATATGTAATAGCCTGTCTTACCTTGTCAGGCTCGGAGATGATGCTGTGACCGTTCACAAAAGCGTCGCCGCCCGTGGGCTTGATAAGGGTGGATATCATTCTGATGGTCGAAGTCTTGCCTGCGCCGTTTGGACCGATGAGAGCGAAAATTTCTCCCTCTCCCACGGTAAAGCTCACGTCCTTGACCGCCATAACGCCCTTTTTGTAGGATTTAGACAGTCCCTCTGCCTTTAATACGTCAGCCAATTTAAAACCCTCCTGTTTTATGATAATGTAAAACAATATATAATATATCATCTTATTTATAAAATGTCAATAGTGCATTTTAAATTATGTCATCTCATAACCTTGCGCTCATAAGTGACAATGATTCCATAACCCATTGCCGCATATGGCGTTACCGAAATTACACGCCGGCCGTCGGCTGCCATTCTGTTCATTTCCTTTTCTGCAGCCATAAAAACTCCCCCGAGAACGGCAAAAAAATATTATCCCAAGCATAAGCTTCTCTTCCGTTCCCGACTCGAAGCAGGGAAAATCTCCCAACTATTATTTTAGCACAAAGGCAGATGGTAATCAATAGAATTATTATATTCTAATACGGTTAATGAAATTTTAATCTTCGTGCTTTTCTTCATCTCTCTCGTCCGGCTCGCCGTTAATGACGTAATCGAGAAAGACCTTCACATTTTCAAACTCTCTCGTGTGACCGTCGGGATAGGTGTAAAAAAACGGTTCATTAAGCTCGGGAGCCTCTCCGGGAGGAATATTCCCATTCCGCTCGGTACGCTTTTGCGCAGCGGACTTTTTGCGCTTTTTGACGCATTCCGTAAGCAGATATTCTATCTGCCCGTTAATGGAACGGAAATCATCCTCCGCCCATTTTGCAAGCTCGTCGTAAAGGGAAGCGGACAGCCTGAGAGGGACCTGCTTTTTGCCCTTTGCCTTATCATTTTCAGCCAAACGCTTCACCTCCGATCATCATTTTTTCTTGTCGGCTATAAGAATGGAAATTAGCAGTACAGCTCCGATAATGTTTACATAAGCCGCAAATGCCGTATCTGAAATGCTTTCATAAAATACGGGAACAAAAAACAGAGGAACGCTGAGAACAAGCAGCACAACGCTTGATACCGAAAGTATCCTGTCAAGCTTTGCCCTGTTATTATATCCGTTTTCGGCGGCAAGCCCGAAACTGAATTTCAGCATTGCCGTCAGAATGAAATTCACGCAGACAACCACCGCCGCCCCGATACAAAGCTCGGACTTACTCCATAACGCAATTACAAGAGCGGTAAAAACGGCGGCAGAGATGCCGAGAATTATCCTGCATATCCTGCCTTTCAAGCCGTCTCCTCCTCTGTGCAGACCGCCTTCGTCCTCCTGTACGACTTAACTGCAAACCAGACTGCCGCCGCTGTAATGACAGTAATTATCGGATAGAGGGCATACAAAGGTATCACCTCTCTCTGATAAAGCACCGCAGGAATGTCAAGTGCTGCGTGGAAAAAGATACAAGCGGGGAAAAGCAAACCCTTGCCCTTGACCCTCGCACTCTCGAAAACTATTACCGACATAGCCGTGTGGAACGTCATAGCAATAATTCGCTCGAGAACGCTCAGAAGCATTGTGCCCGTTCCCACCGCTGCCAGCGTTTCAAGCTGTGTGCGCAGAGCTTCGGCGGTTTCCGCATTGCCTCCCGAGGAAAGGGAGATCATTGCATCAAGCCCCATCTGATTTGTCATAATTGCCGTAACTGCGCTGCCGAGCATTGAAAGCCCTGCAAGCAAAATGGCTTCGGTTCCGCCGTGACCCAGACCATACATAACGGCTTCTTTGGGGTCATTTCGCTGTTTCATCACCGTTTTGAAAGTGACAAATCTGCCCGTTTCTTCAAAAATTCCTGCGGCAAACGCTCCGTAAAATACGTAAGCGACTGTGCTGCCGCTTACAACGGGGAGCATAAAATAATGCATTATCTGTTCAAGGACAAGAGCAAACAGGAAAAAGACCGCTCCGCCGATGAAAAACGAAGAAATTCTCACGTCCTTGTTTTTTATCTTGTAAATTATCATTGCCACGATGGGAATGATAATGCACAGCAAGCTGCAGATGAGCATTGAAGCTATTGAGGTATTTGAAAACATAAACTGTCACCTCGTTTAAATGCATATCTGTTCCCGTCTCCCGGTCTGAGGTGGGGGAGACAGGAACGACTTGAGTTTGTTATCAATAAATGGAACCGCTGTTAACAATAGGCTGAGCGTCCTTGTTTCCGCAGAGTACAACGAGCAGATTTGATACCATCTGCGCCTTTCTCTCGTCGTCCAGGTCGCAGACGTTATTCTCGGTAATGCGCTCGAGAGCCATTTCGACCATACCCACAGCGCCGTCAACGATCTTCTGCCTTGCCTCGATGATAGCTGCCGCCTGCTGTCTCTGGAGCATTGCCGCAGCGATCTCGGGAGCGTATGCAAGGTGAGTGATGCGAGCCTCGATGACCTCAAGACCTGCGTCCGCAACTCTGTTCTGAAGCTCCGCCTTGAGATTTTCAGCAACCTCGGCAGAGGAGCCTCTGAGGGACTTGCCGCCGTCATTTCCCACATCATAGGGATAAAGGCTTGCCACGTCTCTGAGGGTGGAGTCCGCCTGAATGGAAATGTACTCCTGGTAATTGTCAACGTTAAAAACAGCCTTTGCGGTGTTTGCTATCTTCCAGATGACCACAATGCTCACCTCAACGGGGTTTCCGTCCTTGTCGTTTATCTTCTGCTTTTTGTTGTTGAGGGTCATCGCCTTGAGCGAAAGCTTTTTGGAAACGGAAGCCGTTTTGACCTCGGCTTTGCCGTCCGCAGATGTGTGAACATTCATCTGTGAAGCCATTTCCGCAGCATATGCGGGATTTACTGCAGATGAGAAAGGATTTACAAAGAAAATGCCTTCCTTTTTGAGAGTGCCTGTGTATTTTCCAAAAAGTGTAAGTACGAGAGCCTCGTTGGGACGAATGACCTTGATGCCCATAAACGGTATCCAGCCCACACAGAGCCACAGAATACAGATCACGAGCAGCGGAGCGCCGAAGGTGGGAGCGCCGCTGTCAAGGTTCATTCCCGCAGGAATTATGCCCACGACCGCTGCGATGTAAAGAATAACAAATAAAAATGCGCTTGCCAGACCGTTGGGAGCGTTAAGCTCCTTTTCTTCAATTTCGCCTGTAATTTTCTTGCTCATAAAATTTCCTCCCTTATGATACGTCAGAATTGGGTTTGATCTGAAATGATATCATTTTGATATCATTATCATAACACATATTTCCATATTTGTCAAGAGGTCTGTGAAAATATTTTTTACGGGGAATATTTTACAAAAATTAGAAACAGTGCTTAATAATATTGCCATTAAAATTAACAAATTAGAATAAAACATTATCCATTGATATGGTATAATAACTTTGTATGCGAAAAATTGTTTTAAGGAGAGATGGGATTGAAAAAGCTTCTTGTTTATATGAAGGCGTACATCAAGGAGAGCATTCTCGGACCGCTTTTCAAGCTGCTTGAGGCGCTTCTTGAGCTGTTTGTGCCGCTGGTGGTGGCGGCGGTCATCGACAAGGGTATCGCAATGGGCGACAGGGCGTACATTGTGAAAATGTGCCTTGTGCTGGTGCTTCTCGGCTTTGTGGGGCTGGCGTTTTCCATTACGGCTCAGTATTTTGCCGCAAAGGCTTCGGTGGGCTTTACCGCAAAGCTTCGCCACGTGCTTTTTGAGCATATCCAGAGCCTGTCCTATTCCGAGCTGGACGAGCTTGGCACTTCCACGATGGTGACCCGTATGACCAGCGATATGAATCAGGTGCAGAACGGCGTAAATCTTACCCTGAGACTGCTTCTGCGTTCGCCCTTCGTGGTTTTCGGCGCAATGATAATGGCATTCACCATTAACGCCCGTGCGGCGATGATATTCGTTTATGTGACCGTTCTGCTGCTCATTGTGGTATTTGCCATAATGCTCTGCTCCATCCCCCTTTACAAAAAGGTGCAGCAGAAGCTTGACGGCGTTACAAGCGTTACAAGAGAAAATCTGACGGGTGTACGTGTTATACGTGCGTTCTGCAAGGAGGACGAGGAGACCGAGCGCTTTGTTTCCAAAAACGCCGAGCTTACTCGTTCACAGGAATTTGTGGGACGAATTTCCGCTCTGATGAACCCTGTGACCTACATCATCATAAATCTGGGCATAATCTTCCTCATAAACAGGGGAGCTGTCAGCGTAAGTCAGGGCATTATCACTCAGGGTGCGGTGGTCGCTCTTTACAATTATATGTCTCAGATACTTGTTGAACTTATCAAGCTTGCAAATCTAATCATAAACATCACCAAGAGCATTGCCTGCGGAAACCGTATCCAGGCGGCTCTTGAGATGAAGCCCTCAATCTCCGACGGGGAAAAGGATGCTTCTCAGAGCGATAATGCGGCAGAGTTCCGTCACGTTTATCTGCGGTACAAAAATGCAGGTGACGACTCCCTTTCGGACATTGATTTTACGGTGAAAAAGGGGGAGACGGTTGGAATTATCGGCGGCACAGGCTCGGGAAAATCCTCCCTTGTAAATCTTATTCCCAGATTTTACGATGCGAGCGGCGGCGAGGTTCTGGTTGACGGCGTTAATGTGAAGGATATGCCTGTTTCGGAGCTTAGGAGCAAGATCGGCGTTGTTCCGCAGAAGGCGGTGCTTTTTAAGGGAAGTATCCGTGAAAATATGCTCTGGGGCAATGAAAATGCTTCGGACGATGATATTATGGAGGCTGTTACGGCGGCTCAGGCGCTTGATGTTATCAAGGCAAAGGGCGGGCTTGACTGCGAGATCGAGCAGGGCGGAAAGAACCTTTCGGGCGGTCAGCGGCAGAGGCTCACCATTGCAAGAGCGCTTGTGAGAAAGCCCGAGATACTCATTCTTGACGACAGCGCTTCGGCTCTTGATTTTGCCACCGACGCTGCTCTCAGAAGATCTCTCAGGGAGCTTGATTATTCGCCTGCGGTGTTTATCGTTTCACAGCGAACCTCCTCCATTCAGCATGCCGACAAGATCATCGTTCTTGACGACGGCAATGCGGTGGGAATAGGCACTCACGCTGAACTTCTTGAAAACTGTGAGGTCTACAGAGAAATTTACAATTCCCAGTTCAAAAAGGAGGCGGTCTGAGTGGCGGCTAAGAAAGAAAAAGCCCCTAAGGGCGCTCTGAAAAAGGTTTTTGTTTATGTAAAGCGTTACATTCCTCTTATCGTTATTTCGGTCATTACGGCGGCGGCTTCCGTGGGGCTTACGCTTTACGTTCCCATACTTGCGGGCAATGCCATTGACCTGATCGTTGGCGAGGGAAATGTTGACCTTGCGGGAATTGGTGATATACTGCTGAAAATTGCTGTTGTGGTTGGAATTACCGCTGTTGTTCAATGGATAATGAACACGGTGAACAACAGGATAACCTATCACGTTGTACGTGATGTGAGAAACGAGGCTTTCAGAAAGCTTGAAAAGCTTCCGTTAAGTTACCTTGATGTTCACCCTGTGGGCGAGACGGTGAACCGCATTATCGCAGATGCAGACCAGTTTGCGGACGGTCTGCTTATGGGCTTTACTCAGCTTTTCACGGGCGTTGTGACTATCCTCGCCACACTCATTTTTATGCTGCTTATCAGCTGGAAGATAACCCTTGCGGTGGTGGTGCTGACGCCCCTTTCTCTGTTTATCGCACGATTTATCGCTAAGAAGACCTATGATATGTTCCGCCTGCAGTCGGAGACGAGAGGGGAGCAGACCGCTTTTATCGACGAGATGATAGGCGGTCAGAAGATCGTTCAGGCGTTCGGCAGGGAAGAGGAAACGCTGAAAAAATTTGACGAGATAAACGACAGGCTTTTCAAATGCTCTTTGAGAGCAACTTTCTTTTCGTCTATCACAAATCCCTCCACAAGATTTGTGAACAATGTGGTATATGCGGCGGTGGCTCTGACGGGTGCGCTTACCTGTGTGGCTACGGTGGGTGCGGCGGTGCCATTTACGGTGGGTCAGCTGTCGGTTTTTCTGTCCTATGCAAATCAGTACACCAAGCCGTTTAACGAGATCTCGGGGGTTATCACAGAGCTGCAGAACGCTCTTGCCTGTGCTGCGAGACTTTTTCAGCTTATTGAGGAAGAACCTCAGACTCCCGAAAATGAAAATGCTGTGGTGCTCACAGACCCCAAGGGCAGCGTTTCCCTTGAGAATGTGTATTTCTCATATATTCCCGAAAAGAAGCTTATCGAGGACTTGAATTTGAGCGTCAAGCCCGGTCAGAGGGTGGCGATCGTGGGTCCTACGGGCTGCGGAAAGACTACGGTCATAAATCTGCTTATGAGATTTTATGATGTAAACAGCGGCGCTGTTAAGGTGGAGGACATTGACATCAGGGATATGACACGAAGCAGTCTCAGGAAAAATTACGGAATGGTACTGCAAGAGACCTGGCTCAGAGCGGGAACTGTAAAGGAAAATATCGCTATGGGTAAGCCTGACGCTACAGATGAGGAGATTATTGCTGCGGCAAAGGCTTCCCACGCTCACGGATTTATCAAACGTCTCCCTAAGGGCTATGACACGGTGATAGGGGAGGACGGGGGAAGCCTTTCTCAGGGTCAGAAGCAGCTTTTGTGCATTGCCCGTGTTATGCTCTGCCTGCCCCCTATGCTCATTCTGGACGAGGCTACATCTTCTATCGACACCCGAACCGAGATAAAAATTCAGCAGGCGTTTGCCCGTCTTATGGAGGGGCGCACAAGCTTTATCGTGGCTCACCGCCTTTCTACCATAAGAGAGGCGGACGTGATACTTGTAATGAAAGATGGTCATATCATTGAGCAGGGTAACCACGAGTCATTGCTTTCAAAGGGCGGCTTCTATGCGAAGCTTTACAACAGTCAGTTTGCGGATTAAAAATAATATTTTTTTCGTTGACATATTTTGTATTTTATGATATAATTTGTAAAAGCCGTAAAGGAGAGACGTTATGAAAAAGGCTGTTGCTGTTTTTATGGCGCTGGTTTCCTCTCTTATCTGTGCCTGCACAAGTGCGCCCGAGGAGGAAAATAACGCCGACAGTATTTCCGAAACTGTCAGTTCGGAGGCTGAAACTACCGAAAGCGAGGTCACAAAAGTGGATTACAAGGCTCTGGGAAAGCCCTTGGTGGCTCTTACATTTGACGACGGTCCCAACATCACCACCACCGTTCAGGTGCTGGATGTTCTGGAGGAATACGGGGTAAGAGGCTCCTTTTTCCTTGTGGGCAACAACATTACCGAAAGCACCGAGAAGGTGGTAAAGCGTGCCTATGATATGGGCTGCGAGTTAGACAACCACTCCAAAACTCACTCGGATATGACGAAAATGTCCGCCGAGGATATTACTGCGGAGATAGATTATGTCCGTGAAAAGGTAAAAGCGATCACAGGTGAGGATACCAAGTTTTTCCGCCCGCCCTACATTGCGGTAAATCCCACGATGTATGAGGCTATTGATATGCCCTTTATCTGCGGCGCAGGCTGCAATGACTGGGAGGACAGCGTTTCCGCCGAGGAAAGAGCCGAGCGCACTCTAAATCAGGTCAAGGACGGCACCATTGTCCTTCTCCACGATATGCAGGGCAACACAAAAACGGTGGAGGCTCTGAAAACTATTATCCCTGCGCTTCAGGAACAGGGTTACGAATTTGTTACCGTTTCCGAGCTTTTCGAGGCTAAGGGCATTGAGATAAGCGGCGATGATACGGGGCTTTACACGGTCGTGGAAGAAAAATAAGGTATAATAATAACAGCATTGACGGGTTTGCCGCTCGTCAATGCTGTTTTTTATTTCTTTACGCTGTTGTAATAGTCCATCATTTCCTTTGCGTCCTCGGTCTGTGTGCCTGCGCTTTCACAGATAAAGGTGGGTGACCAGTCACGCTCTGCGATAAGCTCCATAAGCGGCTCGTAATCGGGTCCGAAGCCTTGGTTATCCCCGAAGGTAAGGTGCATTTTCTCGCCGCCCTTTTCGGTGTACATTATTTTGGAAAAATGACTGTGGAAAATTTTTGCTCTGTCTATGCCGAGACCGTTTTCAAGCTTGTCAAGCATTTCGGCATAATCCTGCTTGGTTTTTATGCCGCCGAAGGTTCGGGCGTTCAGGTGTCCGAAATCAACGGTGGGAATGAAGCTGTCATCAACCTTGCAGATCTCGATGACCTCCTCGAGAGTGCCAAGCTGGTTTACTTTGCCCATTGTTTCGGGGCAGCAGATTATGTCCTCAAGTCCCTCAGAGATAAGCGCCTGTCTCGCCCTTTTCATTGTGTCCTTTGCAAGCTCAAGAGCCTCCTCACGGGATATTTTGGCACAGGAGCCGCTGTGGATTACTATCCTTTTCGCTCCCATTGCCTTTGCTGCCTTTGCGGAGGCGAGTATGTAGTTTATGGAGTTAAGGCGCTTTTCCTCCTCTGTTCCCGAGAGGGAGATGAAGTAGGGAGCGTGGAGAGACAGAGTCATTCCTGCATTTTTGAAGGCTTCGCCTATTTCTCTTGCGGAGTCCTCGGATACTCTTACGCCCTGTCCGCACTGGTATTCAAAATGGGTAAGTCCGAATTTTTTTAAGTATTCGGGGAGCTGGGTGGATTTTTTGTAGCCCATTGCTTTGAAGCTTTCTGCGCTTCCTGCGGGGCCGAATGTTGCGCTCATATTTTATCTATCCTTTCTTTGATTTTTACTGCCTGTCAAAATAATCCTTGCCGTCGTTCGGTTTAAAGTAGGTTCTTATATATCCGTCTGTTGAAACTATGACAAATTCATTGGTGCTTTCAAGATAATACACATCGTCGTTGTCCTCCTTTTCAAGCTTGTGGAGGGCGTCGGGGGAGCTTACAACGGCTGCGGCGGCACGTTCATATTCCTGCGGGGAGGAAAATCCCATTTCTATGCCGTGCTTTTCGTAGTGATCCTCAAGAAGATCGGCATTTCGGAAACAAAGCCCTTGTTTTTCGGGTCCTGTAACTATGGCTTCTGACGATGTGGATATATGTGAGGTTTCCGAGGTTATTGTATCTGATGTAATGGCAGAAGAAGTTATGGCAGGCGGAGTTTGCTCTGTGATATAAGCGGAAGTTTCCGTTATTTCGGACGGCGATGCCTGCTCGGGGATTAAGATATCCGAAAGCTTGAAAAATAAGGCTGCCAGAAATATTGCTGCGAGAATTACGGCAAATATGGGTAAGCGTGAGCGGCTGCTTTTATTGCTGTTATGGTTTTGCGGTGAAGAAGATGGTTTCCTGCCTTTGCGTTTGTCACGGCAGCTTTTGCAGCGTGTCGGAAGTTCAAAGCCTTTTGAACGGTAAAATTCTATTTCTCCGTCTGTAAGGGTAAATTCTTTTCCGCAGTCTCTGCATTTTTTTGTTATCATAAAAATGCACCTCGATTATAAATATTTTTTCGGCAGAAATGGTTTTTCTGCCGTTCTTTTTATTTTGAAAAAAACGTTTTTTTCCGGTTCGATAGGGGGGACGAGAATGGATTTTATGCCGAAAAGCTTTGCTCCAAGGATATCCGTGAAAAGCTGGTCGCCGATGGTGCATATTTCGCTTTTGGGCACGCCAAGCTTCTCAGCGGCTTTTTTATATCCTATGGGCAGGGGCTTTGCGCCCTCGGGTATGAAGTCAAGTCCCAGAAGCTGTGCAAAGGGTGTGACCCTGGGGACGTGATTGTTTGAGACTATCATCATTTTTATATTGTTTTTACGCATATTGTCAAGCCACTCAAACAGTCCCTCAAGGGGAGTGGGATTGTCGTGGGTGGTCATTGTGTTGTCGATGTCAAGGATAAGAGCGGTGACTCCCATTTCACGCAGTATTTCGGGAGTCACGCTCAGTATGCTTTTGTAGGCTCTTGTGGGTGTGAACAGCATAAACACGCTCCTTCTTGATAGAAAAAAGCGGCGGCAGTTATATGGCTGCCGCCGCTCTGTACAAAGCGATACTATTAACATATTAACGATTAATACTTACGCTTACGAGCAGCCTCAGACTTCTTCTTGCGCTTTACGGAAGGCTTCTCGTAGTGTTCTCTTTTACGAACCTCAGCGATAACGCCGTCCTTAGCGCAGCTTCTCTTAAAACGCTTAAGAGCAGTCTCTAAGGTCTCGTTCTTTCCAACGTGAATTTCAGCCAATTTTGTTCCCTCCCTTTGCCCTTTGGCAGAGGATTATATACGATATAACTATAACATTATACTATATATCACACGCATTTGTCAAGTGTCTGCACAAAAAACCAAGACGAAATTTTGTAAACTTTTTTGTGCATATTTACAAGATGTTACTTTGCAACGATATTTACTATCCTGCCCTTGACATAAATTTCCTTGACGATGTTTTTGCCCTCGATGAATGACTTTACATCGGGGTGAGCCTTTGCCTTGGCAAGTGCGGACTCCTGCTCTTCGTCAACGCCTACGGATATCTTTCCTCTGAGCTTTCCGTTTACCTGAACGGCTATCTCGATGGTGTCCACCTGAAGCTCCTTTTCGTCATATACGGGCCAGGACTCGTATGCGATGGTATGGTCGTGACCCAGTATGCTCCACATTTCTTCGCACACGTGAGGTGTGACGGGGGAAAGCAGCTTGATAATTCCCTCGGCGTACTCCTTGGGGCATTTTCCTGCCTTATATGCGGCATTCATAAATATCATAAGCTGGCTTATGGCGGTGTTGAATGCAAGTGCCTCGAAATCGTCGGTGACCTTCTTTACGGTCTGATGGTATACTCTTGTGAGTGTGCCGTCATTTTCTTCGGTGAGGTTTGAATGTTCGGTGAAGAAATTCCATACTCTTGTGATGAACTTCCTTGCGCCCTCAACTCCCGAGCTGCTCCAGGGCTTTGAGACCTCAAGGGGACCCATAAACATCTCGTAAAGTCTCAGGGTATCTGCGCCGTAATCTCTTACGATGTCGCTGGGATTTACCACATATTCGGGATATCTCTTGCCCATTTTGATGCCGTTCTCGCCAAGTATCATTCCCTGGTGAACAAGCTTCTTGAATGGCTCCTTTGTGGGTGCAAGACCCTTGTCGTAGAGGTATCTGTTCCAGATACGGGAGTACATAAGGTGACCTACTGCGTGCTCGGGGCCGCCGATGTAAAGGTCAACGGGCATCCAATGCTTCAGAAGCTCGGGGTCTGCAAATTCCTTATCGTTATCGGGGTCGATATATCTGAAATAGTACCAGCTTGAACCTGCGGAGCCGGGCATTGTGGAGGTCTCTCTTGTACCCTTTATGCCGTTTTTGTCATACTTTTTCCATTCCTCCGCATTTTCAAGAGGAGCTTTGCCGTTCTTGCCCTTGTAGTCCTCAAGCTCGGGAAGAATGAGAGGAAGCTCGTCATCATCAAGAACGTGTATCTCGCCGTTTTCGGTGTGTACAACGGGAACAGGCTCGCCCCAGTAACGCTGGCGGGCAAATATCCATTCTCTGAAATGGTAGTTTGTGGTGCGCTTTGCAACGCCCATTTTTTCAAGCTTGCAGGTGATGGCTTCCTTTGCTTCTTCAACGGTAAGACCTGTAAATTCCTCGGAATTGATGAGCTTGTAGCCTTTGCCCAGATATTCGCCCTTTTCAAAGGCTTTCTCGGACACGTCAACGTGGCCCAGCTTTTCATCGCCGTCGATTACCTGTATCATATCAATGTTATGAGCAACAGCATACTCAAAGTCTCTCTGGTCGTGAGCGGGAACAGCCATTACTGCGCCTGTGCCGTAGCTTGCAAGAACAAAGTCGCCGATGAACATTCTGACTTCCTTGCCGTTTACGGGATTTATGCAGGTAACGCCTTTAAGCTCGCAGCCGGATTTGGTCTTGTTGAGCTCGGTGCGGTCCATATCGTTTTTCTTGAGTGTCTCGTCAATGTACGCCTGTACCTCTTCCTTGTTGGTTATGCGGGGCATAAGTGTTTTTACAATTTCACCGTCGGGAGCAAGAACCATAAATGTGATACCATAAATTGTCTCGATACAAGTGGTGTAGATGCTGAATTCGCCGCCGCCCACAATGTCAAACTTGACCTCAACGCCTGTAGATTTGCCTATCCAGTTGCGCTGCATAGCCTTTGTTGACTCGGGCCAGTCTATCTCGTCAAGTCCTTCGAGAAGCTTTTCTGCAAAGGCGGGCTGGTCTATTACCCATTGTTTCATATTCTTTCTTACAACGGGGTAGCCGCCACGTTCGGATTTTCCGTCAATTACCTCATCATTGGAAAGAACGGTTCCCAGCTCCTCGCACCAGTTAACGGGCATATCCACATATTTTGCATAGCCGTCAAGATAAAGCTGCTTGAATATCCATTGTGTCCACTTATAGAACTTGGGGTCGGAGGTAGCCACCATTTTTGACCAGTCGTAGTCAAAGCCAAGCTCCTTGAGCTGTTTTGAGAAGGTCTTGATGTTTTCCTGGGTAAAGCCGTTGGGGTGGTTTCCCGTTGTTACCGCATACTGCTCTGCGGGAAGACCGAAGGAGTCATAGCCCATTGGGTGAAGCACATTGTAGCCCTGCATTCTTTTCATTCGGGAAACAATGTCGGTAGCTGTGTAGCCCTCGGGGTGTCCTGCGTGAAGTCCCACGCCCGAAGGGTATGGAAACATATCAAGAACGTAGTATTTGGGCTTTGAGAAATCCCATACATCGGTCTTGAAGGTCTCGTTCTCCTCCCAGTATTTCTGCCATTTTTTCTCAATGGCGGAATGATCGTATCTTTCCAAAATTATCAGTCCTTTGCAAAATAAAGAAATTTATATCATATAAATTTGATATCTGAGTTATTGTTTGTTCTTGCTGTACTCGGAAATATCTTCGTCAAGAATAAGAAAATAAAGCATAACGCACCTTGCCACAAGTGAAATGATACCCATAACTGCAAGAAATCCGAAAAGTCCTCCCAGACCAATGCTGCTGAATGCGGCTGTGGCAACGCCTGCGGTGATAATGCCGATGATATTGAATATAACGTCAATGCTTATCCACCAGGCAAGAGTTTCCTTTGCGGTGTTGCTGCCGATAAAGAACCTGATGAACAGATAAAGGAGAAAGCCCGAAATGCCAAGATCCAGCAGAATAGTCAATCCTCCGCCGCCTATCAGCGAAAGAAGATAGGAAAGTGTATTGTATCCGTACAGAGCGATACCAACTCCCGCAACGATCTTTGTCTTTTTCCTGCCCTTTTCGTATTTTTCGGGGTCTACTGCCATACGTGCAGCGTAGAGATCGTCCATTGAGGAGGTCGTTCTCGGATTTGTCCTTCCCGATGTGCTTTGATAGGAACTTTGATATGAGCTTGATGTGCTCTTATATGAGCCTGATGTACTCTGATATGTACTTTGTCCCGAAGAGGAGGACTGCTGTGTGCTCTGCGGTCTTGCGGGTGCGGACATATCCTCGAACATAGGCTTAGGTTCGGCAGGCTTATCGGGTGTAACGGCTTTTTCCGCCTGCTTATCGAGGGCAGTTACCTCAGAGCCGTCCATTTCGCTGAGTACGGGCATTGCGATATCATCAAAATTGTCCATACTGTCGGAAGGACGGGGAGTATCGTTAGCTGTTTCCTCAAGTCCCTCCGATGCGTCGGGGAGATCGTCATAGGTCTCTCCCGTATCGGGCAGATCAAGACCGTCCATTTTAAGTTCGTCCATTGTTAATTACCCCTTTCAGTTTTTATCTTTTTGTTTGCTTTTGCAGTATGCTTTAACGCTTTTGTCGAATAAGGTGAACCAGATAGGCACACCGATAATAGCAAGGGAAATGAGCGATGATAAAACACCGTAGAGAACAGCCGTGCTGCCATATGCCGCAGTTGATATCAGCGACGGCACAAAAATAAGCAGAGAAATAGCGGCACATATGCAGAAAAACACTCCGAGAGCGATCCTTGCGCTGTTTTTGCCCATGACAAACATAACTCCGATAGCGGTAAAAAGAACCAATGCAGCCATTTCGCCTATCCAATAGGATAATCCCTCCGACAGGTCGGGAATGGCTTTCAGAATATTTATCCCGCAAAAAATAAGGTAGAGTATTCCGATGACCATGACCTTGATTTTTCCCTTTCGGGCAAGCTCACGCTGTTCGTAATCCGCAAAAGCCTTTGCTTTATCGTCATTCTCTTCTTCAGTCTGACTGTAGAGAGCGGAATATCCCATATCTGTGTTGTCTTCCATTTCAAGTCCCCCTTAAAAATTATTTTACCCACTCCGATATATCCACGTCCTCTCCGTCTCTCCAGAGACGTTCAAGGTTGTAGAATTCTCTCTGATCTTTGCTGAAAACGTGGACTACTATGTCACCGTAGTCGATTATCACCCAGTTGGAGCCGTTGTTTCCCTGAACTCTGTTGGGGGTGACGCCGTTTTCCTGCATTTTGTACTCCGCCTCGTCGGCAAGAGCCTTTGTCTGTGTGCTTGAGGTTCCGTCGGCAATTACGAAATAGTCCGCAATTATGGTAAGGTCGCCAACCTTGATGACCTTGATATCCTCGGCTTTTTTGCTGTCGAGAGCCTTGACGATTATCTCAAGCTTTTGCTTTTGTGTAAGTGTATCCGGCATAAAAAACCGCCTTTCATCTGAAAATTTCAGCGTAATGATTATAAGCCTGCGTGGTGCTTTCGGGTATAAGCGAGCCTTTGGCAATAACATCGCTTACCGAAAAGCTTATGGCTTCAAGCATAGCCTTCTGCAAATTCTCAAAGGCAAGCTTGCGCATTTTTCCCACGTCCTTATAGGAACGATCCTCGGAAATAAGGTCGGCAAGGTAGATTATCTCCTCAGTTTTTGACATTCCCGCCCTTGCGGCTGTATGGAACCGCACCGCCATCAGGATATCCTCGTCGGCAATGTGCAGAACGTGCTCGCAGTACCAGGAGCCTGCCGCAGCGTGATACAGCGCAGGTATCTTCTCCTCAACGGGACTGAGGGGAACGATACATTCCCTGCCCATTTTAAGCTGTTCCTCGGGAGGTATCTCCTTGCAGATATCGTGGATAAGCCCTGCAAGATAGCATTTCCCCCTGTCTGCGCCGAATTTCTCCGCCAGCTTGTCTGCGGCGGCGGCAACATTCAGACTGTGGGTATATCTTTTCTTTGAGAGCCTTATTTTAAGGATATCCTTTATTTCTTCCGTATCGGCTCCGCAGATATCAACTGCCATTTAACGATCACCCTGTTTATAAATAGACTTAGACATAATATATTGTACTACATTTTTATCAACATAGCAAGATATATCTTGATTTTTTACAATTTTTTTACGGATCTCGGTAGATGAAATGTCAAAAGGCTCTGTTTCTATGATCGTGACCTTGCCGCCCAAAGCCTTTACCTTTTCAGCATATTCCTCTATTCTCCGTGACTCCTTGGGGGAGCGTGAGACTGCTGCAATTTGGGCGATACTTATAATATCCCGAAAACTGTTCCAGGTGGGCAGAGTGGCAAGGGAGTCGCTGCCCACGGTCAGGATAAGCTTGTCCTCGGGATAAAGCTTTTGCAGATACCTGAGGGTCTCACAGGTGTAGCTGAGAGTTCCTTTTTTTATCTCAAAGTCCGAGACCTCGCAGCGGGGGAGCTTTTCAAAGGCAAGTCTGCACATCTCCAGCCTGTCCTCGCAATTTGCTCTGTTTTCGGTATCAAGCCCTGCTTTAAAAGGATTTACAAATGCGGGCATAATTATTACTCTGTCGGGGGAAAGACTGCTCTCAAGCAGGGACTTCACCGCATTTACGTGACCTAAATGAACAGGGTCAAAGCTGCCGCCGAAAAGTGCCGTTATCACTTTTTCTTTTCTGCCTTGGGCAGCTCTATTTTAGGCTCCTGGGGATTTCTCTTGAAAAGCACAAGCTTGTTGCCGATGGTCTGAACAACCTCGGACTTTGTTGCCTCCGCAAGCTCTGCTGCCGCTTCCGCAGATGAGAGCATTGCCGTTTCAAGGACTTTAAGCTTGACTATCTCTCTTGCCTTGAGAGCGTCGTTTACCTGGGTGATAAGGTTCTCACCGATGCCGCCCTTGCCCACCTGCAAAATGGTGTCCTCTTTGGCGGCTATTCCTCTTAAATAGGCTCTTTGTTTGCTTGTAAGCATTTTATTTCTCTCCCTTTATTACTTTTTCAAACTTCCTCAAAGCGTCGCTTCTGTGGCTCACCTTGTTTTTCTCCTCGGCGGAAATTTCCGCAAAGCTTTTGTCGCCGTACATAAAGATAGGGTCATAGCCGAAGCCGTTGGTGCCTTTCTTTTCATATCCTATTTTACCCTCGCAGATGCCTGTGACCACGTGCTTTCCGCCCTTTTCGTCAATGTAGCATATGCAGCACTTGAACCTCGCTGTCCGCTTTTCGTCGGGAACTCCCTCAAGCTCGGAAAGCACCCTTGCACACCGCTTTCCCTCCTCGGCATATCTTGCGGAGTATATTCCGGGTGCGCCGTTCAGTGCGTCTACCTCAAGTCCGCTGTCGTCGGCGATAACGGGGGTTTTAAACATATCGTAAATTGCTTTTGCCTTGAGATATGCGTTTTCATCAAAGGTGGTGCCTGTTTCCTCCACCTCGATGTCGGCTCCCGCCTCGCTCTGGGAGACTACCTCAAAGCCCTCCGGCTCAAGTATCTCTCTGAACTCTCTCAGCTTGTTTTTATTGTTGGAAGCAAGTATAAGCTTCATATTAACACCTCTCTTATTCATCCTCGCTGTCTTTTTCCTTCTTGCCGAAGGATATCTCCTTGAACAGGAAGCCGAATTTTCCGTCCCTCAGACTCTTCTTTTCCGCAGGCTTTTCTTTCTCGGGAGCTTCTTCGGTTTCTTCCTCGCTGTCGGCGGTTTCACAGAGAGGCTCATTTTCGGGGATATCTTCGGAAATTTCTTCTTCGCTTGTTTCTGTTACAGCTTCGGACAGCTCGTCGGCTGTTTCTTCATCGGATACATCGGAAATATCCTCTGTCTCGTTTTCGGGAACAGTTTCTTCAATGACTTCCTCTTCGGGAATGTCCTCGGAAATATCTTCGTAAGCTTCGTCCTCACCGTCTCCCGTAAGTCTCTCGTAATTTCCGCTGAACTCAGTATCGGAAACGAAAAGCGCCTCTGCATAATCGTGAGCGGAAAAGTCCATAAGGTCGTCTATCTTCTCGCCAACGCCCACAAGCTTTACGGGAATTCCAAGCTCACGGTGAATGGTGATGATGATTCCGCCCTTTGCCGTACCGTCAAGCTTTGTGAGCACAATGCCCGTAATATCCGCAGTTTCAGAGAAAAGCTTTGCCTGATTTACGGCGTTCTGACCTGTGGTGGCGTCAAGGACAAGAAGGGTCTCAAGGGAACAGCCCTCCGCCTGCTGACGGCATATCCTTGTTATCTTTTTCAGCTCGTCCATAAGATTTTTTTTGTTGTGAAGTCTGCCTGCTGTGTCGCAGATAACTACGTCCGCACCCCTTGCCTTTGCCGCTGTGATGGCGTCAAAAACCACCGCTGCAGGGTCGGAGCCTTCAGAATGCTTTACTATCTCGGCTCCCGCTCTTTCCACCCATACCTGGAGCTGGTCTATAGCTGCCGCACGGAAGGTGTCCGCCGCAGCCACAATGACCTTCTTGCCCTCGGAGGTGAGCCTTGCGGCAAGCTTTCCGATGGTGGTGGTCTTTCCTGCTCCGTTTACGCCGATGACCATTATTACCGCAGGCTTTGAGGAAAGGTCAAGCTTTTTGTCCTCTCCCAGCATTTCGGTGATTATTCTTTTCAGCTCGTCCTTGATGAGCGCAGGCTCTTTTATGCCCTTTTCTTTTACCGCTTTTCTCAGCTCCGAGCAGATATCAACAGAGGTCTGCACGCCGATGTCGCACATAATGAGAGTTTCTTCCAGCTCCTCAAAAAAATCCTCGTCGATCTTTGTAAAGGAGTTCAGCAGGGAATTGACCTTTCCCATCATAGAGTCCCTTGTTTTTTTGATGCCTTCGGCAATTTTTTCAAAAAATCCCATAAATATTCCCTTCCTTTCTTGAGAGTTTTGTGTTTTCCGTAAGGAAATTTCGGTCGTCAGACCGAAAAACAAAACTCGGAGTTTGAAAATCTTTGATTTTCAAACTAATTCCTCCAAATATTTATTCATATTTAGTCGGTTATATCTTCTGCAGGTGGCTGTTCCATTTTCAGAAGCCTTGAAATGCCTTTTTCCTGCATCGTTACGCCGTACATAACGTCCGCTTCCTCCATAGTTCCTCTACGGTGGGTAACGGTGATAAACTGGGTGGTATCGGTGAAATTATGAAGATACTGGGCGTATCTTGTAACGTTCATATCGTCAAGCGCCGCCTCGATCTCGTCAAGGATACAAAATGGCGCAGGACGGAGCCTCAGTATGGCAAAGTATATGGCAATAGCCACAAACGCCTGCTCGCCGCCCGACAGCAGGGACAGGCTTTTGATGACCTTGCCCGGGGGAGCCACGTTTATCTCAATTCCCGATTCAAGCACATCGTCGGGGTCGGTGAGGGTAAGCTCAGCCTTTCCGCCGCCGAAAAGCTCGGTGAATATCTGCTTGAAGTTCTGATTTATGATATTGAAGCTTTCGGAGAATTTCTGCTTCATTGTTTCTGTCAGCTCGTCGATAAGCTTTTCAAGCTCACGCTTGGAGCTGTTCACATCGGAAAGCTGTCCCGACATAAATTCGTATCGCTCCGAGACTTCCTTGTATTCCTCGATAGCCGAGAGATTTACCGTTCCGAGAGCTCTTATCTTCTGCTTTACGGTGCCGAGACGAAGACTTATTTCGGCGTTGTCTGCGTCCTTTATGGCAAGCTCCTCCGCTTCCGAGGGGTACAGCTCGTACTGCTCCGCCATATCGGAGATTATCTTGTCGTATGCGGACTGAGCAGACTTGTGCCGCTCCTCGAGACGGGTCTTTTCGGCGCCGAATTTTTCCTTTTCGGCGTTCTGCTCCTTTATCCTGCTGCGAATTCCGTTGGAGCGCTTTTCAAGCTCAAGATTATTGCTCTGGGTTTCGGCGATCTCCGAATTTATTTCGGCAGTTCTGTCTCCTGCGCCTTTAAGCTCGCTCTCACGCCGGCGGATAAGCTCCTCTCTTTCGGCAATGAGCTTTTTCTGCTCCTCGATGGCAAGTGCGGACTTCACAGAGCTGTCGCCGATGCTCCTGCTCTGCTCTTCAAGAGCGGCAAGGCTTTCCTTGGCGGCTTCTCTGTCCTTTTCAAGCTCTGCTCTGCGTATTTTTAGGGCGGACATTTCCGAGGAAATATTTTCTCTTTCTTCCTTGAGCTTTTCAAGAAGTGCACCGTCTCTGCCCGATTTATCCTCGCCGTCGGCAATCTGTGCGTCAATTTTTTCAAGCTCTGCGGCGGCTTTCTCTGCGGCGGCTTTTGTTTCCTCAAAGCGCTTACGGAGTCGCAGGGTAAGCTCTTCCGCATTTTTCCTGCCGCTGACACTCTGCTCCTCAACCTGCTCGATACGCTTCATCTCGGCTTCAAATCTAATCCTGTCCTGCTCGATAATGCGTATCTCGTCCTTTGCCGCTTCAAGGTCTATCCGCATTTTGTCGGTCTCTGCCTTGAGTGCGGCGGCTTTGGATCTCATTTCCGCAAGACGGTTTTCATCTGCAGTAAGCTCGGCTGTTAACCGCTCGATCTCGTTTTTACGTGTGAGGACACCTGAGGAGCGGTTTGCTGAGCCTCCTGTGAAGGAACCGCCTGCATTGACAACCTGACCGTCAAGGGTGACTATTTTAAATCTGTAGTTATATTTTTTTGCAATGCTGCCTGCACAGTCGATGTCCTCGGCAATTACCGTCCTGCCCAGCAGCGAGTTTACGATACCCGTAAATTTAGCATCGTATGTAACAATATCGCAGCCTAAAGCCACAAATCCGCTGCAGCTTTCAAGCCCGCTTTCGTTAAGTCTGTTGCCCTTTACAGAGGTGATGGGGAGAAATGTGGCTCTGCCTGCGTTCATATCCTTGAGCATACGGATACTGCGCTTTGCCGCTTCTTCGTCCTCGGTGACGATGTTCTGCAGTGCGCCGCCAAGGGCAGTTTCCACAGCCACGCTGTATTCAGAGGGAACGGTGAGTATCTGCGCCACAGAGCCGATTATGCCGCCTATCCTGCCGCTTTTGCCCGCTTTAAGTGCCTGCTTTACGGCGTGACCGAAGCCCTCCATTGAATTTTCCAGATCCTGCAGGATCTTTATCTTGTTTTCCTTTTCCCTTACGCCGATGGTAAGCTCGGAAAGCTCCTTTTCGGCGGCGGCAAGCTTTTCCGATCTTGCGGAAAACAGCCTGTTCATACCGCCTGAGCGGTTTTCCTGCTCGGCTTTTTTCTCCTCAAGGAGCTTTAAGCCGTCAAGCACCTCTTTGCGCTCGTTCTCAAGATTTTTTCTGCTTTCGGCAATGGCTTCAAGCTGTGCCTTTGCGGCATTTTCCTGCTCCTCAATTTCTTTGAGCGCATTGTCCGAGGAGCTTGCGGTGATTTTCAGCTCGGACTGCCTGATATAAAGCTTGTTAAGCTCTGCGGCGTGACCCGAAAATTCCTTTTCAAAGCCGTCCTGCCTGCCTGCGGCTTCTCTGAGCCTTTCCTCCGCTTCCGAAAAATCCTTGTCCGCCTGCTCGATATCCTTGCCTATCTTATCTATCTGAGCAAGCTTTTCCTCGGTGAGCCGCCTGTTTTCGCTGTCTGTCAGCTTGGCATTCTCCATCTGCTTTTCCAGATCGGCAATGTTTTCATTGAAATGGGTTATCTCGTTTTTATACACCGCAATGTCGGCGTGAAGCCCCGTGTTCGCCTTTTCGGCATCAAGAATGGCGTTTCTCAGCTGCTCAATGCGGATATTTCCCTTGGCGATGTCGCTGTAAACGGTTCTGTACTCCTCTTCGAGACGTTCGATATCCGCTTCGCATGAGGAATATTCCGAGGTGTTGATAAGCAGCTTATCGGAAAGCTCCGCAAGCTTTGCACGAAGCTCCGACAGCTCATGCACCCACACGGTTATCTCAAGGGATTTCTTTTCCTCGGAAAGCTCGATAAACTGCGCTGCCTTTTCCGACTGCTTTCTGAGAGGCTCAACTCTGCTTTCAAGCTCGGAGATGATGTCGGTCAGTCGCAGGATATTTTCTTCTGCCTGAGCAAGTCTCCTCTGAGCCTCTGCCTTTCTGAAACGGAATTTGGAAATGCCTGCGGCTTCTTCAAAAATGCTTCGTCTCTCGCCCGATTTTGAGGAAACAATTTCCGCAACACGACCCTGTCCGATAATGGAATAGCCGTCACGTCCCAGACCCGTATCCATAAAAAGCTCGGAAACGTCCTTCAAGCGAACCTGCGCCCCGTTTATGATATACTCGCTCTCGCCGCTTCTGTAAAGCTTTCTCGTCACCGTTACCTCGGGAGCGTCTATATTTAAAATGCCCTTGTCGTTTACAATGCAAAGTGTGACCGCCGCAAAGCCCATAGGCTTGCGAAGCTCGGTTCCCGCAAAGATAACGTCCTCCATTTTCGCTCCACGGAGAGTTTTCGAGGACTGCTCGCCCAGCACCCAGCGCACAGCGTCGCCGATGTTGGATTTTCCGCTTCCGTTGGGACCCACAACTGCAGTTATGCCCTTGCCGAAGTCCAGCCTTATTTTATCGGGAAAGGACTTGAAGCCCTGAAGCTCAAGTGATTTTAAGTACATATTAAAACCTCTGAATTATTGTATGGTAAATTTCCTGCCGTTAACGGAAATAATTCCGGGCGGCAGGCTGTCGTCACGAATGAATGAAACCCTCTTGTCCGCAAAATAAGCCCTGTTCGACCGCTTGTGACCCACAAGTATACTCATATTGCGGTTTGCTGCCCTGCATTCTGCAAAGCCATCTTTTAAAAGTTCATTCTCAATTATCCCTTTTACCCATTCCGAGCGGACAACTTCTCCCAGTGCAGGGTGATAAAAGCCTGCCACAGCCCTGTCCTCAACGCTTTCCTCGGCGTGAAGTCCCAGGCGGATAATTTTTATCCCTGCTTCGGTAAAGCCTTTCATAAGCCTTGCACAGAGGGAAACGCACTCCTCAAAGGGATATAGCACGTATTCGCCCTTGTCAAAAAGCTCTGCAAGATATGTTCCCCGAAGCACCGTAACGGGATATATACGCACGGTTTTCGGGCATATTCCGATGATCTCGTTCATTGTGAAAAGCTCGTCATCGGGAGTGCTTTTGTAAAGCCCCACCATCATCTGGAGCCCAAGCTCAAAGCCCATTTCTTTTATAAGCCTTGAGGCTCTTTTCACGTCCTCTGCGGTATGACCTCTGAGATTTGCATGCAGAACGCTGTCTCTCATTGACTGCGCCCCAAGCTCTATTGCACCAACGCCGAATTTTTTCAGCAGCATAAGAATTTCCTCGTCAATGCAGTCGGGACGAGTGGAAATTCTTATACTGCGAAAGCCGTCTTGTTCGGGCGTTTTCAGATATTTTGAAGCGCGTTCAAGCAGGGCGGTCATATAGTCCCTGTCGATAGCCGTAAAGCTGCCGCCGAAAAAGGCTATCTCTGTCTGAGCCCTGTCCTCGGGTGAGCTTATGCGCTCATAGGCTCCTCTGATGATATCCTCCGCCTCATCGGGGGTGGGGGCGTGAGAGGTGCTGCTTATTATCCGCTGGTCGCAAAATGAGCAGGCATTTGGGCAGCCCATATGAGGGATAAAAATGGATATATTGGCGTGGCTCATATCAGACCTCGCAGCCCATAAGTCTCAGCGCTTCCTTTGCAGCCTGCTGCTCTGCCTGTTTTTTGCTGTGACCTTCGCCGTGACCGATAACGTTGGTGTTAAGGCAGACCTCCACTACAAAATGCCTGTCGTGATCGGGTCCCGACTGGCTTCTCAGGACATACTCCACCTTTTCCTCGGGATTTCGCTGGATTATCTCCTGTAATATGGTCTTGTAATCCTGGAGCTTCTTTGCGGAGTTTTTGTCAAGGTCCTTCGGTATAAAGCCTAAAACATATTCCCTTGCGGCTTCCATACCGCCGTCAAGGAAAACAGCCGCAATTACCGCTTCAAATGCGTCGGAAACAATTGAGGGACGGTTCCTGCCCCCCGTATTTTCCTCGCCCTTGCCAAGGAGAATGAATTCTCCGAGAGATATCTGCTTTGAAAATTCAAACAGCGCCTTTTCGCAAACCAGTGAAGCCCTTATTTTGGTCAGGTCGCCCTCGGGCAGGTGCTTGAAATGATTGAAAAGATGCTCCGAGATCACGATGGAAAGCACGCTGTCACCGAGAAATTCAAGCCTTTCATTTGAATTTCTTCCCTTTTTGCACTCGTTTGCATAGGAGGAGTGGGAAAGGGCTTCGTGAAGCAGATTTTTATTCTTAAAGCTGTAGCCGATCTTTTCTTCAAAGGCGGCAAGCCTTTCGCTTAAAGCCTTGTCTGTCATTTAAGACATATCCTTTCTTATATTGTAGCACATCTGTTCCTAAAAGTCAATAGCTTTTGGAAACTTTTACGGAATATTTACAAAATACCGACGGAACGGGAAAGCGTATAAACTTACTCGCTCTTAGCCTTGCAGCTTTCCAGCGCTCTTGATATCTCGCCGATAACATCACCGTCAACACACTGCTTTGCCTGTCTGATGGCATTGTAGAAAGCCCTTGCGTCAGAGCTGCCGTGAGCCTTGATAACGGGCTTGGAAATGCCCATCAGCACAGCGCCGCCCACTTCCTTGTAATCAAGCTTTTTCTTGAAAGCCTTGACCTTTTTCATAATGAGCAGGGCTGCTATCTTGCCTGTGATACCGTCTGTGAGCATACCTTTCAGCTCTCCCGCAAAGAAAGAGCCCATACCCTCATACAGTTTCAGAGCAATGTTTCCCGTAAATCCGTCGGAAACAGCCACCTGACAAACTCCCTTGGGCATTTCTCTTGCTTCAAGGTTGCCGTAGAAATCAACCGGTGCAGCGGAAAGAAGCTTGTAAGCCTCCTTGTCAAGCTCTCTGCCCTTGGTGTCCTCAGCGCCCACATTCAGAAGTCCCACCTTGGGGGATTTTATGCCCATTACCTTTTCCATATAGCAGCTTCCCATAATTCCGAACTGCATAAGCATTTCGGGGCGGCAGTCAACGTTTGCGCCGCCGTCCATAAGGATAAGATGACCGTTTGCGGTGGGGAGAATTGGAGCGAGAGCGGGACGCTTTACGCCCTTGAGCCGCTTTGCGATAAAGGTGGAGCCTACCACAAGAGCGCCCGTGCTGCCTGCGCTTACGAATGCGTCGCCCTTGTCGTCTGCCAGCGCCTGCAGACCCACCGCCATAGAGCAGTCCTTGCGGCTCTTGACGATCTCTGTAGGCTCCTCGTGAATGTCAATGACCGACTCGGTATGTATTATGGAAATTTTATCGAGACTTATACCGTTTTTCTCGGCGGTCTCCTTGATAATTTTTTCATTTCCCGTAAGAGTTACCTCCACGCCGAAATCAGCCACAGCCTGAGCTGCGCCCTTTATGACCTCGAGAGGAGCGTTGTCTCCGCCGAATGCGTCAACGATAATGTTCATATTTTCATTTCCTTTCAATAAGTTCAATGACCTTAATGCCCATATGCTCAAGGATAAATTCGGAAAATTCCTCATTGCTCACATTTCCCATAGCCTCTTTGGAAAGCAGATAGGCAAGATTTTTGCTTGTGTAGAAAAAATAACATAAGCTGTTTGACCTGACAGCGGTGATATTTGAATAGGGGACAGTGACCGTTCTTTTTTTGGGAACGATAAGTATATCGACTGCTTCATTTCTGAATGTGAATTTAAGAAGTGCCTTTGCTCTGAATAGTTTAATTGTTCCTATAAAAATAATTAGAGGGAGAAAAAAGAATATAAGAAAATATACGGTAATGAACTGGATATCCGATTGAACAATTTCTGTTCTTATCAATAAGTAGGAAATTATCACGACAACGGATAGTAAAAGTCTCGGAACAGAGATAAGAAGTCCGATTATCAGTATGGCAAGATACTGTTTCGGTTTCATCTGCCTGTATTTTATCTCGGATTCAAACTCGTAAATTACGTCATTCATAAAATCACCTCTTATATTTTATTTTCAGCACAATGGAAACGATATTGAGCACAGCAACAGCTCCCCATATCACCGCCAAAACGTAATTCCCGTCAATGATGTTCAGAATACTGCAAGCGGCAGCGAGAACAATAATTACAATAGTGAGAATGAATTTGACCTTGTCGTTCATAGTTCATTTATCTCCTTAAAATATCCCTCAAAAGCCTCCAAAGCCCTGTCGGCAACAGCCTGATATCTTTCCTGCTTGTTCTTGATACGTATGCCGATGTCGGGGAGAATGCCCATATTTGCGCCCATGGGCTGGAAATTCTCCACGCTCTCGTCGGAAATATATCGTGACAATGCGCCTATCATCGTTTCACGAGGGAGAATGAGCGGCTTTTTTTCTTCCATTCGGCGGACGATGTTTATACCTGCCATAATTCCCGAAGCGGCGGACTCCATATAGCCCTCAACGCCTGTTATCTGCCCTGCGAAAAAGATCTCGGGGCGGCTTCTCATTGAGAAATCGCCGTTTAACAGTCTCGGAGAGTCGATAAAGGAATTTCGGTGCATAACGCCGTACCGCATAAACTCTGCCTTTTCAAGCCCCGGTATCATCGAGAAAACACGCTTCTGCTCGGGAAATCTGAGGTTTGTCTGAAATCCCACAAGATTAAAAAGTGTCCCCTCCGCATTTTCACGTCTCAGCTGCACCACCGCATAGGGTTTGAGACCCGTTCTGCTGTCCGTCAGTCCCACAGGCTTCATTGCGCCGTATCTTGCGGCGTCCTCGCCTCTTTTGGCAAGTACCTCGATAGGCATACAGCCTTCATAGACGGTGAAATCGTCTTTTGAATTTTCGGGACGGTCAAAGTCATGAACGGGAGCAGACTCGGCGTTTATCAGCTCGTGATGAAAGGCAAGATATTCTTCCTTAGTGAAAGGGCAGTTGATGTAATCGTCACCCCCTCTGCCGTAGCGTGCGGCAAAGAACGCCTTGTCCATATCAATTGACTCAAATGTGACAATAGGTGCGGCAGCGTCAAAAAAGCTGAGCCTTTTGCCGCAGAGCTCTCCGATATTGTCAGCAAGTTTTCCGTCGGTAAGAGGTCCGCTGGCAATTACGCAGTACCCCTCGGGTATGTCCTCCTGCTCACTCGAAACAAGGGTGATGTTCGGGTGGGAGAGAATTTTTTCCGTAACGCTGTCGGAGAATTTTTCCCTGTCAACGGCAAGTGCGCCGCCTGCCGCTACAGCGTTTTCCTCGGCGCAGGGAACTGTGAGAGAGCCAAGCCTGCGCATTTCCTCTTTGAGAAGTCCTGCCGCCGAATTTATCCGTGAGGCTTTCAGGGAATTTGAGCATACAAGCTCCGCAAAACCCTTGTATTTGTGGGCAGGGGAGTATTTCCCGGGCTTCATTTCCACAAGCCTTACCTTTGCGCCCCTGTTTGCCGCCGCCCACGCCGCCTCGCAGCCTGCAAGACCTGCGCCGATAACGGTTATATTTTTATCCATAATTATTTTTCCTTTTTGATAGCTACCTCGTATCCGCAGCCCTCTTTCAGGCAGAACATTTTTCCGCCCTTCTTGAAAAGTGTAGTACCGTCGTTGCACTTGGGGCATTTGTCGGAAACGGGGGTGTCCCAGGTCATAAATGAGCAGTTTGGATTATCCTCGCAGCCGAAATATTTCTTGCCCTTTTTGGATTTTTTGGCAAGTATCTTTTTGCCGCAGAGAGGGCATATACCGCCTGTGGGCTTAACTATCTTCTTGGTGTTAGTACATTCGGGGAAGCCTGTGCAGGCAAGAAATCTTCCAAATCTGCCTATTTTGATGACCATAGGCTTTCCGCAGACCTCACATATCTCGTCGGTCTCCTCATCGGGGACTTTCACCCTCTTGCCTTCCATAGCGGTCTCAGCCTTGGTGAGCGTGTCGGAGAAATCACCGTAGAAATCCCTGAGAGTTTCCACCCAGTCCTTTTCTCCTATTTCTATCTTATCAAGGCTGCTTTCCATCTGAGCGGTGAATTTGGTATCAACTATCTGCTTGAAATGTGCTTTCAGCAGGTCGGTGGTGACTTCGCCAAGACCCGTAGGCTTCAGCTGTTTTCCGTCTCTTTCAACATAGAAACGGTTTATTATAGTGGAAATGGTGGAGGCATATGTGGAAGGTCTGCCTATGCCGTTTTCTTCCATTGCCTTGATGAATGAGCCTTCGGTGTAGCGTGCGGGAGGCTGGGTGAAATGCTGCTTGCCTTCGATATTTTTGAGCTTCAGCACATCTCCCGTATTTATCTCGGGGAGCACCTTGTTTTCCTCGTCGTCCTTTGATTCCTCGTAAAGCACAGTAAATCCGTCAAATTTAACGGAATATCCCGTAGCTTTGAATGAACAGCCGTTTGCGTCGATGTCAACGGAAACTGTGTCCATAAGGGCATTTGCCATCTGGCTTGCGATAAATCTCTCCCAGATGAGCTTGTAGAGCTTATATTGCTCGGGAGTAAGGCTGTCCTTGACTCTTTCGGGGGTAAGCTCGGGGGTGGAGGGACGGATAGCTTCGTGAGCGTCCTGTGCCCCTGCCTTGGTCTTGTATACCTTGGGGGAGGCGGGAAGGTAGGTCTTTCCGTACTTTTCTTCGATATATTTGTAAGCGGCAGCCCTTGCTTCATCGGAAACTCTCAGGCTGTCCGTTCTCATATATGTGATAAGACCCACAGCGCCCATTCCCTCTATTTCAACGCCCTCGTAAAGCTGCTGTGCGGCTCTCATTGTCTTTGAGGTCTGGAAACCCAGCTTTTTGGAAGCCTCCTGCTGCATTGTAGATGTGGTAAAGGGGGCGGCGGGGGATTTTCTTCTTACGGATTTTTTTACTCCCGTAACATTAAACTGTGCGCCCTCAAGTCTTTTGAGGACTTCATTTGTCTCGCTTTCGGAATGAAGCTCGGTCTTTGCGCCGTCCATTCCCACGAATGTAGCGTCAAACTGCTTCTTTGAGGAGGGAGCGGTCATTTTGGCTTCGATAGACCAGTATTCCTCGGGCTTGAATGCGTTTATCTCCTTTTCCCTGTCAACGATCATTTTCACCGCTGCAGACTGAACTCGTCCTGCGGAAAGACCTCTCCTTACCTTTTTCCAGAGGAAGGGAGAAAGCTTGTAACCCACAATTCTGTCGAGTATTCGGCGTGCCTGCTGGGCATTCACCAGATCGAGATCAATAGAACGGGGGTGAGCCATACCGTTCTGCACGCCCGTTTTTGTTATCTCATTGAAGGTAACACGGACAGGTGCGTCCATAGGAATGTCAAGGAGCTGTGCCAGGTGCCAGGAAATAGCCTCTCCCTCTCGGTCGGGGTCTCCTGCGAGATAGACCTTATCTGCTTTTTTGGCAGCCTTTTTCAGAGAAGAGATGACCTCCTCCTTGTCTTTCATCGGAACGTAAACAGGTTCAAAATCATTTTCTATATCAACGCCAAGCTTGGACTTCGGCAGGTCTCTTACGTGACCCATCGAGGCTGCCACCTCGAAGCCCGGACCTAAATATTTCTGAACGGTTTTCGCTTTTGAGGGCGACTCCACGATAACGAGATTTGACATATTATCTTCCTTTCCGTTGCTGCGGCTGTTTACGCAGCAGGCTTTTATCCGATCGATAAAAGCATATATATTTTTAAATCAGTCCATAAGGCTGTAGTTTCCGCTTTGGGACTGAATATTACCCATAATTTCAAGCTCGGTGAGAGCTGTAAGAATTTCATCAATGTCTGCGTCAAGTGCGGCGGAAAGCTCGTCCGCTCTCATTGAAGAACTTTCCGAAAGCTGTGATATGATATTTTTCTGAATGGGGTCTGAAAAGCTTTCAAGCTCCTCGGCACTTAACTTGCGTGGCTGTTTTTCGGGGACAGGCTTCTGCTCAGGCCTGGGAATGTCCTCCGCCTTTTTCTGAGATTTTTTCGGGGCGGCAGATCTCTTCTTATCGCCTTCCCGTTCAGCCAGGACAGCCTTGTCCGCTATCTCTTTTATTTTCGCAAGCTGTGAGGCGGTATTTTCGTTTGCGACTATTATATGCGAAGTGTTTACGCAGTATTCTCCGTAAATATCTCTGGCGCCCATCAGGGGAATAGCTCCCTCTCTGATAAGGGAAACGTTGCCCTTGTATCTGCTGTCAAAAAGATCGCAGGGCGGAACGGCGAAAACGGGTTTGCCCTGGCTTACGGCGTGGGCGGCACTGTTGAGAGAACCGCTCTGCACTCCGGCTTCAATGACTGCCACTCCCATAGAAAGTCCCGCAAGTATGCGGTTTCTCAGAAGAAAATTTGCGGGATAGGGCTGAGTACCCGGGAGAAATTCGGAAATTATAGCTCCGTTTTCCTCGATTATTTCACGGTAGGGAATATTGTTTTTCGGATAGGGGTAATCAAGTCCCGAACCAACTACCGCAAATGTCCTGCCGCCGCTTTTAATGCACTCAAGATGAGCGCAGATGTCGATGCCCTCCGCAAAGCCGCTTATGATGTCAAAGCCGTGCTTGGCAAGGGTATGTACGATGGCGGCGGCGGTTTTTCGGCTGTAATCCGAGGGCTTTCTTGTGCCCACCACGCCGATGTTCAGCCTGTCGTTTATGCCCGAAATGTCGCCTTTGTAAAACAGCACCGTGGGAGGATTGTAAATTTCCCTGAGCCTTGCGGGAAAATCCTCCTCGTCAGCAGTAACTATCTTTATATTCTGCTTATCGCAAAGCTCCATTATCTTTTCCGCAGAGGACAAGGTTATGCTGTCGGCTCCCTGTACAGTTTCCGCAGGGAGACCGTTTCTCACCGCCTCGTCCTGCGTAATGGCGGCGTAAAGGCTTTCGGCATTCCCGAAGCGTTCATACAGCTCGGAAAGGGTTTTTGAGGCTGCGCCGAATGCAATGACCGCCCATAGCCTGTAAAGCCTGCGGTAATATGCTCCGTCGTCTGTATTCATTGCCTTCCCTCCTTGCCCTTGGAAAGCTCCCACATAATTATCCCCGCTGCCATAGCGGCATTAAGGGAATTGATGGTTCCGTGCATTTTTATGGTGAGCATAACGTCCGCAAGAGCGGCGTCTTCATCGGATAAACCGTTGCCCTCGTTGCCTATCATAACCGCTCCGCCCCCCGAGAAATCGCAGTCTGTAAGGGACTTTGCGCTGTCCGAGATTACTGCGGCAAAAACGGGTATGCCCCGAAGATTCATCTCGCTCACCGCATTTTGTATATCGTCCGAAATGACAGGAACTCTCATAATGCTGCCCATAGCTGAGCGGACGGTCTTGGGATTGTAAATATCGCAGCAGGAGCAGAGGATAACGCAGTCGATGCCGCAGGCGTCGGCAGTTCTGAGCATTGTGCCCATATTTCCGGGGTCCTGGATATTGTCAAGTATCAGCACCCTGCTGCCCCTCTTTATTTTGCCGTATATTTCCGATTTTTGAGCTGTGGGCATTGTGCAGACCGCAAAAATTCCCTGGGGCATTTTTGTATCGGAAAGCTCTCTCGACAGCTCCTCGGAAATGATATTGAATATTTTTGAGGGGTATTTTTTGAAAAGAAGCTCCAGAGCTTCGCCGTATTTTTCCATTGCGCTTTCGGTGAAAAAAACACTGTGCAGCTCTATAGCCTCGGCGGCGGCGTCTGAAACCAGCCTTGCCCCCTCAATGGTGAATTTATTTTCCCTGCGTCTTGCTTTTTTGTCCTCGGTAAGCTTTCGGTAAAGCTTTATTTTTTCATTATCGGCGGAAAATATGCGGTTATATTCGGTCATTGCACCTTGCAGCCTCCATATTCAAAAAAGCTGTACCACAACGGACAACGCCTTTGTGATACAGCCTGTTTGCCTTAAATTAAAGAGCAGCCTTAGCCTTTTCAGTAAGTGCTGTAAAACCTGCTGCGTCGCTGATTGCGATCTCGGAGAGCATCTTTCTGTTGAGAGTGATGCCTGCCTTCTTGAGACCGTTCATAAATGTAGAATAGTTCATTCCGTTCATCTTGCAGGCAGCGGAAATTCTTGTGATCCAGAGCTTTCTGAAATCACGCTTCTTGAGACGTCTGCCGATATAAGCATAGTTGCCGGATTTCATTACGGCTTCCTTAGCCATCTTGAAATGCTTGCTCTTTGCGCCCCAGTAACCCTTGGCAAGCTTTAATGTTTTATTTCTTCTCTTGCGAGTAGCCATTGCTCCCTTAACACGAGCCATAGTATTTTACCTCCAAATGTATTATTGTTCAGTTCTTACGTTAAAGCCTTACCGATTACTTGTAGGGCATAAGCTCTCTGAGTGTAGCAGCATTAGCTGAACCTGCAACGCCCATATTACGAGCAATTCTCTTGCGCTTGTGATCCTTCTGAGTGAGTCTGTGTCTCTTGTTGGTCTTCTGATACTTTACGAGACCGTTTTTGGTGAGCTTGAAACGCTTCTTAGCTCCGGAATGAGTCTTCTGCTTTGGCATAGAAATATCCTCCCTTTATTTTTACAGTTATTTTGAAAAACAGGTCACTTTGAAGCCTTGGGGGAAACGAACATCACAAGTGCTCTTCCCTCCATTTTTGCAGGCTTTTCAACGACTCCGACTTCGGCGCAGGCTTCCTTGAATTTTTCAAGAAGCTCTTCGCCAAGCTGAGGATGAGCGATGGCACGCTTACGGAAACGAACGGAAACCTTTATCTTATCTCCGCCCTTGAGGAACTTGACAGCCTGGGCTGTTTTGGTCTCAAAATCGTGGGTGTCAATGGTGGAGAACATTCTGATCTCCTTGATCTCTACTACCTTCTGATTTTTTCTTGCTTCCTTTTCACGCTTTGCCTGTTCAAACAAATACTTTCCGTAGTCCATGATCTTGCACACAGGCGGAACAGCCTGCGGTGCGATCTTTACAAGATCGAGATCCTTTTCTGCGGCAAGCTTCTGTGCGTCCCTTGCGGACATAAGACCAAGCTGTGCGCCGTCGGGACCTATTACTCTGATCTCCTTGTCACGGATTTCTTCATTGATCTGAAGCTCCTTGCTATCCTTGTTAGCTATGGCGAGCACCCCCAAAATATCAAATTAACTATAAATGAATGTGAAATAAAAAACGGCAGAACCAAAGCTCCGCCGTATAATTTTCCCGACTATCCGCAAATATAGTTTATGCAGACAGATAAAAAAATTATTGACCACTGCGTGCCTTTGCAGCAGGGTGAGAGCGGATAGCTCTGCTTTATTTTTCGTACTCAAGTATTATATCACGTATGTGTGGTTATGTCAATAGGAAAATAAAAATATGTATAAATACACAAATGAGTTGGATTAAAAAGTCTGATTTGTGTTGATATGCAACAAATTAGCATATCCAAATTTAAAGTGCAGAATGATAGGAGTTCATTCTGCACTTTATGAGACAATATATTGGAATTACTTTCTGCGGCTGATAACAGCAAGTCCTGCTGCACATACAGCTATTGCTGCAACAGAAGCGGCTGCTGTGTTTCCTGTCTTGGAGGATGATGTGTTTCCGTCGGAAGCAGGTGTTTCGGCAGCTGCCTCAGCGGGTGTTTCTTCAGCGGGAGTCTCTGCGGGTGCTTCTTCAGCGGGAGTCTCTGCAGGTGCTTCTTCAACTGCTTCCTCAGCAGGAGCAGCAGAGATCATAAGGGGCATTTCGTTGCCGTCTGCGTCGAGAATTCTGATATTGTCAACGTACATATAGTAAGGTACTTCGGTACCCCATCTCATAAGCTGTGCATTAGAGCCTTCGGTGCCGCTTACAAACTTCTTTGAAGGGAGAAGGAATTTTCTTTCAATTGTCATAGGCTCGGAAACGGGGTTCTCGTATTCGCCGCCCTCAAAATCGGACTGATCCCATGCCGGAGTATCGTCTGCGCCTGCAGTTCCAAGGCAGCCGCCTATCCAGCCGGGAGCTGTTACGCCGTCCTTGGAGGCAAATGTAATGTCCATATAGATCTTGTCAATATCGGAGAGGTTTTCGGTACCAACGATATCGTTCATACTGAAAAGGATTTTGGGAAGGAGTGAGCAGTCCTGAACGTCTACCTTGAGCTGCATTGAGCCATTGAACTCCTCAACGGAAAGAACGGAAAGATCTCCGCCGTCGTCTGTCTTTACGGATACAAAGGAGTAGTTGCCGTCCTCAAAATCAATTGCTTCTGCATATGCGCTTGCAGCTATTGCTGTGAGCGCAGCGGCGGATAAGCATAATGCCGCACCTGTTCTAAATGCTTTTTTCATAATTATCATTCACCTTTCAATAATAATACGGTTTTTTAAGCCGATCATTAGCATTTTCTGCTATTATTTTTATTATAACAGAATTCTGCATAATAAACAAGTCAATTATTGCGCATTTCTCTGCGATTTGTGCTATAATTTATTATATATTTTCATAAAATGTTCAAAACTTGCAAATATTATTTGCCCTTTTGTTTATCTCGGTCATATCACTCCTCGGGTATAAGCATCATACAAAGTGATCTCCGTTGCTTTGGCAATTTGGGAAAAAGTCTGCACAGTGCGTATCGAACCCCAAGGGATACCCCACCAGCCGCCGAAAAGCGTCATAAGGATACAAAGAAGCTTTGTTGCTCCGGATCTGTCCGACGGGACAATGGCGCTTGAACGGCACAGGGTCAGTATGACCACCGAAATACAGCAGGTGAAGCGTATCACACGGGTCTCTTTTGTGTATGTAAAGCCCATAAATTCACAGCTGACGCCGTTCATTATTTCCTCTCTGTTATTGTTTAAAAAGTTAAGGAAATCATCGTTCTGCTTTTTCCATACGTTTTGCATTATGAAGAATAATATCCACGAGATGATAACTAAATAATAGGTGACGGTAACAAAAAAATCTATCAACATATTATCCCCCGATTTTCGGTATTATTTTATCTGTTTGCTTGCGGGTTAAAGCATATCTCCGATGCTATCCGGCTTAACATATCCCTTAGCCTTATCGGGAAGCTTTTGTGCTAAAAATCTGTATATTCTTATTATGGGAACATTGCACCTGCTGTTTGTGTCAAGTGAGGAGGCAAGCTCTTCCTCGTTTATCTTGTCGTTAAAGGAATGCTCCTCGCCGTCACTTGTTTTAATATTCAGAGCAATGCGCTTTGTGCTCATTCGCCCCGCATATTCTGTGTATACCCCGTAGCTTATCTCGGTGATGTCACTGAGTGGGATACTTGACTCGTATTTTATGTAGCGAAAGTGTATAGCTTCATCATAGACGGAAAGATAACCGTTTATAGCACTGAAAAATTCTCCCACTCCAAATACCGCAATCGTGATTATAATTGAACCGATCATTAGTCCTATCGAGTGGCTTGTTCCTGCTGCAAACATCAGAAGAAAGCATACAAACATTACGCCGAATAATTCGATACAGCGATAGCTCACAGGGTGATGGTTTATTTTTACTTTTATTCTGTCTGTCATACCGGTACCCCTTTCGGGGCGGCATCAGCTTTCGGAGCTGTCGGAATTGGCCGCATTAAGGCTCTCGTATGCCTTCTGCTCGAAATAATTGTCAAGCACGTCCTTGGAAATGGAATAGCCTGCGGAGGTCTTGACGTACTCCTTTATCTCTTTTTTGGTGATAGCCGCCTTTATCTCGTCAACGGTCATATTAAGGTAAGCCGCAGCTTCTGTCTCGGTGAAATAATTCTTGGGAGCGCTGTTATTAACGGTAATGTTCGAAGGTGAGGAATAGCTTGACGCAAAGGTCTGAGCCTCAACAGCTGCGGTGAGCTTTTTTACAGAGCCTGTGACCGAGACTCCCGCAATAATTATGCTTACTCCGAGAATTACCGATGACAGGAGCATTCCTGCCGCAGGTATGGGCTTGGGTGCGGTTCTGGGACGACTTGCGTTCTTGTTTTCCATAATTTGACCATTCCTTTCAGAGCCGTTGGGACGGCGCAAAGCCGCCGCAGGATCCTTTTATATTATCCGCATAGGGAAAAAAGCTTTATATGATGATATTTTCGGGAGAAAGCTCCGTCTTTACCGCCGTACCAAGCTCAAATGAGTAAAGATACGCTTCGGAAACAGGCTTTCCGAGAATAAGGGAAAGAGCCTTTGCGTAAAGATAAAGCTGCATACTGTAGCGGGCTTTAAGCTGTTCGGGAGTGATGTATCTGTCTGTCTTGTAGTCAATAAGTATCAGTCCGCCGTCCTCCTCAAAGAGCAGATCGGCAACGCCCTGCAGCATTCCCTCGGTATTATTATAAACCCTCAGCCCCGAATTGTCAAGAATTTCTTCATCAATACACAGATCGGCGATCTTCACCAGAAATTTTCTTTCCCTCATAACATTGCCCGAGCGGATAAGTCTGCCGCAAATGTCGCTGTCAAGGAATGTTCCTATCATATCGGGGTCGGCGCATTCTGCCTGTTTTTCGGTAAGATGTCCTAATCTGCAAAGGCGTGCGGCTTCCTCGGAAATGGCTTTGTCACGTTCACCCGACGGTACAGCCGCAAGCTTTTTTATATCGCAGTACTGCATAAATTCGTGAACAGCGGTGCCTCGGTCGGCGGCGGATATTCCTGCCACAGCCTTCTTTGCAGCTTTTTTCCGGGCAGTCTCACCGAAAAATCTTCTTAGCCTCGGCTCGTGCTTTTTGGCTATCTCGCTTACGGTAAGCTTTGAAGCGGTAACGGACAGGGTATCGTCATAATCGCAGACAAGGTTTTCTCTGAGAAGCTTTGCCCTGTTTTCATCGGGCAGGGCAGCAGGGGAAGCTGTTTCCTCCTCCGAAACCCTTTCTTCGGAAATTTTTCCGCCTGTGAACATTACCTTGCATTCACCCAAATGCTTTTCGGAAATGTTATCGCCGTTTTCAAAAAGGGACAGCGCCACATCAAGCCATTGTTCCATACACATACATTCGCCCACCGCTTCACGGCAGTCAAATCCCGTTTCGGTCTTTACGATAAGCTCGGCAAGCTCACTTCGCCTGTCGCCCACAGTACGCTTTGAGCTTATAGGCTCGCTGTCGTTTCTTCGGGTGATGAAAAGCTTGTATTTTGCTCGGGTGAGAGCCACGTAAAGGAGCATCATTTCCTCGTCACGCTGGCTCTTTTTCAGCATTTCGCTGAGCACCTCTCTGGGGAATGACTCGTAAACGGCATACTTTGCCCCGTCTGTTATCCGAAAGCCCACGCTGCTGCCGCTTCCGTCGGGGAATGGTGAGAATACTATCTTGCCCGAGGTGTCCCTCAGATTGAATTTCACAAAGCTTCGGCAGAGGAATACAAAGGGATATTCAAGTCCCTTGGATCTGTGAATGGTCTTAATGGAAACGCTGTCGCTAATGGACGAAACTGCCGAGGCGGACTGGAAATCCTTCTTGTTTCGGAGCATTGAGTCGATAAACCGCAGAAATCCGCTTAATCCCCCCGAGCCGTTTTTGTCAAATTTCTCCGCATAGATGGGCAGGAGCCTGAGATTTGCCTTCTTCTTTGCGCTGTCCTTGTAGACCGATACCACCGCCATAAAATCCGTTCTGCTGTAAATAAACTCGATAAGCTCTGCGGCGGTGTGGACGGCGGCGTATTCTCTCAGCCTGCCGAACACCTCAAGGAAATTCTCACATTGCCTTTTAAGCTTTTCGGGAACGTCCTTTTTGCCCATTGAGGACAGCAGAATATCGTTATAGACCGAAGAGCTGCGCTTTACTCTCAGCCTTGCCATATCCTCGGCGGTGAACATAAACATAGGTGACATCAGCACCGATGCCATAGGCACGTCAAGGGTGCAGTTGTCGATACATCTGAGCAGATTTATAAGCACTGATATCTCTCTTGAGCCGAGATAGCTTTCCTCCGCAGGTCCCTGCACGCTTATGCCAAGCTCTTCGAGACAGCTTACATATATCCCTGCCTTTTTCACTCCACGCATAAGTATGCATATATCCGATGGGCGGACGGGTCTTATCTCGCCGTTTTCCTCTATTTTCTCGTTTTCAAGAAGCTCCTTTATGCGCACAGCGGTGCATTTTGCTTCGATGATATCGAGAGAGGAAAGCCCACCGTCGTCTTCGGTCAGAGCAGCGCTATCTTCATTGTCGGAGTCTTCTTCTTCGTCCTCTTCTTCGGAAACGGAAGGGGGGAGAGTTATTATTTCCGTGGGACCGTAAATATCCCCGATACCTGCGCCCTCGATAAGCTTTGCGGTATCATCGTACAGAACGCTG
This sequence comes from Huintestinicola sp., assembly GCF_050874005.1. GTDB lineage: Bacteria > Bacillota > Clostridia > Oscillospirales > Ruminococcaceae > Huintestinicola. The sequence continues at coordinate 82,097 of NZ_JBNMJV010000006.1, forward strand.
CCGTTTTCCTCGGACATTATGCTGCCGAAAACAGCGTTTACAAATTCCACCACCCCGTGGGAGCTTCGGAAATTGCGGTTAAGATATATCCTTGCCCTGTCGGTGCTTCCGTCGTCGGCATAGTCAACGCTCTCTCTGATATTTGCAAGGAAAATGGTAGGGTCGGAGCAGCGGAAGCGGTAAATGGACTGCTTCACATCTCCCACAGCAAAGAAATTGGTTCCCGGAGCTTCGGCGCTGCCGCCCTTTGAGAGCATACGGAAAATAAGCTCCTGAACGGCGGTGGAGTCCTGAAATTCGTCTATCATAACGATGTGGAAATAGTCGGAAAGCTCCTTTGCAAGGGGTGTGGGGGAGATGTTTCCGCTTTCGTCACGGCTGCACAGAAGTTCCACCGCAAGCTGCTCTGCGTCGGAAAAGCTGAGGGCGTTTTTTTCGCTTCTGAGCCGCTTTTCCTCTGCGAAAATATCGCTCATAAGGGCAAACAGCAGCCTGCATATCTCACCGTGACGGGTGAAATCGTAAAAAAGGTCGGAGAGGGTGTATCTTCCCGAAAGCTTTTTTACGGTGTCAAGACTTTCGTTACGAAGCTTTTTGCCCTTGTCAAGCACCTCCTGAGAGGGTGCGGCGGTATAGCTGTCCGCCTTTTTTGCACCTGCTGGCTTGACTTTGTATTTAAAGGATTTGCTGAGAGTAAGCCTTGGAGTGACCTTCAGACTTTCTCCCGAAAATGGGAAAAACAGGTCTGCTTCAAGCTTCATTCCCATTACAGCGGCGGAATTTTTTTCGCCATCAAGTACGGTTATTATCCCCTTAGCCTTTTCAAGAGAGGAAAGTGTGTCGGCATAGGGCTTTTCATCGGAGCCGCTTGTTTTAAGGCTTATTTCGGAAATTATCTTTTCATATTCGGAAATAAGCATATCTGCGGCACTATTAAGGCTGTCAAGGGCTTTGGCAAGCTTTGTTTTTGCGTTTTTCAGATAATAGGCGATAAGCGGGTCGTTAAGCAGTTCGTTTTTCAGTTCTTCGGAAACGCCTTCGGAGCAGCATTTTTCAAGAATATCTGCCGTATGCTCATATGCGGCGGCAATATTGTTCATTTTGTCCTCGGGGAAGGGGAGAGCAAGCAGCTTGCTTCTGAGGGGCGGAATGACCGCCGCAAGCCTTTCATCGTTTCGTGAATCGGGACAGAAAAAATCCGTCAGCCGCTTCATATCCTCCGAACGGTCGGAAAACCATCTGTCGAAAACATTTTCCGCAGCCTGCGCCGAAATTGCGTCGTCCTCGGACTGGTCAAGCACACGAAAGCCCGAGTCAACGTCAATAAGTGCAGAGTTTCCCCGTATCAAATCAAAGCAGAATGAGTGTATGGTAGATATCTTTGCCGAGGGGATAAGGGACTGCTGAGATACCAGCCAGTCATTCTCGGAGTCTTGTTCTGCCGCCTCCGCAAGCTTGGCGCAGAGTCTCTGCTTCATCTGTGCGGCGGCGTCGTTTGTGAATGTGACCACCACTATCCTGTCCGCCGAAACGGGGTCATTTCTGTCCGAAAGGATACGCAGGAGCTTTTCCACCAAAACGGCGGTCTTTCCGCTTCCTGCGGCGGCTGATACCACTGCCGCCCTGTTTCTTACGTTTATGGCGGCGCATTGTTCGGGAGTCCAGTTTGGTGCCATAGTTCATTGTTCCTTTCGTTAGTTTTCTTCGGTTTCGGTATCATCGGCGGGGAAAATGCTGCCGCTTCTGGTTTTCGGTGAGGGATAATTTCCGCACACCTCCGCATAATCGCAGTTGTCGCAGGGACAGGCGCATTTCAGCTTTTTATTGCTAAGTGGACTGGCAGGTATATATCCCTCGTCAAGAGCCTGTGCAAGCCCTTGGAGAAGCTTTTCTGCCTTGTTTATATCGGCGCAAAGCTCCTCCTCGGTGAACACGTTTGACACCTGTGCTTCACCGTCTTTGAATTTAAGCTTTGCGGGAATGTAAACCAGGCTGTCGCTGCCGCATTCAAAGAGATCGTTCTGCATTGCGGTGAGAATGTTTCTGTCGTCAAGTATCTCGCCTTTCATTCTGAACGAGCTCATTTCCGTCTGCTCGGGAGAAATGTCGTCATTTCTGTTTTTCATTGACAGCTTCGGGGCTTTCATCGGCACGTACATTACGCCTGCCGGTTCAAAGTTTTGTTTATCTGTGGGTTCACCTTTTCTCGTTAGTGCCCAGAGATAGAAAAACATCTGCATATTTATCCCAAGGTCAAGCTGACCACGCACAAATTCCTTGGAGCCTGTTTTGTAGTCTATTATCCTGAGATATATCTTACCGCCGTTTTTCTCGTCGATATATGCGTCCACACGGTCTGCGGTGCCCGAGAAATTAACTCCCATACCGTCTTCCCTGTCCGATCTTGCGGTGCAGGGGGCAGACTTCAGCTTTTCGTAAAGTCTTGCATAAATTTCTTCTTCGGCTCCTGATATTTCGGGCAATTCGTTCTCCGTGTTTTTCCTGCTTGAAATACCCACAGGCAGCTCGCAGGCAACGGGAACAAAATCCGAACGCATAAGCTCCTCCTGCATATGGAGAATGACCTTGAGGACAAGCTCTGCGGCGATGTTCAGATAAAATTCAAAGCTGCTTTTCTTTGCAAATCCGCCTCCAAGATTATCTCTTATATATTCATCAGCGGAAAGTGCCACAGAACCGAGGATATCCTCCTTTGTGAGCTTTAAAAAGCTTTGCTTGGAGTGTTTTATAAAAATATCCTGCATACATTTGTGGATAATATTTCCCTGTATCATAGGGTTAAGGTCGTTTTTCTGAAGCGGATATATGCCCAGACCCTTTTTGCAGAAAAACATAAAGGGACATTTGCTGAAATCCTCAAAGCGTGAGGGGGATATTTCGGCGTTTGAGCCGTAAAGCCGCTTGCTAAGCGTTCTGTCGTTTATGCGGTGCTCTGTACCCGTATCAATTGAGTCGATGTATTCAAATCTGCTTTTGTAGACGGGGTCCTTTGAAAGCTCTGCACGGACTGTGGCAAAATCTCCGTCACCCGGGTCAAAGCCTTCAGTCGCAGCGGCATAGGCAGACTCCTTCGTGCGGCAGAAAAAGAGCATATCAAGCTCATCTGTATTTATCCTTTTAACGCCCTCAAGGGCACAGCATATTTCTGCGATAAGGGCGGAGGGATACATAGGCGAGCCGTCGGATGAAGCCGCCTCACAGGAAACATACAGCTTCTCAGAGGGGCTGCACAGAGCCTTGAAAGCGTTGAAGCGTTCCTCCTCGATACGGTTTTTCACATCTCCCGAAAGGTCGTGAGAGGACTCTCTGAAAAACTCTCTTTCCCTCTCGGAAAAGGTTACGCTTTCGCCCGTTACAAAGGGGAAAACGCCGTCGTTTGCGTGCATTACGAAAACTATCCTCGGGTTTGAGAGACGGGCAAGGTCCGACTGCTGTGCGGCTACCGAGTCAAGGGCTTCGGGGGGACTTGAAAGAGTTATGCCCGATGCGCTGAGGGTGAATATCTCACGAAATTCCGAAAGGGATATTTTATCGGGAAGGGCAGTCTCAAGTCCGGAAAGGATACTGTCAAGCTGAGCCAGCAGCCGTTCATTTTCACGCTTTTCAAGTCTTTCGTCAAAGCAGTATTTTCCGCCTGTCTTTCCGCTCTCTTCGGAGGGCAGGGAGGTAAATTCAAGCAGATTTTCCTCCGCAGGTATGGAAGCCATAAAGCGGCGTATCGCCCTGCATATTTCCGCTCCCGTTTTGTCGGCGCAGTCCTTTCTGAGAGTGAGGATCGGTTCAAGAAGCCTGTTTTTGATATCGTCAATGCCCTTGTAGGTCTCGTCCGTTTCGGGGAAAGGCTTTTCCCAGAGCTCACCGTCAATGTCCCAGGTGTAGCAGTAATTTTCAAGCTTTAAAAGCTCCTCGTCAGGCTCAAGAGTGTAAATGCTGCATAGCTCGCCGTCCTTTTCGTATGAGACCGGAGGCTTGGCAAGACCTGTTTTTGCGTATCTCAGAAGTGTTTCGGTGGATATGCGCTTTGCGGAGGCAAGCTCTAAGGCGGCGTTTATCATTATCATAAGCCGCTTATGTGCCGCAGACTGCTTTTTGTCGGAATAATAGGGGATATCGTATCTCTCAAATGCGGCGGAAAGAATGGAAATATCATCGTTCATTGTGCGGCTGAGAACGGCGATATCCTTGTATCTGAGGCTTTTATCCTCGGAAATGAGCCGCTTTATCTCAGAGCATATGTAGTCACATTCACTGTAGATATCGGGAGCATTTACAACGGTGACAGATTCTCCCGAAGCGGCATTTTTTGCTTTCGGAAGTCTCATAAGCTTGTCGGAAAGGGTAAAAAGCCCATCGTTTTTATACCGTTTGTTTTCGGTGAATTTTTTCGTCTCGGTCCTGATGTCAAGCTTCCCTGCAATGGACATAATTCTTGCGGCGGTCTTTGTAACGGCGGTAAAGGGAGAATACCCCGTCTGCGAAAGGCTGTCGGAGGTAAGGCATACAGTAAGGTCGGTGCAGTCCGAGAGCATTGTTTCCATAAGACCGTACTGGTCTCCCGTAAAGCTTTTGAACTCGTCCATAAAAATGCTCATACCCTTGAAATAGCCGCATTCACGTGCATATTCGGCGGCGATACGGGAATCAAGCATAGGGTCACGAAGCTCCAGCTTTGAAAGCTCCTCGGTAAATCTTGAGTAGATAAGAAAAATGTCCGTCAGCTTATCCCGCATATTTTCGGGAGCTTTTCCCGCAAGCTCGCCCATTATTTCGGGGGTAACGCCGCTGTGGATAAGCTCGCTTATCATTGTCAGGGCCGTGGCGGTGAAGTTAGGGCGTGATGCCTGCTTTTGAAAATATAGCAGAGCGTCCTCGGAGACTGCTTTTTTTATGGCTTTGTACATGACCGCAGTTTTGACGGTGGAGTCGGCAGCCTGCTTTTCGGGAGCGTGACTATGGCTGAAAATATCCCGTACAAGACGTGAAAATGACCACACTTCCGTATTTCCGCTGTTGAAAAGTCCGCAGCCCATTGAATTATAAAGCATATGCTCGTATTCAAAGGTGAACTGGTCGGGGACGATAACGCATATGCTTCTGCTTTCGCCCGATTTTCGTATCAGCTCCGCTTCTTCCCTTATCCTGTTCATCATTGCGGCGGATTTGCCTGTGCCTGTGGTGCCGTAATAAATATTCAGCATTAGTCTGACCGTCCTTTATATGGATAATTTTTTTGCGCTTATGTACATTATAGCATTTTGTCTGTGTAAAAATCGTTACATAAAATCAGCTTCGGTGAACTCTTTTTCGGATATTTTCTGCATTTATTCCGAAGGAGTCGAAAATATCCTTGGCATAGCTCTGCTTCAGAGGTTCGCCACGTTCTATGCGGTAAAGCCGCTTTCCGCTTTCCTTGTCAACCCCTGCCACAATGCTTACGGGAATGCTCCTGCAGTCGGGGTCTGCGGCGATATCGTCACACCTGTATGCAAGGTCGGTTATATGTGTGGCATAGATACCTCTTACGCCTATGATACAGAAAATACGGGTTATTTCGGCGGCTATCTCGGCACATTCCTTGGGAGTGGTGCTCTGAATGGACTCGTTCATCAGCAGGAGACTGTTTTCGGTCACAAGGTCGCTGATTATTTTCAAGTCCTTTATCTCTGTGGTAAAGCGGCTTGCGTTTATGCCCGTTTCCTCTTCCTTGGGGAAATGGGTGAAGATAAAATCGCAGGGGGATAATTTACAGCTTTCAGCAGGGACGTAAAAGCCGGTCTGAGCCATAAGAAAGCAAAGACCTGCGCCACGGAGAAAGGTGGTCTTTCCGCCGTTGTTTGCGCCCGTCAGGATAAAAAATCGCCCGCTGTCGTCCATTGTAAGGCTGTTTCGCACCACAAGGTCATCGCCTTTTGCTTCGGAGTCTGCCGCCGCCGCTTTGAAATAAAAGCAGGGGTCAAAGAGATTTGTTATCTCGGCAGTACGGGGCTTGTCCGTAAATTCGGGGCGGCACATTTTTATGCCTCTTGCGGTGCAGGACTCTGCTATCCTCGCCATTCCGTCATATATCTCAAGCTGGTCGGTAAGCATTGACAGCCTTGAGAATGACAGCCTGTCATAGGCTCTTAGAGCGCTTTCAAGCCGTCTCATATATGATGATGTAAGCTTTTCGAGAGCCTCAAAAAGCGCCCTGTCTGCCTCGCTCAGATATCCGTCCTCGTTTGGCAGACCCGAGCGCAGCTTGCCCGATACCACCGTATCTGAATATGCTGTCGTTTTATAAAAAAGCCTGTCGAAAACATTCTGCTTTTCCCCTGCGGGCTTGTCGGAATAGTTTACTATCCCTGCGGAAACGGGGCGCATTTCCTGGTTGAAATTTATGGCAACGGTGACAGAGCGTATCTTCTTTGAAAAAGCTTCCTTCAGCTCGGAAATGTCACGCTTCATCTGAGCAAATTCCTCACATTCGCAGCGTTCTTTTATTATCTCAAAAAAACTTCTGAATGCTTCGGAGCGGATACCGTTTCCAAGCTCTGCGGACAGCTCATTCAGGCTTTCCATACAGGAAATATATGAGTCGAGCATTTCAATGCGGTCTCCCAAAGCGGTGAAGCTGTCGGGTGAGCCGTTGCCGCCGCTGTTTCTGCTTTCCGTTTCAAGCAGCTTTTCAGCCGCATTGTGTACGGCAGGGGACAGCTTCGGATTGTTCATCACGTCCTCGAGAGCGTCAAGGCGGTAGTTTATCACATCGGTGTCTGTGCACATTTCACGGAAAAGCTTCTGCACATTCTGAGGATTTCTGCGGCATATCATAGATGCCACCGTATCGGTCATAAGGTCGTTTATATATGTGCAGGGGAATTTGTCCGCAAGCTCTGTCCTGCGTCGGTTAAGAGTCTCACGCTTTTCTGCCGTGGGATAGAGCAGGTCGGGTATATCGGGGAGCGGAGCGGTCTTGTCCATAATCAAAGCTTCCTTTCGTTTTATCACATTTCTTCGGTTTCAAGGGGCTTTACATAAAGAGTCCTGTTGTTTGTAAATATGACCATACCGGGTTTTGCGCCTGCGGGCTTTTTGACGAATTTCGCAGGAACATAATCCACAGGCACCTGTGCCGAATTTTTTGCGCTGCTGTGAGCGGCGGCAAGCCTTGCGGCATAATAGATAGTTTCATCGGGAACTTCCCGCCCCTCTGCTCTGATGATTACGTGGGAGCCTGTGATATCCTTTGTGTGGAGCCATATGTCGGTCTTTTCGGCAGTTTTGAGAGTTAGGATATCGTTCTGCTTGTTGTTTCGTCCCACCAGAATTGTAAATCCGTCGGGAGAGGTGAACTGCAGGGGCGGAGCAGGCTTCGGGGGTTTCTGCTTGCCCTTCTGCGCCCTGATATACCCCTGCTCGGCAAGCTCGGCTCTAAGCTCGTTTACATCATTTTCGGTAACTGCTCTCGAAAGTGCGTCGGAAACGCTGGCGATATATTTTAGCTCCTCCTCGCCGTTTGCGATAAGTACCTTGAGCCGCTTTTCTGCATTGTCCGCTTTGCGGTAGCCTGCATAATATTTCTGCATATTCTGAGACGGCGTTAGCATAGGGTCAAGCTCAACGGTTATCTCGCTGCCCTGTTCATCATAGAAATTCACGCAGGTAAACTCCTTCATACCTTTCTGCAATGTATAAAGATTTGCGGAAATAAGGTCCCCTCTGAGCTTTAACTCCTCACGCTCCTCGGACTCTTTCAGCTCAATCCGCTGATTTTCCGTTCTGCGTAAAATTCTGTCGTAGGTATTTCCAAGGAGTCTGAAAAGGTCCTGATAACGCTGCTTCATTCTTGCGGCTCTGTCACGTTCGGAGTAGAATTTGTCAAGAGTTTCACAGGCGGTCTCGCAGGGAATTGTTTTCATAAGCTCCCCGTACTGATCTATTGAGGTAAAGCAGAAATCCTTTAATGCGCCCTCGGGTTCGGTGACGATGGTGTATTCCCGTCTGCCCTCGAAAAAGGCATTTCGGGTGTTAATTATCTCACGGACAATTCTGTCAACAGTATTATCGTCAAAGTCCTCGGAAGTGATGTCCCTGCCCCCTGCGGCTCTGAATATCCACTCCCTTGCGAGAATGGGGGAAATGCCCTCAAATACGGAAATAAGGCACTTTGCCGCAGATTTTCCCACGCAGGCTTTTATCCGCTCCCTCATATCATTTTCGTCCGCAATAAGAAAATTGAGTCTTTCTTCTCTCGGGGGAGCGGTGTAGGTCATATTGGGGAGAACAAGTCTTTCACGGCTCATAGCGTCGTCCACACGCTTTAAGCTGTCAATTATTTTGCCGTCCTGACCGATAACGATAAGGTTTGAATATTTTCCCATAATTTCGCAGGCAAGGGTAACGGTAACAACGTCACCAAGCTCGTTTACTGTCTCAAAATCAAGGAAAAGTATTCTCTCAAGTCCGTCCTGCCTTACAGCGATGAGCTTGCCGCTGCCCAGACGCTTTCTCAGCAGCATACAGAACATAGGGGGGACTTGGGGATTTTCGATAGGTTTTGCCGTTATATGGATACGTGCGGAAGCGGCATTAACGCATATGAGAAGCTTTGAACTGCCTGTTCTTGTGCGTATGCCTAAAACAATTTCCTCCTTTGAGGGCTGGTATATTTTTTCTATCCTGCCTCCCACAAGAGGCATAAGCTCCTGCTTTACCGCAAGGAGAAATGCACCGTCAAGCGCCATTTGTATCATTTCCTTTCCTGTATATAAGCACCTCGAACTCAGCCTCCGTTTCAAGGCTTTCAAGTGCATCAACACGCCTGTGTCCCTCAACGCCTGTCTTGTAATAATAGGGGGTCATTGAGAAAAGGCTTTTTATATCCTCGTTATTGTCAATATAAATTCTGCGGGTTATTTTCCTGCTTTCTATAAATTCAAAGCCTTCTATATCATAATCCGCAGTCTCGTTTTTGTAAGGCTCGTCATAGACCGCTTCTTTAAGGCTGAAAAGGTGGTTTTCACCGGGGATAGCCATAATAAGGCTGCCGCCCTTTTTCAGCACCCTGAGATATTCCTCTCTGCAAAATGGCGCAAACATCGTCACCAGCACATCTGCCGACTCGTCAGCCATAGGTATATGAAAAACGCTTGCCGCCGCTGTTTCGGCGTTTTCGTCTCCTTTGAAACGCTTTGCCGCCGAAGCACAGGCGAATTTGGAGATGTCAACGGCACACAGCTTCACATTGTCCGTTTTTTCTCTTACACAGCGGTAAATTTCCTCGGTGTAATAGCCCTCGCCGCAGCCTGCGTCAAGGATAAGTCCCCCCGAAAAATTTTCCCGTACAGCCCTGCTCATTTCTTTTGCAAGGTGGGAATAATATCCCTTTGACAGAAAATCCGTCCTTGCTCTGACCATCATTTTGTTGTCCCCGGGGAGCTTTGCGTTCATATCCTTTGAGAGCAGGAGATTGACATAGCCCTTTGCGGAAATGTCAAAGGAATGTTCCTTTTCGCATTTATAAGAATGTTCTCCCCGCTCAAGTGGCAGGCGGCATACGGGGCAGATAAATCCGCTCATTTTGTTCAGTCCTTTCATTTTTTCACAAACATCATCTCGGAAAATTCTTCCGTCAGCGTGTCGCTGAAGCCATCTCGTTGGAAAGATAGAAATAATTTTCTTGCTTTGTGGCTCGGTAACGTACATATTGAAAACAAATCCTGCGATCAGATTCTTTTGTTTGGCTCAAGCTTTAAGCTTTTTCGACAGACTGTAGTAAAATTCTTCCGAATATTTTTCGGCGTCCTCGCCGTCTATCACCGCATACAAAAGGTGGGCTTTGGGAAAATAGACCGCCGCAGCGTCCTTGCCTATGTATTTTTCGCTTTCCCAGGGCTCGTCCGAGAAATAGAAAATGTTTCCCACCGCCTCCGTCTCGCTTACGGCAATGGTCAGAGTGTGGCGGTAATATCCCTCGGGGCGGCGTTTGTTTCCCTCAAAAAATTCGCTTTCAAGGGAGATTATTTTTCCCTTGCCGAAGTAGAAGTCACTCCATCTGCCAAGCTCCTTTATGGCATTTGCAATAGCCTCCGCAAGAATGATGAAATACACAATGATGAATCCGATACAGTCCGAAAAGCCCTCGGAAAGCAGTGCCTCGGTGCCGAATTTATCGAAATAAAGAAAAGCAATAAAGCCCGAGACAGCAATGACCGACAGGCAGAGGGCAGTGTGGATCGCAATGCTGTTCCACGCCCGCTTTCGCATATCATTTTTTAACGAGTAAAGCCCCTCAAGCTCTTCTGCTGTGATGCCGTTATAGTAATCCTGCCTGAGATTTATAAGCTTATATTCCCCCATAATGCTTACCTCAGAGAATATAACCTGCGGGGTCGGTGCAGCTTTTTGCCTCGGTAACGGTTATATCGGGAAAAGCCTCGGAAAGCAGCTTTTTCATAATGCCGCAGAATATCCGCTCGGTGTGGAAATGTCCGCAGTCGATTATGGTAAAGCCATCGTTACCCGAGTTGATAAATGCGTCGTGCTTGAAGTCTCCCGAAATAAGTGCGTCCGCACCTTTCCTTTGAGCAAGCCCAACAAAGCTTCCTCCCGAGCCTGAGCTTACGGCAATTTTTCGTATCTCCCTGCCGCCGACCGAAAATCTCACCGCAGAGCAGCCGAGAGCCGCTTTTGCCCTTTTTGCGGCTTCTTCGGGTGACAGGGGAGCTTTAAGCTCATATATCCTGCCCACCGAAAGTCCCTCTCCCGTTTCCTCAAGGGGAATAAAGCTTTCGGATAATCCAAGGGGCTCCGAAAGTAAGTCATACAGCCCCTTGTTCATTCCAAGAGGGGACATATCAAAGGGTGTGTGGGTGCATATGGCGGAAATTTCTGCCCGTATCATTCTGCCTACGGGAGAGCCTGCCATAACCGCTTTAAGAGGCGTGAAAATAACCGGGTGGTGGCTCACGATAAGCTCCGCATTTTCCGAAATTGCTTCGTCTATCACGTTATTTGTGATGTCAAGTGCGGTGATAATGCGGTGAACTTCCATTTCCGGGTCGCCTGCAAGAAATCCGCTGTTGTCCCAGCCTTCCTGAGTGGAAAATGGGATAACGCTGTCTATAAAATCATAAATATCCCGTACAGTTGTCATAATTTGCAGTCCTTTCTTATGCCTGCCGTCCCGAGCCTGCCGCAGAGGCAGCGGTGCAGAGCAGGTTGTATCTCACGATATCCCGATACTCGGGCTTTGCCATATAGTAAACATACTGCTCCGCAAGGTCGGGGAAAATATTTCCTCTGCCCTCAAGCTTGAAATTCACAAAGCCCATAGGAGCGTATTTTGTGTAAATATCCTTGGGAGAAATGTGGAGAGGGGAGTTTCTTCGTGTAAAGGCGTTGTTGTTCATATGAGGGCATTTCCATTCCTCTACCTTTGCCGTTCCCCGACGTATTTTTTCAAGCTCCTCGGGACAGCAATGCTCAAGCTGATATTTGCCGATAAACTTATAATGCTCCCCACGTCTCGGACAGTTCGGTACGCACACCGCATTGCAGAGAAGCTCGCATTTTTCTTTATGCGGCAGGTCTTTCAGCACATCAAAATTATTATTGAAATTATAGTCAAGCACCACAAGGCTGTAGTTTTTATCAAGCTCGGTTTTAAGCGCCGAAACATCGGTTATCTGCTTGCAGGTGGAGCTTGTAATTTTCATCCTCGGGTGAGTTTTTCTGATATGCTCCTCAAGAAGTGGCGAAAAAACAATGACCTCGTTGAGTCCATTGTCTGCGATATCAAGCACCCTGTTGCAGACGGGGTCGGCAAGCTCCTTTTCGGTGATGATCGGATTTGTGAATGTGAGACGGCAGGGAACGCCCAAAGCGTTAAAGCGTCCGAGGTACTGTGGAACCACTCTTTCCGTGGTGTTCATATCCATATATCCTGCAACGATACGTCCGCCGTTCCATATAAGTGGAAACGAGTCGAACACGCTGGCAATTTCCACCCCGTCATAAAACATCTGCGGAGCTTTTTTTATCATACCGATAAGGGCCATATTCATACTGCCCGTAAATCTGTCCATAAAATTCGGAATGTGAAATTTTACCATATCAAAGCTGCTCCTTTTCGCACATCTCCCGAAGTTCTCGGGATAATTCTGTAAGCTCTGCCGATCTGTCGGGATATTTTTCTTTCATTCCCTCGGCAGAGCGGGAGAGCCTGTCCGACTGCAAAAGGATATAATCCCTGTCCTCGGGAATACTTGGGTCAAGTCTGCCGCTTATTTCTTCGGCAGGGGAGAGCTTTCGGCATACTCCCGTATATCGGCATCTTATGACCGAATAGATAAATCTGCCCTCTTTTACGCCTTTTTCGCAGTCGGTCTCAAAGCCGTTTTCAGAAAGGAATTTTCTAAGCTCCGACGCCCTGGTCATAGGCTGTAGGATAAATGCCGCACCGCAGCTTTTTGACCGTTCATCGGCGGCGATTATCTTTGAGATAAGCTCGCCGCCCATTCCTGCAATAACGATATCCGTAACTCCCTCAAGAGGAATGTTTTTCAGTCCGTCAGACAGAAAAAACTCCGCCTTGTCCGAGATGTTTTCTTTATTAAACACGCTTTTTGCCGCTTCAAGGGGCATTTCGTTAATATCTGCGGCAATTGCCCTGCGGCATTTTCCCGTAAGTATCAGATGAGCAGGGAGATAGCCGTGATCTGTGCCTATATCGCATATAAGATCTCCCGTTACAAGCTCGGCGCACAGGAGAAGCCGTTTGTCTTTAAGTATCATTTATGATCCATCCTCTTTTGAGAGTTTTGTGTTTTGCGTCAGCAAATCGAGGCGACAGCCGAAGAAACAAAACTCGGAGTTTGAAAATCATTGATTTTCAAACTATACTGTCCTACCGTTTAAATAAAAATCGGGAAACGGCATTTTACCGCCGCTTCCCGTTTTGCTCAGAATTTATGCCTTCTGTGCGAAATGCTCGTTAAGCTTTGCAACGAGAGCGTTAACGTCTGTACCGTGAACGGCGCAGGCGTCGGCAATGGACTCGCCTCTTGATGCGGGGCAGCCGAGACAATGCATACCGATCTCGAAGAAGTAGGGAGCGGTGTCCATATCGGTGTCGAGGATATCTCCGATAATGGAGTCGGGTGTTACAGTATAGCTCATTGTTTTAAAACGACCTTTCATAAAAAATTATGTAAATATATTATAACCTATTTTTTTGATTTTTGCAAGAGTTTTCCTTGAAATATACAATTCATTGTGGTATAATTTTATTATATTTTTATAAAGGAGCTTTCAGATGGATCTCAAATATAAAATCAAACGTTTTTTCCGAAATATCGCCATTGAAAATCTTATGACCTACATCGCCGCATCTATGGCGATAATTTTTGTGGGCGACCTTTTTACAAACGGAATGCTGTCGCAGTTTCTTGCATTTGACAGGGCGGCGATACTTGATGGTCAGGTATGGCGGCTAATTACCTTTTTAATGCTTCCGCAGACAGGCAGCCCGATCTGGATAGTTTTCTCTGTCTATTTCTATTACTTTATCGGCAAGGCAACGGAAAATGAGTGGGGAAGCCATAATATGACGATGTATTTCCTGGTTGGAGCGGTGCTGCTGATAATAACGGGCTTTGCAACAGGGTACACAGATGTTTCTTATCTGTATTTCTCCCTGTTTCTGGTTTTTGCTCACCTTGACCCTCATCATCGGTTTATGATGTTTATGATCATTCCCATTGAGGCAAGGTGGATGGCAGTCATTGACGCTGTATTTATGCTTCTTGAATTTGTTCAGGCATTTGCGATCTATCCCATATCTCCCGCAGTAGGAATTGCATATCAGCTCCCTGTGCTTGCTGCATTTCTTGTATACGGCATATTTTTCGGAAAAGATCATTTCGGCGGACTGGTGAACAGATTCAGGCACCGTGATTTTTACCGAGAAATGAAGCAAAACAAGATAAAAATGTCTAAGAACGAGAGAGACAATGATGAAAAGTAAGTTTACCACTCTGGGAGCGGATTTTTTCGGGAAGGACTGTCTTGAGCTTGCTCCCGACCTGGTGGGTAAGCTTATCGTCCGAAAAATCGGTGACGAGGAGCTTGTCCTGCGGATAACCGAGACAGAAGCTTATCGTGGCGAAGAGGACACCGCCTGTCACGCTTCAAAGGGGCGCACTCCCCGGACGGAGCTTCTCTACCGTGAAGCGGGAACTATATATGTGTATCTTTGCTACGGTATGCATTGGCTGTTTAACATCATTTCGGGAGAACTTGAGCAGCCTCAGGGCGTTCTTATCCGTGCCTGCGAGAATTACGAGGGCCCTGCAAGGCTAACAAAATATCTGAAGATAGACAAAGCCTTAAACGGCAGCTCTGTCATCGGGAACCCCGAAATATGCATTGCAGACGATGGTTTCCGCCCCGAGATCGAGCGGCGCAGGCGTGTGGGCATAGATTATGCCGAGGAAAAGGACAGAAATGCCCTCTGGCGGTTTGCGGACAAGCGCACAAAGGACGTTTATAAAACGAAAAAGTAAAAATAAAAAGCGTTCTGCGGCTTGCAGAACGCTTTTTTGGCGGAGACGGCGAGATTCGAACTCGCGGGGGATCACTCCCTAACTGATTTCGAGTCAGCCCCGTTATGACCACTTCGATACGTCTCCGGATCTTATGTGACTATAATATTATATCACACCCGTAAAAAAAAGGCAAGAGGTTTTGGCAAAAAAATAATTTGTTTACAATTGAAACGGCATATCACCGTTTTGTACGGTTGCAAAATGAAGATAAATGTGATATAATGTAAGTTACTATGTGTTTAGGAGAAATTGCCGATGAGTGATGAAATAAAAAAGGACGATATGCCGCCCGAAGAGGAAGTCCCCGAGCTTAACGAAGACGGTGTGCCACGTCCTGCACCCGACCCGAAAAACAAGCTTTACACCTTTCTTTCCCTGCTTATTTTTGCCGTGCTTTATATCGGCTGGCAGCTTATCAAAGGTCATATATACTTTTCCTGCGCTTTGTACTCCGATGATTTTTCCGCCGAGGAAAGGGCTGCTGTAATGTCCGAAATACCGCAGTTTGATACAGATCTGCAGGCGGAGCTTAAATATGCAAGGCTCCATAAAAATTTTGACGGGAGCAGCTTTTATGCTGCATTCTCCCTTCCGACTGAAACAGCGGAGGACGAGGAGCTTATAGAAAAGCTTATTTCCTTTCCCTGCGGCGATCCCGAATATGATATCCGAATGACCGTATATCCCGACCCCGATGTTATCCCCGATTATGTTTACGGGGACAGCTATGTGAGTACGGAGGATCCGAAAATATCCTGTATGGTATATTCCGAGGGTGACTCCTGCACCGCTGTTTTCCGCATTGCGGATTATTCGGGCGATATTGAGCGCAGGATAGGAGAATGGGAGAAGATACCCGTTAAATGAGGTTTCAGATGTTAAGAAAAATATTATTCACCGCCGTTTTCTTTGTCATCGGCTGCGGTGTGTTCGGGACAGACGCTTCCGCCGCCGAGGAGTCCCACTTCGGATATACCGTCAGGGGCAGCTCTCTCACGGTTTTCGTAACCGACGGAGGAAAGTCCGATTACCGTCTCAGTACGGACGGAGGACAAAGCTATTTTAATGTAAAAATGCCCTTTACATTTCCAAGTCTCCCGGACGGTACATATCAGCTTCGGGTAATGTACGGGAATGGGGAGCTTTCCGAGGTAAAGCCTGCGGTCATCGGCAAAAGTCCTATATCCCCGGGAAACGAGATATTTATTGCAGTTTCGGGATATGCCGAGGAGACCCTGGGCAGCGGCAGGATCTCGGTGAGAATAAAAAATTTCGAGGAGAGCAAAAGCTACCTTATTTCCCTTGACGGCGGCAGGACCTGGAAGCCTGCTTCGGGAGAGGAAACGGAGATAACCGGGCTTAACTCGGGAGAGTATCGTGTGGACGTCAGATGCGTGGGTGAGCCGTCTCTTGCTTCAAGAAGCATTGACGTGGCAGTCCCCGTAAAGAAGCTTTCGGGAAGCGCAGCCCTGCGTGTACCCCTTATAAAGCAGCTGCCCGAGCTGCCCACAGGCTGCGAGGTCACAAGTCTTGCAATGGCGATCAACCATTACGGGATAAAAATATCAAAGACCGTTCTTGCGGATGTTTTTCTTGAAAAAGGAGAGTACCGTGCCGCAGATTACCGCAAGGTTTTCGTGGGCGATCCCCGTGAGGTCAATGCATACGGCTGTTATGCAGGTGTTATTGTAAAGTGTGCCGAAAAATTTTTTTGTACCGTTTCTTCAAGGAGCTTTGATGTAAAAAACGTGACGGGCTGCACGCCTCAGGCACTTTATGCTTATACGGATATGGGATATCCCGTTATCGTGTGGGTGTCAAATAAAATGCAGCCGACCTTTGAGGGACCTTCCTGGACCGACAGCGAAACAGGGGAGACCGTTACCTGGACGGGCAATGAGCACTGCGTACTGCTCACAGGCTATGACCTGAAGAAGAAATACGTGTATCTGAACGATCCTCTTTACGGCATCGTGTCATTCAAAATGGAGGATTTTGAGACCAGGTTTTACGAGCTGGAGCAGCAGGCAATTGTTATAGCGGAGACCACCGATAAATAATATGTTTTATGCATTTTAAACAAAGTTTTCAAAAAATTAACAAATGCTTTGGAGTTTTGTGATAAAATAAATAAAAGGAATATCTCCGAAAGGCGGTTACATATATGGACACAAAAATTCTTCTTGAAAGCGGTACCAACGAGCTTCAGCTCCTTGAATATACTGTGGGAAACAACAGCTACGGCATTAACATCGCCAAGGTGAGCGAGATAATGACCGATCAGGAGATAACACCCGTTCCCAACGGCCCCGATGTTGTTGAGGGCGTGTTTATCCCAAGAGACAAGCTTATTTCCGTTATCGACCTGCACAAGGTGCTCCACGTTCCCCAGACAAATTCCAGGAAAACCTTTATCGTCTGCCAGTTCAACCAGATGGTGGTGGCATTCCACGTTACGGCGGTAAAGGGCTTCCAGACCATTTCCTGGTCGGATATTGTCGAGCCTCCCGCAGTTTCGGGGGGACAGGACGGAATGGGCATATCCACAGGCGTTGCCAAGATAAACGGCAAGATACTTATGATACTGGATTTTGAGAAGATCGTTTCAGACCTCAACCGCAGCAATGGTATCGACACCACAGGTCTCAGCAGCGTTGACAAGGCAAGCATCGACGCAGGAAACAAGCGAATTGTGGTTGCGGACGACTCGCCATTCCTCAACAAGATGATAACCAGCACCCTTGCAGACACAGGCTTCAAGAATGTTGTTTCATTCCAGAACGGCGAGGACGCCTGGGATTACGTAAACACGTTCAAAAACCGCTGCACCGCCGAGGACATCACCGACAATATCGCCTGCGTTATAAGCGATATCGAAATGCCCAAGATGGACGGTCACAGGCTCACAAAGCTTATCAAGGACGATCCTGTGCTTAAATCTATCCCCGTTATCCTTTTCTCGTCCCTTATCGACGAGCAGATGATAAGAAAGTGCAAATCCGTCGGCGCAGACGCACAGTTCTCCAAGCCGCAGATAACCGAGCTTATCAGAACGCTTCTGAAGCTTATTTCACAGTAAAAATTTAACCTGAGAGGATCGATTCCCTCTCAGGTTTATTTTATTATACGCCACTTGTATTTATTGAGATCCACCTTGTAATTATTGACCTCAATGCCCTCAGCCTCTAATTTTTCCTTCTGTTTTTCTATACCGCCGAACGCAAAATTTCTTGATAAATTCCCATTGCCGTCAACCACCTTGTAGCAGGGGTATTTGTTTTCATCGGGATTACTGTGAAGGATATTTCCAACAGCACGTGCCGCTTTTTTATTTCCAAGAAATTCGGCTATCTGCCCGTATGTCACGACCTTGCCCTTTGGTATAGTCATAAGAAACTCAAAAACCTTTTCTTTCATCTTCCGCCCAGCCTTACTTCCGCACCTAAAAGCAGCTTTCCTTTGGCATTTTCGGTAAGCTTAGAAACGGTTATCTCCCGTACAAGATGAATATTCTCCTCAAATTCCTCCTGCCTGCTTCCCGAGACCGTTCCCACAGGACAGCCGCAGGCGGAAAGCAGAAGGGAGCCTTTTGCGTCCTTTTCTGCGGTGAGGACAGTGCCGTATCTGCATTTTGCACGTATATTTTCCTGATAAGCCTTTCTGTTACAGGAGACCGCCATTGTAAAATACGCACCGTTGTTTCGGTAATGCTCCTTCATTTTCTGATACACCCTATGAGTTGCAAGACAGTCGGACAGCGCACGGTGGGCGTTGTCGTTAATAACGCCGAAACGGGCGCAGAGAGCGGTGAGACTGTTTCCATAGCTGCCTGTGTGCATATGATTTGCAATATCGAGAGTGTCAACGCAGAACACCTCTAAATCGGACACCGCCTGCAAAAAACGCAGGTCGAAGCGGATAACATTGTGCCCGAGTATGGGCATATCTCCCAAAAATTCAAGAAAATGAGGCATTGCCTCCCCGATATCGGGAGCGCCCCTGACCATACTGTCATCTATCCCCGTAATTTCGGTAATGTACCTGTCAATGTGCCGATGAGGGTCAACAAGAGTGCTGAAGGTGTCGGCAACAGCGTCATTTACAACTCTCACCGCCGCAATTTCAATTATCCTGTCATTTTCGGGGCTAAGCCCTGTGGTCTCAAGATCGACCACCACATAATCGGAAATTATCCTGCTGTCAAAGGGCGGCATAAGCGACCTCCTTATTTTTCTATGACCACAGGCGTAAGCTTGTCAAGGTCATAGGGAGTTTCCTGATAAACGCAGTAATTTATCCAGTTTGAGAACATCATATTTGCGTGGCAGCGCCAGTTGAAATGAGGCGGCTGACCGATATCATTGTACGGAAAATAGTTGTAGGGCATATTTATTTTCAGCCCCTTTTCCACGTCACGCATATACTCATCACGGATAGTGAAGCGGTCATATTCGGAATGTCCCGTTACAAAGAACTGCCGCTGAGACTTGTCTCCCACGATGTGAATGCCCGAAATGGGGGAGGACGTGAGTATCTCAAGTCCCTTGACCTTCTCGATATCCTCACGCCTTACCTCCGTATGACGGGAATGGGGAACGAAAAATGTCTCGTCAAAGCCTCGGATAAGAGGGTGAAAAGGCAGCTCGATCTTGTGGGGAAAAATACCGAACATCTTCTCTTTGAGCTGATATTTTGGAATGCCGTAATGATGATAAAGCCCCGCCTGAGCACCCCAGCAGATGTGGAATGTGGAAAAAACATTTGTCAGCGACCAGTCCATTATCCTGCAAAGCTCGTCCCAGTAATCCACTTCCTCATATTCCATCTGCTCCACAGGCGCACCCGTAATAATAAGACCGTCAAATTTCTGATCCTTCACCATATCAAAGGTGGTGTAAAATTTGTTCAGGTGAGAAACGGGAGTGTTCTTTGAAACGTGAGAAGCGGTCTGCAGAAACTCAATGTCCACCTGAATGGGTGTATTACTGAGCAGTCTCAGTATCTGAGTTTCCGTTTCTATCTTTTTGGGCATAAGGTTAAGTATGGCAATTCTCAGAGGTCTGATATCCTGATGAGCGGCGGTGGTGCCTGTCATACAGAATATTTTTTCCTCTTTGAGAGTTTCGGCGGCAGGGAGATTATCGGGTATATTGATAGGCATTTTGATTTTGTCCTTTCAGATGTATTTATGGCTCAAACAAGCCGTTTATATTGAACGAGGAAAACTCGGGATAATCATATTCGGAGGGCATATAGTCATTTATGGTAACCTCTAAAAGCCCTGGTATTTAAACAAGCGGAATTATATGAGGAAAATTTTCCGTGTCAAAAGCCGAAACAGCCTCTATTTGACCACAAAATCCCCTCTATTATTGCCCTTTTTCCTCAAAAGGGCGCAGTTATCCCTTAACAGGTTGAT
>NZ_JBNMJV010000007.1:0-94072 GCF_050874005.1 Huintestinicola sp.
CATTACTTGTTATGATCTCTATTTTCCGCATTTTCCTCTTCACCTTTCGGGTGCTGTTTTTCAGCTTTCTTTATGCTTCTATTATACCATATTTTCAGGTTTTTGGGAAGAGGTTGCGGGTTCAGTTTTGCGGAATCAGGCGAAATTCTTGCAGATTATGGTGGAACTGTTAAATTGCAGGAAAGAAAAATGCACCTTGTCGATAAGATAGTATTTGGTAAAGAGAAAACCAATCCGTCCTTTACAATGATACATGATATTTTAGTAGAGTACGGTGGCAAATTATTAATTCTTGATACAAAGTACAAAGAGATTTCTCGATTTGAAGGAAATGCGAAGTATGCAGTGAGTATAAATGATGAAGTGAAACAAGCAGATTTGTATCAGATGGTTTCTTATGCATGGAAGAGAGGAGCAAAGGATGTTTATCTATTATATCCTATGTTTAGATATGAAGAGGCAGAGCCAAATTTCCCTTATGCAGTATGTGAGAGTCCAAATGGAAACATCAATATTCACTTTATTAGAATGCCGTTTGTCTTTGAAGAAGATGGAGAAAAAACAAAACAACAATTAATTTGTGTTATCAAATCGATTTTTGGAATAGAATAGAATCTACTTTTAATCTATTTCTAACGTAAATTTTGTTTACATCCTGACTTTTTTGTGGTATACTATTAGAGTGATGCAGTGAAGTGTACTCAAGCCTTTGGTAAGGAATATTGATTTAGCACTCTTATGTATAGAGTGCTAAATTTCTCTCAACGCTCACTGTTCTATCATCATTCTATCACATTACAAGGATATTATAGTTGTTGTAAAGGGAATCCTAGATGAAACACGTACAGCTAAAAGTACGTGTATTATATAGGAGTCCAATTGTCAACCACGTGTCTAAGCCATTTTCTCAGAATAT
This sequence comes from Huintestinicola sp., assembly GCF_050874005.1. Lineage (GTDB taxonomy): Bacteria > Bacillota > Clostridia > Oscillospirales > Ruminococcaceae > Huintestinicola. The sequence goes on from NZ_JBNMJV010000007.1 coordinate 917, forward strand.
GACACGTATTTACATTTTGGACATATTTGGCTTTGAACGATTCCTCGATGTGACACGTAAGAATTTTCATTACGTGTCATAGCAAGGAAGTGTGGAGGATGATGACCCTGAAATGGGGGAGTGCTGCTCGTAAAAATACACGTAACAGGAAAAAAGGAAAAAGCCTCAGACAAGAGAAATCCCTTATCTAAGGCCTTTACGCAAACTTTACGTTTACGTGTTACCGATTGGTGGAGATGACGGGAATCGAACCCGTGTCCGAAAACCGATCCACAAGACTTTCTACGAGCGTAGTCTGTTATTCACATTCCCTCGCATAAGCGCAAACAGACACGCACTTATGCTCGGTAGCCTGCAATACATCATACAGACGCAGGCACTTCTGTATGACGTTCACCGTTAATCGGCGCCTGTTCCGAGACCACGGTACTTCTCAGACAGACGAGCAGCAATTAAGCAGCTGCTAATTCAAAATTATCGTTGTCGTCTAATTTTAAAACGTGTGCGGGTTAAAGAGATCAGCACAATCCTCTGCTCGCTTATCCTGCTTCAAAGTCCCCGTCGAAACCTTTACATCCCCGTGAATTGAAGCTGATTATCTGTTCTTTTCCTTGATGGCTCTGTCGATATCACGCTTTGCGGCTTCGGCAGCCATTGCGTCACGCTTGTCGTGAAGCTTCTTGCCCTTGCAGAGACCCACCTGCACCTTGACCCTTGAGCCTTTGAAATAAAGGGAAATGGGTATCAAAGTCAGACCTTCCTGCTTGACCTGCCCGAAAAGCTTGTTTATCTCCTTCTTGTGAAGCAGGAGACGCCTTACACGCATTGGGTCACGGTTGAAGATATTGCCGTGGTCATAAGGAGAAATGTGCATTCCTTTTACCCATAGCTCTCCGTCCTCAACGGTGCACCAGGAATCCTTGAGATTAACGCCTCCCTGACGGATAGCCTTGACCTCGGTTCCCACAAGCTCGATACCGGCTTCGTAGCTTTCAAGTATGAAATAATCGTGCCTTGCCTTTCGGTTTTCGGCGATAGTTTTGAAACTGCTCTTATCCGCAGGCATTTAAACACGTCCTTTCCATACGAATGCTGCAAAAAATAATATACCACATCCGAGCCTGAATGTCAAGGCTTTTCACCTTAATTTTTTTAGCAAATTCCGACATTTCCGTTATATATAATAAAATTACATCTGAAAGGAAGATGATATTATGAATATGCAGAAGCTTACCAAAAAAACTATTGAAGCAATTCAGGCGGCTCAGGACACCGCTTTGAATTACGGCAACACCAATGTTGACCAGCCTCATCTGCTCTATGCCCTGCTTGTGCAGGAAAACGGTCTTATCCCTCAGCTCGTTAAAAAGCTTGGCAAAGACCCTAATGTTGTTGCAGGCAGCGTTGAGCGCATTATCGGCAAGATACCCAAGGTATCGGGCAGCGGCAGGGATATGAACACCGTTTATATCTCCCAGTCCCTTGACAGGCTCCTTAATGCTTCGGAGGCAATTGCCAAGAATATGGGCGACGAGTATGTTTCTGTTGAACATATTATGCTGTCCTATTTTGACAATGCGGACAAGGATATCAAGCAGCTTTTCACCGATTTTGCTCTTGACAAGGACGGTTTCCTGAAAGCGCTGCAGGAGGTAAGAGGCAATCAGCGTGTTACAAACGATACTCCCGAGGACACATATGATGTACTGAAAAAGTACGGTCAGGACCTTGTGGAGCTCGCTAAACAGAACAAGCTTGACCCTGTTATCGGCAGAGACAGCGAGATACGTAACACTATTCGTATACTTTCACGAAAGAGCAAGAACAATCCTGTTCTCATAGGTGAGCCGGGTGTTGGTAAAACTGCTATTGCCGAAGGTCTTGCTCAGCGTATCGTAAGGGGAGATGTTCCCGATAATCTGAAGGACAGAAAGATATTCTCCCTTGATATGGGCTCCCTTATTTCGGGTGCAAAGTTCAGAGGTGAGTTTGAGGAGCGTTTAAAGGCTGTTCTTAACGAGGTGAAAAAATCAGACGGAAAGATCATTCTGTTCATTGATGAGCTTCACACCATTGTGGGCGCAGGCAAGACTGACGGTGCAATGGACGCAGGCAACCTTTTAAAGCCTATGCTGGCAAGAGGTGAGCTCCATTGTATCGGTGCCACCACTCTCAACGAGTACAGGCAGTATATTGAAAAGGATCCTGCTCTTGCAAGACGTTTCCAGCCCGTTCAGGTGGACGAGCCTACTGTTGAGGACACTATCTCCATTCTGAGAGGTCTGAAAGACAGATATGAGGTATTCCACGGAGTTAAAATTCAGGACAGCGCACTTATTACTGCGGCTGTACTTTCAAACAGATACATTTCCGACAGATTCCTTCCCGATAAGGCAATCGACCTTGTGGACGAGGCCTGCGCTCTTATAAGGACGGAAATGAATTCAATGCCCACAGAGCTTGATGATATTGCCAGAAAGATAATGCAGAAGGAGATTGCTGAGACTGCTCTTAAAAAAGAGGAGGACAAGCTTTCCAAAGAACAGCTTGTTGAAGTCCAGAAGGAGCTTTCCGAGCTGCGTGACGAGTTCAACTCTATGAAAACAAGATGGGAAAACGAGAAAAACTCCATTTCCCGACTGCAGAAACTTCGTGAGGACATTGACAAGACAAATGCCGACATTGCCGAGGCTGAACGCAGCTATGACCTTAATAAGGCCGCAGAGCTGAAATACGGCAAGCTGCCTGCGCTGAAAAAAGAGTTGGAAGAAGCGGAAGATGCAGCTGACGATTACGAGAAAAACACTCTGCTCCGTGACAAGGTAACGGACGAGGAGATCGCCAAGATCGTGGGCAGATGGACGGGTATTCCCGTTTCAAAGCTTATGGAGGGCGAGAGAGAAAAGCTTCTTCGTCTTGAAGATATTCTCCACAAGAGAGTTATCGGTCAGGACGAGGCTGTGGAAAAGGTCAGCGAGGCTATTCTTCGTTCAAGAGCAGGTATTCAGGATCCCAATCGTCCTTTAGGCTCCTTTATGTTTATGGGTCCTACGGGTGTTGGTAAGACTGAGCTTGCAAAGGCACTTGCTCAGGCGCTTTTCGATGATGAGAAGAATATTGTCCGTATTGATATGACTGAGTATATGGAGAAGCACTCTGTGAGCCGTCTTATCGGAGCGCCTCCGGGTTATGTGGGCTACGAGGAGGGCGGTCAGCTTACCGAAGCTGTGCGCCGCAAGCCTTATGCTGTTGTGCTTTTCGATGAGGTGGAAAAGGCTCACCCCGATGTGTTTAACATTCTGCTGCAGGTGCTTGATGATGGTCGTATAACCGACTCTCAGGGCAGGACGGTGGATTTCAAGAACACTATTATTATCCTGACATCTAACCTTGGTTCGGATTATATCCTTGACGGAATTGACGAAAACAACGAGATAACTCCCGAGGCAAGGGCGCAGGTCGACAAGCTGCTGAAGACTCATTTCCGTCCCGAGTTCCTCAATCGTCTGGACGAGATCGTGTTCTACAAGCCTCTTTCCAAGAAGGAGATATATCCTATCATCGACCTTATGCTGGAAAAGCTCAGACAGCGTCTTGCAGACAAGCAGCTTGAGCTTGAGGTCACCGACAGCGCAAAGGAGCTTATTGTCAAGGAGGGCTATGATCCGGTTTACGGTGCAAGACCTCTCAAGAGATATATCCAAAGCAAGCTTGAGACACTTATTGCCCGCACTATGATCGCTGAGGACCTGGAGCCCGATACGGTCATCAGAGTGGACAGCGATGGTGAAAAGATGCTTGTGACGGCACTTCCTCCTAAGGCTGAATAATTTTTCGGGCTGTATCATTTACACGGCAGAAATGATACAGCCCTTTTTTACTCAAAACATCAAGAAATCATTTTCCCTTTATGTTATTATATTATCAGAGGGGCAGACGTGCTTCTTTCATTAAATTTATTACCGGTGATAAATATGGAAAAATTTGAAATTCTGTCCGAAGCACTTGATTATATCGAAGAAAATCTTGGCAGGGGAGTTACCCCCGAGGAGTGTGCGGCAAAATGCTGCTACAGCCTTTCAAATATGCAGAAAATGTTCCGCTGTGTGTTTCACATCGGCATAAGCGATTATATTTCACGCAGGCGCATTACTATGGCGGCGAGAGAGCTTATCGAGACTGACAGCACGGTGCTTGATATTGCGGTGAAATACGGCTACAACTCCCACGAGGTATTTACACGTGCATTCACAAGGCTCTGGGGCGTAACTCCCGCAAGCTTTCGCAAAACCAGCGGATTTTCCGAGATATATCCAAAGCTGGGCAGGAACGATCGTCTGTTTGACGGGAAGGGGAATGAAATTATGAGCAGTAAGATCAGATTTGATGTTTCACACCTTTATGATTTTATTAAAGAGCGAAGAGGAAAATATGCGGTTTGCTTTGATATGTGCCACCTGATGTACATAAATGACACATTCGGCAGTACTGCGGGTGACGCTGCCATAGCCGAATGTCTGCGGCGTATTGACAAGGCGGCAGGCGAGGATATGCTGCTTGTCAGGGTAGGCGGCGACGAGTTCGTTCTTATTACCGATTTTGCGGATAGGTCAGATGCGGAGAAAACTGCACAACGGGTGCTTGATCTTAACGGCGGAACCATTAAATGCGGTGACAAGGAATTTGAGGTTTCCATGAGAGCGGGATTTGTTGTTATTCCCGAAAGTGGGAATATTCGCTATAACGAGCTTTTTGACAGTTTTATCATTGCAGGACGTCCGATGGAGTAATAATTAAGATATAGTTTATTCAGGTCTGTATCGTTGATTTATTTGATGATACAGACCGTTTTTTTTATGTAAAAGCCTTTATAATTTACCGTATCTGCGTTTTTTGTTCACATTATGTATTATATAACAAAAAATACTGCACAAATTCTACAAAGAATAATTTGACAAGTTTATTTTTTTGTGTTATAATATCTATAAAGAAATTTGTGTAATCGAACACAGAAAATATATTTAGAAACGGTGGTTGTGTATTGATGGATGTTGTTGAGTTTCGCAGTCTGCTGATTGAAAGTCTCAAGGATAATGAAATCAAATCAGAGCTATTGAAGCTCCTGAGTGATGATAACGTTTCCGAACAGCTTAAAGCTTATGAGGAAAAAATCAAAGAGCTTGAAGCCAAGCTTGAGGAGTCTGCTAAATCGGCAGAGGAAAAATACAAAGATCTTCTTTCGGATTATAACGATTTGTCGGGCACATCTGCCGCTGTCAAGCTTGAGTCGGAAGGCAAGGACAAGAAGATAGCTGAACTTAATGAGACTATCGAAAAGCTTAAAACGGGCGAGAGCGACGCTGAGAAAATTTCTGCAGACCGTATCGCACGCCTTACTTCCGAGATTGACGAGCTTAAATCTGCCGTTTCGGCAAAGGACGCAAAGGTTTCCGAGCTTACTGCTTCCGAGTCTGCGCTCAAGGCTCAGGTACAGTCCCTGACAGATGCAGGAGACGATATGAAGAAGCAGCTTGAGTCCACAGGCTCTGAAAAGAATTCCGAGATCGCACGTCTTACCGAGAAGGTTACTGCACTCACCGCAGAACTTGAGACAGAGAAGGCTAAGAACGCTCAGTCTGTAAGTGCTGCTGCAGATACATCTGCACAGATAGAAATGCTCAAAAAGGAAAAATCCGAGTTGGAGGCAAAGCTTTCTGAGGCTTCCTCTCAGGCTGATTCTATGGCTGCCGCTTCTGCCTCAAAGGTTGCAGAGCTGCAGAAAACTATTGCGGATATGGACGTTAAGATCGTTGGATATGTTTCCGAGATAGACAAGCTCAAGGCTGACGCTGAACAGAAAGATAAGCTTATTGCAGATCTGAAAGACAGCGCTGAGTCCCGTTCCGCAGGCATTGCTTCCGAAAAGGCTGCTCTTGAGACAGAGCTTACAGAGATCAAGGGAAGATACGAAAAGCTTTCCGCAGAAGTTGATACATATAAGGCTGCTGCTGATTCTGCTGCTTCAAAGACTGCAGAGACCGAGAAAAAACTTGCTGAAGCTCAGGAAGATATCGAGCGCAAGGACAGCACCATTTCTCAGATAAATACTCAGCTCCAGGGTATGCTTGTTCTCAGGCAGAAGATCAACGAATATGCCGAGACTGCCAACGCATATGCCGAGGAAGTCGAGAACGCAAGAAGTATTCTTGCAGAGAGAGACAGCACTATCAATGCTCTTAATGCACGCATTGAGGAAATTTCAGGTAAGGAAGGCGAGCTTAACGCCAAGATCGAGCAGTATGCAGACGCCATCAATACTAAGAATTCCCAGATCGAGGAGATCGGAAAATATGCCGAATCCCTCAAGTCTCACGCTGAGGATCTTACTGCTCAGGTGAGTGAGAGAAATGCTGAAATATCCGCAAAGGCTAATGAAATTGCACAGCTTCAGAAGGATATCCAAGCTTATAATCTTACATTCGGTGACCTTACAAAGGTATTTGAGAAGTATCAAAATCTTACTCCCTCTACCAAGAAGGGACTTGCAGATGTATTTAACGAGGATCTTACTGTAAGAAGCTTCCTTTCTAGCGGCGCTCAGTGGGGTCATATCCAGGCTCTTTGGGAATTTGTACAGCAGAAGATCAACAACGAGGATTTTACCGATGTGGATACGCTCAATCAGATCTTCGTTTACTTCCTGGATTTCCACAACAGCAGCTATCCCACTCCTCTTTACGAGCTTCTTGATACCAAGCCCGGCGATGCCTTTGACGAGGAGCAGCACACTAAGATAATGACAAGAGAGGAAAGAAAGGCAGCGTTCTTCGACAACAAGAAGAAGGGCAATGCTACTGAGGGACCCATCAAGGAAGTCGTACTTCACGGATATAAAAATCTAAGAAACGACCGTATCTTAAAGCCTTCTATTGTCAGAGTATAAAAGTTTTCAGCCGCATTTTTCTTTGAAAAATGCGGCTGATTTTATGCGGAACCTTATGTAGCTCCGCCTGTGCCAAGACCGAAACTGATGGATAGAGCGTTGTTGACCTGATTCATTGAAGGAGGGTCAAGCTCTCCCATTCGTTCCTTGAGCCTTTTTTTGTCTATTGTACGGATCTGCTCCAGAAGAACAACGCTGTCCTTTGAAAGTCCGCATTTGTCTGCGTTCAGCTCAATATGTGTCGGGAGCTTTGCCTTTTCACGCTGGCTTGTAATTGCGGCGGCTATTACTGTGGGGCTGTGACGGTTTCCCACGTCGTTCTGTACTATCAGAACGGGTCTTATTCCTCCCTGCTCCGAGCCGACTACGGGGCTGAGATCCGCATAATATATTTCTCCTCTTTTTACAGACATTTTAGTATCATCCTTTCCTTATTTTGTAGGAGATTTTTTCTGTCTGATTATATTTTTACCGCCTGAAAGAAAAATAATCATAGAGCGAGAAATTTTCGCAAAAAAATCAGGACATATCTCCGCCGGTACCTTGGGGGTAAGACGGAAATATGCCCCTTATTATTTTATGCAAGCTGTGATATTGATGTTACGGTGGTTACCAGCAGATAACCGATGACTGCAATCCAGGGAAGCGACGTGAAAAGATATTTCCAAGTGCGTGCGTTTGTATATCCGTTTGTCTCAACGAGTTTTCCGTGGGCGGAGGAAGCGTATCTGACAATTATGACTATTGAACCGATAACGCAGACAAGGCGGAAAAGAGAAATAATTCCGGAGATTATTATAAGAGAAAGTGATGCGTTCAGCAGAGCAGATATATTGCTCAGATTGCTTAAATTTACAGACTGCATTACTACGAGCAGCACTGCTGACATAGTATTGTTGAGAATGTGAAGGAAAATGGAGGGGATAAGTGAGCCGCTTTTAACGGCAATATATCCCCAGACAAGACCGATCGCCATTGCAGGAAGGCACTGGGCAATGTTCTGATGCATAAGCCCGAACAGAACAGCGGACATTATTATGCCGAAAAGATTTCCGTACTTTCGCAGACCCTCAAGAAGCACTCCTCGGAATATAAGCTCCTCAAGAATTGGTCCCAAAAGGCAAATGTAGATATAGATAAGAACGTCGAGCCAAAGTGGATTTCCTTTCGGTGCAATGCTTGCCGATGATGTCTTTTCAATGCTGAAATCGGACAGCTTTCCCATTGCAGCCATTATGGCAAAAATTAGAAAAACATTAACAAATGAGGCAATAGTTGCCACGCTGAATGTCATTGATGTGGCGTTTAAAAAGCCCTTTCCGTTTAGTCCCGGGGTTTTCAGCTTACTTTTCAGATCTGCTTTGGTTATGAGCAGACCTATTCCCAGAGCTGCTATATCTGCGGCAATGGGAAAGCCATAGGAATAAATGGCGGACATTACAGGGGTGGAGCGAAGTATCTGTTTGCCTGCTTTAATACATTCTTCGGTGAATCCGCCGCCCATTATCCCTGAGGATATGGTCATTATCAGGGTGTTAAGTCCGCTGAATATAAGCACAAGAACTATCATTATCCACGCAAGGCGGAAATAATGCTTCCGCAGTAACTTGTTTTCTTCTGCGTCGGGTGGTGCAAAGGTGTTCTGATATGTCATAATATGCCTTTCTTTTGATATGCTAAAAACGCTCCGAATTCGGAGCGCATTTTTAGCTTCTGATTATTTTTATTACAGATTGAGCTTTTTCGCGGGCTGTATCGCTGAAATGGAATAAGTCCTTGAAATCTTTTTCGGCAGCGTCGATATCGCAGTTTGACGAGGTGACAAGCTTTCCAAGGAGCTCTCCCTTTTTAACAAAGTCACCGACAGTCTTGTTAAATATAATTCCTGCTGTGGGGTCTATATTTCCGCCTTTGACCTTTCGTCCTGCTCCGAGACCCAAGGAAACAAGTCCTGTTTTTTCACAGGATATGCCGGAAATATATCCGTCTCTCTCAGATACGACTTCTCTTGTATGGGTTGGAACGCCAAGGAGAGAGTAGTCGTAAAATGCTTTTGCATCTCCGCCCTGAAGCTTTACCATCTTTTCAAGAGCCTTCAGCGCTTTGCCCGAAGAAAGGGTATCAATTGCAAGCGCTCTGCATTTTTCGGGGGAGCCAAGTCCTGCAATGGCAAGCATTTCCGAGGCAAGGGTCAAGGATATTTCATAAAGATCCTCGGGGCAGCTGCCCTTGAGTGCTTCTATCGCTTCAACGACCTCAACTGCATTGCCTACTGCCATTCCAAGCGGCTTTTCCATATTGGTCAGAACTGCTGTGCATTTTTTGCCTGCAAGCTTGCCGACTCTTATCATAGCTTCCGCAAGCTTTTCTGCGTCATCATAATTTTTCATAAACGCTCCGTCACCGACTTTAACGTCGAGAACTATTCCGTCAGCGCCTGTTGCCAGCTTTTTGCTCATAATGCTTGAACAGATAAGGGGAATACTGTCAACTGTTGCGGTAGCGTTTCTGAGGGCGTATATTTTTTTATCGGCAGGAACAAGTGAACCTGTCTGTCCGGAGATTGCAAATCCAGCTTCACGGGTCACGGAAATAAATTCGCTGTGGGTGAGAGATGTTCTCAGCCCCGGTATAGCTTCCAGCTTGTCTATTGTTCCGCCTGTATGACCCAAGCCTCTTCCCGACATTTTAGGAACATAAACTCCGCAGGCTGCACAGATCGGGGCGACAATTAGTGTCGTTTTATCTCCTATGCCGCCTGTGCTGTGCTTGTCTATGCATATTTTCCCCAGTTCTTTGGAGGGCGAATAGGTATCGCCTGAGTTTATCATTGCTGTTGTAAGCGCAGAGGTCTCCTCAGGAGTCATTCCGTTGAAGCATATTGCCATAAGCAGCGCCGACATCTGATAATCGGGGATATCTCCGCTGACAAAGCCGGTTGTTATCCATTCTATCTCCTCTTGAGATAACTCGCTGCCTCGGCGTTTTTTCATTATAATGTCATAAGCGGTCATAGTTTATTCCTTCTATCTCACTCAGCTTATCGTAATTCCGGGGAAATAATACTGAAGTATCTGATCATAGGTGTATCCCTGTTTTGCAAGGATATTTGCGCCGTTCTGGCTCATTCCTACGCCGTGGCCGTAACCGTATGTAACAAAGGTAAATTCTCCGTCTGCGTAGCTTACATCGAAGCACCAGCTTTTTATGCCGAATTTAAGGATATTTTCACGAATCTTTCTGCCAGAAACGGTGACTTGTCCGTCAACGTTTACGCTGCTTACATAGTTTCCGTCAATTCTTCCCGTAACTGTGAGCCAGTTTGCAGGATCGTCGGAAAGGGTAATGCCAAGGTAGCTTTCAAAAGCGCTCTTTATATAGCTTTCGGAGAATGTGGTAATTACTCCGTAGTTTGGGTCGGAAGAAGCGTCAAAAGGTGTTGCTACGCTGGTAAGATAGGGAACGTGATCGCCGCCCCATACATTTTCCGCAGAGGCTGTGGTGCCTGCGGAGGAGGCTGTGTAAACGGTCTGAGCAACTGCTCCGTTATAATAGCAGCATTTTCCGAAAACTGCGTCAACTGCTTGTCTGACTTCATCCGGGACCTCGTGCTTTACAAGCACCGAAGGGACAAGACCGTTCACATTGTGATACTTTACATATGAATAAGCGGCAACAGCCTGTGCCTTTAGAGCTTCCTGACTGAACGAAGGAGACATTTCTGTTGATACTATCATACATACAAGGTCATATGCGTTGATTTCCTGAACGCTGCCGTCAAATCTGGCTGTAACGATCTCAGTGCCTTCGGGAGTTGTTGTAGTAAGTTCCATTTCCGAAGAAACAGGCTCTGAAAAAGAGGGAACTGTTTCAAAAAATGTGCCGCTTGATGTTATGGTGGTTGTCTCGGCAGGGTAGTAGCTGCTCCAGAATGCGGTTGTTGCTTCGGGAACAGGAGTTGTCTGAGTATTATACGCAGACTGCATTTCGTTTAGCTTCTGCATTATTTCAGCTTCGGACTGCTCTTTGTCCAGCTCTGAAAGCAGGTCGGGTGAGGGAAGATCCTCATCTGCAAATGCGCTGTTATCTTTAACAACAGCCTCACTAAGATTATTTTCCGAAATAACTATGTCAAGATCGGTATCTTCGGGAACTGCGTCATAGTTCATATCATCGGCAGGTTCAGATGGCTCGGGCTGAGAAGTTTCCGTATCGGCTCCTGCACTTTCGGTCGAAGTGATCTCCTCTGCAGAAACGGGAACTGCGGTGGTTACTTCGGGGGCTGTATATAAAGGTGTTGCTGCAGGTGCAGTATTTTCGGAAGTGATTTCGGGAGCAGCCTGATAGCTGGGTGTATTTCTGATATGGCTGCTGACTCTTTCATTATCCGAACTGTCAGGAAGATATGCTCCGTTTCTATCATTCCCCGAAACGCCGGAGATATTCAGGGACATTTCGGCTTTCAAAACGGAAGCCTCAGTCTCCTGTTCTGTAGGTTCGGTAGCGGTGTTATAGTAATATTCCTTGGATATCTCAGCGTCGCTGGCGTCGTCAACCATACAGAATGCAAATGTATAAAATGCTCCTATGACGCACAATGCCGCAATGCCGTTGAGAACAGCTCTCAGTTTCATAGTATTATCCTTTCTCGTATGTGTTTCTCTCTTTTTTCAGGAACAAGTGCAGATATCCTGTGACGATCACTCGTCTATATATGTACCACCGTTATATTTATAGTAGATGGCGGGCCATTTCGGATTTGGATTTTTGCTGAATTTTGTGGTATCAAAGTTTTCGGCAGTCTCACCGTCTCTCAGCTTTCTTGCAACGAGAACGTGACGGGAGTCGTCCCATTCGGTGGAGCAGGTGGAAAGTGTGAGATAAGCGTCGTTTTCATTGCAGTCAACGCCTGTAATAATGGTGCTTCGCTTGGTGATCTCATCCATAAAATTATCATAAGTATATTCATCGTTGAAATCAATATAATTCTGATAATCGAAAAGAGGTCTGTTATCGTCGTGCTCCGGCTTTGTATTGATAACAAAGGAGGAGATGATAACATAGGTATCTTCGGAATAATTTGTGTTGAAGTAGATGAACGGATTTTTGAGCCAATACGCAGGATCCCAGCGGTAGTAGTCCAGATTGCCGAACATTGTGCCGTCCTTCTGATTGTGGGCGTAAAGGATAATGTTATCCGAACGTTCATAACCGTCTGCAACGTTTCTGTAATCGGCAAAGCAGGTGCCGCATTGTCTCTGGTTATCGTAGAAATTGTGGTTGAGGTAGTATTCGTTGTCCTTTCCTTTTACCACAGGTTCGTCAACACAGTTCGGGATACGGACATATCCGATCGTGTCCGCATTGATATCAAGAAGCTCCTGTGCGGCAGGAAGGACTGTGAGTGGAGGCCTTTCTTCGGGGATAAGTTCTCCCGCATTTTCCGGTGATTGTTCGATTTCTGCAGAAGCAGTCTGAGTTATCACCGACTGTTGGGCTTTCTGATATATTACCTTTAAGGTATTGTGATTTTGTTTTGCCTCGTACATTTCATAAAAATAATTTCCGAGAATTACAGCACAGACAATAAGCACAACTATTGACAAAAGCACTATAAGCTTGCTTATCACCTCGGAGGAACTGTCGCCCTTCTGAGGGAAAAAAGATTCCTTAAAGCTTTTTTTAACCTTGGGTTTGGAGGACCTTCTTGGAGAAGAACCTCTTGCTTCATCGCTCATTGACATATGATATAACCTCTTAATTTAATTTTATGTGCCGTGTGACGGCTCAGTTGCCGTCGGAGTTTGCAGATGCGGTGGTTTGCTCTGTTACCGGGGCTGTAGTGCCGTTCTGAATGACCGGGGCAAGAGACAGTTTGGTGGAAGCTGTTTCGGAGCTTTCGGGAACTGCAGTATCCTCTGTTGTAGTTTCCGATGTGGGATCGGTATAGCAGGGAGCCTTGGTGCCATTTTCGTAAATTGGAGCAAGACCAAGCCTTGACCTCTCCTCGTGGTCGATCTTCAGAGTACTGGGAACTGTTGTAGTCTCTGTTGTTGTTTCCGCCAAAGACTCAGTAGTGGATTCAGTAGTGGATTCGGTGGTCGTTTCAATAGTCGTTTCGGAAATGGTAGTTTCAGATGTTGTTTCTGATTCGGTGCGGCTCAGGATAGCGTCCCAGTCTATCTGCTTTGCGTTTGGATTAAGTCTTGCTGATGAGAAGTTTATCGCCGAAATATCCTCGCCCTCACGAACCTTTCTTGCCATTACAACAAATCGTGAATCCGAATACTCGTTGCTGCAGGTGGAAAGCACAAGAAGCTTGTCCCCGTAAACAACGTCAATAGGCGGAATTATCTGGTTTCTCTCATTGACCTGAGACATATACCAGTTAAATGTACTCTCATTATTCAGAGTTTCGATATAGTCGTGATAATGGAAAACCTCACCTGCGGAATCCTGTTTTTCATAAACATTTGTAACGAAATATCCGAAAATGATATAGTCGCCGATTCCGTATTCGGTATTGAAAACCACAATAGGATTATTTTTATAAAAGTCAACGTTATTTTTATATAATTTGAGGTTTCCGAACATTGTGCCGTCCTCCTGGTTGTGACCGTAGAGAACGATGTTGGGAGATGTGTAATCCTCACTTACGGTGCAGCGGTAGTCCATAAAAATGGAACCTGCCTTATTTTTCCTGTCGTTGTAGGTGTGGGTCAGATAATATGTATTATCCGTTCCCTGAACAACAGGAAGTCTTATACCGCAGCCGTCGATCTCAATAAATCCCTTAACATTGTCGGAAAGTTCGATAAAGCTGTCCATAACGCTTTCGTTATGCTCGATACGCTCCTCGGTGGTTGGAGGGATAGTCTCAACCTCACCGTTTTCATTTATCGTAGTGGCGACAGTTGTGGTGACCATTTCGGCAATGCTTTCAGCTTCTTCCTGTGCTTCTTCAGACTGAACCAGAGTGCTTATAAGCATAATTCCCGCTGCGATAAACACGCCTGTTGAAGCGATAAATACAAGCTTTCGGATAATTTCGGCTGCGCTGTCTCCCTTCCAGGGGATCAAACCTTGTATAAATGGACGTTTTTCGGGTTTATTATTATCGGTGCCCGTATTGTTATCTGATTCGGCGATGTTATTATCAGGCTCAGAAGCTTCTTTGACACTATTTTCTTCGACAGCTTCTTTTTCATCGGAAATATTGCTGTCAGGTTCAAAATTATCCTCGGAAGCTTTGGCAGGGGAGTCATCTGTCTCAGCAGGTCCCTCTTCGGGAATTTTTGCAGATACAGCGTCAATGCCTGCCTCCTCGTCGAAAATAACTATCATTCCATCCTCGTCGGTAACGGGTTCGGTGATTATTTCCTTTTGTTCTGTATGCTCGGAAGCTTTTGCTGTGCTGTGTTCGGAGAAGCTTACGTTCTCTTCGGAGCCGTCAGATATCTCCACGGGGGGCTTGTCGATAGTGCTCTGAAAACCGCTGCCAAATGCGGCTGCGTCCTCAAAAAATTTGGAAAAATCCCTGATATCTTTTGGGGGATTTTCGGTATCTATATTTATATCGGGCTTTGGATCGCTTTTGATGTCATCGGGGATAAAATCCTCGATAAGGCTGTCGAAAAAAACCGATACGGCAGCTTCGTTTTCAGAAGCCTTTTTTTCTTCTGACATATATCATTACCTCAATAAAATTATAAGGATTCAGTTTCCGTATATGAAATTCCAATCCGGCTCCTTGGCGTCCGGATTGAGCTTTGCAAGCGATGTGTCCACCTCGGGGCTTTCACCGTCACGGACCTTTCTGCCGATAACGATGAACCTTGAAGGTTCAAACTCGTTGCTGCAGGTGGAGAGTGTCATAAACTGATCTCCCTCTTCCACGTCAACTCCTGTGATTATTTCGGAACGCTCTGTCACATTCTTCATAAACTGCTCATAGGTATATTCCTTTGAGCCGAAGCGGATATAATTCTGGTAATCAAAAACCACTCCGTCTCTTGTCTGATCGGGGTTGACCTCGCACACGAAAAGAGCAATGATTTTATATGTATACTCTTCATAAAGATTGGAGAATGTGAATGTGGGGTGCTGGAGATAGAAATCAAACTTGCTTGTATTCTGCTTTGTGATCTTGTACTTCTGGAGAGTGCCGAACATTGAGCCATTAGCCTGATTGTGACCGTAAAGGATAATGTTGTCGCTTTGTCTGAAGCCATAGTCGTTTACCACACAGCGGAAATCGGCAAATACGGTCCCCGGCTGAGAACTTTTGCCGTAGAAATCGTGGTTGAGATAAAAATCATTATCGCCGCACTGGACCACAACATTATTTATGGAGGTTCCGCCTACTGTTATCCAGCCTGCGGTGTCGGGATTGTCGGCAATGAAGCTTTTCATAGAGTCCAGTTCTACAAGAGGCTCAAGGACTGTAGTAGCTTCAGTCGTGGTCGTTTCGGAAACTGTTGTTGTCTCGGGAACGGTAGTCTCCTGGGTTATCATTACCGTGTCGGTGTGACGATTGATAAGATCCTTGTTAAGATCTTCCGCACGCTTCTCCTGAATAAGATAATATGCAAGATAACCGAGAGAAATAACCAGTATAATAGAAGCAGCGATTATTATGACTGTTCTTGATTTTTGCTCTTTGTTGTTCATTTGTTCTACCTCAAAATTTATATTTTTATAATGTTATTTAAATATTACTGTCCAGTCCGGTTCCTTTGCGTTGGGGTTAAGGTACGCTGTTGATGTGTCAACCGAAGGATCCTCGCCCTTTCGTGTCTTTCTTGCAAATATCACAAATCTCGAAGGTTCAAACTCGTTGCTGCAGGTGGAGAGGGTAAGGAACTCGTCTCCGTACTTTACATCAACAGAAGTAACTATCTGAGAACGTTCGGTGATATTTTCAATAAACTCGTTATATACAGCCTTGTCGGAAAGGTCAAGGTAATTGTGATAATCAAAGACCACCCCATCCGAAGTCTGCTCGGGCTTGACCTCAGTTACAAAATATGCGAATATTTTGTAAACATCGGAACGGTAATTTGAGTTAAATGTAATAGTCGGGTGTTGAATGTAGTGATTGAGATTTTTCTTGTAATCCTTGAGACTGCCGAACATTGTTCTGTCCTTCTGGTTGTGACCGTAAAGAACAAGATTGTCCGACCGCTTTGAAGCTGTGAGAACATTTCGGTAATCAAGAAAAACCGTTCCTGCCTTGTTGCTGCTGCCGTTAAATGAAGTTTTAAGGTAATCCTCGTTGTTGTCTGTCTGTACAACGGGAAAATCCACCTCGGTGCCTTCAATGCAGATATATCCCACCGTATCGGGATTTATTTTCAGCATTTCCTGCGCTCCCGCAAGTATCTGACCGTCGGAGGTGTGGGATATTACCGACTGGTAGAGACTTTTAAGGGAATCGTTTAACTGCTTTGCTGAAAAAGACAGCCTGAACTCGTTTGCCAGTATCAGACCGCAGGCGATGAGAACCAGCACCGCAAACTGCGTAAACAGCTTTGACAGCACTTCCTTTATGCTGTCGCCTTTTTGTATAAGAAGCCAATGGCCTCGTTTAGCTTTTTTCTTTGCTTTAAGGGCTTTTTTGTACGCCTTTTTAGCACTTTTTGACATTGCCATTTTAAAGTATCTCCCTGCCTGCTTTATGGCGGGCGCAGACGTCTGTGAAGATTTACCCCGAATATAGACGTCTATATAATTCTATAATACACTTTTTCGGACTCAATGTCAAGGAAACCGCATAAAGTTTGTGACATATATCAAATACTGTACGTACTTTTTTACGATTAGGGGTGATATTTCACTTTATTTACACAGGTCTGTCAAATTAACCGATCTTAAAATGCTTTACTTCGGTCTCATCCACCGCTTTTTGGATAAGCGGCTCGAAATCAAAGGAGTTCTGCGCTGCAATAACTTCATCAAGTGTGGGACGAGTCTTTGGGTGTTTGGGAGTGAAAACTGTGCAGCAGTCCTCATATGGCTCAATGGAGATGTCAAAGGTGTCTATCTTTCTTGCAATGGCGATTATCTCAGTCTTATCCATACCGATAACGGGGCGGAAAACAGGCATACGGCAGGCGTTGTCGGTGCACACGATAGCGCCCATTGTCTGGCTTGCCACCTGTCCTACGCTTTCGCCTGTGATGAGGGCGGTGATGTCGTTTTTCTCGCATATGCGCTGGGCTATCTCCATCATAAGGCGTCGCATAATTATGGTAAACAGCTCCTCGGGGCAGTTATCCCTGAGAGCCTCCTGGATTTCTGTAAAAGGAACGCAGTAAAATGTGGTATCTCCGCACCAGGGGGCAATTTTTTCACAAAGCCTTTCCACCTTGAGACGTGCTCTGTCGGAGGTGTAGGGGGGAGAAACATAGTGGATAGCCGAGATGTCAATGCCTCGTTTTGCCATCATATATCCTGCAACAGGGCTGTCAATGCCGCCCGAAAGCAGGAGCATTGCCTTGCCCGATGTGCCTACGGGTATGCCGCCTGCCGCTTCTCTGTTGCCTGTGTGGATATAAGCGTTTGTGTCCCTTATCTCCACATTAACGGTGACGTCCGGATTTTTTACGTCAACCTCGAGACGTGGAAAATTATCGAGTATTCGTCCGCCAAGCTCGGCGCATATCTCGGGAGATCTCATCGGGAAACGCTTGTCTGAGCGCTTTGCCTGTACCTTGAAGGTACGTGCACAGGAAAGCTCCTCGCCGCAGTATGTGAGCACATCACGGCAGATGACCTCAAAATCCTTTTCGGTTATCATTGCACGGCAGATGGCAGCTGCTCCGAATACCTTTGACGCTCTTGAAACAGCCTCGTCCATATCTATGCTGTCGTCCGCAGGTTCGCAGTATATCATTGACTGTGAGCGGGTGTAGATGAATTTTCCGAGAGGCTTGAGACGGTGGCGGAGATTTTTTATAAACGCTTCCTCAAAATTTCTTTTGTTTAAGCCCTTGAGAGCAATTTCGCCCTCTTTGAGCAGAATTATTTCTTTCATATGAGATATTTATCCTTTCAAATCAGTTATGTATGCTGCTGACGGCTTTCTTTGAAAGCTTTCTTATATTTAAATATTCGGGGCGCAATGCCTTGTAGAAGCGAAGTCCCTCTTCCATACCGAATTTCTTTGTCATACCCGTGTAGAAATGCTGCTTGTCCGAAGATGACTTTGCAAGGTCGATAATTGCTTTGCCTGCATCATTCCCAATACCCTCGGCGGTGAATATCCCCATAATTCTGATAACTTCCGGGGGCAAAGTGCCGTTATTTTCAGACGCATTATCGGAGCTGCTGACAGATGTGCTTTGAGAAGCTGCTCTTTCCTCCTTTTTTATTTCCGAAAGGGGAGTGGACATATCCTCGGAGGGTGTCGGGTTTCCGGTTACAGATTTATCATCACATTTCGGCATTACATTTTCTTTTCCGGGCAGCATAGCCGGGTCAATAACGGTCTGGCGGAAAACATAGCGGATATTCGGAATAAGTTTGATTTCCAGGTCGCCTATGCCCATAGTCTTTTCCCAGAATGACTTGACCGCAAGGAAGCCATTGTCAGCGCTTACAATGTAGAATTTTCTATCCTCACTGACTGCCGCAAGATAGCCGAGAAATGAATCAAGCTGAAAATCAAGAGCATTTTTCGCTCCTGCCGTTACGCAGATGTAGTTTACCTTTGCACTTGATGTCATTATGTTTCTGTGAGCGTCAAAGCTGAGACTTGCGGCGCTTTGGGTGTAGAAGATATAAACGGTATCGCTTTCGCTTAGTTTGTCGATACCTGCAAGTCCTGCAGATGTCACGTTTTCAAAATCCACGAGAAAAACAGACATATTATCATTCCTTTATCATCTTTTTGCGAGGCTTAGATATCCCTCCTGAATTGCGGTTACGAGAGCCTCAATTTCTCCGCAGGAGGACATTCTGCTGAGTGATACTCTTATTGCAGAATCGGCGGTTTTGTCGGGAATACCCATAGCGGTGAGAACGCTGCTGTGACCGCCCTTTGAGCAGGCAGAGCCGCTGGAGACATATATATTCTTGCTTTCAAGAAAATGCAGCATAATTTCCGAGCGTATACCGTTTACGGAGAAATTCAGAATGTAGGGGCACTGCTCCTCAGCGTTGGAATTGATCGTGATGTAATTAAGAGTGGAAAGCTTTTTCCTGAGCCTGCCGCTGAGCTCTTCCGCATTGGAATATGCCGTGGCTATGGTCGGAAGCTGA
Organism: Huintestinicola sp.; assembly: GCF_050874005.1. Taxonomy (GTDB): domain Bacteria; phylum Bacillota; class Clostridia; order Oscillospirales; family Ruminococcaceae; genus Huintestinicola. Next base: position 20,121 of record NZ_JBNMJV010000007.1, read on the forward strand.
GAGCGGACAGCCGCACCGAATGCGCTGATAAGTGGAACGGATTCCGTGCCCGAGCGCAGACCTTTTTCCTGTCCGCCGCCAACCATTCTCGGAGCAATTCTTATACCCTTGCGGATATACATTGCACCAACACCCTTTGGTGCGTGGACTTTGTGGCCGCTTACCGTTATAAGGTCGGCATTAAGGTCGGCAGTTTTGATTGGCAGCTTCATAAACGCCTGAACAGCGTCGCAATGGGTGATACATTCGGGATAAAGACGCTTTATCTGGGTGAATATCCGCTTAACGGGCATTATAGCACCCGTTTCGTTATTGACATACATACAGGAAGCAAGACAGGTATTGTTATCCACAGCGGCAATAAATTCATCTGCGTCCACAGAGCCGTCACGCTGGGGCTTTATTCGGACTGCCTCAAAGCCGTTTCTTTCAAGAAGTTTTATCGCTTCCTCCACCGAGGGGTGCTCCACCGCAGAGACAACGATTTTCTTCTTCCTTCTGCCGTAATTTTCCGCAGCACCCAGAATAAGTGTATTGTTTGCCTCGGTAGCCCCGGAGGTAAAGGTGATACATTCGGGCTGGCAGACAAGGGCGGCGGCAATGGATTTCCTTGCGTCGGTAACGGCAAGCTCGGCGCTCAGACCTACTTTATGTAAAGACGATGGGTTTCCGTAATTCTCGGTCATAGCCGCAATGCAGGCGCTAACTGCTTCATCGCAGGGCTTTGTGGTAGCGGCGTTGTCAAGATATGCAGGCATAATATCATCCTTTCAGCATTGAATGGTGCATAATTACTTTTATTATACTACATTTTTCGCCGGATTTCTATAGTTTAAGCAAAATTTATTCTAATCGTCGTTCAACTTAGTTGTTTTTAACATAATCAAAGTTGGATTTCTTAAATATAATGTTCATACTACAGAAAAATAATATTGCAGAAATAAAATGTTGCGTAAAAATTAACAAATTTAATTAACAAATATGGTATAATATAGTTAATTTAGTGTCGCATTATGGCGATTATTTACCGTAAATACAGTTTATTGGGAAAGATGGGTTTTCATATGGCTGCATCAGCTTTGGAAAAAAAAGTCAAAAACGAAAAAGACTAAAGAGAAGAAGATCAAGGAAAAGAAGCATAAGAACGTAAAAATGCTTTCTGACGGCAAAACGCTTGTCCTTGGCAAAAAAACAACCATCCGGGGCCGTATCGTAAGACTTTCGGTCATCGGAGTTTTTGCGGCTATTGTTACGCTTACTGCTTTTAATCTTATAATGATGTACAGCAGCGTTTCAGCTTCGTCCAAAAGCGAGATAGAGCTGCTTACAATATCCTATTCATCTGCCATTTCCAATGCGGATATTTCCAAAAACAAAAATTATCTGAACGATATTTTTAATAGCTTTGACGAGGTGAATACATACGGAGGCTTCGGATTTGTTGTTACCGAAACGGGAAATGTTATTTCCGAGACCTCAAGCGAGCTGATAAATAAAGGTGACAGTTTGCCCGACAAGGCTGCCGAAGATACGGGCTACAGCGAACTTGCCGCTCTGGTCGATACTCTTAATCACAATAACTACGACTTTGAAAGCATTGTTAAGCAGGGGCAGAAGATCATTTCTCTCTGCGGAAAAAAATATCTGGCAGGCTGGGCAAATATTGAGAATTTTGATTCCTGCTATACATTTATACTGCTTCCCTACAACAGCATAATGAAGCCATTTACCGTTTCTGCAGTAATTGCTCTTTCCATTGCTGTTATCTTCATCGCAGCGTCTGTGGCAGTTTCACTTAATGCAGCACAGAAGATAACAAAGCCTATTACCGACGCTATCGACCGCCTTACAGCACTTTCTAAAGGTGATCTGGAGTCGCCGTCTCCCGTTACGGACAGAAATGACGAGACCCTTGTTCTTCTCAGCTCTCTCAATGATACCATTACTTCGCTGAACGCATATATAACCGATATCAGGAATGTCCTTTCCGCAGTTGCTGACGGTGATCTTCTTGTATGCTCCGATACGGTATACACAGGTGATTTTGAGACTATCAGAGACGCTCTTGATAAGATAAGGACATCTTTAAACGGCACATTCAGCGAGGTCCACAAGGCTGCTCTTTCTGTAAAGGAATGTTCCGTACACGTTTCAGACGGAACGGCTGTACTTTCAAAGAACACTTCCGATGAGGCAGGCACTATGCAGCAGCTGACAGCATCTATTTCTCAGATAAACGAGAAGATAAACGAAAACGCTCACGAGGCTGAAAATGCCAGAAGGCTCACAGCTTCCGCAGATGAGGCTGCAGAGCAGGGAAGCGGAAATATGCGCCGTATGATAGAAGCTATAAAGGAGATTGAGACCTCTGCTTCTGAGATCGAAAAGATAATCAACGTTATTGACGATATTGCCTTTCAGACAAATATCCTGGCTCTTAACGCTGCTGTTGAGGCTGCCCGTGCCGGAGACGCAGGCAAGGGCTTTGCGGTAGTTGCGGACGAGGTAAGAAACCTTGCTAACAAATCTGCCGAGGCTGCCGCTCAGACAGGTATTCTCATTCAAAATTCCATCAATTCCGTCAGAAACGGCACAGAACTCGCCGATGCTACTGCCAAGTCTCTTGACAAGGTCGTTGAAATGGTTTCCTCCGTTTCAGATATTATGGACAGGATCGCCGTTTCAGCTGCAGATCAGGCTGAGTCTGTTGCTCAGATAAACCACGGAATGGAAGCCATCAACGGAAGTATTAAGGATAATTCCGTGACCGCAGAAAAGAATGCGGAAGTCTCCCAGGAGCTTTCTGACCAGTTTGAGGTGCTAAACAGGCATATCAACAGATTTAAATTCAAGGCTTAACTGCCTTCAAAATACAAAGAGGTGTTTTTTATGGAATTTACCGAGCTTCAGAGTGCTCTCAAGGACGCAATGAAAGCAAAGGATACTATGAAAAAGGAGGCTGTTCAGACGCTTATTGCAGCTGTGAAAAAAGCTGCTATCGACAGCGGAACAAGGGATAACATTTCTTCCGAACTGGTCGACAGCGTTGTTCTCAAGGAGCTGAAAGTTGCAAAGGAGCAGGTTGATACCTGTCCTCCCGAGTGCGAAAGCCAGCTTGAAGAATACAAACTCAAGTATGAAATCATCAAGAGCTTTGCCCCTGCCCAGATGTCCGAAGAGGAGCTTTATCCATTTATCAAGGAAAAATTCGGTGAGCTTATTGCTTCCGGCAACAAGGGCGCATATATGAAGGCTATAATGGCTGAACTTAAAGGCAAGGCTGACGGCAAGCTTATCAACAAGGTAATATCCGATATCGCATCGGGAAAATAATGTTATAAAAAAGCCTCGGAAAATGCAGGACAAAAGCATTTTCCGAGGCTTGATTTATTAAATTACAGTGCCGTTACAAGAGTGCAGGCTGTCCAGATGCAGAAAACTGCCGATATCCAGAATGTGGGGCATTTTAAGAGTGCCTGCCAGGTAAGCTTCTTTTCTTCCCCGTCTTCCATTGCATATGAATAGTCGGCAACAATGATGTCGCTGCTTGTGATCTTTCCCTGTTTCTTCAAAAGGATCACCAGGGCAATGATACCGATGACCATTTCAACTGCAAACACAGTAATTTCACCTTGTGCTGCAGCTTCTGCGCCGATAGAGGAAGCCAGCTTGTATTCAAAGACATAGCCTAAGATATACGCATTAAGGTTTGCGGTCATATGACATATTACAGCAGAAATAACAGAACCGCTCTTGAGTGCGATATATCCGAATACAAGTCCCAGGAGGAAGCCGTTGAACATCTGATTGAAGTTGCAGTGCATAAGACCGAAGAATATTGCAGAAGCGATCAAAGCAAAGGTGCGGTTCACAGGTGCAAGAAGGTTCATTACTGCTCCTCTGAACATAAGCTCCTCAAGCACAGGTGCGGCAATGACCATATAAATAAAGAGTATGATATTCATTGCCATATCGTCAGAAAAGCTCATTGCTGAGGTTACTGATTCGTTAATTCCCGAATATCCGGTAATGCTCATTACTAAATTCTGAATAAGTATCGACGCTCCCTGAACGCCAAGTATTCCCACCGCTGCAAGAGCCACCGATAATGCCGGAGCTTCGATTTTTCCAAGTGTGTTTTTAAGCTTGAACTGCTTTTTGCCCGCACATATGATGATAAGGGATATGATATTGGCTGCAATGGTAGTTACTGCGTTTATGTAGACCATATCGCTGCCCGACATAAGCTGCTGTGTAAGGGCTTCGGTGAGCTGCATAGTATCATAATCGGGATGTTCTGCCATTAAAGGCACCATCAGCTTTGCTGATACAACAGAGATAATGATCATCATTATCACAAGTGCAAGACCCTGCTGCCAAAGAATAAGCGAGCCTGCCCAGTTGTAGCCTTTTTTGATCTTTCGGCGGAGCATTACTGTGCTTTCGCCTTCATCGGGTCTGATCTCCTGTCCCCAAGAATACTGTGGAGCTGAAGTTTCGCTTTCCGTTTTGTTGAGTTCAATGTTAGTGTTTTCGTTGATCTCACTCATAAGTTATTCTCCTTTTGTGAAATAAATTGTTTATAAAGCTTCTGTTCAGCCTAAAACTATCGCTCCCGTCTGGACCATAACACCTAAAACGGAATTGGCAAGAGCAAGTATCAGGGCAATTATATCTATCACGATAATAAAGCCTGTTTTGTGGGTCTCACGGTTTTTGATGCCGAATACAAGGCTTATTATACTGCACGGGTATGTTATGATGGGGAGCAGAAGCGAAAAGATCGCACCGATGATCATTAAAATAAGGCTGGGGATATGAATTTTCTTTTCCATAAAAAAGTACCTCTTTCTATAAAGATTATAAAATTTTATTTGTTTTGATTATGCTTTTTTCTCATTCGTAAATAGAAGCCAATGGTTTTGCTGCTGAAAAATACAAATTCAATAATGACCAGCAGATATATGGGCACAATCCACACCATCTCCGGGTCTTTTATGCCCAGGATAACGATAAATACTGCTGCGATCACCGCAAAAAACAGCATAGGAATTCCCAGAGTAAACGCCATTCTCTGCGCTCTTTTGAGCATTGTGGCTCCGTCGGTGTAAAATTCGGGACATTCCTCCTCTTCGGAATATTCCTTTGACCACACCACAAAGCACATTGTCCTCATCATAGAAGTAAATTCCAGTTTCCAGCCGTCGTCCTTGCCCTGAAGATAGTAGTCGTCAGAGGCTTCACCCTGATAGTCCACCACAAATTTTATATTGCAGGGCTCAGACTTGATAAAGTAAAAGGTCACGCCCATTTCGTCAAAGCGGTAAAATTTCCAACCCTTACGAGCCATTTCCTCCACCATTTTTTCCGCCTTGTCGGGGGCGTAGAACCATCCGAGAGGATTTCGCTTTATCATCTGACCGCTTTTGAGCATCTGCTTTTCTTCCTCTTTGGAGTAGATGAAATTCTCCTGCGGTATGGTTTTTACAAACCCTTTAAGACCAAGGTCGGCGCTTTTCTTTGACAGATTTTTATTTGCTTTCCAACTGCAGATAATAAGTATCAGCAGAATGATCTCTGCTGCTGCGGCAGAAACAAATCCTGGGTTTTCAAGGACGAACCGTCCGCCCTCGACCGCCGAGCCTCCGAAGCCGGACAGATATCCAAGAAAATAGCAGAATATAAACATAATGACAAGAATTGAAACTCTGTTCACTGTCTGCCAGAATTTGTATGACGGGACGTTCTTAGTTTCGGTATCGGGATTATATGCTATGTAGAAGTTTCGGCTGCCGCATACAGATATCCATCCGTTTGCCGAAACGCCTTTCGGAGCTTCGCCGCCGCAGTTTTTCAGCCTGCATATGCGGTATATAACATCGTTCTTTTCTCCCTCTTCAAAGGTGAACATTCCCGAAAGTGGAGAAAAGGCAGAAAGATGATATCCCGAGCTGTGAAGTGCCGCCAGTTTCTTTTCCGTAACAGTAACGTCCCAGAACCAGAACGGTATGAATTTTTTCATTCGCTCTTATCCTCCTTAAAATAGTCCTCCATAGTTTTCATATCCTCGCAAACCTGTTTGATACGTTTCATTTCTGCTCTCAGAAGCTCTTTGCCAAGATCCGTTATCTCGTAAATTATCCGCTTGTCGCTGTCGTCGTAAACCGAAATTATACCGTCACGCTGCATTTTGGTCAGCGTTCCGTATATTGTTCCCGACCCAAGCTTTATGCGGTCACGGGTAAGCTCAGAAACGAATTTGGCAATGCCGTAGCCGTGGCGGGGCTCGCTCATTGAAAGAAGAATGTAAAACGCAGTCTCGGTCATAGGGAGATATGATCTGAACAGCTTTTCTTTATCCATTCTTCATATTCTCCTTTCCATTGCCTCGGTTTATTTAATGTATTTCACCGTGACATATCAAGCCTTGATATGTCACGGCGTGATATATATCATAGCTTGAGTATATCACGGTGCGACATATCTGTCAATAGAGTTATATGCTTTTTGTAGAATATAACAATCTTCCCCTTTGATATATATACAAAGTTGTAGCAATTGCACATCAGATTAAGCTTTGATTAAAAAAATATAAATGCTATTGACATATTTGACCCTTTGTGCTATAATAAAAATGCAATCAATTTTGGAAAATAAAAGGAGAATGTTTTATGATAAAGCGCAAAATAGTGTCGATCGCAATGGCGGCAGTTCTTGCTGCATCCGCACTTCCCGCAATGTCTGCAACAGCTTCTGCTGCCTGGGTAAAATCCGACAGCGGCTACAGTTATAAGGACGATACAACAGGAAAAAAGCTTACAGGCTGGCAGACAATTGACGGAAGCAAGTATTATTTTGACAAAAAGGGATATGCTGTTACAGGCTGGAAAAAAATAGGTGATGATAAGTATTATTTCAGCGCCTCGAAAAAGGGCAAAATGCTCACAGGCTGGAGTAAGATAGGCGACAGCAGGTATTATTTCGGCAAGGACGGCAAAATGAGAACAGGTTTCGTCAAGCTCAGCGGCAAGACCTATTATTTTGGTACTGACGGCAAGATGAGAACCGGTAAGCTGAAAATAAACGGCAAGGTTTACGATTTCGGTAAGGATGGCGTACTAAAGACAGGCTCTTCTTCTTCGGGCAGTTCTTCAAAGCTTATGGCTCCTCTTGACGGTCTTAAATGGGGAATGAGTCAGGAATCTGTCATCAAAGCCGGAAATTTTGATAAGTATGTTAACGTTGGCTCGATGCTTATGGTTATGGATTCCGCACCTTATAAGTATTATATTTTTGATAAGAATGATAAACTCGTTTGCGTCGGCTATGCTTCCGATGAAGGCACTAAATATCTTGAAACATTCAAAGGCTATTTCAAAGACGCAGGATGGAAGTTTGAAGTATCCAGCAAAGACGGCAGTGAATATACATATGTTTACTCCAAGGGAGATCAGTACGGAGGACTTTTCTATACTGACGAAATGGTAATGACAATGATATTCTCCGACGATCTTTCAGATCAGGTCGCAGACGGAGCGGATTTTTCCGATGTTGTTGATCTGGGCTGACCTATAAAATAATAACGGCTTCGGTACATTTATGCACCGAAGCCGTTTTATGACTAAAGCAGATCCTTTCTCAGTTCAGAAAGGATCTTTTTTTCCCGACGTGAGACCTGCACTTGGGTCATTCCCAGAACTGCGGCTGCACGGCTCTGAGTAAATGAACGGAAATACCGCAGGAAGATAAGCTTCCTGTCATCTGCTTCAAGCCTGTCCATTGCCTGTTTCAGAGCAATGCCCTCGTAAATATCCGCTTCCCTGAAAGGAGAGGGGATATCCTGCTCTTCACTTTCATCACTTTCTACGTATCTTGTAAGAGACAGGCAGGGCTGTGCCGCCGACAGAGCCTCAGCTATTTCATCGGGCTCGCAGCCCATTTCCTGTGCAAGCTCCGCTATAGAAGGTTCTCTGCCATTTCGGGAAATAAAGCTGTTTTTTTCACGTACAGCCTTTAGCGAAAGCTCTTTGAGACTTCGGCTCACCTTTACCGTTCCGCCGTCACGGAAGATACGCTTTATTTCGCCAAGTATCACAGGAACGGCATAGGTGGAAAATTTAACGCCCCGATCTTCATCAAAGGAGTTCGCAGCTTTTACAAGCCCTACGCACCCTGAACTGTAAAGCTCCTCGTACTCAATTCCACGGTTTCTGAAACGGTTGGCGCACAGGTGCACAAGTCCGAGATTTTCCGTAACAAGCCTGTCTCTGCTTTCCTTTACGGATATCTCAGCTGCATTCATTTTCAGAAGCCCCCGTCCTTACAAGACTTGTTGAAAAAATACGTTTTTTCATAACCACCGAGGTGCCTTTACCTACCGAACTTTTAACGCTTACGCTGTCCATAAAGCTCTCCATTACAGCAAAGCCCAGACCTGCCCGTTCCTCCTCGGGAGCAGTTGTGAACAGCGGCTCCATAGCACGCTTTACGTCTGCAATTCCGCACCCCCTGTCCCTTATTTTTATGTACAGGATATCTCCCTCGAGGATCCTGCATACAAGTTCGATATTTCCCGTACAGTTCCTATAACCGTGAACGATGGAGTTTGTAACTGCCTCCGAGACAGCAGTCTTGATATCCGCAAGTTCACTTACAGAGGGATCCATCTGCATAACAAAAGCAGTCACAACGCTTCTTGCCACCGCTTCATTGCAGCTTTTCGGGGAAAGAATGACCCTCATTTCATTTTTTACCTGAATCATATCATCTATCCTTTCACATCACATAATATTTGCAAATCTGTCAAGCCCCGCCAGCCTCATTACTTTTTTTATGTGGGCAGGGGTATTCTCAAGGGTGACCCTTCCGCCGATACTTTTCATAGTCTGATATCGTCCCATTACAAGTCCGATACCCGAGCTGTCCATAAAAGTCACCTCGCCGAAATCTATGATAAGGTTTTCGGGATGGCTTTCGTCAACGGCAAGGTCAATTTCATTACGTATTGCAGGGGCACAGTGGTGATCTATCTCGCCGTTTAAAAATGCTTTGACCGTGCTTTCGGCTTTTTCTATTCTTACTCCCATTTTGCAGCAGTCCTTTCTTTTGTTCGTTACGTTTCATATTTTACCGCCCCTATCAAGCGAATTTTGCCGAAACGGCAGAAGAAAAGCGCACAATGCGGTTAATTTTTCCGCATTGTGCGCTGTTTTAAGATATATTTCTAAGTTTTATGTTTTTTTTAGCATCAATAACTCACATATTATAATACTGCCTGGGAAGTAGTTCTTCCCCGGCAGTATTTTATACAAAAAAATTCCCACAGCAAAAAACTTCTGCTGCGGGAATGGTGCCGGTAGTCGGGGTCGAACCGACACGGTATCGCTACCAACGGATTTTGAGTCCGTCACGTCTGCCAATTCCATCATACCGGCATAAGATTATTCTACCATATTCAGATTTGCTTGTCAAGTATTTTTTTCAGCATATTTTTGATGTGCAATTAACCTTAAAGCGGCAAACGAATTATAACTATTCGTTTGCCGCACTTGCAAATCCAAGTATCTCGATAGTCTTGTCTCCGTTGTTCTTCGAGGGAACTATCTCAATATCCATATCCTTAACAGTCTGAAATTTTATGACCTGCTGGGAAAAAGCCTCCCCCCAGCCGTCCGACTGATTTGTATCAATAGTTTTCAGCTTTGCGCCGTTTACATAAACATCAAAGCTGCCCATCGTGTCGGAATTGTTCCGCTTGTAAACAACAAAGAAAGAGTTTGCCGTAGTTTTAAGCTTCAAAGGCTTGCTGCCGCCCTTATATTTCCAGGAGCAGGGGAAACCCGATGTTCCCGACTGCACCGCTTCAAATGAACCTGTTTCGGAAACGGTAATGCGTTCATTTTCCATTTCGGGAGTGGTAAGAGCCGCATTTTTGTAAGCAGTTCCGAATTTAGACATATTTGGAAGTGTGTACTCTCCGCTGTCCGGAGCATTTTCGGCAGATGTGAGAAGATTTGCTATAAATTCGCATAAAAACTTGTGACCCTCGGTGTTGGGGTGAGACTGGTCATTAGAATATTCTTTCCAGGTCATTCGCCCCTCCTCAAATTCCGGAGTAAGAGCGTCCGCCGCCGATACCATAGGCAGATCGTAATGCTCGCCGATCTCCTTCATATGCGCCTGAGCTGTGTAGCCTGACTCTATCACATTGAAAATAAGCACCACAGCAGGAGTGTTGTCCTGTTCAAGAACAGTCCTCATCAACGACTCATATGACTCCTTTGCAATATCGTCCTGACTGTCGTTAACTGCAAATTCCACAAAAACGATATCGGGATCAAAACTTAACACATCTCTTTCCAGACGAAGAACTCCGAGATTTGAAGGCGTTCCGCTAAGTCCCGCATTAACGTATTCCACATTGTCACCCGTACCGTAAGTATCACGGAAAAATTCATAGGAAAGCCTTGCATAGCAGCTGTCTGCCGATGCTCCCACGCCTTCGGTGATAGAGCCGCCTATGTATGCGATCGTGGTTTTTTCGCCCGTTCGTGCCTGCTCCATTTTAGCCTTCAAGCGTGATGTGTTGCCCAGACTGTATAAAGAACGGTCAACCATTGCCTTGTGAAATTCCTCAGGTGTTTCGGGAACTTTTGTTGTTTCCGAAACCGACTGAACCTCTTCTGTCTGTAAATTTTCAGCAGCGCCGTTATCAGCTTTGCCGCAGGAAGAAAGCAGCAATGCCGATATCAAAACCGCAGTTATTCCAATTCTCCTTTTCATAAAAACTCCTTAATCTCTGAATGAATTATCCACATATTTTTTCGAGCCGATGTAAAGCTGCATAAATTCCATATCGTCAAGAGGGGGATATTTTTCCTGAAACTCCTCAAAGCTCATACCATATTTTTCACGGTAAAACTTGTCCCGTTTTTCAGCATCTTCGGGAGAAATACCATTTTTATCCAAACCTCTCACCCTTCTTCCAAAACCTCTGAAAGCCTGCATATTATTTCGTTAGACACCAAAAATCCCATTGGCGTAAGCATTATCCTGCCGTCCGATATTTTAAGAAGACCGTGCTTTTCCATAGGAACAGCCGCAGCTCTGAGCCTGTTCTCATAATCTCCTGCCTGAGACATCAAAAAGCCTTCCGAAAGCCGCAGAGCAAGCATAAGCCGTTCGGATGATCCGCAGGGGGCATCATCTGTAATGACTTCTTCCTGCTTTTCACAGTTGATAAACCCGTAAATATCTTTAGGAACGGCAAAACGCTTGCCGCCTGTGCAGGAATGAGCCGACGGACCTATCCCAAGATAGTCCTCGCACCGCCAGTATTTGAGATTATGGCGGCACACATATCCCTCTTTGGCAAAATTTGATATCTCATACTGTTTAAAACCGTTCTTTTCAAGACAGGATACTGCTTCCAGATACATATCCGCCGAAAGCTCCTCGTCAGCAATATTCGATATAAGTTCATCGTTTTCCGAAAGGGGAGTGCCGCTTTCAATTTTCAGCATATATGCGGAAATGTGCCGGGCGCCAAGCTCCGAAAGCCTTTCGATATTGTTCAGAACTGTTTCTGTATGCTGATAAGGCAGCCCCAGCATAAGGTCGGCTGAGATATTCTCAAAGCCGGCTTTCTGAGCCGAGAGAATGGCGTTTTCCGCCTGCTCCGAATTGTGAAGTCTGCCGAGAACCGAAAGCTCTTTGTCATCAAGGCTTTGTATTCCTATTGAAATTCGGTTTATCCCTGCCGCCCTGAAATCTCGGAGCTTCTGAGTATCTGCCGAGTCCGGATTTATTTCGGCGGATATCTCTGCCCCCTCTGCAATGTCAGCCGCTGAAAGGATATCACTTATCTGACTGCTGCTAAGCAGAGATGGCGTTCCGCCGCCAAAATAAACGGTGTCGAAAGTCATTCCTGAAATGCGGATATTTCTGACAACAGCCTGTACGTATTTCTGAGTTAAATCCTCTTTACCTGCAAGAGAATAGAAATCGCAGTAAACGCATTTTCTGCGGCAGAACGGAACGTGTATATAAAGTCCTATTGGATCATTCATCAAGCTTCAGCACAGCCATAAACGCCTCCTGGGGTACTTCAACGGTACCCAGCTGGCGCATACGCTTCTTGCCCTCCTTCTGCTTTTCAAGCAGCTTCTTCTTTCGTGTGATATCGCCGCCGTAGCACTTCGCAAGCACGTCCTTGCGCATAGCCTTGACCGTCTCACGGGCAATGACCTTTCCGCCGATAGCCGCCTGGATAGGTACCTCAAACAGCTGACGAGGGATATTGTCCTTGAGCTTTTCGGCTATCTTTCTTGCTCTTGCATACGCCTTGTCAGCGTGGATTATAAAGCTGAGAGCGTCCACCACATCGCCGTTTAACAGCACATCGAGCTTAACAAGCTTAGATGGAGCATAGCCCATAAATTCGTAGTCAAATGAAGCGTAGCCCCTTGTGCGTGATTTGAGAGCGTCAAAGAAATCGTAGACTATTTCATTGAGGGGGAGTTCATAATGAAGCTCCACTCTCGTCTCGTCAAGATACTTCATATCCTTGAAAATGCCACGTCTTTCCTGACAAAGGTCCATAATGCTGCCCACATATTCCGAGGGAGAGAGAATAGATGCCTTGACCATAGGCTCTTCAGCCGAAGAAATGGAAGCAGGGTCAGGATAATTTGAGGGATTGTCGATAAATACAGTCTCTCCGCTTGTGAGGGTCACCTTATAAATAACAGAAGGAGCGGTGGTCACAAGGTCAAGGTTATATTCTCTTTCAAGTCTTTCCTGGATTATTTCCATATGGAGGAGTCCTAAAAATCCGCAGCGGAAGCCAAATCCCAAAGCAGCAGATGTCTCAGGTTCAAAGGAGAGTGAAGCGTCATTCAGCTGCAGCTTTTCAAGAGCGTCTCTCAGGTCACCGTATTTGGCGCCGTCCGCAGGATAAATTCCCGAAAATACCATAGGATTGACCTCTCTGTATCCGGGAAGCGGCTCAGCGCAGGGATCATCGGCGTCTGTAACGGTGTCTCCCACCTTTGTGTCGCCGATACTTTTTATTGAAGCGGCAATGTAGCCAACCTCGCCTGCAAAAAGACCGCCTGCGTTAACAAGGTCAACAGCACCCATATAACCTGCTTCAACAACGGTAAATTCGGCTCCCGTTGCCATAAGACGGATAGTCTGACCCGTTTTTACCGTTCCGTCAACAACTCTCACGTAAATGATAACGCCCTTGTAAGAATCGTAGTAGCTGTCGAAAATAAGAGCCTTGAGAGGAGCATCAGGGTCTCCCTTTGGCGCAGGAACGTCGGTAACAACTCTCTCAAGAACTTCTTTAACATTTGTACCGAGCTTTGCGGATATTCTCGGAGCGTCCATTGCAGGGATACCGATAACGCTCTCCACCTCAGCACAAACTCTGTCGGGGTCGGCAGAGGGCAGGTCTATCTTGTTTACAACGGGAACAACTTCAAGGTCGTGTTCAATAGCAAGATAAGTGTTAGCCAGGGTCTGAGCCTCAATTCCCTGAGAAGCGTCTACCACCAGCACAGCACCCTCGCAGGCGGCAAGAGAGCGTGATACCTCATAGTTGAAGTCTACGTGACCCGGTGTGTCGATAAGGTTAAAAACATATTCTTTGCCGTTGTCAGCGTTGTAAAGGAGCCTTACCGCACGTGCCTTGATGGTAATGCCCCTCTCCCTTTCAATATCCATATTGTCAAGGAGCTGGTCTTCCATATCTCTGAGAGCCACCGTTGATGTAAGCTCGAGAATTCTGTCGGCAAGTGTAGATTTACCGTGGTCTATATGGGCAATTATGCAAAAATTTCTGATATTATCCTGATTATGATCCAAAAATAACACATCCTCTGAATGAAGTTTACTCTTTATTATAACATAGTTTATGTGATTTGTAAAGCGTTGTATCGGTATTTTTCACATTTATGCCTGAAGCCTCTGCAAATTTTTTTCACCAAATTCGTAAAAAACTATGTACAAATGCAAAAATATATGTTATAATAATCTATAACTATTTGAATATTACGAAGGGAGCAGCGCAGCTACATATGGACGAACTGAGCGAACTGCTTATAGATAACAAGACCGATGAAAAATTCAACCGTCTTTTCAGAGCAGCTCTGAAAAAGAATAGGTTTTCAGTAGAAAAAAGGGGCTCGAGAGACTATTACACCGTCACCGACGGCTCCTCATCTCTTGGATTTGACGTATCGGCAGAGAAATATGAATATGCCAAGAGCAGATCACCCGAGGCGGTAAACAAGCTCATTGAGCGTGTGAGGCACGATTTTGATATTCTTGAACGAATGGTATCATTTACCAACGGTCAGGAATTTATCCGTTTCACCGTAATGCGTGAAGAGGAAATAGGAAGAGATATGATCTCGGACGATTTTATGGGCGGTCTAAAGCGTGTGATATGTTATACGGGAGATAATATCCGTTCCAGACTTCTCCCCGAGGAATATATGAAAAAATGGGACGTTCCCCGGGAGGTGCTTTTTTCCGTAGCGGACAGGAATATGTGCAGGCTCCTGAAAAAAGCCGAGTATACAGAAAGCTCCGTGGACGGCTCGGGAACGATAAGATGTCTTGATTTCAAGGCAGAGGGCAGCGATTTCACCGTAGCGCTGATGATGTGTTCGGAGTTTCGCAGCTTTATTTCCGAGCGCCTGGGACACCGTTTCCTTGTGGCGGCTCCCTCAAAGGATACGCTTATCGCCCTTTCGGACGTGACAAACAACGTGCTTGAGCGCCTCGGAACTGCAATAGTAGGTGAGTACCGCTGGGCGCCCCGTCCGCTTACAACGGATATTTTCCATTACAGCTCTGCAGGAATAACCATAGCAGGGCATTTTTCCGAGGTCGACGGATAATTTTGCTAAAGGCAGTCAATAATATGAAAGGAAATGATTGGCAATGAGAAAAATGAGCGAACGGAAAAAAAAGAATATAATGCGTGTTTTAATGCTGATAATGGCGGTGATAATGCTTTTTGGGTTTGTAATACTTCCTCTTACCGTCGATGTTGCCGCCGAAGAAACAGGCGTATCCGTAACGGTCACAGAATTTGAAACGGGCAAGCTTTCCGAAGCTATTGAAAAGGCAAAGGACGGAGCAGATCTCAACACCATCACAAAGCTTGCTGTAAGCGGAGGAGTGATGAATGCCTCAGACTATTCGGCAGTATGCGGATACCCGAATGTTGAATATCTTGAGCTTGCAGGCTGCGAGACCGAAAATGGAGTTATTCCCGAAAACGCTGTTCAGTCCAGAAATCAGCTTACCTATATCAGTCTCCCCTCAAATACCGAGACCATAGGCGCAAGAGCCTTTTCCGGAAACCGTAAGCTCCTGAAAATTTCTATTCCCGCTACCCTCCGTGTCATCGGAGATTACGCCTTTGAAGGCTGCGAGAATGTAGAAGAATTTGCCATACCTGCGGAAGTGAGTTCAATCGGTACAGGAGCCTTTTCCGACTGTAAGGCATTAAAGGCATTTTCTCTTCCCGAAGCGATTACAGTAATTCCCGATTACTGCTTTAATAAGTGCAGCTTCACCGAAATGCATTTCGGACCCCAGGTCGAAAAGATAGGCGAGGGAGCATTTTCTGACTGCTACAGCCTTTCAGATGTATATTATTACGGAGATAAAGCCCCTGAAGTAAGCGACAATTCCTTTCAGAACGTTAAGGTAACTATCCACACCTATGAGGACGGAGAAGGCTTTGACGGACTTACAAACAATTTCGTTTCCATAGGCTACGATCTCAGCGAGGACAGCGAGTATATTCCTCCCAAATCAGCCGAAACACAGCCTGCACAGACATCTTCCGAGACAGAGTCAGAAACAGCCGAAGCCGAAGATGTTTCAGAGACCGAAGACGCTGCCGAAACAGAAGCTTCATCAGAAGAGACTGTACTTTCCGAAGACGCTGCCGAGACAGAAGCAGCAGCGACAGAGTCTGTAACCGAAGCTGTTCCCGCAGCAGCCCCTGCAAACTCCTTCAGCGGAATTTCCGTTCTGATAATTGCAGTACTCTGCGCCGCTCTTGCAGTTACTGTCACACTTCTTGTGGTAAATAAAAAGAAATAATGGCTTTCAGCAGTCGGATAATCAGATTCTTCCGCTGCTGATTTGTTATATGCAAAAACCTTGCTGGGAGGACAAATAAAATGACAGAAAGACCCGCCGATAAAAATGCAGTAATATCTGCACTCATCGAAAACGTTGAAAAGATAATAGTCGGAAAAAGGCAGTCCATAGAGCTTGTCATAGCCGCTATGCTCACAGGAGGACACGTGCTTATCGAGGACGTTCCGGGAGTGGGAAAGACCCGTCTTGTCTCTTCGGTAGCCCGTTCCTGCGGAGGGACTTTCGGAAGGATACAGATGACCCCCGATGTAATGCCCTCGGATATCACAGGCTTTACAATGATAAATACCTCAACAGGCGCAAATGAGTTCAGAAAGGGAGCCGCATTCTGCAATTTTCTCCTTGCCGACGAGATAAACCGTGCCTCGCCTAAATCCCAGTCTGCCCTTCTTGAAATAATGGAGGAGGGGCAGGTAAGCCTTGACGGCGAGATATATCCATTACCTAAACCCTTTATGGTACTTGCCACACAAAATCCTGTTGAGACCTACGGTACCTATCATCTTCCCGAAGCCCAGATGGACAGATTTGTAATGAAAATAAGTATGGGCTATCCCGACAGATCGGACGAGCTTTCTATTCTCGAAAGAAATGAAAGCAGCCTGACCCCGAAAACTCTGGATCCGGTCGTAACCTGCGAGGATATCCTTTCGCTTATGGATAAGGTGAAGCTTGTCCGCTGCAGCGAGAATATCAAAAAATATATCATAGAACTTGTAAACGCAACAAGATCTGCCGAATATATAAAGCTTGGCGTCAGCCCCCGAGGCAGCATAGCACTCTATAACACCGCCAAAGCTGCTGCAATGATCTCAGGCAGGGGATATGTTATCCCCGATGATGTAAAGCTTCTCGCTCCATATGTCCTTGCCCACAGGATCATTCTTACACCCAAGGGCAGGTCGGTCTGCTCTACTCCCGAAGGAGCGGTGGCAAAGCTTCTGTCCGAGGTGCCCGTACCCGTTGAATAAGCATATGAAGATGAAAATAAATAAACTAAGCCCCATTATAGGCGGACTTGTAAATTATGCCGCAGCAGTAGCGCTTGCTGTCATATTCGCCCTTTATCTCAGCGGAAGAGTGGGCTGGTTTCTGGTGACAGCCTTTGTCGCCGCCCCCTTTATCTCCGCTCTTATGACATTGATATTCGTTCGCAGGATATATGTTTCCTGCGATGCGGATTCGGTGATAATGTGCAAGGGAGATGTCTGCGAGCTGACGGTAAACGTGACAAACGGGGTATTTCTTCCCACTCCTCCCGTGCTTGCGGATATGGCTGATTTCCCATCAGTAACAGCTTCGGACAAGCAGTACAGCATATCCGTTCTGCCCTTTGATACCGAAAGCTTCACCGTAAAATACACAGCCTCCATATGCGGTCCTGCTGTTATAGGCGTAAAAAGTCTCAGAGTTTCCGATTATTTCGGGATATTCTCTTTCGAGATAAAAAGTGCGGATATCAGCGAACTGACCTATACCGTATCCGTTATCCCGGATATTGCCGAGGTGAATTTCTCCGACCCTGTAGTCTCACGTGCAGCAGAGCTGTCAGCATTTTCTGATGACAGCGAGGATACCACAGATGCTCCTGCAGGAAAATTCGGCGGATTTCCCGGCTATGACAGCCGTGAATATGTACCCGGAGACCCTCTCAAGCGTATAAACTGGAAGCAGTCCGCCAAGCGTGGAAAGCTTCTCGTAAGACTTGATGATGAAACGGTTTCTTCCGCAGTATCAATAGTTCTCGACAGCGTATTTGACAAGGAGAGCGTGTTTCTTCCTGCAGTAGCAGCCCTGGGCAGGTTTCCCGGTGCGGATAACGAGCAGCTGATTGCACTTATGGCACAGGACGCCATTGAGCAGTCTCTGGGAATTACCCGTGCATTTATATTGCAGAACTATTCTGTAAGCTATTTCCTTATGGGAAAAAACGGATGGGAATGTTTTCCCGCTGCCGATGAAAACGACCTTGCCGTCCTGAGAACAGAGCTTGCCTCCTACAGCTTTTTAAGAGCGGGGTCACGTTTCCCCGAAGAGGAGCTTAAAAATCAGAAAGGAAGCGTTTCCGTGCTGTGTACGCCCTACCTTGACGAAGCTCTGAACGAACAGCTTTCATCAGAAAACTCAGACAGCAGGGGAGCGCTTCAAACAGTAATATATCCCTCTGCCGTTTCACCCCGTGTCAATGCGCCGAAAGGGGGAGAAGCCGAGTGAACAGTAATCTTGCCGAGTTTTTCAAAAGCCGTATGCGTGAGGTAATACCCTTTGTTCTGTCAGCTGTCCTGAGCCTTGCAGTATTCTCGGTGTATTCCGTACCTCTTTTTTCTCTCTGGTCAGCAGGGATACTCCTTGTGACCGCAGTAATGTTTCTCATCTGCCGCTTTACCGACAAAAATCATTTTGCAGGCGGTGCAGTTATTGTTGTAATGGCATTATTCCTGCTCAGGACATTTATCGTACTCGTTCTCGGAAACGATTTTGGTCTGGGCTTTCAGCAATGGTTTCTGACAGGAGCAGAAAATGCGGAAACTCAGTTTGATTATCTTCTTGCCCTGCTCATAAGTTTTGTTCCGTTTTTTTCGTTAACGGTATATTATTTTTCCTGCGTCCTTTACCGAATGTCTTTTCTGACCCTTGTGAGTCTAATTCCCTGTGCCCTTTCGGTAAAGGTTCTGACGGAGATAAACAACGTTTATGTGGCTCTTATCGCAATGCTGAACATTGCCGTTCTGATGACAGCTCTGCGTACAGACAACAACAAGGGACGTGTAACTGCAGGACGAACAGCCTCGGTATTTTCAGCCTGCGTGTTCGGATTTGTGCTGCTTGTATTTTCCGCACTTTTCCCAAAAGAGTCCGAAGCCCGTTATTATGACGAGTTTGAAAGACTGTTTATGAACAGCGGTAATAATTCTCCTCTGAGCGATTATTCGATGTTCAGTGATTTTTCGGGAGGCCCCGACCGCTTCAGAAATTTTTCCAATAAATACCTGTATATGCTCTATGGTGAGAATCTGCCGTATTTCAAGCGTCAGACCTTCGATTATTATGATTTTGAAAATTTGTACTGGTATGGCGATGAACACTATTCCGAACCCTATTATCTCAACGATGAGTGGGCGGAGAAAAGTATGAAGCTGAGTCTTGAGAAGCTGAAGGAAGGCATATCAGCCGCCGAAGAATACTCTCCCGGATTTACGGCAAAGTACGGACTTTCTGCTCTGTCGGAGTATGATGGCTTTGCTGAGGAACTGAAGGTTGTTAACGTCATTCCCGAGAATTTCGGAGCAGTTTACTATATCGCCCCTGCCAGAGCTGTAAAGGTCGTTCCTTCGTCAGACAGCAGCGTGATATACGTCACACGAGGCGGTGTTTTCAGAAATAAACTGCTGCCCCACGACCCACAGCTTTCTTATCAGGTAGTTTACTACGACGAATTTTATCCGAGATACTTCTGGCTTGAGCTTGGAGGAGCAGATTTTTCCAATGAAAAATGTGTTGAAATGCTTACCGAGCTTTGCGGGATACTCAGCGAAAATAATGACACTCTTTATCAAAATGCCGCCGCATTTCTTGATGTCCACAGCGAAGCAATGGATTACCGCACTCCCGAATACGAAGAAAACTGCGGACAGATATCCCCTGAAATAAAAGCCCTTGCCGAGCAGATAACCGCAGGACTGACCTATGACTGGCAGAAAGCTGAAGCACTTCAAAGCTATTTCACCAATAGCGGATTTGTCTACGACTTAAACTATATCCCACCTGACCCGACCGTAGAATACTTTCTCTTTAACAGCAAGCGTGGAAGCTGTACCCATTTTGCCACAGCCTATGTGCTTATGGCACGTTCCATAGGGCTTACCACCCGTTATACCGAGGGCTACTCTCCCGATATAACAGGCAGAGAGAATGTTTTTGCTGTTAAGGACAGCTGTTCTCACGCATATCCCGAGGTGTATATACAGAATATGGGCTGGATAGTTTTTGAGCCTACCGTGCCCTCCGATTACAATCAGCTTGCCGCCGACGATAATTCCAATACAGGCTTTGTTTTAAAGATAGATTACAGCCTTGTTTTCGTTATCTGCGTCATATCCGGTGCAGCTCTGGTCATTGCTCTTGTTGTGATATTTACAATACCTGCTGTTTCCGAAAAGCGTTTTGTCCGCAAAATAAACGATATGGCACCGGGGGAATGTATAAAACAGATCTATCTCAGAATATCCCGAAAGACCGTCTCGGGTATTGTAAAACGAGCCGATGCTCTCACTCCATATGAGCTTTCGGAAAGGGTAGAGAAGCTGACAGGCTGCGAAACGGGAGACTTTGCCTATATCGCCGAAAAAGCTCTCTTTGACGGAAAAGCCGACGAGACGGGCAAGCAAAAAGCCTGCAAAGCATATATCGATATCCGTGAAGCAGTAAAAGTCTACGTAAAGGAGCAGAAAAAGCTCAGACGAAAAAAGTATAAAATGAAAGGAAGATCTCCAAATGAAAAATGATTTCTGGGATCCCTCAAAGGAGCATTGCGCCGTAATAACAGGCGCAAGCTCGGGGATAGGAGCGGAATTTGCAAGACTTCTCGGAGCGAAGGGATGTTTCCTCATTCTCTCGGGCAGAAACGAGGAGGCTTTGGAAAAGCTCCGAAAGGAAATAGGCAAGGATAACTGCGTAATTATTCCCGCAGACCTTTCCAACCCCAAAAGCTGTATCGACCTTTACGCAAGATCAAGAAAATACAGTCCCGATATCCTTATAAACAACGCAGGCTTCGGGCTTTACGGTGAATTTACCGAGACATCTCTTTCAAAGGAGCTTGAAATGATCGACGTGAACGTAAAGGCAGTTCATATCCTTTTCAAGCTGTTCTTAAAGGACTTTACAAAAAATAACAGGGGATATATCTTAAACGTAGCCTCTACCGCAGGACTTCTCCCCGGACCTCTTATGAGCACCTACTACTCAACCAAAAGCTACGTGATAAGGCAGACACAGGCAGTCTTCGAGGAGCTTAGAAGAAGAAAAAGCCCGGTTCACGTGTCCGTCCTCTGCCCGGGACCCGTAAGCACCGAATTTAATACTCGTGCAGGCATAGAAGGCTTTATGAAGGGGATAACTCCAAAATACTGCGCCGCCTATACCCTTAGCAAAATGAAGCAGAACAAGCTGATGATAATCCCCACCGCAAAAATGCAGCTTGCAATGGCAGCAGTAAAAATAGCTCCCGTGTGCCTTGCCTGCGCCGTTTCCTACACTCTTCAGAGCGGCAAGAAGCGGATAGATTAAGATTTTATATACCGCAAAGAGCAGATCCTTTGCGGTATATTTTTGAGGCAACGTTTTATTCATAAAATGTTTACATAAGAATGCCATAAAATCAGCCTTTCCAAAACGTATAAAAATATGAACACGGTCAGACGGGGTGAAGTAAATGACTGAAAGCAGTTTTGCGGAAAATGCCGTACGAATAGCAAATGGCGATATGCAGGGTTTACGAGCGATATACGAGGAATACGGAAAAATGATCTATTCCTCGGTGCTGAGGATATGCCACGACCCTCATACAGCAGAAGATGTTACCTCCGAGTTCTTTCTGAAACTGAAAACAGCAGCATCTGTCTACAAAGAGGGACTTGGACACAAAAAATGGCTTCTCATATCTGCGAGAAATCTTACTTTTGATTTTTTGCGGAAACAGAGAAGGGAAATACCCTCCAGCGTCACAGGCGGGGACGAAGAAAGTCACCCCCTTTCGGAAATACCCGACAGTACAGACGCCGAGGAAACGGTAACGTCTGATGTGACCGCAGAGCAGCTGCTCCGAAATCTCAGCGAGGAACAGCGAAGTGTGGTACACCTGAAAGTATACTGCGGACTGACGTTTGCGGAAATGGCAGACGTGCTGCACATACCCGCAGGAACGGCAGCGTGGCGCTACAGTCAGGGGATAAAGAAACTCAGAAAGCTTTACGAGGAGGTGCGGTGATGAAAAAAGATCTTGAAAAGGACTACATAAATTCGGTTGATTCATCAGCCCCCGATATGGAAAAGCTCTGGGAAAAAATATCTGCCTCCGAGCCGCAGGATACGGACATCACCCCCTTCGTGTCCGCAGCAAATGAGTGCAGGAAAATATCTCCTGTACGCAATAACACTTTCAGAGCCTTTGCCGCCGCCGCAGCCGTTTTCATTGCAGTGATATGCGCCGTTTCGCTTATATCCGACAACGGGCTTGCCGTAACAAAGAGTGAAAGTGCCGCTCCTTCCGATAACGGTGACAGCTTCGACTTTGCTGCCGAAGAAGCGGAAGAATATGAAGCCGTTCCTTCCGTAATCGCATCAAAAGGCTGGGAATACAGCGACCGTCTCGATGAAACGGAGAATTTAAGCTACCTTTCCCTGAATCTTGCCGACACCGAAAGCGGAATTTATACAGCCCTTTCACGAAATACCGACAATGAGGAATATTTCGTAGAGGACAAAGTTCTTTCCGAGACCGATTTTTTCCTTGACGGCGAGGTGGTTTCCGAGGAGCCGGTTAGTGACGGCAGCATAAAATACACCGTTCGGGTGATACACGCCGTTTCCGAGGACAGCAGGGAATTTTCCGAGATGGAGGAGGTATACTCATATTCTCCATATGCTCTCAGAACAGGCAGAGAATATCTCCTGCCCATAAGCGAGGAAAACGGACGGTACACCGTTATATTCGACAATGCACCTCAGATCGAATTCACTCTTGACAGACAGCTTGTCTGCCATAACGGCTGGAAGACCCTTACCGAAAACGGCGTATATCTTGAATATCCGCAAACCTATCCCGATGATTTCTTTTATGACCGAATGAATCTTGCCGCCGAAAGCTCCCTTGAAGATCTGTTTGATAAATGGGAGCGTCTCAGGGCATAATTTCCGAAAGGATCTGATCTTATGACAACAAAAAGAACAAAGCTTATCCGAATGATATCCGCACTTACCGCCCTCTCTCTCCTTACTGCCTGCGGAGGGGCTGACCATATGGAAACCGCTTCCGGCAATTCGGGAATGACAAAGCTTTATCCCGAGACCACCGCCGCAAATAATGCAGTTTATGAAACTCGTCCATCACCCATTCAAGCGGCGGACGACGAAGCTCCTGCCGCAGAAGGAGCTTATGATTATGAAAAATGTCTTGATGAAGCAGCCCCTGCAGAAGATGACAGCTTTTACATCCCCGCCGAAGAGTACAACACCGAGGAGTATAACTACATAGAGGAAAACGGCTACACAGCAGTATCCTCCGCACCTCTTTCCACCTTTTCCGCCGATGTTGACACCGCCTCCTACACAAATATCCGCCGTATGATATATGACGGCTATGACGTTCCTCCCGAGGCTGTGCGAATTGAAGAGATGATAAACTACTTTGACTATCATTACTCCGACCCCGACGAAAATGAGCCTTTTGCCGTTCACGCCGAGCTTTCCGACTGTCCCTGGAATAAGGACACAGAGCTTCTTATGATAGGCATAAATACAAAAAGCACCGACAGCATCCTTGATGACAGAGAGCCTATGAATTTAGTATTCCTAATTGATGTAAGCGGTTCGATGTACAGCGAGGATAAGCTGCCCCTTGTCCAGAGATCCTTCTCAATGCTCACCGATAATCTAAGCTCACGTGACAGGATATCCATAGTCACCTATGCAGGCTCGGACGAGGTGGTCCTCGAAGGCGCTGACGGAAATGACAGACAGCGTGTGCTTGATGCCATAAACAGCCTTGAAGCAGGAGGCTCTACCGCAGGAGCAGCGGGCATAAACACCGCCTACGAGATAGCCGAGAAATATTTTATTGAAGGCGGCAACAACAGAGTGATACTCGCCACCGACGGCGACCTTAACGTGGGACTTTCCTCCGAATCCGAGCTTACCGGGCTTATCGAGGAGAAGCGTGAAAGCGGCGTGTTCCTCTCTGTTTTAGGCTTCGGCTCAGGAAATCTCAAGGACAACAAGCTTGAAGCCCTCGCCGATCACGGCAACGGAAATTACTCCTATATCGACAGCGAAAGAGAAGCCCGGAAGGTGCTTGTTGACGAAATGAGCGGCACTTTCTACACCGCCGCCAAGGACGTAAAATTCCAGCTTGAGTTCAATCCCGCAAACATCAAGGGCTACCGTCTCATAGGCTATGAGAACCGCACAATGGCAGCCGAAGATTTTAACGACGACACCAAGGACGCAGGTGAAATAGGCGCAGGACACAGCGTGACCGTTCTTTACGAGCTTGTCCCCGTGGACAGCCCGATGGAAATAGGCTCCGACCTGAAATATTCCGCAAATTCGGAAAGCAAAAAAATGGGCAATGAGCTTCTCACCGTAAATATCCGCTACAAAGACCCCGATGGCAGCGAAAGCAAGCTTCTTTCCTATCCCGTTGAGCAGTCTCTTTACAGCAAAACGAGATCGGAGAATATGACCTTTGCCGCAGCTGTTGCAGAGTTCGGAATGCTGCTCAGAAACAGCCGCTATATCGGCGATATCACCTATTCAAACATCGCCACCCAGCTTTCCGAATACGACTACCACTCAGATGAGTTCAAGGACGAGTTTGTCTACCTTGTAAACACAATGAAGCGCAGAGCTGTAAATTCTTACGATGATTAAATTATAGCACAAATGTACTTAAATGTCAATATACAATTAGAACAAATTTTCTGATAACGTTTTGGCTAAAAACAACGGGCTGCTCAAAAACAGCCCGTTGTTTCCTTAGATCTTCAAAATTACGCTCGTAAAAAAATCCTCAATTTAAAATTGTAAAAAATCTATTGCAATTTCCGCAGAAATGGTATATAATAATATAAAACGCTGATTTTGCACACAGATGAAAGGTGGCTGTAAAAAAATGATAGATGAGATCATTGAAACTGTGGGAAAATATGCCGATGAAAAGGTCAAGATATCAAAGGGACTGCTTATTCTTCTGACAGTAGGAGCTTTTGTTGTGGGAATACTCACAGGCACCGCCGTTACAAAGCTTGTTTCGCATAAAAAAGCTGTCTGCAGATGTTCCTCCGACGAGGACTTTGACGCAGATGAGTATGTACGCAATCTCAGCTTTGATGATGACGAAGAATAAATGCAAAGGAAATCGGTAATATGAAATTAGGTATGGTTGGTCTTCCGAATGTCGGAAAAAGTACGCTTTTTAACGCTCTTACAAACGCAGGCGCAGAGTCGGCAAATTACCCGTTCTGCACAATCGAGCCTAACGTGGGAATAGTTTCTGTTCCCGACAGCAGGCTGGACAAGCTCAGAGAAATGTATGAGCCGGATAAATTCACTCCTGCGACCCTTGAATTTGTGGATATAGCAGGTCTTGTAAAGGGCGCTTCAAAGGGTGAGGGACTGGGAAACAAGTTCCTTGCAAATATCCGTGAGGTGGACGCTATCGTTCACGTTGTACGCTGCTTCGAGGATCAGAATATTATCCACGTTGACGGCAGTATCGACCCTCAGAGAGATATCGAGACCATTGATCTCGAGCTTATCTTCTCGGATATTGAGCTTCTTGAAAGGCGTATCGACCGCACAAAGAAGCTTATCAAGGGCGACAAGAAATATCAGATCGAGCTTGAATTCCTTGAGGCTCTGAAGAGCCACCTTGAGGAAGGTCATTCTGCACGCTCCTTTGACTTCACCGAGGAGCAGGCTGAGATAATAAAGACAACCCCGCTGCTGTCCGCAAAACCCGTAATCTATGCGGCAAATCTCAGCGAGGAGGATTTCAAGAACAATATTGAGACCTCCGAGCATTATAAAACAGTATGCGATATCGCAAAGCGTGAAAATGCGGCAGTTCTGCCTATCTGCGCCCAGCTTGAGGCGGAGATATCCGATATGAGCGCTGAAGACAAGGAAATGTTCCTTTCCGAGCTTGGTCTTGAGGTATCGGGACTTGACCGGATCATCAAGGAGGGCTATTCTCTGCTTGGTCTTATTTCCTATCTCACAGCAGGAAAGCCCGAGGTAAGAGCCTGGACTATCACTAAGGGCACAAAGGCTCCTCAGGCTGCGGGAAAGATACATACAGACTTTGAGAAAGGCTTTATCAGAGCCGAGGTCGTTTCCTTTGATGACCTTATGTCCTGCGGCTCAATGGCTGCAGCAAAGGAAAAGGGACTTGTCCGTTCCGAGGGCAAGGAATACGTTATGCAGGACGGGGATATAGTCCTGTTCAGATTTAATGTTTAATGGCTTATTTACACAGAATTAACGGGGTATATTTCCTAAGAAATATGCTCCGTTTTTTTATTATTTGTTAGATTTGTCAATTTAAAAAAATATACAAGTGTGATATAATTATTTTGGTAAACTATACAAAATTTACGTCGGGTTAGGATGGTAAAACACAATGAGTTTTGTTTCACTGAAAAATGTTTACAAGCGATATAAAATGGGTGAGGTGACCATAACTGCCTCGGACGGAGTTTCCTTTGATATCGAAAAAGGGGAGTTCGTTGTTATCACAGGTGCCAGCGGCGCAGGAAAGACCACCGTTCTGAACCTTTTAGGCGGTATGGACGTATGCGACGAGGGCGAGATAATCGTGGACGGAAACGATATTGCAAAATATAACTCCAAGCAGCTTACAGCCTACAGAAGATATGATATCGGCTTTGTGTTCCAGTTTTATAATCTGGTGCAGAATTTAACAGCTCTTGAAAATGTTGAGCTTGCCGCTCAGATATGCAGCGAGAGCAGAGATGCCGCCGAGGTGCTTGACCAGGTGGGTCTGTCGGAGAGAATGAACAATTTCCCCGCACAGCTTTCGGGCGGAGAGCAGCAGCGAGTTTCTATTGCACGTGCGCTTGCAAAATCCCCCAAGCTTCTGCTCTGTGACGAGCCTACAGGCGCTCTTGACTACAATACGGGCAAGACCATTCTGAAGCTTTTGCAGGATACCTGCCGTGAAAAGGGAATGACAGTAGTTGTTATTACTCATAATCAGGCGATAACTCCTATGGCAGACCGTGTTATCAAGATAAAGAACAGCAAGGTCGCAAAGATCTCTCTTAATCCTAATCCCACACCCGTTGAAAATATAGAATGGTAGGTCGGCGGCTTATGAAGAATATGTTATTGCAGAATACGCTCAGAAGCGTAAAAAAAGCACCGGGACGTTTTGCCGCCATTGCAGCAATTATAGCTCTCAGCTGTGCTTTTTACTCGGGAGTAAAGGCTGCCTGTCCCGATATGAAAAATTCCGCCTGGAAATATTATGATGAGCAGGCTCTTGCTGATATCCAGCTCAAATCCACTCTCGGATTTAACGAGGGAGACTGCGAAAAGCTTCTTGAGAACGAGGAATTTACCTCAGGCTATGCAGGATATTCCGCAGACCTGTTTACCGAAGGCGGGCAGGGAAATGCGGTAGTAAAGGTTATGTCTTATTCCGCCGACTATCCTCTGAACAAGCTATATCTTACAGAGGGCAGACTTCCCGAAAAGCCCGGTGAATGTGTTGCCGACTCTGCTCCCAGAGACAAGCTTTCTTTTAAGGTGGGGGATAAAATAACTCTCAGCGCCGAAGACGGTGAGGAGACCTCCGATTATCTTTCTCAGACCGAGTTTACAATTGTCGGACTTGTTCAGTCGCCTCTTTACGTAAATTTCGAGCGAGGCAGCACAACCGTAGGAACAGGAAATATAAGCGCATTCGTTTACATTCCCGAGGAGGACTTTGCGCTTGATGCCTATACTGATATCTATCTTTCTGTGGGCATGGCTCACGAAAAGGGAGTTGCTCCTTTTTCTGATGAATACGATGATATAGTCGCAGAGGGAGAATATCTTGCCGAGACTCTTTCAAATTCATTTTTATCCGAACGTGAGCAGGATATCCGCTCCGAAGCAGACGAGTCTCTTGCCGAAGCGAGGGAAAAGCTTGCTGACGGAGAGAAAAAGCTTGCTGACGGCAACGCAGAATATAGAGATGGTCTGAGGGACTACAACAGCGCCTACGACGAGCTGAAAGCCCAGCGTGAAGACCTTGACTCTGCAATGGAAGAGTATAACGACGGTTTAAAGCAGCTTGATGAAAATCAGGCAAAGATACAGGAGCTTTATGATACCTGCCCGAGAGTTGACAATATTCTGAAAAGCCACAAGGACGTTTATATGAAGGTGCTTCCCGAGGAACTTCTTAACGTCCTCAAGGACATTCAGCGCATATACGACGACAACGATGTTGAAGCGTCCATTTCCGACCTTCTTGCCGTGTACATAATCACCGACCCCGAGCGTGACCCAAATTCAAAGGCAGCTGCCGAGGCTGCCATAACAGGCGCCAATGAGCAGGTAAAAGCCGCCGCTTCCGCCGCACTTACCGAGATCGACAATCAGAGAAAGGCTCTCGAGGAAACGGGAAAGCAGTTTGAGGAAGCCGAGGCAGCGCTTGTGGATTATGAAAAGGAGCTTGCCGACGCCAAGCACGACCTTGATGATGCTCAAAAGGAACTGAATGACGCACAGGCACAGATCGACGATGCCAACAAGGAAATATCCGATGCCGAAAACGACCTTGAAGAAATGTTAGATGACAAAAAGTGGTACGTGTGGAACAGGGGAGAGTGGAGTCCCGACTGCCTTACCTACGGTACCGACGCAGAAAGGGTGGATTCCATTGCCGCAGTTTTTCCATTGTTCTTTATTCTGATAGCGGCTCTCGTCTGCTGCACCACAATGTCCCGAATGGTCGAGGAGCAGAGAACTGAAACAGGAACTATGAAGGCTCTCGGCTTCAGTTCGGGTGCTATTATTTCCCAGTATGTGCTGTATGCCTCTTTTGCCAGCGTTATCGGAAGCGTTGTGGGAACTGTTATCGGTTTCCCGCTGCTCCCCACTATCATTTTTAAGTGCTATCGCACGATGTACAATTTCCCGATTTTTGAGGCGCCTTTTATGCCCCTGTTTGCTTTAGGCTGCTGCGGCGTATCCCTGCTCTGTACAGGACTTTCGGCGGTCTATACTTCTTATGTGGAGCTGACCTCCGTTCCCGCCGCACTTATCCGTCCCAAGCCTCCGAAGGGCGGCAAAAGGATATTCCTTGAAAAGATAGGCTTTATCTGGAAGAGACTGAAATTCACCTCCAAGGTCACATTCAGAAATCTTTTCCGCTACAAGAGCAGATTTTTTATGACCATAATCGGCATAAGCGGCAGCACAGCTCTCCTGCTTACGGGATTTGCCCTCAAGCAGTCTATCTCCTGCATTGCCGACAGGCAGTATGACGAGATATTCCTGTATGATGCAACTGCAATACTCAGCGATAAGGCTTCAGATGAAGAACTTGCCGAGGCAGACAGAGTGATATCCGAAAATGGAGCTATAACATCATCAATGAAAGCCATAATGTCCACAAAGGACATTTACGGAGACGAAAATAACGTGGAGGGAACTGTACTTGTTCCCGAAAATACCGAGGAGCTGAGCGAATATATCGTTCTGAGAGACCGCTCCGACAAATCTCCCCTTACCCTTGAAGACGGTTCTGTAATTCTTACCGAGAAGCTTGCAAAGCTTCTGGGCGTTAAAACGGGAGATACGGTGTTTATCGAGGGTGCAGATGAACCTGTCAGGGTTGCAGCTGTCGCTGAAAATTACACATACCATTTTGTTTATATGACCAAAAGTACCTATAATGAGCTTTTCGGTGAAACTCCGGCAAATTCCATACTTCTGAACACAGCCGATAATGCGGATTACGACAAGATATCCACCGAGCTTATTTCCTGCGATGCAGTTATCTCCGCCTCCTTTACCGTAAACGGAACGGACAAGTTCAGAAAGCTTATTTCGAGCCTTGACCTTATTGTTGCAGTCATTGTAATATTTGCAGGCGCACTTGCGGTGGTAATTCTCTACAATCTTGCAAATATCAACATCAATGAGCGTGTCAGGGAGCTTGCTACAATTAAAGTTCTTGGCTTCTTTGACGGGGAAGTTGGAGCATATGTTTACAGGGAAAATACCGTTTCCACCATTATCGGAATTATCATAGGTCTTGTCGTGGGCATTTTCTTTGAGCATTTTGTAATTGTCACCGCTGAGGTGGACGAGGTGATGTTCTCACGTGATATCCCTTGGTTCTGCTATGTTCTTGCGGCTGCGGCAATGGCGGTGTTCACGGTGCTTGTAAATCTCCTGCTGTATTTCAAGCTCAAGAAAATTGATATGGCTTCTTCTATGAAGGCTATTGAATAATCGGCATAATAAACATAATTTCAAGTGCTTCATTGTACAATTTAGATATATTTTACATTGACATTTTTCGGCAATTGTGATATCATAATTAACGGTTTGTTCGGCGGTGCTGAGTATCAGCTGCCGCCGAATATTTTTGTGGGATTACGGAGGATCAGAAAATGTTAATTACGGATTACGCAAAGATACTGAAAAGGGAATTTTCGGGGTATAACGGAAAAAAATTCGGTAAAGACGTTCTTGCGGGCATTACCGTTGCGGCAGTTGCGCTGCCTCTTGCTCTGGCATTCGGAGTAAGCTCGGGAGCAACGGCGGCTTCGGGACTTGTTACCGCTATTATATCGGGACTTATCATCGGCGTGCTTTCGGGCGCTTCATATCAGATAAGCGGACCTACGGGTGCAATGACGGCTATTCTTGTTTCGCTGGTGGCTCAGTACGGAATGCAGGGTGTTTTTGTGGCAAGTCTTATGGCAGGTATACTCCTGCTGCTCTGCGGCATATTCAAGCTTGGCGGACTTGTTTCTTATCTGCCCTCTCCCGTTATAACAGGCTTTACAAGCGGTATCGCCATTATCATCGCTCTGGGACAGATAGACAATCTTACGGGTATGAAGTCCTCGGGACTTACAAATCTTGCCAAGATAGCAAGCTATTTCACTACTCCCCAGACCGTAAATTACACCTCGCTTATCATCGGTCTCTGCGTTATCGTGTTTATGTTCATTTATCCCAAGAAGCTTGGTCAGTACTGCCCCGCTTCTCTTGCGGCTATCATAATCGCAACTGCGGTAAATCTTATCTGCAAGTTTGACGTTAATACAGTCGGTGCTATCCCCAAGACCATTTTCCTTGACGAACGTCTTTCTTTTGCAGAGTTTGATATGAACAATATCGGCGCTCTTATCGTTCCTGCCATTTCAATAGCCGCTCTCGGACTTATCGAATCCCTTCTCTGCGGAGCTTCTGCAGGACGTATGAAGAACGAAAAGCTGAACGCCGATGTGGAGCTTGTGGCTCAGGGCGTCGGCAATATCCTCCTGCCTTTTTTCGGCGGAGTTCCTGCCACAGCAGCTATTGCACGTACAAGCGTTGCCATTAAGAGCGGCGGAGAAACAAGGCTTACTTCCGTTGTTCACGCTGTTGTGCTGCTTCTTTCGATGTTCGTGCTGGGCGACGTAATGTCAAATATCCCTCTTTCCGCTCTTGCAGGCGTGCTTATTGTAACTGCCTGGAGAATGAACGAGTGGGCTACAATCAAGTCCATATTCGGCAAGAAGCTCAAGACCGCTATTTTCCAGTTCCTTATCACAATGGCTGCAACCGTAGTTTTCGACCTTACCAAGGCAATTCTTATCGGCGTTGCATTCTCTCTCATTATGTTCGTTGTAAAGGTCTCGGATATGCAGGTAACTGTTGCGGACGTTGACCCCGACAAGCTTGATATGGATAATGTGGATCCAGAAAAGCTGAAATACACAAGCGTTGTTTATATAACAGGTCCTCTTTACTTCGGAACCTGTGCAAAGCTTGAGGACAAGGTCTCATCTCTCGGCGACAGCTACAATATCATCTTCTCGATGCGTGGAGTTACCGTTGCGGATATTTCGGGAATTGAAGCTCTCCACGAATACTGCGAGAGACTTATTTCTCAGGGAAGAATGGTTTACTTTTCCTGTGTTCAGCCTCCTGTAATGGATCTTTTCGAGCGCACGGGACTTAAAGAAGACCGCTTCAAGCACAATATGTTCTTCTGGAGCACAGACAAGGTTTTCGAGCATATTTCAAATCTGTGATACATAATACGAACCGGCTGCCGTTCATCACAAACGGCAGCCGGTAATTTTTATTTCTTGTCGAAAAACAGTACATAGCCCATTCCGGTGATAACAGTAAGACACATCAGACTAATGATCACTTTAAGGGGCAGGGGAACCGTTGGAGAGTCTTCTTTATGATTGCTTTTGCCTGAGCTTTCGGAAGTGATCTCTTCCGAAAGGCTTTCATCGGAAGATACCATAGTTTCCGATGTTACCGGTTCATCAGATGTCTGAACGGTAACTTCAGTTTCAATAAGGTCAGGTACAGTTTCGTCGGAAGGCTCGATATAAACATACTCAGAGCTTTCGCTTACGCTGATATCGGTTTCTGAGTTTTTCGATTTCTCGGTAGGTTCTGTGTCCGATGTGATATCTGTAACATCGGATTCGGTTTCGGACAGCTCTGTGACCCATACGCTGTCAGTATCTTCCGTTTCCTCCTCGGGTACAGTACCTCTGAGGATAAGCATATATGCGCTTGTTGTATCGGCGGTAAAGGTGATCTTATTATCGTCGCACTCAAACATATCGGTATCGGGCTGATATATTTCGGCGCTTTCCTTATCAATTGCAGCTGCGCTTTCCAGTTCGTAAGTGTATTCGTCCGATCTTATCTCTATCTCAAAATCCTTGCCGTTTACCATCTGCTTGTTGGTAAGGATTATCCTGAGTATTTCCGGGTCGCTGTCGTCAAGAGCAGCATAAACGGAGCTCATATTATCGTTTCCGTTGTCGGAATATACAAGAGAGGTGCCGAAGCCGCTTCCATTGCCGTCGTAATCGGTGAAAAGATTAAGAGCTGCTTTCTGAAAAGGATAATGCTCCGTCTGGGGAGACAGGCAGGCAAGATATACCTCCTGGGAAGCAAATGTGCCAAGTGTATCTATTTCGGCAATAGCTCCGCTCATATTATCGCCGCCGCCGAAATCATACTCCGAAAAGGACAGCCTTGTTTTGGGATAATTCATACGGATAGAAGCCTGAAGCGTGGGGATAATGGGGGTAAACTGCTTGTACATCATTACTGTGGAGGAGGTTTCGGTATAGTCCGAGTCCCACAGCGTTCTCACAGACTGCATTCTGAATGCGTTGGATATGTCATCGGTCCCCGTGAGCACATTAACGCCTAAAGGCGTCTCAGCTTCGGTGTAATAGTGAACGTCAAGCACATCAAGGAGACGATAACCTTTTTCTGCACTTCTGGCACGCATTTCGCTGAGATAGTAGTCGATGAACCAGGAATACTCGTTCTGAGGGTCGGAAAACGCCCGTCCGGAACTGTTGCCCAGATCAATACAGCCTTTGAGACCGCTGACAGACGGTCCGAAAACAAAAGCGTTGCTGTCAATGGCTTTGACTGCATTAGCAAGCTCGGCGGATCTGTCTACAAGCTCGGCAAAAGTTAAAGGCGGCTCATTCAGCACGGGAAAATTCTCCGACCATTTATCAGGCTCGCTGTCTAAGAAATATCCGTTTATACCTCCCTCGGCAGAGGAGCCGAAGCGGTTTACAAGAAAACTTACATATTCGTCAACATACACCGTATCGTCGTCGGTATCGGGGTTATTGAGGTATGTATCGTTTTTATTGAATTTCACCTTATGCCATCTTGTGGACTTGGAAAAATCGTCGTCCGACACGATGCCCATTGAGTCTGCGGCAACATAGCCCATCATTGGCAGGGTAATGAGCTTTACCGGAATGTTGTACATTCTGCTCCTTGCCGCAAGCTTGTCCGCATAAAGACCGGGTGTAGCCCACTTGGAAGACGGATAATCGTCCACCAGAGAAATATCGTTGGTGTTCATTCCCATTACGCCCGAATTGGAATAATTTGTCTCCCAGTTATATGTGGACAGGGACACGCCTGTTTGCTTTATAACCGTAGGAGAAATATTCCGGATATCGCCATTGTCGTTGATACCGTAAATATAGGGGCTGATCTTTCTGATGTCCTTGCCCGTATCAACAGTAACGGTCACACCGCCTGTTTCGGGAATAATTTCCACGAACATCTCATTATCCGCATATGCTCCGCCTGTAATTCCACAAATAAGCGAGAGTGCGGCGGAGAATGAAATTATCTGTTTATACTTTTTCATAGGCAGACTCCTAAACTACTGATAGGATACAAGTATATTATATACCTGCGCCGAATATTTTTCAAATGTAATTTATGGTTATCCTACAGGATAAACAGCTTTGCGAAGATACCGAGTACGGCAAGGAAAATAACGTTCATCAAGGTGAATACTCCAAGAAACTTCTTTATCTGAGCGCCTTCTGAATTAACATAGCTTTTATAGGTGATAAGGCTTGCAAGAGAAGCAATGAGCGTTCCGAGACCGCCAATATCTGTTCCGAGAATAAGCGCCTTGTAGTTGTCCGTAAAGCCTGACAGCATTACAGCTGCAGGAACATTTGATATGACCTGGCTGAGAACAAGTGAACATTCATATTCGTGACCGTTCAGAATGGTAATAATGAACTTTGATACTTCGGGAATATTTTTCAGATTTCCCACAAAGATGAAAAAGCAGGCAAATGTTACAAGCAGACCGTAATCCACCTTTGAAAAAACGCTGGGCTGAAGTATTGCCACAACAACGCACACGGAAGCCAGAACATAGATAATATTTATTACCTCAAAGACTGACAGTATGCAGAGAACAAAAAGTATAGCATACAGTACGATATACCTTGGACGCTGGAGCCTGATATTCTCGTCACCGCTTGGAATGGAAATATTTTCTTTTTTAATAAACATAACCGCAATTGCAAGCATAGCGAAGCTTATCAGGGTGATGGGCAGGGTAATTGAGAAAAATTCCGCTGCCTTCATTCCCGAGACAGAGAACAGCAGCAAATTCTGCGGATTTCCGAAGGGTGTGAAAGCTCCTCCCATATTTGCGGCAATGGTCTCTAAAACAATTACATATACGGGGGAACGTCCTATTTTTTCGTACAGCATTAAGGTAAATGGAACGAACGCAATAAGCGCTACGTCATTGGTGATGAGCATTGATATGAAAAATACCGTAAATACAAGAGAAGCCGCAAGAACTCTTGTGTTCTTGGCAAGGCGTATAACATTTACGGAAAGCTTTTTGAAAACATTGTTTTCGGAAAGCCCTCCAACCACAGCCATAAGGCAGAATAAAATTCCGATAAGGTCAGTGTCGATATATTTTACATAGTCCGTTACGGGAACGAACATACAGGATATAAAAGCCGCCGCCGCCGAGATTATGGCGACTGTCTCTTTTTT
The DNA here is from genome assembly GCF_050874005.1 of Huintestinicola sp. GTDB lineage: Bacteria > Bacillota > Clostridia > Oscillospirales > Ruminococcaceae > Huintestinicola. The sequence goes on from NZ_JBNMJV010000007.1 coordinate 55,647, forward strand.
CAAAAGCTCCTTGAAGCTCAAAGTAAAGTCACTCCTAAAAAGCAGCGTTTATCAGAATGCCGCTGAGAACGCCTATGATATAAAGGAAAAGGACAAAAATAAGGTTGTCCTTCAGTTTTTTATTCGCTCTGAATAAAACGGCGAGCCCCATTCCTGCGCCTGTGCAGAGACCGCCTACAGCGGTTCCGAAGGGAATGCTGCCGTTTGCGTAAAGCTCTGTGATAATGACGGATGCGGCGCAGTTTGGTATCATTCCCACAAGAGCGGCGGCAAAAGGCTGCCATACGCCCATATTGTTAAGAAAGTTTGATACGTTTTCCTCTCCTGCAAAGCCGATCACAAGCCCCAAAACCAGATTTATTATAAGGATAAAAAGGAAAATGGAAAGAGTATGCTTCAATGCGGAAAACCATATGCTGTGGTTTTCACAGCCGCAGCCGCTGCACATTTCTTCAAAGTCCGCCTCATCGTCCTTAGAAAGCATAAATTTTGCCACAAAGGAGAACAGCACACCGCCAATTATGGCTATGATAAGCTTTGCAGCGATAAGCTTCCAGAGAGAACCTATCTGATCGGGGTGGGCAAGCAGAACGGGAATTGCCTCGTCAGAGGTGGAGATATACACCGCCATAAGAGTGCCTGCACCGATTATGCGGCTTGCGTAAAGGTTTGAAGCGGCGGCTGAAAATCCGCATTGTGGAACACAGCCCAGCACCGCTCCCACCGCTGCTCCGCCAAGCCTTGAATGTCCGGCTTTTTCAAGAGCGAGGGAAAGCTTGCCTGCTGCGTGATGTTCAATAAACTCCATCAGAAGAAATGCCGCATAAAGAAAGGGAAGGGTTTTTACCGAGTCGATAAGTGCGTCAAGAACCACGTCTATAATAAGCTCCATAAATTTTCTCCGAACTACAAATATAATTTTACATTATAATTGAAACATATTCTGACCGATTTGTCAAGATATATTTATATCAATTTTACGGTTACTTTACCTCGTTAACAAGCTTTCCGATACCCTGTACCTCGCACTCGATAACATCGCCGCTCTTCAGGTATTTCGGCGGCTTGAAACCCATTCCCACACCGCCGGGTGTACCCATTGAAATAATAGTGCCTGCCTTTATGACCATTCCGCTCGAAAGCTCCTCGATGGCATAGGGGATATTGTGGATATAAAGAGCGGTATTGCTCTTCTGCCTCAGCTCTCCGTTGACCTTGCAGGAAATGTCAAGCTTGGGCGGGAACTCAAACTCGTCTGCCGTAACAAGGCAGGGACCCATAGGTGCGAAGCCGTCAAAGCTTTTTCCTCTGAACCACTGCTTGTGTCTCATCTGGATACATCTTGCGCTGACATCGTTCATTATAGTGTAGCCGAACACGTATTCTCCTGCATTTTCCGCCTTGACGTTCACAGCGTCTTTTCTGACGATAAATGCCATTTCAGCCTCATAGTCAAGCTCGGTGACAATGTCGAAATGACCGTTGATATAGTCGCCGCAGGGAACGGCTTCGTTGACGTGCTTTGCAAAGTAAATGGGGTATTTCCGTTCACCGCCGTATTCAGCGCCCATAACCCCAACGCTTTCCTCTGCGTGATCCTTGAAATTCACTCCGAGACAGATTATATCCCGTGAGGGACGGGGAACGGGGGCAAGGATCTTCACTTCTGTCAGAGATATACCGCCGGTAAACTCTGAAAGTCTTTCTTTCATAACGCAAAGCTCCTCATCGCTGATATGAGCAGCAAGGGTCTCCATATCGGGATAATTAACGCCAAGCTCGGAGCAGGGAACTGCTTTCTGTCCGTCGGGTGTAATGACTCCGACTATTTCTTCCGAATTGTATAAAAAAGTAATAAGCTTCAAAATAACTGCCGCCTTTCATAGTAAAAGTATACCATACTATTTTAGCATATTTCTACAAAAAAGTCAATCAGAATTTGTTGCCAATAAAAATTTTCCTTCGCAAAATGGTTGCATTATGTGGAAAAATCTGATATAATAAAATAAATATTGCTTTTATCCCGAAAGGATTGATCATAAAATGACCACCGAGGATATTCTTAACGTCACCGGTATACTACTTAATTATCTTGTTCCGACGCTGAAAGTGTTCGGCTTTACGCTTTTGTTCTCCATTCCCCTCGGTATGATAGCCGCTATGCTTAAAATGTGCCGATTTAAGCCCATATCATGGCTTACAAATGTCTATATCCTGATAATGAGAGGAACTCCTCTTATGCTTCAGGTCATTGCTGTGTATTACATAATCCCTTATCTGAAGCTTGCGGAGGGACTGCCCGGTCCCATCGCCTCCATACTCGCAGGGATAGATATACGAAGCGAAAACTATATGTTCTATGCTGTTCTGGCGGCGTTCTCCCTAAATTATGCTGCATATTTTGCAGAGATATTCCGAGGGGGCATAGAGTCCATACCAAAGGGACAGTACGAGGCTGCGGCTGCGCTGGGATTTACAAGGAGCCAGACTTTTTTCAGAATAATCCTGCCTCAGGTGGTAAAAAGGATAGTTCCCGCTTCCTCAAATGAGGTTATTACACTTGTTAAGGACACTTCCATTGCCAACGTGGTCGCTTATGCGGAGATAACTCTCAAGGCTCGTCAGCAGATGCAGGTGTACAGCTCACTTGTTCCTCTTATCATTGCAGGCGTTTTCTATTTCGTGCTTGCAACGGTGCTCACATTCCTTTTCTCATTGATCGAGAAAAAGCTCAATTATTACAGGTAACGGGAAAGGATATTTGTTATGTCAATGCTTGAAATAAAAAATATCTCAAAAAGCTTCGGCAAGGTTGAGGTGCTGAAAGATATTTCCTTCTCGGTGGAAAAGGGACAGGCTGTATCCATAATCGGTCCCTCGGGAAGCGGAAAATCAACTCTGCTCAGAATTGTAAATCAGCTTGAGAAGGCGGACGGCGGCTCTATTTCCATCTGCGGCACGCCTATGATAACCTGCGGAGAGGACGGAAAGGCTGTTTATGCCGATGCAAAGACGCTCAGAAATGTCCGTCTTAAGATTGGACTTGTGTTTCAGAATTTTAATCTGTTCCCTCATTTTTCGGTGCTGAGAAATATTACCGAGGCACCCGTATGCGTTCTCGGAATGGACAAAAAGGCTGCCGAAGAAAAGGCTATGGAGCTTCTCGGAAAAATGGGACTTTCTTCAAAGGCTGATGAATATCCCTGCAATCTTTCCGGCGGTCAGCAGCAGAGAGTTTCCATTGCAAGAGCGCTTGCCCTCAGCCCCGAAATGCTGTTCTTTGACGAGCCTACCTCCGCTCTCGACCCCGAGCTTACGGGAGAGATACTTAAAGTTATAAGAAGCCTTGCGGAGGAGCAGATGACAATGGTAATTGTTACCCACGAAATGGCTTTTGCCAAGGAAGTTTCCGACAGGGTCATATTTATGGACAAAGGCGTTATCATCGAAAACGGAACTCCAGAGGAGGTTTTTGAGAAGTCGGAAAACGAGCGTACAAAGCAGTTCCTGAAAAGATACAATAACTCATAAGCTTTGCAAGGATACCGTATTTCAGCGGTATCCTTGTGCTGATTTTGGTCATAAAAAATTTTAGTGAATTTATCCTAATATCCTTATAAAAGGGTTGCATAGAAGAAAGATTTGTGCTATAATAAAAGATAACTATGATAAAGCTTTGCTTTTAAGGAGCGTGCTTATTTGATAATTCTCGGAATTGACCCGGGCTATGCCATTGTGGGCTACGGCATTCTGGACTATGACGGCTACACCTTCAAGCCCAAGGGCTACGGGGCTATCACCACCGAAGCAGGGGCTGATTTTCCCCTGAGACTGCTGGACATTTACAACGATATGAAAACCGTTATAACCAAGTACAAGCCCGACGCTATGAGCATTGAAAAGCTCTTCTTCAACACCAATCAGAAAACGGGCATTGATGTGGCTCAGGCAAGGGGGGTTATCGTTCTTGCGGCGGCTGAAAGTGGTATTCCTATTTATGAATATACACCTTTGCAGGTGAAGCAGTCCGTTGTGGGTTACGGCAGAGCGGAGAAAAAGCAGGTCATGGAGATGACAAGAAGCATTCTCGGTCTCGCAAGAGTGCCGAAGCCCGACGATACCGCCGATGCACTTGCCTTGGCGATATGTCACGGACATTCATCATCTGCCATCAGCTTCGGATAAGGAAAGGAATGTAAATTATGATATACAGCGTGAGAGGGACGCTCATTATAAAGGAAGCGGGTCTTGCGGTGGTCGAATGTGCAGGCGTGGGCTACGGCTGCCGCACCACCTACAACACCCTTGCATCTCTTGGAAATATCGGTGATGAGGTCATTCTCTACACCTATCTGCAGGTGAGGGAGGACGGTACGGAGCTGTTCGGCTTTTATGACAAAAGGGAGCTTGGCTGCTTTAAAATGCTGCTGGGCGTATCGGGAGTGGGTCCCAAGGCTGCACTTTCCATTCTGTCGGACATCGACCCCAACAATTTTGCCCTTGCGGTGGCAACGGGTGATTTCAAGCAGCTTACAAAGGTGAAGGGCATTGGTCCCAAAATGGCTCAGCGCATCGTCCTTGAGCTTAAAGACAAGATATCCAAGGAGCAGATGAATTTCACTCAGACGATACCTTCGGGACCTGTAAACAAGGCATTCATTTCGGGCGGAGCCGCTTCCGAGGCGGTGGACGCACTTCTTGTGCTTGGCTATACTCAGGCGGAGGCGGAGGGTGCCGTTTCAAAGCTTGACCCGTCTCTTTCTCCCGAAGAGCTTATCCGTCTTGCTCTCAAAGGACTGGCAAAATTTAAATAAGGACTGGTTTGTGTGCTTGTTTTTCCGAATTATAAGAAATGTCCTGTCAATGTAATATCCTCCGTTAAAAAGTTTTACCGTATTCCCACGAATGTTCCGTCTATCGAAAAGCTTGACAACGAGCTTAACAGAATGTACAAGAACGTTGTGCTTATAGTGCTTTGCGGAGCAGGGGAGAATATGTTAAGAGCTTTATTAAAGCCCTCGGATATCCTTATCAAGAAGATGTCCGAGCAGCTTACTTCGGTATGCCCTTCATACCCTGCGGCAGCGGAGGTAAGCTGTATCTCGGGGCTTTATCCCAACGAGCACTGCAGGCTGGGGCAGACTATGTTTTTCAAGGAATTCTGCCGCACGGCGGAGCTTTCCTCAAACCTTGACCCCTATTCGGGTCAGCCTGTTTCGGTATCAAACGCCGCAGATTTTATCCTGCCCTATGAAAATATTTTCGGGGAGATCGCAGGCTCAATAATCGGTTCGGTACAGCCCTTTTCTGTTGCAATGCCGGGAGTGAAGATAGCCGAAAACAAAAGCTTTCACAAGGTTGCGGACAATCCCAAGCGAATGTTCGAGCTTATCAAGAAAATAGCCGAGACCGACCAGAACACCTTTACCTACGTTCAATGGAACGCTCCCCGTGATGCGGCGGCAAAATACGGCTGCGGCAGCGATGAGGTAAAGAGCATTATCAGAGACATTAACGATACGGTGAACGGTCTGTCCAAAAGTATGACCGACACTCTGCTTATCGTTACATCGGCATATGGTATGACGGATATTTCCTCGGAAATTATGCTTAATCTCAAATATGAGCTTTGTGACTGCCTGCTTATGCCTCCCGTATTCGGCGGACGTGCTGTGAATTTTTATGTTAAATCCGACTGCCGCACGGATTTTGAAAGGCTTTTTGCCAGAGACCTTTCCGAGGATTTCCATCTTATGAGCAGAAGCGATATTCTCAGAAGAGAGCTTTTCGGCGTGGGAAAATCCAATAAGAAGGTTTACGATTTCCTTGGTGATTACGTTGCTTTTGCAATGGGAGACAAGTCCCTTACATTCAGAGCCTTAAATCAGAAGCACCGCTCTCCCGACAAGGCAGGTTCGGGGGGCATCACCTCAGATGAAATGTGCCTGCCACTCTGCATTATCCCCACAAAGCAGACATCAAGATGGAAGAGACCTTTGACGGAAAATATTGCCCCGATATCCTTTGACGGTAAGGATACCATAGGAAACTGAAAGGAATGACTTTAGCTTGCTGGAACAAAGCGATATGGAGCTTGATTTTGAGGAGCGTATGGTCTCGCCCGAGGCTATGCCCTCAGATGATGATATAGATTATTCCCTTAGACCCAAGACCCTTAACGAATACATCGGTCAGGACAAGGTAAAGGAAAATCTTGCGGTCTACATCAAGGCGGCAAGACAGAGAAACGAGTCTCTTGACCACGTTCTGCTTTACGGCCCTCCGGGACTGGGAAAGACAACTCTATCCACCATAATTGCCCACGAAATGGGCGTGAATATAAGGACCACCTCTGGCCCTGCCATTGAAAAGCCGGGAGACCTTGCGGCACTCCTTACAAATCTTTCCGAGGGAGATGTGCTGTTTATCGACGAGATACACAGGCTTTCCCGTGCCATTGAGGAGATACTTTACCCCGCTATGGAGGATTTTGCCCTTGATATCGTTGTGGGAAAAGGTCCCTCGGCAAGGTCTCTTAAAGTTGACCTTCACCGTTTTACTCTTGTGGGAGCTACTACAAGGGCAGGTCAGCTTACAGCCCCTCTCAGAGACAGATTTGGTATCATACAGCGCCTTGAGCTGTATTCTACAGAGCAGCTTTCGGATATCATTATGCGAAGCGCTGTTATTTTGGGCATTGCCTGCGATAATGACGGAGCTGCGGAGATAGCAAAGCGCTCTCGTGGAACTCCCCGAATTGCCAACAGGCTTTTAAAGCGTGTCAGAGACTTCGCAGAGGTCATCGGTCAGGGCAGGATAAACGGTGAGATAGCAGCGATCGCTCTTGACCGTATGGAAATAGACTCGCTGGGACTTGACAGCCTTGACAAGCGTTTTCTCAATATGCTTATCAAGGGATACGGCGGAGGTCCTGCGGGGCTTGAGACTCTGGCTTCGGCTATTGGAGAGGAATCTGTCACTCTTGAGGACGTATGCGAGCCGTATCTTATGCAGCTGGGATTTATTTCACGCACCCCCAGAGGCAGATGCGCCACAGCACTTGCGTACAAGCATATGGGCTATAACGTGCCCGAGGGACAGACCTCGATGTTTGAATAATTGCAAGGAGACTGCAAAATATTATGAGCATATCATTAGGTTCGGAGGGAAATTGCTTTGCACTTGCAAGGGATATTTCCTGCGAAGCTGCATTAAGGCTTGGAAGAGCCGCCGCAGATGTCCTATGCGGAAAAAAAGGCGGCAGACTCCTTGTGGGAACGGATACAAGGCGTTCGTCCGCTGCTTATGAAGCGGCTCTCACGGCAGGAATACTGTCGGCAGGGAAAGACGTGACAAGCATTGGGGTCATTCCTCAGCCTGCGGGTGCTTTTCTTGTAAAAAAGCTTGGAGCGGACGGCTTTATTATGACAGGAGACCCCGACAAGGATCGTGGTTACTGCGGATTTACTGTATACGGCTCAGACGGACACAGAATATCCGAGGATGTGAGCGAAAAGATAAATGCAAAGCTTTGCGACCACAGCGTCAAATCGGAAATGTTCGGAAACAGATATATATATGCTGACGGGATATCCGAATATATAGGCTTTATCCTCAGAAATTGCGGCTCGGAGCTTTCGGGTTTGACTATTGCCGCCGACTGCGCAAACGGCGCTGTTTCCGCTGCTGCCGAGAAGCTTTTTTCCGCTCTTGGGGCAAAGGTATATCTTTTGAACTGCGACCCCGACGGAGATAATATCAACAAGGACTGCGGCATTTTCCATATGGAGGCTCTTGCGGACTTTGTGAGAAATAAAAAATGCGACTTGGGAATTTCCTTTGACGGCTTCGGTTCAAAGTGCCTTGCGGTGGACGAGAAAGGTATTATCGCCGACGGTGAAAAGCTTCTTGCAGTATTTGCAAAGGATATGCGTGAAAGAGGCGTTCTTGCAAATAACTCTGCTGTGATATCCGCTTCGGCGAATTTAGGATTTTCGGTTTTTGCCGGTGAAAATAAAATAAAACCGGTTGTCACAAAGGCAGGCGGCAAATACATAACCGAAAAAATGCTTGCAGGGGGATTTTCTCTGGGCGGAGAGCAGTCGGGAAATATCATTTTCGGGGATATCCGACCCGAAAGCGACGGCCTGCTTACCGCTGTGCTGCTGTTATCGGCAGTAAAGCGCTCGGGAAAAACTCTCGGACAGCTCTGCTCGGTAATGGAAAGATATCCTCAGGTGGCGATAAATATAAAGATCTCCGACAAGTGGCGGGAGGTATGGAAAAATATACCAGAGCTTGAGGAGCTTATCGAAGAAAAGGAAAAAGAGCTTGGAGAGCTTGGCAGGATAATCGTAAGGGAAAACCCGACCGAGCCTGTTATCCGTGTAAGCGTTGAGGGCAGGCGGTTTGACGCTGTGAACAGTATGGCGCTGGAGATAGCCGAAGCAGTCAAAAGGCTCTGCCCCGTACATTAAGTTATGAAAGGAATTTGTTTTAATGAGAATAGCTGACAGATGGACAGATTACAGGCTTATCGACTGCTCCTGTTCGGAAAAGCTTGAATACTGGGGCAAGTATTCACTTGTACGCCCCGACCCTCAGGTAATATGGAAAACCGAAAAAAAGTCTCCCGTCTGGGATAAGGCTGACGGTCATTATTTCCGCTCGGACAAGGGCGGCGGTCAATGGAGCTTTGCAAAGAAGCTTCCCGAAAGCTGGCAGATAGCCTATGAGCTTGGGATAGGCGAGAAGCTCGTTTTTAACATTCGTCCCACAGGCTTCAAGCATACGGGACTTTTCCCCGAGCAGGCGGTTAACTGGGAGTTCACCTCCGAGCTTATCAGAAAAAGGATAAGTGAAGGGAAAGAAGTAAATGTTCTTAACCTTTTTGCCTATACGGGGGGAGCTACACTTGCCTGCGCTGCGGCGGGAGCATCGGTATGCCACGTGGACGCTTCTAAGGGAATGGTCCAATGGGCAAGGGACAACGCCGCTTCCTCGGGACTTTCGGACAGACCTGTGCGCTGGATAGTGGACGACTGTGAGAAATTTGTTGCAAGAGAGATAAAGAGAGGCAGAAAGTATGACGCTGTGATAATGGATCCGCCCTCCTACGGCAGAGGTCCAAATCAGGAAGTATGGAAGCTTGAGGACTGCATTTACGACCTTGTAAAGCTATGCACAGGCGTTCTTAGCGACGACCCGCTTTTCTTCCTGCTTAACAGCTATACCACGGGGCTTTCTCCCTCTGTAATGGCGTATATCATCGGTGAGACGGTGGGCGAGAGGTATAAGGGTACGGTTTCGGCGGACGAGATAGGTCTCCCTGTGGAAACGGGAAAATATGCTCTTCCCTGTGGCTCTACGGCAATGTTTGTTGCCTCATCTGCAAAATAATGTCCGAGTTTTGTGTCATTGCCTTAGGACAAAGAAACAAAACTCTCAGATAAGGAAGTGGTTATTTTTTGGAAAATATTATTTCTGCGGAAGATCTGATGTTCTATTACTCCGAGCCTTCGGAGGAGGAGCAGGATAACGGGCAGGAGGAAAATAAGATACTTGTTTTCGAGGACTTGAACCTCAGTATCGAAAAGGGCAGCTTTACCGTTATTCTCGGTCACAACGGCTGCGGCAAATCCACATTCGCAAAGCACACCAATGCCATACTTCTTCCCTGCGGCGGTAAAATGACTGCGGCAGGCTTTGATACTTCCGATGAAAGCAGGCTTTTTGATATAAGAAAGCACATCGGAATGGTCTTTCAGAACCCCGATAATCAGATAGTTGCTTCGGTTGTGGAGGAAGATGTGGCATTTGCTCTTGAAAATATGGGCGTTCCCCCCGATGAGATGCGTGTCAGAGTTGACGAGGCGCTAAAAGCTGTTGGAATGTATGAGTACAGGGAACATTCTCCCTCACAGCTTTCGGGCGGTCAGAAACAGAGGGTGGCAATTGCGGGTATAATCGCTATGAAGCCCGACTGCATCGTCCTTGACGAGCCTACAGCTATGCTTGACCCTGCAGGCCGCAGGGAAGTAATGAAAACCATAAAGCGGCTTAACCGTGAAAACGGTGTTACCATCGTTCTTATCACCCATTATATGGACGAGGCGGCGCAGGCGGACAGAGTGGTGGTTATGGACGGCGGAAAGGTAATCCTCGATGATACTCCCTCGGAGGTATTCTCCCACGTAGAAAAGCTCAGGGAGGTGGGACTTGATGTTCCCCAGTCCACTCAGCTTATGTATCTGCTTCGTGAAAACGGCAGAAAGGACGCTGACACCCACATAATCACCGAGGAAGAGTGTGCTGATTTCCTTGAAGGGCTTCTTCGTGGCAAGTAAGTTTTAATCATATTCTAATCCTTTTTCAGCGCAGATTTAAGGAATATGCGGTATTATAATACTACAGCAAAACGCTGAATTTTGAAAGGGGATTATTTTTTATGATGATCTTGACACTTGTTTCACTTATCGCTCTTCTTGTTATTGCAGGAATTACCGTTTTCTCGCTGTTTTCGGGAGTTGGGATACTGCTCTTTATGTGCATTGCGGCTATCGTCTGCATTATTGCAGGAGTATGGCTTCTCATTTCGCTCCTGGGCAAAGGCGTTTTCTCACTCCTTAAATGCGTGGTTTTTCTTTTCCTTATGCTCATACCTGCGGTAAATATAATTGCTCTTATCGCTCTGGCTATAATTGCGTACAGGTCGCTTAAAACCGAGTAAAGGGGGGAGCAAAGCTTGGCTGCTGTAATAATTTCGCTTATCATTACTGTGGGGGCTGTGGCGTATTTCATTGCCGACTGCAGCGGAAAGCTGAACAGGGAGTATATAGGCACAGGAAATATTTACCTTGCCTTTCCTGTTCTTCACGCACTTGCGGCAGGGATATCATCGGCTGTTATGTTCGGAGTAAAACCCGATTTTGAGTTTGATGACGCTTCGGGCAGCAATATGCTGTATATGTTTTTATGCCTGATAATTGCCGTTCCCGGGATAATTGTTTCGGTGATAGGTGCTGTGCGGTTTATGCGTCACAGCAGAAAGTCGGGGTATTCCGACGATCATATAAAGCTCGGTATGACCTCTGCGGCAATAGCTATCCCTGCTGCGGTCATTGCGCTTGTTCTTGCGGTGATCGTATGCATATATCTTATCGGTGCATTTTCTGTTGGTGCGGCAGTTGTTTTATTCGGCTCCCTGCTTGCGTTTTGTATCGGCTTTGTTATCGTGATATTCTTTATCCCGCTCTTTATGGCTATTGTCGGTATCAGTTTAGCTTCGGCTTGCCTGCCGCTGATAAATCTTCTGGTGATATCTGCGGTCTGCTTCGGCGTCCTTTACTGCATTGCCGCATACGGGGGAATTAGTTCCGCTGTATCACTTTGCAAAGAGGGAGCCATCAGCAAGAAAAAGGCTGTACTTTATTCGGTATTATCGCTTTTTATGTTCACAAATATTTATGCGCTTTCTCAGATGAAGAGAAAATAATTTATCGGACACGAAAACATTATCCGTTTTCCGGAAATGTATTTTAAATCTGGAGGCTTAAAATGTCAATTATTAAAACTGAAAAACTTACCTACACCTACAGTCAGGGGACGCCCTTTGAAAAGACTGCGGTGAACAATGTTGACCTTGAGATAGAGGAGGGCGAGCTTGTGGGCGTTATCGGGCACACAGGCTCGGGCAAGTCTACCCTTATTCAGCATTTCAACGGTCTTATAAAGCCCACCTCGGGCAGAGTGCTTATCGACGGGACGGATATCTGGAGCAAAGACGTGAAGCTTCGTGATATCCGTTTTAAGGTGGGGCTGGTCTTTCAGTACCCCGAATATCAGATATTCGAGGACACAGTTTATAAGGACATTGCCTTCGGTCCGAAGAATATGGGACTTGACGAAAAGGAGATAGACAGGCGTGTGAGAGAGACTGCGGAGCTTGTGGGGATAAGCCCTGAGCTTCTGAAAAAATCTCCCTTTGAGCTTTCGGGAGGTCAGAAGAGACGTGTCGCCATTGCGGGAGTTATGGCAATGCGACCCAAGGTGCTTATACTTGACGAGCCTACGGCAGGTCTTGACCCGAGAGGAAGGGAGACTATTCTCGGGCAGATAAAGCGTTATCACGATGAAACAAGGTCTACGGTAATGCTTGTTTCACACAGTATGGAGGACGTTGCTCGTTTTGCAAGCAGGATACTTGTTATGAACAAGGGCGAGGTGCTGTGCTACGATACGCCCCCTGCTGTATTTGCAAGGGCGGAGGAGATAGCTTCCGTGGGTCTTTCCGTTCCTCAGATAACAAAGATCTTCGGGTTTCTGCGAAAGAGGGGCATCGACATAAGAGGGGACGTTTATACGGTGGAATTTGCACTAAAGACCATAAACGAATACCTTGAAGCTCACGGCAGAGGAGGACTTGAAAATGCTTAAAGATATCACCATCGGACAGTATTTTCCTATGGACTCTGCTGTTCATAAGCTTGACGCACGTTTTAAAATAGTTATCACGGCGGTCTTTATCGTAATGATATTTTCTGCTGACAGCTTTTTGTCCCTGGGTTTAGCGTTTTTATTTTTTGTTATTGCTTTCGCTGCTTCAAAGCTGTCGCCCAAGCTTATTCTCAAAAGTATGAAGCCTATCATACCGATCATAATATTCACTTCTGTGCTGAATATTTTCTTTATTGACGGCGTTACTGTGTTTCAGATATGGAAAATTCGCATAACGGACAACGGGCTTATTACTTCGGGATATATGATAATAAGGCTTATTGCCCTTATCTGCGGCTCGTCCCTGCTCACCTACACCACCTCGCCAATTGTGCTTACCGACGCTATCGAGCAGATGATGAAGCCATTGGGAAAGCTTCATTTCCCTGTTCACGAGCTTGCGATGATGATGACCATCGCTCTGAGATTTATCCCCACCCTTATCGAGGAAACGGATAAGATAATGTCTGCTCAGAAGGCAAGAGGTGCGGATATGGACAGCGGTACGTTACTTGAGCGTGCAAAGGCGCTTGTACCTATAATCATTCCCTTGTTTGTGTCCTCCTTCAGAAGAGCGGAGGAGCTGGCGCTGGCAATGGAATGCCGCTGCTATAACGGCGGTGAGGGTCGGACAAAGCTTAAATCCTTGGTTTCGGGCGGCTCGGATTATGCGGCGCTGTGCCTGTCGCTGCTGTTCTTATGCGGCGTTATGATAATTGATTTGGGCAGAGTTGTTTTATAAATTAAAGGGAGGCGTAAGGCTTGTCAGTCCGCAATATCAAGGTGAAAATTGCATACAACGGTGCGGCATATCACGGCTTTCAGCGGCAGGAAAATGCGCTGTCCGTTCAGAATGTCCTTGAGGACAGGCTTTCCCGTCTTACGGCTTCCGAGGTGAAGATAAACGGCTGCTCACGGACGGATACAGGCGTTCACGCAAATGAGTATTTTTTCTCATTCCTGACGGAACACTCCATTCCCTGCAATAACATTATTCGTGGAATGAACAGCCTTTTGCCTGCAGATATTGCTGTGCTTGACTGCGAGGAGGTCCCGGCGGATTTTCACGCAAGATATTCCTGCAAAGGCAAAGAATACATTTACAAGATACTTAACCGAAGTGTGAGAGACCCGTTTCTCGAAAACCTTGCTCTGCATTATCCCTATGAGCTTGATGTGGACAAGATGAACAGGGCAGGAAAATATATTGAAGGCACTCACGATTTTCTCTGCTTCTGCGGTGCGCTTGGAGTTAAGGAAAATACTGTGAGAACAGTTTCCCTATGCGAAGTTAAGCGTGAGGGAGACATTGTTATCCTCACCGTCAGAGGAGACGGATTTCTTTACAATATGGTGAGGATCATTGCAGGCACGCTTATTTATGTGAGCGAGGGTCGGATATCTATTGAAGATATCCCGAAAATAATTGAGAGCAGGGACAGAAACCTTGCGGGAGTGACCGCAAAGCCCTGCGGACTTTATTTAAACCGTGTGTTTTACGACTGAGGAGGGAAATGTATGCCCGTTACGGATATTTCTGAGCTTAGAAAAAAAAGACAGGCGAAACAGACCAAGAATATGCTTATCAAGGTGTTTGTCATTCTTCTGCTCTGCGGCGCTGTGCTTGTGGGTGCGTTCACAAAGGATATGTGGCTGCCTTATTTTAAGGGGATAATGACCTCTATCCCCGAGAATATTTCTTCGGAAGGAACTGCAGACCTGTCTGAGGGAAAATTCCCTTTGAAGGTCGAGGGCGGGTCCGGCTTTCAGCTTATGGATATGGACGGGTCTCTCGCTCTTCTTGACGAGTCCAAATTTCACGTTTACAGCGTTGACGGCAAAGTTATGAACGAGCGTCAGCACACTTATGCAAATCCTATTCTCTGCGTTTCGGGGTCGAAGGCTCTTATCTATGACGAGGGCGGAAGAGAATTCAGTCTGGAAAGCAAATATAAGAATATTTACACTAAAACGGCAGATGATGTTATTTACATTGCAGAGCTTTCAAAATCCGATTATGCCGCCGTTGTTACCAAATCCGACAAATATCTTGCAATGCTTAAAATTTATGACCCGAACGGCGAGCCGATATTCACATATTTCAGCTATGACAGCCGTATTATTGATGTGACCTTCAATGAAAACAGCAGCGGCTGCGTTATTACCGTACTGACTGCGGAGGGCGGTCAGCTTATTTCAAAAATGAAGCGGTTTGATTTCAATGACACGGAGCCGATGTGGGAGAGCGACAGCGTTCCTACCCTTGCTCTTGATGTTAAATTTACGGACGACGGCATAATTATGATAGGGGACACTATGACTGCGGGCTTTACAAAAGACGGTGTTCTTACTTCCAAATACGTCTACAGCGACCCCATTACCGATTACGACACATCGGGAAATATTTCGGCTGTAATAACCGAAAATACAGATCTCAGAAGGACAAAGCTTATTTCCTTTATCGGCGCTGACTGCGCTTCTCCATTTGTCACCGTACTTGACGAGGAGGCTAAAAAGGTTTATACAGGTAATTCCCAGGTCTACATTTTAAATGACTCGGGCATTGATATTTTCAGTTCGGACGGTATTCTCGGCGGTGAGATACTCCTTGAGGACGATTATGACGATTTCTGCAAATGCGGAAAATACATATTCCTGCTCGGCTATGACAGCGTTAACCGCATAAGCTACAGCGGCTGAGCATTTCGGTCAGAGGTGAATTTATTTTATAATGATCCCATATATCTATGACATTGCTGCGGCGGTTATCCTTATCGTTTTTATCGGTCGGGGATTCAAGAGGGGAGTCCTCAGGACGGTACTGAGCCTTATATGCCTTATTATTGCTATTTCTGCGGCGGCTGCCTGCTCATCATATCCTGTGACATCAAAAATATATGATGACTACCTTTCCGAGACTGTGAGTGAGCACATTGACAATGCTGTAAAAGAGGTAAGAGACGAAACGACTAAGAAGCTCAAAGATGAAGCGGAACGGTCTGCTGACCGCTTCATTGACGATAATCTGGGAGGCTCGGAGGAATTAAAACAGTTTGTGCGAGATTATCTCAGTACCGATGACGAGGAGTTGAGAAACCAGTTATCAACTGCTTATTCATATTTGGGAATAGATATAAGTACCCTCTTGACTAATCCCGATTTTCGTGCTAAAATAGAAGAGATAGCTTCGCAGTACAGCGGTTCGGTTGCTGATGAACTAAACAGCAGGCTGCCGCTTGGGATAAAGGTCTCCAAAAGTTCGGTCGAGAATATTCTGACCGATGAAAAGGTCCCCGAGGCAATTGTTTACGATATGTTCGGCATAAAGTCCGAAAATTCGCAGACAAAAGGAACGGCTGATTATATCGAGAATACCCTTGTCCGTCCTGCGGCTATAAGAATGATAAGCGCTGTGGTATGGGCTGCGGTCTTTACTATAGTGAATATTGTGCTGAAAATTATTGTGAATATTATTCTCATTGTCAGAAAGATAGAGCCTGTTAAAGCCTGCGACTCCATTCTCGGAGGAGTTTTAGGTGCGGCGGTGGGAGCTGCGGTACTTGCTGCGGCGGTTATTCTCATAGTTCTTATCATTCGTTTTACAGGCGGTATGACATATTTGAATGAAGATATTTTTTCGGATACGTTATTCTTCGGCAGGCTTTACGATCTTGCCAAGAGTCTTGATTTTCTGAACTGATAGAGGATTATTTTTTCATTGTCCGACGTTTTCGGGCGGAAAGGATTGATTTAATGCTTTGCAGCAGATGCAAAAAAAGAGAGGCTATGGTTTTTATCACCTCAATGCAGGGCAGCGAAAAGCGCAATGAGGGACTCTGCCTTGTCTGCGCCCGTGAGCTTAATGTGCCCCAGATCAAGGAATATATGGATCAGATGGGCGTTACCGATGACGATATCGAGGAATTTGCCGACGCTATGAGCGGCGTCAAGGACAACTTTGATATGGAAATGTTCAATCAGGGCGGAACAAACTCTCTTCCCGGATTTTTCAATGCGCTTTTCGGAGGAGCTGTTCAGAATGATAATAAAGCTTCTGCCGAAAAAAACGTGGCTGCAGATTCCGCTTCGGAAGCTTCTGAGCGCCGTGAAAGGATAAAAAACGGCAGAGACGCCAAAGAGAGCAAGAATAAAAAGAGAAAATTTCTCTCTTCCTTCTGCACCGATCTTACAGCCCGTGCAAAAGAGGGCAAGCTTGATACCATTATCGGCAGAGACAAGGAAATTGCACGCACCATTCAGATACTCTGCCGCAGACAGAAAAATAATCCCTGTCTGATAGGTGAGCCGGGCGTTGGTAAGACTGCCATAGCCGAGGGTCTCGCTCAGAAGATCGCCGCAGGTGAGGTCCCATTTCAGCTTGCGGACAAAGAAGTATTTCTGCTTGATCTTACCGCTCTTGTGGCAGGAACTCAGTTCCGTGGTCAGTTTGAGAGCCGTATGAAGGGTCTTGTGGACGAGGTCAAGGCTGAGGGCAACATTATTCTCTTTATCGACGAGATACACAATATCGTCGGCGCAGGTGACAGCGAAGGTTCTTCAATGAACGCTGCAAACATTCTGAAGCCTCCTCTCAGCCGTGGAGAAGTTCAGGTCATAGGTGCTACCACATTTAAGGAATACAGAAAATATATTGAAAAGGACAGCGCTCTTGAAAGACGTTTTCAGCCTGTTACCGTAAACGAGCCGACGGTGGAGGATACGGTTGAAGTATTAAAGGGTATAAAGCATTATTACGAGGAGCACCACAAGGTAAAGATCAGCGACGAGCTTATCAGGCTTTGCGCTGTTCTCTCGGAAAGATATATCAACGACAGATATCTCCCCGACAAGGCTATTGACCTGCTCGATGAAGCCTGTGCAAACAGGAGCATTTCCAGCACAGAGCTTGCAAATCACAAGAAGAAAACTGCGGAGGTCGCTGCTCTTGAGGCCGAGATAAAGTCTCTCGAGGACGGTGAAGAGCCTGATTTTGAGATCCTTGCCGAGAAGAAATCACAGCTTATCAGAGAGCAGAACGAGCTTGATGCTCTGACCAAAAAGATTTCCAACATAAATGTAACCGAACAGGATCTGGCAAGAGTAATCGAGCTTTGGACGGGTATCCCCGCAAACAAGATCGAGGAGACGGAGCTTAAAAAGCTTGCGACTCTTGAAAGTTCTATGAAAAAGAGGATAATCGGTCAAGATAAGGCTGTAGAGCTTGCTGCCAAGGCAATAAGACGTTCACGTGCTCAGCTTTCAAAGCGCCGCAGACCTGCTTCGTTTATCTTTGTGGGTCCTACGGGCGTGGGTAAGACCGAGCTTGTCAAGGTGATAAACGACGAGCTTTTCAGCGGAAATGACACTCTTATCCGTCTTGATATGACCGAGTATATGGAAAAGCACGCTGTATCACGTCTTATCGGCTCTCCTCCGGGATATGTGGGCTATGACGAGGCGGGTCAGCTTACAGAAAAGGTGCGCCGTCACCCTTATTCGGTTGTACTTTTTGACGAGATTGAAAAGGCTCACCCCGATATTATGAATTTACTGCTCCAGATACTTGACGAGGGCAAGGTGAATGACGCTCAGGGCAGGTCGGTGAACTTTGAGAACACTATTATCTGTATGACCTCAAATGCAGGTTCTTCGGATAAGACTACAAGTCTTGGTTTTAACAAAACTGAAGAGGAGATAACCAAGGAAAAGGCTATGAAGGCTCTTTCCGAGTTCCTGAGACCCGAATTTATGAGCCGTGTTGACGAGATAGTCGTATTTAATCCTCTTTCCAAGGAAAATTATGCGGAAATTGCAGGGCTTATGCTTTCAGAAATGAAGGAGCCGCTTTCCGAAAAGGGCATTGCGCTCAAATATGACAAGCGTGTTCTGAATGCCATTGCCGAAAAGGCTTTCGGAAAGAAGTTCGGCGCTCGTGACATAAGAAGCGTTATCCGCACGGATATCGAGGATAAGATAGCCGACATTATTGTTGAAAATGCAGGCAGTGAGCCGTCGGTGATCAAACTGGCTGCCAAAAAGGACGCAATTGAGGTCACAGGCGAGTAAACAAGTATCATAAAATGCGTGATGTCCCATTCGGATATCACGCATTTTTTCGCTCATTAAAAACAGATTAAAAAACGTGTTGATATAATGAGAATTTGCCGAAGGTGGTTGACAGAACGGAAAAATAAGGTTATACTTAAAACATAGAAAGCAAACCACTTCACTATAAAAAATTTATTCAGGAGGAAAGTATTATGTTTGAAAAATTTGTTGAAACTCTTAACAACACAGGAAAGGCTGTTTCCGAAAAGACCAAGCAGGGAACCGACATTGTTAAGGCAAATCTCAAGATCACTACAGAGGAAAGAGAGCTTAACGATCTTTTCCTTGAGATCGGCAAGATGTACTACAAGAACAACAGCGAAAATCCCTGCTGCGATCAGATGAAGGAGCTTTTTGATAAGGTTTCCGAAAAGGAAGCGGCTGTTGAAGAGCTTAAAAACAAGGTACGTGCGCTCAAGGGCGTTGTGATCTGTGAGAACTGCGGTGCTGAAGTCGGAGACGACAATGCTTTCTGCGGCAAATGCGGTGCAAAGATCGAAAGACCCGAGCCTGTTGAGGAGCCCGAAGAAACTAAGGAAATTTCCGACACCGTTGTTGACCACGAGGATAACGTTGAGGTCGTTGACGAGAATGGCGAGCCTTCCATAAAGATCGAGCTTGCTAAGGACGAAAATACCGAAGAGTAATTTTATCTTCCTCATTTTGGGGGCGCTGCACGGAATATGCGGCGCCTTTTTTCGTTTAATTTTATGTTATATACCTCTTGACAAATCAGCAAATTTGTGCTATAATTAAATTAGAAAATTATGCGCTGTGGGAGATGTTTTTTTGAGCGGAATTTTATTCGGAGTAAGCGTTGGTCCCGGAGACCCGGAACTTGTTACTCTCGGGGCGGTGAAAGCCATTGAAAGGTGCAGGGTCATTGCCGTTCCAAGGACAAAGGGGGAAAGCTCCCTTGCTCTGACCATTGTACGTCAGGCGGCGGATTTGTCGGAAAAGGAGATCGTATTTTTTGATTTCCCTATGTCCCATAACAGGAACGAGTGGGAAAAGAGCCACGAGACTGCGGCTGACGACATATGCGGCAGGCTTGCCGAGGGTGAGAACGTGGCTATGCTTTGTCTTGGGGATATTTCCGTTTATTCTACGTTTTCATACATTGCAGAGCGTGTTAAGCAGAGGGGGGTTATCTGCAGGTGGATACCGGGAGTTACTAGTTTCTGTGCAGCGGCGGCTGTTTGCGGCAGTTCTCTTGTGAGCGGCAATGAGCCGCTTATCATTATCCCTGCTTCGGCGGATAATTTTGATGAGCTTATGGGGCAGAGCGGCACAAAGGTTATTATGAAGCCGAGAGTTATTTCCGACAGGCTTCGGTCTGTCCTTGAAAGCAGACCTTTTTTTGCCGTGTCAGACTGCGGTATGAAGGATGAAAAAATTTATACAGACATAAATGATGTTCCCGATAACGGCAGCTATTTTACCGTTTTTATTGTGAAGTGATGGAGGAGCAATGCTTGAGGAATATATTTCAAAGGGCGGTCAGAGGCTGAGACTTGGCTACACAACAGGCTCCTGCGCTGCAGGTGCTGCAAAGGCGGCGGCACAGGCTATTCTCAGCGGAGGATTTCCCGACAGAGTAACGCTTATGACCCCGAAGGGTATCGGGCTGGAGCTTGATATTCTGGATAAAATTTCAGGTGAGGGGTTTGCTTCCTGTGCTGTGAGAAAGGACGGGGGCGACGACCCGGATATCACAAACGGCATACTTGTTTATGCGAGTGCCGAGAAAATTCCTTCGGGAGTTGAAATTGTGGGCGGCGAGGGCATAGGTATCGTTACAAAGCCGGGGCTTGACCGTCCTGTGGGAGATTTTGCCATTAACACCGTTCCAAGGAAAATGATTACCGAAGCGGTGACGGAAATTGCCGAGCTGTACGAATACAAAGGCGGTTTTCGTATAACGGTTTATGTTCCCGAGGGTGCAGATATCGCAAAAAAGACTTATAATCCACGAATGGGCATTGAGGGCGGCATTTCAATTATCGGCACAAGTGGAATTGTAGAGCCGATGAGCACGGCGGCGCTTATTGACACTATCCGTGCGGAGGAAAATATTCGAAAGGCTGAGGGGATAAGAAATATCGTTATTACCCCCGGAAATTACGGCGAGAGCTTTCTTTCGGAGCATATTCACGGTGCTGCCGACAAATGTGTGAAATGCAGCAATTTTATCGGGGAAGCTGTTGACATTGCCATTGAACTTGGGTTCGAAAGCGTTCTTATTGTGGGGCATATTGGCAAGCTTGTTAAGCTTGGGGCAGGGATCATGAACACTCATTCCGCTGCCGCTGACGGGCGTATGGAGGTGCTTGTGACCTGTGGACTGCTTGCAGGGTGCAGCAGGGAGGCTCTTGTTGATATCACAAGGTGCGCTGTTACCGATGGTGCGATAGACATTATCAAACGGGAGGGTAAACTTCAGGAGACTATGAAAATTCTCTGCGGCAGGGTGCAGTATTATCTTGACGCAAGGGCAAAGGGACGGATTAAAATAGGCGCTCTTATATTCTCAAACGCTTACGGCGTACTTGGCGTTACCGAAGAGGGGCAAAGGCTTCTTCGGGTTATTTCGGAGGAATACGGAAATGGTTAATTTTGTGGGAGCAGGCTGCGGTGCGGCTGACCTTATAACTCTCAGAGGAAAAAGGCTGCTCGAAGAGGCTGACGTTGTTATTTATGCGGGTTCGCTTATAAATCCCGAGCTTTTGGATTATGCCCGCCCGGGCTGTGAACTTCATAACAGCGCATATATGACCCTTGAGCAGGTCATTGAGAAAATTTCCGAGGCGGAAAAAGATGGCAAAATGACGGTAAGGCTCCATACGGGTGACCCTTGCCTTTACGGAGCTATTCGTGAGCAGATGGACTGTCTTGACAGGCTGGGGATAGGCTATGAGATATGCCCTGGGGTAAGCTCCTTCTGCGGTGCGGCGGCGGCGTTAAAGGCTGAGTACACGCTTCCCGCTGTTTCCCAGACGGTCATTATCACACGAATGGCGGGGCGGACGGCTGTTCCGGATAGGGAAAGCATTGCCTCGCTTGCGGCTCACGGTTCTACTATGGTGATTTTTCTCAGTACAGGTATGCTCCCCGAGCTTTCTGCAGAGCTTATGAGGGGCGGTTATTCGGAAAATACTCCTGCGGCAATTGTTTACAAGGCTACTCACCCCGATGAAAAGGTGTGCCGCTGTACGGTGGGTACTCTTGCTGAGACTGCCAAAAAAAATGATATCCGCAAAACTGCTCTTATTACGGTGGGTGATTTTTTAGGCGATGATTACTCACTATCAAAGCTTTATGACAAGACTTTTTCCACCGAATACAGAAAGGCTGAGATATGAAAATTGCCGTTATTACAGTTACGCAAAACGGAGCTAAAATCGCTGAGACTATTCGGGATAAGATCTCGTCCGAATTTGAAGTTAAAATATTCTGCTTTAACAAATACCCTGCTTCGGGGGGAGAATGTTTTGACAATATAGGCGAACTTACAAAAAAAATATGGGTAGAGTTCGGAGCGCTTGTTTTTATAAGTGCCTGCGGAATTGCAGTAAGGGCAATCGCTCCTTTTATAAGGTCAAAGCTTTCAGACCCTGCGGTAATTGCGGTGGACGACAGCGGACGGTTTGCGGTGTCCCTGCTTTCGGGGCATATTGGCGGCGGAAACAGGCTTGCGGAAATTATAAGTGAACTCATCGGCGCTGTTCCCGTTATAACTACGGCTACGGACAATTCGGGGCGGTTTTCTCCCGATATGTTTGCAAAGGCAAATGGGCTTGCTATAGCTGATATGGAGGCGGCAAAGCTTATTGCGGCGGCTTCTCTGAGGGGAGAGATCATTGGGCTTTATTCGGATATTCCCTGCAAAAATATTCCCGAGGGGCTTATCGGGAATAATGATAAGCATGGGATATGCATAAGTCACGATGTGAAGAAAAAGCCCTTTGATGTGACATTGAACCTTATTCCTAAAAACCTTGTCATTGGAGCAGGCTGTCGGAAAAATGTCTCTCCCGATGAGCTTGAGAAGTTTATTCTTGAAACGCTTTCCAAAGCAGGTTTATCTCCTTTGGGAATATGTGTCCTTGCTACTGCTCAGATAAAAAAGGACGAGCCTGCAATGATCTCTTTTGCAGAGAAGTACGGTGCAGAGCTTCGGACTTTTACAGCAGAAGAGCTTTCGGCTGTGGAGGGAGTTTTTTCATCTTCGGAATTTGTGAAAAATGCTGTTGGCGTTGACAATGTGTGCGAGAGAAGCGCTGCTGCCTGCGGCGGAAAAATTATCGTTTCCAAAGTCAAGGGGAACGGTGTTACCTGTGCGGTGGGAGTGACCCCATTTTCTGCGGATTTTGAAAGGAGAGCTTTATGAAGCTTTATATTGTGGGATTTGGAGCGGGGGGCATTGACGGAATGACCCTTGCCGCAAAAAAGGCAATCGAGGACTGCGGTCTTATAACGGGTTATACGGTTTATACGGAGCTTATAAGAAAAGAGTTCCCCAATAAGGAATATTATTCTACTGCTATGAGGCAGGAGAAGGAGCGTGTGGAATATGCTCTTTCAGAGGCTCAGAAAAGGAATGTGGCTCTTGTTTGCAGCGGCGACTGTTCGGTTTACGCTATGGCGGGGCTTGCTTATGAGCTGTGGGAAAGGCATCCCAATACGGAAATTATCCCTGTTGCGGGGGTTACGGCGGCTCTCAGCGGCGGCGCTGTGCTGGGCGCTCCTCTTACAAATGATTTTGCGGTGATAAGCCTGTCCGACCTGCTCACGCCAAGGGAAAAAATAGAAAAGCGGCTTGAATGTGCGGCTATGGCGGATATGTGCGTTGCGCTTTATAATCCGGCGTCGAAAAAAAAGACCGATCATCTTAAATGGGCGTGTGAGATAATGCTCAGATACAAAAGTCCCGACACCGTTTGCGGATATGTCCGCAACATCGGCAGAGATGGGGAGGAAAGCTGTGTGCTTACTCTTGCCGAGCTTGCCGATACACAAGTGGATATGTTCACCACCGTTTTCATCGGCTGTGCCGAAACTAAGGTGATATGCGGGAAAATGGTCACACCGAGGGGATACAGACTTGAATAAATTTCTGATTTTCGGAGGGACTACCGAGGGGCGGCTCCTTGCCGAATACTGCGATAAAAATAAAATTTTCTGTACTGTGAGCGTTGCTACGGAATATGGGGCGGAGCTTCTTCCGAGGTCTGAATTTGTGGCGGCGGAAACGGGCAGAAAGGACAGGAGTGAAATTGCCGAACTTATCTTATCGTGTGGATTTGCCGCTGTTTTTGACGCAACTCACCCATATGCGGCGGAGGTGGGAAAAAATATTTCAGGAGCCTGTTCTGATACGAATACGCCTTATTATCGGGTTATAAGAGAGCCATCTCCCTTATGCGAAGAGGCGCTGTATTTTGATACGGCTGATATGGCTGCTGATTTTGCCTGGAAAACTTCAGGGACATTTTTTATTGCTACGGGCAGCAAGGAGCTGCCTCTGTTTTGCAGAGACGGACTTCCCGAAAGGTGCATTGTAAGGGTTCTGCCCGATGAAAATGTCATAAGAGAATGTGAAAAAATGGGATTTATGAGGATAATAAGCGGCAAGGGTCCTTTCGGATTTGAGGAGAATGTTCAGCATTTCAGGGGCTGCGGTTATGTGATAACAAAGGAAAGCGGCTCTGCAGGCGGATTTGAGGAAAAAAGGCAAGCGGCGGCGGCTGTGGGTGCAAAGCTTATTATAATAAAGCGTCCCGTGGAAAAGGGAATGTCTCTTTTGCAGGCTGAGAAGCTTCTGAGTGAGCTTTCGGAATCGGGAAAGGAGTGAGGATATTTTGGAGTCAAGAGTTATTATTGCAGGAGTGGGAATGGATTGCTCGGACAGTATGACGATAAGAGCCAAAAATGCGGCTGAGAGTGCGGATATTCTTATTGGCGCAGGGCGTATTCTTCGGGGCTTTGAATATCTTCACAAAAAATGCTTCTGCTCGTATGACACCCGTGAGATCGCCGATCATATATTCCAAAATTCGGGTAAAAAAATTGTTGCTCTTATGTCGGGGGACTGTGGATTTTTCAGCGGTGCAAGGAAACTTGCGGAAGAACTTGACAGTCGTGGAGTCAATTATGAAATAGTTCCGGGTATCGCTTCTCCCGTTTATTTATGCGCAAAGCTGGGGATAGGCTGGGATAGGCTGAGATTTGTTTCTTTGCACGGTGCGGAGGCAAATATTGTCAGGGAAGTCTGTTCACACGAATATGTTTTTGTTCTTCTCGGCGGCGAAAAGGACTGCAGTAAGGTTTGCAGAAAGCTTACGGAGTATGGCAGAGGAAAGGCTGCTGTATTTATCGGGGAAAATTTAGGATATCCCGAGGAGAAGATAACAAAGGGTTCGGCAGAGGAGCTTTCGGGTGTTGTCACGTCAAAGCTTTGCTCTATGCTGATAGTTAACAGAGAGTATGAAAAATATCTTGCTTCGGGTATTCCCGACGATGAATTTATCAGGGGAAAGGCGCCTATGACAAAGGCGGAGATACGATGCTCGGCGGTATCAAAGCTTAACATCTGCGAAAATGATATCTGCTGGGATATCGGAAGCGGCACAGGTTCGGTGTCGGTAGAAATGGCGCTAAGATGTCCCGAGGGCAAGGTTTTTGCCGTTGAAAAGGACGGTGAGGCGGCAGAGCTTTCGGAAAAGAATTTCAGAAAATTCAGCTGTGATAATGTGATATCCGTTTGCGGCAGAGCTGAAAATGTTATGCAGGAACTGCCTGCTCCCGACTGCGTTTTTATCGGCGGCTCGGGTGGTGGTTTATCTGAGATAGTTTCTGCGGCTTTGGGCAAAAATCCTTCGGTTCGCATAGTTATGACTGCGGTATCTCTGGAAACTCTTGCTGAAAGCGAATGTCTGGGCGAAAGAGAAATAACAGAGATCTCGGCGGCTCGGACGGTCAAAGCAGGTAAATACACTATGCTTCGGGGAGAAAATCCCGTTTTCGTGATAAGGAGGCTGCCTTGATGAAGCGTTTAATGATATCGGGGACGGGCAGCGGCTGCGGTAAGACCACAATTGTATGCGCTTTGCTGCAGGCGCTTGTTGACCGCAGGATAAAAACGGCTTCATTTAAGTGCGGTCCCGATTATATTGACCCGATGTTTCATAGGAAAGTCATTGGTGCCCAGTCTTATAATCTTGACAGCTTTTTCTGCGATGATAATACTCTCAGATATCTGCTTCACCGTGGGGCGGGGGAGATGTCCGTTATTGAGGGCGTTATGGGATTTTATGACGGACTGAACGGGATAGGTTCTTCTTGTGAAGTCTCAAAAATTACCGATACCCCCGTTGTCATAGTTATTAACGCAAGGGGAATGAGTGAGTCGCTGGGGGCAGTCATTAAAGGTTTTCTCACCTATAAACAGCCAAATAATATTGTTGGATTTATCTTCAATCGTCTTGCGGAGAGCAGGGCTGAGTTTGCAGAAAAGCTTTGTAAGGAGCTTGGAACGGAGTATCTTGGGCGTTTTCCGTCAGATGAGGATTATGCTTTGGAGAGCCGCCATTTAGGTCTTGTTACGGCGGCGGAGGTCGCAGGTCTAAAAGAAAAACTGAAAAGACTTTCGGAAGCGGCGGAGAAGTATATCCGAATTGACAGACTTTTGGAGCTCGCAAATTCTCCCAAGCTTACATTTTCTGAGCCTATGATAGGGCGAGGACACAAGGTTAAGATAGGTCTTTCAACAGACGAGGCTTTCTGCTTCTTTTATCCCGAAAACGGGGATATGCTTGAGAATATGGGGGCGGAGATAGTTCCGTTTTCACCTTTGAGAGATAAAATGCTCCCCGAGGATATTGACGGGTTAATTCTCTGCGGAGGGTATCCCGAGCTTTACGGGGACAGACTTTCGGAAAATGTTTCTATGCTCTCGTCAATACGGACGGCTGTAAATAACGGGCTTCCCTGCATTGCCGAATGCGGAGGATTTATGTATCTTCATCGGGAATTTGAGGGTATGGACGGGAATTTTTACAAGGGTGTTGGAGTTATAAACGGAAAGACGTTTAAAACTCCAAAGCTTATAAATTTCGGCTACAGCGTACTTACCGCAAACTCGGACAATCTTCTTTGCAAAAAGGGAGAAAGCTTTCCGGTTCACGAATTTCATTATTTTGATAGCGAATGCTGTGGAGAGAATTTTAATGCACGAAAGCCCGGGAAAAGCGGTGAACGGAAGTGTGTTAATGCAAGTAACTCACTTTGGACCGGATTTCCACATCTGTATTTTTATTCAAGTCCCGAAATTGCCGAAAATTTTCTAACGGCGTGTGAAAGGCTTAAGAAAAATGGATAGAATAAAACTTATTATTCCTGCCGACAGGGAGGCAGCAAGAAGGGCTGCCTGCAAGTGGAATGGCATTGCAAAGCCACTTCACAGTCTTGGTATGCTTGAAGATATGGTCATAAAGCTTGCAGGTATTTACGGAAGTGAGATTTTTTCCATAGGCAGGCGTTGTGTGGTGGCAATGTGTGCCGATAATGGGGTCGTATGCAAGGGGGTTACACAGACTGACAGCAGCGTTACGGCAATTGTTGCACGGGCGATGGCTGAGGGCGGTTCAAATATAAATCTGATGGCGAAAACTGCCGGGGCGGAGGTATTTCCTGTTGACATCGGCATAAAGGGCGAACTTGATATTCCCGGGCTGATTGACAGGAAAATAGCGGACGGTACGGAAAATATTTCTGTTGGGGCTGCTATGACCCGTGAGCAGGCTGAGAAGGCTGTTTGTGTGGGAATTGATATGGTGAGAGACCTCAAGGAGAAGGGATATAACATTATCGTGACGGGTGAGATGGGGATAGGAAACACCACCACGTCCTCTGCTATTGCCTCCGTTCT
This sequence comes from Huintestinicola sp., assembly GCF_050874005.1. GTDB lineage: Bacteria > Bacillota > Clostridia > Oscillospirales > Ruminococcaceae > Huintestinicola. Next base: position 83,179 of record NZ_JBNMJV010000007.1, read on the forward strand.
GCTTGGTCTTCCGCCCGAAGAGACTACGGGCAGAGGGGCAGGGCTTGACTTCGAGGGCATAAAGCGCAAGATATCGGTTATTAAAAGAAGCATTGAGGTGAACAGGCCTGACCCAAGTGACCCCATAGATGTGCTTTCAAAGATTGGGGGCTTTGATATCGGCGGTATTACGGGGCTTTTTCTCGGTGGGGCGATATACCGCATACCCATTGTTATGGACGGGTTCATCTCGGCGGTATCGGCGGCTCTGGCGGCACTTATTTGTCCTGCTTCAAAAGAATATATGCTTTGCTCTCACGTTTCAAAGGAGCCTGCGGGAGGTCAAATGCTTGAGTTTTTAGGCTTAGAGCCGCCTATAACAGCAGGACTTTGTCTCGGGGAGGGGACCGGAGGTGTGCTGCTCCTTCCTATGCTTGACGCTGCGCTGGCGGTTTATAATTCCGCTCATCTTTTCGATAATCTTCCGATGGAAAAATATAAGGAGCTTTAAATGCTGACTGTTATTACGGGTGGGAGCAAGTGCGGTAAATCCTCAATTGCGGAGGAAATTCTGTCACGCAAAAGCGGTAAAAAAATCTATATTGCCACTATGGAGCCGTACTGTGAGGAGGCTCACGCCGCTATCGAACGGCACCGAAAAATGCGCTTTGGCAAGGGTTTTGAGACGGTGGAAAAATACACGGATATCCACGAGATCGACATTCCCGACAGGTGCGGCGTTTTGCTGGAATGTGCCTGCAATCTCATGGCTAACGAGATGTTTTCGGCGGGGGAAAAGGAGCCGGTAACTAAGATCATCAAAGGTATTGACAAGCTGACGAAGCGTGCTTCGGAGGTCATTGTTGTTACAAATTCCGTTGGTGAGGACGGGATAGAATATCCTGCGGAAACAATGGATTATATTAAGAATATGGGGTTACTGAACTGTGCTCTCTCTGAACGTGCCGACAGGGTGATAGAGGCGGTTTACGGTATTCCCGTTATGCTGAAAGGGAGCCTTTGGCAATGATAATAAAGTCGCTTATATCTGCATTTTCGATGTATTCAAGGATACCTATGCCGCAGATAGAATGGAAAGAGGAGAACAGGAGATATGCTTTATGCTTTTTTCCTTTTATCGGGGCGGTCATAGGCGGAATACTTTTGCTGTGGCGATCAATTGCCGATAGGCTGGGAGTTGGTGACGTGGTTTTCGGGGCGGTTTGTACTGTAATCCCCATTGCGGTGACGGGGGGCATACATCTGGACGGATTCTGCGATGTTTGCGATGCAAAGGCTTCTTATGCCACGAAGGAGAAAGCGTTGGGAATTATGAGTGACTCTCATATAGGCGCTTTTGCGGCAATATCTCTTGGGGTATATCTGCTGCTTGAGACTGCTTTTTTTGCAGAGGTCAGAGATTTTACGACTATGCTTGTTATTTCCTTTGTTTTTGTTATGTCAAGGGCGCTCAGCGGTCTGGCGGCGGTAACTTTTAAATGCGCCAAAAAAGAGGGGGTTTTGCAGAGCTTTGCGAGACCTGCTCATAAAAATGCCACAATGGCGGCTCTTATCATAATACTGATCCTGTGCTTCGGGGCTATGCTATTTATCAGCCCTTTGATGGGAGTTGGCGGTATAATTGGCGGTCTCGTGGCTTTTGCATATTACAGAAGCTTTGCATATAAACGTTTTGGAGGCATTACGGGAGACCTGGCAGGATATTTTTTGCAGGTCTGCGAGCTTGCTTCGCTTATATGCATTGTAATTGCCGAAAAGATAGTTTTGGCTTTGTAAAGGAGTGGCGATATGATACTTATTATCGGTGGAGCGTATCAGGGAAAGACCGAGTATGCCCGTTCTCTGGGAATTTCGGACATATGCGACGGGGCTTCGGAGGATATTTACAGAGTATGGGAACATTCTGCCGTAAATAATTTTCAGATTCTTGTGAAAAGGCAGCTTGAGGCAGGGCTTGACTCTTTGGAGGAAGCGGAGAGATTACTCCAAAAAAATCCCGATATCGTAATTATTTCCACGGAAATAGGCGGCGGTATCGTGCCGATTGAAAAATCGGAACGGTTATGGCGTGAGACCGTGGGAAAGGTGTGCTGTTATCTTGCCCGGAAGAGCAGCAGGGTAGTAAGGGTCATATGCGGTATTCCTACGATAATCAAGGAAACGGGTGACAATAATTGACAAAGCTTATTTTTATTCGGCACGGAAAGACAAGCGGCAATCTGAGAGGTGCATATATCGGCAGGACGGACGAGCCTTTATGCGCTGAGGGGATAAAGGAACTTGAAGCGAAAACTTTTCCCAAAGCCGATATTGTTATTTCAAGTCCGATGAAAAGGTGTATTCAGACAGCAGGTATCATTTATCCCGATGTGCCGATACGGATTTACAATGACCTGAGAGAATGTGATTTCGGGGATTTCGAGGGCAGAAACTTCGCCGAGCTTAACGGTAATAGAGATTATCAGGCGTGGATAGACAGCGGAGGGACTATGGCGTTTCCGAATGGAGAGGGGCATAAGGATTTTACCGACAGGTGCTGCAATGCTTTTTTGCAGGCGATTTCGGATAACGAGAGTAAAAAAATTGCTTTTGTGGTTCACGGAGGAACTCTAATGTCGGTGCTTGAGCGGTTTGCTGTGCCGAAAAAGGGATATTACGACTATATGACAAAAAACGGCTGCGGATTTTTGACGGAATTTTCGGATGGGAAAATTCAAATTATCGGAGAGTTTTAATAGAGAAAGGACGGAGAAAGTATGCCAGTAATTCCTCTTGTTATCGGGTTTTTACTTGACTTTATTTTAGGAGACCCATATTCTCTTCCTCACCCGGTAAGGCTTATAGGGACGCTTATTTCAAAGCTTGAGGGATATTTTAGGAATAAGATAAGCGATGAAAGAAAGACGGGGACGTTTCTTTGTGTTTCGGTTCTGATAATATCTGCAGGTATTCCTGCTTTGCTGCTTTTTATATGCTACAATATACACATTATTCTCGGAATTGCCATGGAGAGCATTCTCTGCTATTATCTTATTGCGGCAAAATGTCTGAGGGACGAGAGTATGAAGGTATACAAAGCAATTGAGGAGGACGATACCGAAAAGGCAAGGTGTGCTGTTTCTATGATAGTGGGACGGGACACCAATGTCCTTGACAGGAACGGGATAATCCGTGCGGCGGTGGAAACTGTGGCGGAAAACACCTCTGACGGAGTTACTGCTCCTCTGTTTTATATGGCATTTGGCGGTGCATCTTTGGGATTTTTCTACAAGGCAGCGAACACTATGGATTCTATGATAGGCTACAAAAACGAGAAATACGTTAATTTCGGCAGGACGGCAGCTAAGCTTGATGATGTGCTGAATTTTCTCCCGTCACGTTTTACGGCGTTGCTGATGATAATTTCGGCATTCTTTCTCGGGTTTGACGGAGACAGGGCTTACAGAATATGGAAAAGAGACAGGCGAAATCATTCAAGTCCCAATTCGGCTCAGACAGAGGCGGCGGCGGCGGGGGCTTTAGGCGTAAGGCTGGCGGGCAATGCTTATTATTTCGGCAAGCTGTGCGAAAAGCCTTATATTGGCGATCCTGTCAGAGAGATAGAGAACGAGGATATCGTGAGAGTCAACCGACTGATGTATGTATCAAGTTTTTTAATGCTTATTATTGCCTGTGTGGTGAGAATGATAGTTACTTCTCTTATAGGAGGCGTATGATATGGATAAATACGAGCACGGCGGAGATATTTATTCAAGGAACATAAAGCTGGATTTTTCGGCAAATATCAATCCTCTGGGAATGAGCGAGGGCGTTATTGAGGCTTTGCACAGGGCGGTGGACAGCTGCAAGGTTTATCCCGACCCGTTGTGCAGGGAGCTTTGCGGAAAAATAGCCGAAAAAGAAAATGTGCCTTCCGAATTTGTTTTATGCGGCAACGGTGCGGCTGACCTAATTTATCGGGCTGTTTTTGCTGTTATGCCTAAGAAGGCGCTGCTTATCGCTCCTACATTTTCCGAATATGAGCGTGCGCTTGAGGCTGTTGGCTGTGACATTGAATTTTTTCAGCTTACCGAGGAAAACGGCTTTGAGCTGACTGAGGATATTCTTTCCCATATCAATAAGGATACTGATATGCTGTTTCTGTGCAATCCAAATAATCCTACGGGAAATCTGATTGAGCCGGGGCTGCTTTCGGCAATTGCGGACAAGTGCCGTGAGACGGGAACAAGGCTCATTCTCGATCACAGCTTTATTGACTTCAGCGAGAGAGCGGCGGAATATCCGACGGCTGAGCTTACCGCAAAGGGCGCTGTTATCATCAAGGCGTTTACAAAGATGTATTCAATTCCGGGAGTTAGGCTTGGATATATGATTTGCGGCGACGAGGAATTTATGGACAGGGTACGGCGGTCGGGTCAGAGCTGGAGCGTGAGTGTCCCTGCTCAGGCGGCAGGTCTTGCGGCTCTTGCGGAGGAGGATTTCGTCAGTCGGACGGTTACCTATATTTCAAGAGAAAAGCGGTATATTAACGAATATATGGGCAAATTTCCCGTGATCGACATTTTCCCCTCGGAGGCGAATTTCCTGCTTTTTAAGTCGGAAAAGCCCATTGAGGAGATACTTCTTAAATATGACATTGCCATACGCTCCTGCAGGAATTTCAGGGGGCTTGGCGAGAATTTTTACCGAATGGCGGTCAGAAGCCACGAGGACAATCTGAAGCTTATTTTTATTCTCAGAAAGGAGTTATCCGATGGCTCTGAAGCTTATGATCCAGGGTACCACGTCGAACGCTGGGAAAAGCTTTTTCTCAGGGGCACTCTGCAGAATCTTTTATGAGGACGGTTATTCCTGCGCTCCATTTAAATCCCAGAATATGGCGCTCAATTCTTATATAACCTCGGAGGGACTTGAGATGGGGCGTGCCCAGGCTATGCAGGCAGAGGCAGCCTGCGTAGAACCCTCGGCGCTTATGAACCCTATTTTATTAAAGCCCACCTCGGACATCGGCTCTCAGGTAATTGTGAACGGCAGGGTCAGGGGCAATATGCGTGCGACCGAATATTTCAGGAATAAGAAAATGTTCATTCCCGAGATAATGAGCGCATTTAACGAGCTGGATAAAAAGTACGACATCATTGTTATAGAAGGGGCGGGAAGTCCCGTAGAGCTTAATCTGAAAGCTGATGATATCGTTAATATGGGTATGGCAAAGCTTGCAGATGCGCCTGTTCTGCTTGTGGGGGATATTGACAGGGGAGGAGTTTTTGCGCAGCTTCTCGGCACCCTTATGCTTCTCGAAGAGGACGAGCGGCAGATGGTGAAGGGACTTGTGGTAAACAAATTCAGAGGGGACAAGACCCTTTTTGATGACGGATGCAGGATACTTGAAGAGCGTGGGGGAGTTCCTGTGGCGGGAGTTATTCCTTACATTGACTGCGATATTGATGATGAGGACAGCCTGTCGGACAAGCTGGAAAGCAGGCAAAAAGGTCTTGTAAACATTGTCGTTATCCGTCTTCCGAGGATATCAAATTTTACGGATTTTGATGTTTTTTCACAATATGATGAAGTTTCGGTGACATACGCTTCCAAGACTTCGGAGGTTTTTGACGCCGATATGATTATTATCCCCGGAACAAAAAGCACCATTTCGGATATGAAATGGCTGAGAGAAAGCGGCATTGAAGCGGCTGTTCTCAGAATGGCTGAAAAAGGTATCTCGGTTTTTGGAATATGCGGCGGATATCAGATGCTCGGCGAAATAATATCCGACCCCGAGAACACCGAAGGAGGCGGTGAAATAAGAGGAATGGGGCTGCTGCCCTGTGTTACCGTTTTTCGCTCGAAAAAGACACGTACTCAGATAACCGGACGAATGGAAATGCTGACTGGCCCTCTTTCATCACTTTCGGGAAAGGAGTTTTCGGGATATGAGATCCATATGGGGGAGACTATGGTCAAAGGAAACGCTATGTCCCGATTTGACAACGGCATATCCGATGGGTGCAATGTGAAAAATATCTACGGCAGCTATGTTCACGGGCTTTTTGACAGCAGCGATATCTCACGTGAGATAGTGAAAAGCATTTTTGAAGCAAAAGGACTGACGTTCGGCGGAAAGGCTATGAGCAGAAAAGAATACAAGGAAAGTCAGTATAAGCTGCTTGCGGACAAGGTCCGTGAAAATATTGATATGAAGCTGATCTATAAAATTTTGCAGGAAGGAGTTTAAAAAGCTTACGAGATAAATTTGTGTGAAAATAAAGCTTTTTTGTGTGACGGAATACTGACAGGTCTTACACAAACGGGTACGGATACTAATTTCACATCATTCTATGTAGATCACCCCTGCAAGGCTTGCCGCTTTGCAGGGGTGATCTCATAGTCTACGTTATTCTCCGAATTTCCGGTTTACTGCGCTTATAATTATATCAGCCGAACCCTCATAGCCAAAATTGCTCACATCAAGCATAATGTGCTTGTTGTCTCTGTCGCCACGGTTTTTGCCGGTAACATATTTGTAGTAATTATGCCGCTGGAGATCCACACGCTTAATAAGCTTGGTAGCGGTGACTTCCGTCAGGTCATAGTCTTTTGACATATGCTTTATTCTGTGGTCAAGGGGAGCATACAAGAAGATATTCAAGCAGTTGGGATATTCTCTCAAAATATAATCAGAGCATCTTCCGAAGAAAATGTATGACTCCTTTTTATCAGCCAGTTCTCTTATAACATCGACCTGCGCCATTACTGCTTTTTCGGAATAAAATGACGTTGATGAACCGTAGCTGAAGGTTTTTAGAAGTTCTTTAAGGTGTTTGTCCAGAAGCATTTCCGAGTCGGTAAAGGAATCGGAGCTTATTCCTGCTCTTTGTGCAGTCATATCCACAAGGTCTTTGTCGTAAAAGGGAACATCAAGCTTTGCAGCAAGGATATGTCCCACCTCTCGGGCATTGCAGCCGAATTCTCTGCTTATTGTGATTATAAATTTTTTCATTTTGCTCATTCTCCTTTGCTGTTATTGAAATTTTTACTGCTGATATGAGGAAGATTCCATTTGAAAGCAATAGCCAGACTGCGTATCAGCGCCACAGTAATAAAACATACCGCACCTGCGGCAATGAATCCGAACAGATGATAAACGGGCAGAAATATTACGGCTCCTATAACTGCCGCACAGGCGTATATCTGGCTGACAAAGATATATGGTTTTTTGTCTGCCATAATATCTCTGATAACTCCGCCTCCTACGCCTGTTACTGTGCCCGAGAATATCAGCAGAAAATAATTTGTGCTGTATCCCAAATCAATGCCTGCGTTTATTCCCGTGACTGTAAAGACGGCAAGTCCGACAGTATCGAGGACTGGCATTATTTTATCGTAAATATCTGTGAAACGGGTAAGCTTATTCTTTTTGCAGGCTGCTTTCAGGACTATAAAGATCAGATCAGCGGTAAAAAGCGATACAAGGATACACAAGGGCGATGAAAACATTGCGGGCGGAAGTCTGCCTATGATGATATCACGTATAACTCCTCCTCCTGCCGCCGTGACAAGAGCAAGGACATTCACTCCAAGCAGATCCATTCCGCATTGTACCGCTGTAAGCGCTCCCGAGGCGGCGAAAGCAGCTGTGCCCGTTACCTCAAGGATATTTACAAAAAATTCAATTTCCATCTGCACCGTTTCCTTCTGGTCTTACATATTTCTTTATTTTCCTGACAGCGGACGCCTGACTTATCCCCAGACGTTCGGCAAGTGCGACAGAGGTGTGGCAGCGGCTGTAATGCTGATTTATTATCTCTCCTTCATAAAATTCCAGCATATCTTTAAGCGAGCCGTTTTCAGCAAACAGCTCGTTTGACTGCCGTGTAAATTCCTTCGGGAGGTCGAAAATGTCGATTTTTTCACCTTCGGCGGTGAGAACGAGCCGTTCCGTTGTATAACGTATCTCGTCAATATTTTCTTTCCATTCGTGTCCTAACAGGCAATTCATTGCTCTGGGGAGGAGCTGAACGTTCCTTGAATATTTTCTGTTAAACTCTCCGAGAAAATATTCGATAAAGCATTTCAGATCCTCGGGGCAGCTGTTTATGGAATGGACCTCCGCCTGATAGGGTCGGAAGAAGTTAAACATTTCCGATGTAATGCTCTTACGGCTTCTGAGTTCGCTCAGAGACACGTCCGCTATGCCTATGGGGATAACATTGTACTCCCTGAATTTCTTTATAAGTGTGCGCTGCATAACGGGGGAGAGGGTGTCTATCCCTTTGACCATTACAGCCCTGTATCCTCCCGAGCTTACAATGCCTTTACTGCCAAAAAGCTCACGTTCTGCCGTCTCCTCGTCAAGCAGCTGACAGTTACAGCTCCCCACAGCGCCTTTTTCCGAGTAGATGAGCCTTGCGGTGTATGAGCGGCCGCTTCCGGGAGGACCGTAAATATATGCAGGGCAATCGGCTTCGGAAAATATCCGTATAAGTGAGACGGTCTCTGCTGATTTTCTGCTCCGCCTCACTATGCTGCTGCTTATGTTTCCGAGCCTCACAAGACGGTCTATCTCACCCAGAAGCCTTGTGTTTTCACTCTTGAGAGTTTCGTACCGCTGTCTTAGATCCTCGGTGCTTTTTACGTCCCAGGAAGAGTAGCAGACTATCATTTTAAGCCGTTTATTTTCGTCAAAAACCGGTATTCCGGTAACGAATGTTTCAACGCCTCTTGCGTCTCTCTGAACGGTGGTTATTTCTGTTTTCTCCTCGAACACCATACTTGTAACACAGGGAGAGAACATTTCATTTATCTCCCTGCTTGTGGTATTTTTCCCTATTATCTGTTCGGGGGAAAGTCCTGCCAGAGCGAGATATTCCCGTCCCGCATAAACGAATGTGCCGTTCTCGTCTGCGATCGTCAGTCCGGGGTGTATCTGTTCAAGGATGTTTCCTATAAGCTCAAAATCTATCTTTTCCATATTTTGTCTCTTATCAAACATTGAGTATTTTTGAGAAGAACTGCTTTGCACGGTCACTCTTGGGATTTTTAAATACTTCCTCGGGAGTGCCGTCCTCGATAACGTAGCCGCCGTCCATAAAGCATACCCTGTCTGAGACCTCGGAGGCAAAGCCCATTTCGTGTGTGACCACTATCATAGTCATACCTGCCTTGGCAAGCCCTTTCATAACATCAAGGACTTCGCCCACGAACTCAGGGTCGAGAGCGGAGGTAGGCTCGTCAAAAAGTATGACTTCGGGGTTCATAGCGAGAGTTCTTGCAATAGCCACTCTCTGCTGCTGACCGCCGGAAAGCTGGGGAGGATATGCATCAGCCTTTCCGTCCATACCGACTTTTTTCAGCAGGTCCATAGCGGTCTTGACGGCGTCCTCTTTTTTTATCTTCTTGATCTGCACAGGACATTCGATGACATTTTCAAGTACTGTTTTATGGGGCCAGAGGTTGAACTGCTGGAAAACCATTCCAACGTTTTTGCGTATTTCCTTGGCTGCTTTTTCGTTTAATTTCTTGTTTTCCTTTGCTTCGGAAATCCCTCTGAGAGTATGACCGTTAATGTTTATCTCTCCTGAGGTTATTTCCTCAAGATAGTTGAGACAGCGAAGAAATGTGCTTTTGCCGCTTCCGCTGGGACCGATAACGCTTACTACCTGTCCTTTGTATATATCAATATCTATTTTTCGGAGAACAGCAAGCTCGCCGTAGCTTTTAGCCATATTTTTAACGGATATTATTGGCGTCTGTGTATCTGCCATAATTATCACCGACCTTTCTCAAATTCTTACACGGTTGTATTTCTTTTCGATCCTGCCCGAAATAAATTCTATAACAAGGTTGAGCGCCCAGTAAAGAACTCCTGCACAGATATATACGAAAAGAGGACTGAATGTGATACCGATAGCTTCCTTTGTCATCATTGTCATTTCCGCAACCGTGATTATGGAGAGGATAGACGAGTCCTTTACTGTCTGAACGAACTGACCCGTAAGGGAGGGGACGATCATTCTGATGGTCTGGGGGAGAATTATGCGGTACATAATTTTGAGTCTTGGCATACCCAGAGCTGCCGCCGATTCGTATTGACCCTTGGAAATAGCCTTTACTCCGCTTTCAAGGATAACAGCGGCATATGCCGAAGTATAAAGACTGAGGATTATAACGCCTGTCCAGAATGCCGAAACGTTAATTCCCAGAGAGGGCAGACCGTAATATGCAAGATACACCTGCACCATAAAGGGAGTGCAGCGGAAAATCTTAATAAAAATACGGGCTATGCCTTCAACAATTTTGTTGGGGGAAATGCACATATATCCCACAACAAGTCCGCCTATAAAGGCAAAAACTATTGACAGCACAGATATTTCTATAGTAAGCCTCAGACCCTGTAAAAGCATTGGCAGGCTTATGCTTGCAACGTGCAGAAATTCATTCATCACCTGTGCCTCCTTTAAGCTTTTTTCTTCTGAAGCTTTACTATCTCCTCAAGCCCTGCACATACGATAAAGTACAGTACTGCAATGGCGATGTAAAATGGGAGAGTTACATAGGTCTGGGTAATAAGCCTCTGCGCCGTTCTTGTAAGCTCCACTATAGCAAGTACGGAAAGCATAGGCGATACCTTTATAACGTTTATAAATTCGCTTGTAAGCTGGGGAGATACTATCTTGAATACCTGAGGAAAGATAATTCTGGTAAGTATCTTCGACTTTGACATTCCAAGAGCCGCAGCCGCTTCTGTCTGACCCTTTGGGATAGCAGTAATACTAAACACCATTTAAAAACAGGATAAAATCCAATCTCTTCCTGTAATGCTTTTAATAGTTTCTTTAGACAATGAGCAGATAGTATCACAAAGTCTGTCAACAACTTTTTGAAGTGTTTGAAA
>NZ_JBNMJV010000008.1:0-88231 GCF_050874005.1 Huintestinicola sp.
AGGGGGAGAGGGTAGGGAAAGAGGTCGCAAGGGGAAAACCGTAGGGGAGGGGGGAAGTCCGCATTTTTGTTGGGTTTATTTCTTCCCCCCTCCCCTTAGGTTGTCCCTTTGCCTACTCGCTAACAAGGTTAAGCAAAAATAAAATTACGTTAATCAAAATAAATTATACCGTCAAATTTCGATTTATCGGTCAGCTTGTTTCTATCGTTACCGAGCCGTCTGCTTGTCGTCTAAATAAAATTATAGAGCGAGCGGCTGCAGGCTCAGCCTGCCTCAGCCTGCCCGAATAGTACAAGTCCGCATTACAATATAATGTTATGATAAAACATAGCAGGAAAGGACTTGATACTTTGAGCAGAAATATCCGCCCCGAGGAAAAGAGCGGCGAGGTGAGCATTGCTCTGGCAGGCAATCCCAATGTGGGAAAATCCACCGTTTTCAACGCTCTTACAGGTATGAAGCAGCACACGGGAAACTGGACGGGCAAGACGGTCTCCACCGCACGGGGAAAATGCCTGAGAGGGGGAGAGAACATCGTTCTTACCGACCTCCCCGGCACCTATTCCCTGATGGCGCACTCCGCTGAGGAACAGGTGGCGAGAGATTTTATTGCTTACGGCGGCAGCGAGGGAGTCATTGTGGTATGCGATGCCTCCTGCCTGGAGCGAAATCTCAATCTTGTTCTGCAGGTGATGGAGATAACTCCCCGTGTTCTGGTATGCGTCAATCTTCTTGACGAGGCAGCGAAAAAGAAGATCGTCGTTGATTTAAAACGGCTCGAGGAGATACTTGAGGTGCCTGTGTGCGGCGTTGTGGCAAGGAATGACACGGGGCTTGATGAAATGGTGGCAAGGGTGGGAGAAATGTGCGCTAACACTCTTTCAGAGCCGCCTGTTATTTATTCCGAGGCGGTGGAGAGGGCGATAGAGGAGCTTATGCCGCCTCTTGAAAAGCTGCTTCGGTGCAGGATATGCGAGCGGTTTGCGGCACTTCGTATCCTTGAACGGAGCGAGGAGTTTATGTCCACCCTTGACAGCTTCACCTGCGGAGAACTGAAAAACGCTCTTTCCGATGAGGACAGTGAGCTTGGGGCGGCGTATAACCGTGCTGTGGCAGTTTTAGGGGAAAACGGGCTTGATGCGGCGGCGCTGAGAGATATGACGGTGACCACCATTGTCAGGCGTGCGGAGGAAATTGCAGGAGAAGCTGTAAGGCAGGAACTGCCCGATTATTATGAGCGTGACAGGCGCATTGACAGGATACTCACTCACAGGATATGGGGGCTGCCCGTTATGCTCCTTATGCTGGCGGTGATCTTTTACATAACAATTGCGGGGGCGAATTATCCGTCTGAGTGGCTTTCGGCGGCGCTGGGGTCGCTGGGAGAAGTTTTCAGAGGGTGGCTGTGCGGTGCGGGGTGTCCCGAATGGGCGGAAAGTATGCTTATTGACGGGGTTTACAAGGTGCTTAGCTGGGTCACTTCGGTAATGCTTCCGCCTATGGCCATATTTTTTCCGCTGTTTACGCTCCTTGAAGATGTTGGGTATCTTCCCCGGGCGGCTTTTAACCTTGACAGATATTTCAGCAGGGCTAATGCCTGCGGAAAACAGGCTCTTACTATGGCTATGGGGCTTGGGTGCAATGCGGCGGGAGTTACGGGGTGCAGGATAATTGATTCACCGAGAGAGCGGCTTATTGCCATACTTACCAATGTTTTTATGCCTTGTAACGGGAGGTTTCCCGCTCTTATCACCCTTATCGGTCTGCTTACGGCGGCAGGAACGGGAGGGAGCCTGCTCAGCGCAGTTATGCTCACGGGGGTAATTGCGCTTGGGGCTGTTATCACATTTGCGGCATCAAAGCTGCTGTCAAAGACGGTGCTTAAAGGTGTGACGGCGTCCTTTGCACTTGAGCTTCCACCGTACCGCAGACCGCAGATAGGAAAGGTACTTGTACGCTCACTTCTTGACAGGACGGTTTTCGTGCTGGGAAGAGCGGTGACGGTGGCGGCTCCTGCGGGGCTTGTTATATGGCTGTTGGCAAATATTACGGTGGGAGAGTGCAGTCTGCTGGCGATGTGTGCGGAATTTCTTGACCCATTTGGCAGGATATTCGGTATGGACGGGGTTATAATTCTTGCGTTTATTCTGGGATTTCCCGCAAACGAGATAGTTCTGCCCATAATGATGATGATATATACGGGGCAGAGCACTCTTACCGATGCGGGCGGCGGTGCTATGGCGGAGATATTTGCCGCTAACGGCTGGACGGGGCTTACGGCGGTATGTGTTATCATTTTTATGCTCTGCCACTTTCCCTGCTCCACCACCTGCCTTACAATTAAAAAGGAAACCGGTTCCTGGAAGCAGACTGGGCTGGCTATGGCTCTGCCTACGGTCACGGGTCTTCTGCTGTGCGGCATTTTAAACGGGGCGTATCACTTGTTTATGTAAGCAAAATGCTTCGGCAGCCATTACTGCCGAAGCATTTTGCTTGTTTTTTTCTAATAGGTGAAGCACACATCATTATCCCGAAATCTGCTTCGGTTTCGGCGCTGTATTTTTATCGGGTCCGAAAAGCACCTGATAATAATTATTATCAACTGCCTGACCGGAGAAGTTTATCTTATTCTTTACAATGCCCGATATCCTGTCAACATATGCCTTATCGTATTCATAGCCCTCGTTGGGATAGAATTTCCGTGTCTTTGCATTGTATTTTCCCCGCTCTGTCGCCCAGCTGTAGCTGTTCCACAGGGCTATGGCTTCTGCGCCGGAGAACACGTCCCTTCCCACGAGAAGTCTCGAGTCATACTCCAGTCCGAAAAGATTTGACAGAGTTGGGAGGATATCAAGGCTGTATGTAGGTGCGGATATCCGGCAGGCATAGTCAGAAAGCTCGTTTTCAAGACATCCCGACCAGAGTATCCAGGTGTTGTGGTCCTTTTCCCAGGGGGCATTGTATTTATAACCGTAAAGGTCGGTGACATAATCACGGTCGTTCTTATAGGTATTGCTTTGCTCAAGTCCGTAAGGGTAATGGTCGGCTGTAAGGCAGATAACGGTATCGTCTGCAATGCCTGCGTCCTCAAGCTTCTGCACCAGCACGGTAAGCGCATTTTCAAGCTCAAGCTGATAGCAGAGATAATAGTTTGTTTTATCCTTATACTTATTTCCGTGAGCTTCAAGGACTTTAGAGAGATTTTGCTTTACCTTGTTATTTGCCCCATCGTATATGCAATGACCGCTGATGGTCATATAGTAAAGACTGAATGGCTGCTTGTCCATATATTCGTCAATGGTGGTGCCGAGCATTACCGAATCGTCGGAATAACGCTTTATTATATTTTCAAGTCCGTTTCCGAAGGCAAAGTAATTGTCATAGCCCAGGTTTTTATGGGTCTTGTCACGGTTATAGAAGTCGAATGTGCCGTTGTGGTAGGCACAGCTTGTGTAGCCGAGCCGCTGCAGCTGATTTCCCATTGTGAAATAGTTGTTGTTATTTCTGATATTGTACATAGAATCAACGCCGTGGGTGGGAACAAGCCCCGTTACAAAGGAATACTCTCCCGTGGAGGTGGAGCCGCCCCAGGTGGGCTGATAATATTCGGAAAAATATATGCCATTATGACTGAGTCTGTAAAGCGTGGGGGTCATCTGCTCGTCTATCACCACATCTGAAAAGGCTTCGGCACATATAAGGATAAGGTTTTTGCCCTTAAAAAGCCCTGTGTACGCATTTTTGTTTGACGGCGCAAGGGACTGTACATACTCATTAAGGGCTGTCACCTTTGGGCTTGGATTTGGTATGCCTGCAAAGTCGATATCCATTGCATTGACCCCCCGAACAACAGGCAAAGGGGCAGATGTGCTTTTTTCGGGAACGGTCTGAGACGGTGCTGTCGTTTCGTCAGCAATCCCGGACGAGACTGCTATGGGCGTTTCGGAAATAACACTTTCTTCGGCAGCTGCGGTAACAGGTTTCGTGACGGTTTCGTTCATCGGTGCGGCGGTCATTTCCGCTGCGGCGGTGGTGACTTCTGTGGTATCGGAAACGGACAGCCCGAGCATAATGTGAGCGGTCTCGGCTGTGTCCTCCATTACAAACACAGCTTCCTCTTCATTTCCGAAAAAGGCATATTGGAGGCTCAGGCGCAGGCTTGCTCCAAGTCCGAATTTTTCGGTGGCAAGGTCAAAATCAAAACGGGTCTTATATATATCGCCGAACTCTCCCGAGGCGGCGTTTGAAGCTGTAACGCAGAAAACGCCTGCCGCAAGCACCGCAGCCGAGACAGATACCACGGGGCTGAGCTTATTTTCGGGAACAAGACGCAGTTTCCCTCCAAGCACGGTATATATCACCGCAGGAGCAAAGAACAGCAGGATATTCGGTACAGAATTTATGACAGAGTTGGTTATGTTTTCGGTATAGCCCGTAACAACGCCCTCAAGTCCTGCAAAGATCGACTCAGGCTCCATATAGAGCTGAAAGCTGTTTCTTATAAGACATTCCGTTGTAAACAGCAATGCCGTGATGTAAAGCACCGCCATTGTGCATATTTTCTGCGCCCTTTGAGGCAGAAGCGAGATAAGCCCCGAAATTATCAAGCCTGCCGATATACTGAACACCTGCCAATATGTGCAGTCCTCAAAAACCGCCTGACCTGCAAACACTTTCAGAATTATCTCACTATAAACAAACACTAACGGTATATAGACAAGCGAAAATATATCAAATATACATTTTTCCTGCTTTTTCGACATATCTTCAATATTTTTCTGTTCCATCAATATCTCTTTTCATTATATTTTAGGCTGACCCCGAGTGCTTTTCGCAGTCGGCATTTTTTATTATACAGCTTTTGCCATATTTGTGTCAATGACAATAATACTAAACTTTCGGAGACTTATCGGAAACTTTTTAAATAAATGTTTTTTCACAGCGGACTTTTCGGGCAGCCGCCTGCCTGATGTCATAAATGTCCATATCTCTTGACAATCTGAGTAAAATCGTTTAAAATATATAATGGAATATTTTGTGATAATATATCAGAAAAGAGAGATAGAAGAAATGTACAGAATTATGACATCGGACGAAGCAATAAGTCTTATCAAGGACGGAGACGTTATCTGCCTCAACTCATTTGTGGGAATAGAAAATCCCGTTGAGCTTCACGAAGCCATTTACAGAAGATACAAACAGACAGGAACGCCCGGACACCTGACCATCATTTCCAGCGCAGGCTTCGGCGTATGGGACGAAAACAGAAACGCCGAGAACTACATAAGAGAGGGTGCGGTGGATAAGCTTATCTGCGGTCATTTCGGCGCAATGCTCAGCACAAAAAAGCTTGTCCTTGAGGACAGGTTCGAGGCATATAATCTCCCCTTAGGCTGCATTTCCCACGCTATACGTGCACAGGCAGGGGGGCTGCCCGGTGCGCTGTCAAAGGTGGGGCTTGATATTTTCGTTGACCCCCGTCTCGACGGCCCCGGAATAAACAACATTTCCCACGATAATTCCCTTGTAAAGCGTGTGGAGGTGGATAACGAGGAATTTCTCTATTACACTCTGCCCAAGATAAATGTTGCGCTCATAAAGGGCACAGCCGCCGACCGCAAGGGAAATATCTCCTTTGACGAGATGTATATGTCGGGAGATGCACTTTCCATCTGTCAGGCGGTAAAGGCTAATCACGGAAAGGTCATCGTGCAGGTGGACCGTATCGTAAGCACCCCTTCCCGTCCCCGAAATACCATTATACCCGGCTGTCTCGTTGACGCCATCGTTATGGTGGAGCCCGAGCCGAGGCACGCTGCTTATGAATCCCTTACGGGCAGCTTTGAGATACCCTATGCACAGTGGCAGGACTGGAACGAAATGCTTGCAGAGCGTACTGCTACCAAAACCACATACAATCCTGCGGCGAACATTATCGGAAAACGTGCTTCACAGGAGCTTAAACCTGAGGATATCGTCAACATCGGCATAGGTATTCCCGAGAATGTGTCACGATACGCACGTGAAAGCGGTATGCTCGACCGCATAACGCTGACTGTTGAGTCGGGCGGCGTAGGAGGATTTCCCGCTTCGGGGACCGTGTTCGGAGCTATGATAGGCGCCGCATCTATGAACGATATGGCAAACCAGTTTGACCTTTACGACAACGGCGGACTTGACATCTGCTTTATGGGCGGACTTGAAGTCGACCGCTTCGGAAACGTTAATTCCCACCGTGGCCCCGGAGCGTTTTCGGGAATAGGCGGATTTGCAAACATCACCGCCAAGACCCACACCGTCGTTTTCTGTCTGACCTTCAACACAAAAGGGCTTGAGGTCATTGAGGGCGAGGACAGCGTGACTGTTGAGCGAAACGGTGATATCCCCAAATTTGTGGAAAAGATAAACAGCATAAGCTTCTCCGCAAAGCGTGCTCTTGTAAATAAGCAGAGAGTGCTTTATGTTACCGAGCGGTGCGTGTTCGAGCTTTGCAGAAGCGGTCTCAGGCTTGTTGAGGTATATGACGGCATTGACCCTAAGAAGGATATCCTCGATCTTCTGCCCTTTGAGATAGAAGTTTCCCCCGAAATTAAGCTATGACAATAAAGCGAGGTGCTTCATATGGCATATAAATTTTACGGCTGGGAACAGGCTGACGTTCCTCCTGTAAGCGATGAATACAGCAAAGTATCAGACCCACGTGCGCTTTATGATATGCTGTCGGAAATCTGGTGCGCCGACACCTGCGCTCCCCGTCTGAGAGACGGCTGGACTAAGGAAAATATGACCCTGGGGCAATGCTCAATAACCGCATTTCTCGCTCAGGACATCTTTGGCGGAAAGGTTTACGGCATACTCAGGTCAGGCGGAAATTTCCATTGCTACAATGTTGTCGGAAACTGCGTTTTCGACCTTACAAGCGAACAGTTCGGCGACGAAAAGCTGTGCTATGAGGATAATCCCGAGCAGTTCAGAGAGATACATTTTTCTAAAGAGGAAAAGCGCCTTAGATACGAATATCTGAAAAACGCCCTTCGTGCAAAGCTTGCAGAGTGAATATCCCCGCCATATTGCATACAGGCGGCGATGATAAGCGGTGCATATCATTTTATCTATATAAACAAAAGGCTTCGGCAGCTGATCCTGCCGAAGCCTTGTTTTGTTTATTTTGAGTGCAGAATGAATTACTCAACTACTGCTGTGTAATTCTTGCCGCCCTCTACGGTAAATGTTGCATTACCGTTTTCATCGAGGGTCTTGCTGTCAAGCTTAACGCTTGTGCTCTTTCTGCCCTTGTAGAGAGTAACTGTCTTGCCTGCGTATTCCTCACCAAGCTTAACTGTTATCTTGCCCTCGCCTGCGATACCCTTAACGGAACCGTTGGTCTTGATGTAGTTCATATCAGCGTCGTATACGAAGATATAAGAGTTGGGAGCTGCATTTCTTATCATTGCAAGGTAGCCGTTTTCCTCGCTGACGATCGTTACATTGCCTGCAGGCATTACAAAGCTTCCTCTGCCGGTGAACTTCATAAGCCTCTGTGAGCCGCAGTATACGTATGCGTCATAGCCGAAAGCTGCCTTTACATCAATAACTGTGCCTTCCGGTGCGCTGCTTGTGCTTACTGTAACGTTTCTGTCCGCAGCAATGGAGTAGTATACTACCGGTACAGGCTCGGACTGAGCAGCAGGCTTAACCTGAGGCTTGGAAGAGTCCTCATATACGATAGCATATGTGGAGAAGAGATTGGAGCTTACTAAAAGAGACTTCTTAACGCTGTCGAAAGTGCCGCCGATATTTTCTGCCTTGCCGTCGTGAACTCTCATTACGGAATAAGTTCTGCCGTCAGCGATAATGCTGTCGGGAACGCCGATAGATAAGGAAATGGGTTCGATCGTCTTTGTAACTATTTCGGTCTTGTCGTCTATCTTCTTGTAAAGTGAAAGGTCAAGGTAAAGTCCTACTTTCTGATTGGGGGTCAAAGCTGCTTCGACAAGTGCCTTGTCCTCGGCGGAAACTACTGACTCGCCCCCTACGTGCAGTTCTACGCTAAGTGTGTGGTTTTCAGTGAGACCTTCATAGTCGTTGCCGAAGATAGCTGCAAAAACTTCCTCATTGCTGCTTACAAGGCCCACGTCCACACTTACGTCCTCGGGCATTGAAATGTTGCATTCGACGAGCTTATAGAATGCTACAACGACCTTGACATTCTCGGCAGGCATTGTGAAGCTTGTGCCGCTGATCTTTGTGCCGTTTACTTTAATGTAAGACAAATCATAGCCGTCATCGGGTACTGCGGTGATAGTAACGGTTTCGCCCATTATAGCGGTGGTCCTGTCTGCACTTGCAGTACCGCCTTTGGAAACTTCAAGCTCTATGGTGTAGGTTGATGCCGTAAAGATAGCAGAGATAGTTACATCTTCTGCAGGCATTACAAAGCTTGTGCCCTCAATAATTTTTTCGTTTACGCTAATGTAATCAAGCTCAAGGCCCTCGATGGGAGTTACGATAAGATTGATCTCATCGCCTGCCTTAGCTGCGGTAAGTCCGCCCTCTACGACAACGCTGCCGTAATTATTTTCGAGAACAACGATATCAAACTCGTCTGCTTCCTTCTCGGCAAATACTGCGGTAACGGTCACTTCCTCTGCAGGCATTGTGAATGCGTTGTTGGTAACGGTCACTTCATCGGACTGCCACTCAACAAACTTGCAGCCTGTATTGGGTGTTGCTGTAAGCTTTACTGTTTCGCCCTCGGCTGCTTCGGGCTTGTCTGCGGAAGCGGTGCCGTAGGCTTCGTTGTTTACGGTTACAGTGATCTTTTTCTTGCTTATTACTGTAACTTCACACTCTGCGGAAACATTGTCATTAGCTGCAGCAGTGATGGTTGCTTTACCTTCTGCAACTGCAGTAACAATACCGTTTTCGTCAACAGTTGCAACATTTTCATCGGAGCTTTCCCAATTTACGGGGTCTGTTGTATCTGCAGGAGTAGTTTTTGCGGTAAGAGTTTCTTTACCGCCAACAACAAGCTCAAGCTCAGTTTTGTCAAGTTCGATAGATCTGCAGGGTTTAAGCTCGGTAAATGTTGAGTCAACGTGAGCAAGCTTTTTGCCGTCAGCGTCATAAAATTCAACATAGCAGAGCTTATTCTCGCAGCCGTCACTTTCAGGCTTAACATAATCAAAAACTATCTTTACAGTTCCGCCGGTACTTTCATTCGTAATGTCGGCTTTAGCAGCGATGTACTCGTTGTTTTCCATATACCAGTTTGTGAATACAGTGCCCTCAGTAATATCAACTATTCTTCCGTTCATATACGAATAAGAATTTTGCTTTTGAGTGAACACTGCCATCATGGAAGCGACCTTATTAGGATTGGAAACGTACTTTGCAAGTTCCATAGAATATGCGTTATCTTCGTCATCATCAGGTGTACTTCCAAACAAAGCATTTAAATTATCTAACAAAGCATTATCCTTTGTAACAGGAATTGCATTTGCTATATCAACTGCAATGCTTGCGCTCAGACTTGAATAAGATGATGAAAAAGAGCTTATAGTTATTCCAGCAACATTACCTTGCAAGCTATTATCCCAATGCGTAAATTCTGTATCATTAGCACTAAGGTAAAGCTCACCCTGATATGTTGTGTCGCTTATCTTAGCAAAAGATACTGTTGAGGTAGTATCGATTATTTCGGTGTCGCCTTTTTTTGCAGAATAACTAATAGGAACAATAAAATTGTCCAATCCTATACTGCCGTCCCCATCATAGTAGTATATTCTCGCAATATACTGCATCATAGGGTCGGACGAATTTGTGTCCAAAGGATTGCTGCTTGAATCTGCAAACGCACTCCATGTCACACTCCGATCGTCAGAACCGTCAGCTGCCATATTTTCTGAACCGGCATAATACTCAGTCCAGCTGCTGCCAACCTTAACAATCAAATCATATGAAAGATCTGAACCGTTAAGAGTTGTTGCACTAACGCTCACCGGCGCAAATGCCATAGTGGTAACCGCCAGCGCCGCCGCTGTCAAAGACGCCAAAATCTTTTTCAGCTTCATTTCCTATCTCCTCCTTTAATATTTAATCGTTTTCATCGTATATTACGCCAAACGACTTGTAATGTAAATAGATTTACATAATAATTGTACCATTTATCCCAAAGATTGTCAATTAGCATTATTACAAATTACGGTTTATCTTATATTTGTCAAAATATACAATATTACCGCTAAAATTTCGGGAAACTGAGAAAAAAATTTTTTTTGCCTTCCGCTCTTGACTTACGGGCGGAGGAATGGTATAATAAAAACATTATGCGGGTGTGGTGGAATTGGCAGACACGATAGACTTAGGATCTATTGCGTAAGCGTGCAGGTTCAAGTCCTGTTACCCGCACCATAAAGAAAATCCCGGGAGAACGTTCTTCCCGGGATTTTTTATACTTATTTGACCTATATTCAGGCAGACTTGCCTGACCTGTATTCAGGCAGACTTGTCTGACCTATTCAGGCAGACTTGTCTGACCTATATTCAGGCAGACTTACGCTCTCTGAGCTTTCTGAAAGGAAATTTAACAAGCTTTGAGATAAGATATCCCCAATGCGCTATGACTTCCCAGGCGCCGCATATCTTGTCAACAAAAATGATAACAACAGTCTCCTTATACTTGGGCAGAGCAATGTTCATAGGGAACATATGCTTTTTAATGATGTCCGCTTCAACAGGTGTGATATCAAAATACTTGTTTACATTTGCAAGAGCTGTGGAGGCGTGGGTCCAGCCGTGCATTTTCTGACCCTTTTCACGAACATAGTCGTGCCAGTCATATAAAAAGAGGTCGTGGAGAAGCCCTGCTCTTGCTCCCGCTCTCTCGTCAAGAGAAAGAAGCTTGCAGATAAGGTAATTATAGTACGAAACGTTAAGGCAATGCTGGAAACAGGTGGTGTGACCGTGGTGCATATACTGCTTCATCTGCATTACAACTTCGCTGTCCAGAAGGTCGGAAACAAGGTCGTAATAGCCGCACTCGCTGTCGGGGACCGACAGGTCTATTTTTGAGCCGATTGCATTCAACATCGGGTAATATCCCTTCCTTTGATTATTTTAGTATATTTATTTCGCTTTGAAGTCTTTATTTGCCTGCTTGTATCTTTCGCAACAAGCTAAATTTATTATAACAGCACACGATTGATTTTGCAATAGCTATTATGCACATTTTTGAACCGAATTGTTGGGCATTATTAAAGTATTTTTCAGAAAAACGGAATAATTTCCTATAATTGTCACAGAATATGTTTCAAATTGGTCACAAGAATTACATTTCGGTTACAGCCATATCTGCATCATCTTCACCACTTTTCACCACAAACAGGCGTTCCCAAAATATTATACGCATTGCAAAAATAGCATAAATTATACGTTTTGGTATGATAAATTCGTCAAAATGCTCAAATCTCAGGGGTAAATTTCTTGATTTATTTGTCCTTTAAGTTGCTCCGAAAAGGTTGCAATTCGGTTACAAATAGTGTATAATTACTACAGTGGTGAATTAAGCCCATTTTGTGGTGAAAAGTGGTGAGTTTCAACAAGCTGTTGAAAGCCGTGTTGAAATGGACCTGCCGCCAACTCCTCAACGAAAGGAATGATGACAATGCACGCTCCGCTTATGGGAACCTACAACCATACAATGGACTCCAAGGGCAGAATGGCTTTTCCCGGCAAGCTCAGAGAACAGCTCGGCGTGAATTTCGTCATCACTATCGGTCTTGAGGGCTGCCTTTACGTTTATTCAAATGAGGAGTGGGAGAACTTTACCGAACAGCTCAGAACTCTTTCGGGTCCCGTAGCAAAGGCGGCTATAAGAAAATACGCCGCAAACGCCATTGTTGCCGAGACCGACAAGCAGGGAAGGATACTTATCCCCCAGAACCTGAGAGAGCACGCAGGTCTCGACCACGATGTCACCGTTATCGGCAATCTGAACAGAGCCGAGATATGGGACAGCGCAAAATATGAGGAAATGAACTCCAAGTTCTCCGATGAGGAGCTTGCCGAGGCTATTGATTCTCTTGCATTCTGATATATAAAGGACAATTTTACAGATTATGGAATTTAATCATATACCCGTTATGCTGAATGAATGTCTCGAGGGTCTTGACATCAAGCCCGACGGTATCTATATAGACGGCACCTGCGGAGGTGCGGGGCATTCTAAGGAAATAGCAAAACGCCTTGATACGGGAATGCTCATAGGCATTGACCGTGACCCCGACGCTGTGGAGACCGCTTCAAAAAGGCTCGAGGGTCTGAGAGCAAGGGTGGTAAAGGGAAATTATTCGGATATGAAGTCTGCGGCGGCAGAACTTCAGATAGATAAGGTTGATGGCATTCTCCTTGATCTGGGAGTTTCCTCCTATCAGCTTGACACCGCCGAAAGAGGATTTTCCTACCACGCAGACGCACCTCTTGATATGAGAATGTCAAAGGAAGGCGTTTCCGCAAGGGATATCGTAAACGAATACTCCCACGGTCAGCTTACTAAGATACTTTACGAGTACGGCGAGGAGAAATTCGCTCCGAGAATTGCCGACGCTATCATAAAGCACAGGGAAATAAAGCCCATTGAGACCACCGCAGAGCTCGCGGATATCGTAAGAGAGGGCGTTCCCGCAAAGTTCAGGCGGGAGAAAAATCCCTGCAAAAAAACATTTCAGGCTATAAGGATAGCCGTTAACTGCGAATTTGAGCATCTGGACAAGGCGCTTGACGAGGGCTTTGAGCTGTTAAAGCCCGGCGGCCGCTTCTGTATCATCACATTCCACTCCTTGGAGGACAGGATAGTGAAGCAGAGATTTGCAGGCTGGTGCAAAGGCTGCACCTGTCCCCCGGATTTCCCAGTGTGCGTATGCGGAAACAAGCCGAAAGCAAGGCTTGTTAACAGAAAGCCTGCCGAAGCCTCGGAGGAGGAGCTTGAAGCAAATCCCAGAAGCCGAAGCGCTAAACTCAGGATAATCGAAAAGCTGTAAGCTATATATAAAGTTTAAAGAGAAAGATCGTTTAATGAAGAAAGGAAGGGATAAATATGGCAGACAGAAACTCAAATCTCGCCTATGACCTTTCAAGATATGAAAATTATGAGGAGAGAGCAAGCCAGCGCCGTCAGAACAACATCAAGACCCGTACTGCCGCAAAGCCCAAGCCTCTTATCGCCGCACCTATGCTGGTGCTGCTTATAATTATGGCAGGAGCTATGCTCTCCTTCTGCATCACCTCGAAGGCAAACATTGCTGCTGTTCACGCCGCTATCGTGGACGAGGAAGCCGCAGTACGTGCCCTTGAGCAGGAGAATGTAAGTATGGCTACAAGGCTTGAGCAGAAAAGCTCTCAGAAGGTGGTGGAGGACTACGCCGAGAACGTTCTGGGTATGCAGAAGCTCGACAACGCCCAGGTGGAATACATAAGCCTTGAAAGCGGAAACAAGGTGGAGATACCCGAGCAGGATACAAGCGTTTTAAAGAAGATCAAGAATGCTTTTGACAGCTTTGTGGAATACCTCAGGGGTTAATCAAATATGATATAATAGCATCGCTTTGACGCATGACCGCTTATATACTTTTCTTTATACAAAAGAAAGGTATAAACTGGCTCATGCGTTCTTGCACTTATGAGAAGATACGTATCAAAGGGGTCTGAGGAGGAACTTGCTTTGCCCACAAAAAAACCTGTAAAACCGTCGTATCAGCCCACAAAATCTATGCGTGAGAGACTTGCTGTGGTTTCCGTTATAACTCTGGCAGGTGCAGGCGTTCTGTTTGTAAACCTGTTCCACACGTCTGTGACCGAGCACGACAAATATGCCGCAATGGCAAACGACAGCCAGTTCAAAAGCACCACCGTGGAAGCAAACCGTGGCAGCATTTACACCGCCGACGGAAAGATACTTGCCCAGTCCGCCACAGTTTACAATATTATAGTAAACCCTTCTGCCATCACGGGGCTGAGCGATGAAAAATACTCTGCCGCAGAAAAGGACAAGATGATAAAAGACACCGCTCAGATACTGAGCGAAGTTCTCGGAGTGGATTATGACAAGGCGGTAAGCATATTTACCGACGACGCCACCAAAAACAGGCAGTACAGCAAGGTGGCTTCCAAAGTGGAAAAGGACAAGGTCAGCGAACTGAACACCCGTCTGGACGAAACTGACCTTCCCACAAATCTTCTGAGCACAGAAGAGGACACAAAGCGTTATTATCCGCAAGGGGATATGGCTGCCGCAGTTATCGGCTTCACAAACTATGACGGTGACGGTATTTACGGCGTTGAAGCCTATTACAACGATTACCTTGCAGGCGTTGACGGCAAGATAATCTCCGCAAACGACGCCCAGGGCAACGAAATGCCCTACAAGAACGACAAGATATATTCAGCCAAGGACGGAAACTCCATTTATCTCACCATCGACTCCTCATTGCAGTATATGTGCGAAAGAGAGCTGGCAAAATGCGTTGAGCAGAACAACGTGGACAACCGTGCCTGCGCTATTATGATGAACGCCAAGACAGGCGAGATACTGGCTATGGCGACTTCTCCGGGATTTGACCTTAACGACAGAGGAGAGATATACTCCGCCAAGGACAGAGCCGTTCTTTCCGCATTGCAGGAAGAGGGCGACGAGGAGGCGTACAATGAAAAATACGCCGAGCTCCGTGAGAAGCAATGGAAAAACAAGGCTATCACCGAGCTGTACGAGCCGGGATCCGTTTTCAAGGTAGTAACAGGCTCCTCTGCTCTGGAGGAAAAGGTCATCGACCTTAACTCCACCTTTACCTGCAACGGCGTTATGCAGGTGGCGGACTGGCCCATTCACTGCTGGACAAGAGGCGCTCACGGCACTCAGGACTTCACCACCGCTATGACAAATTCCTGCAACCCTGCCTTCATTCAGATAGGTCAGCGGCTTGGAATTGAGAAATTCTGTCAGTATTTCAGAGCCTACGGCTTTACCGAGCCTACGGGCATAGACCTTCCCGGCGAGTCCGCAGGTCTTTATGTGGCTGAGGAAAATATGGGAATTGTAGAGCTTGCTTCAAGCTCCTTCGGTCAGTCCAACACCGTTACGCCCATTCAGATGATAACCGCCTATGCTGCGGTAATAAACGGCGGATATCTGCTTCAGCCCTATGTTGTCAGCAAGATCGTTGACAACAACGGCAATATCATTGAGACAAGAGAAAGAACTGTCCGCAGACAGGTCATCTCCGAGGAGACCTCCGCTCAGATGAGACAGGTGCTTGAAAGCGTTGTTAACAACAATGGCGGCTCAAACGCATACATAAAGGGCTACCGTATCGGTGGAAAATCGGGTACATCTCAGAAGCTTCAGAAAAACAAGGAGCTGGGCGTTGACAACCTTTATGTAGGCTCCTATGTGGGCTTTGCTCCCGCAGACGACCCCGAGATAATTATGCTCTGTATGGTCGACGAGCCTCAGGGCAGGGACCACAACGGCTCACAGATCTATTACGGCAGCCTTGTTGCCGCTCCCGTTGTCTCTGCGGTATTCAAGGACGCACTTCCTCACCTGGGATATTACCCCGAATACACCGACGCAGAGCTTGCCGCTCTGGACGTTACCGTTCCAAGCGTTGAGGATCAGACGGTAGAGGCTGCAAAGGCAACTCTCGAAAACCTTGAGCTTCGCTATTACGTAGTGGGCGAGGGCGATACGGTGGTAGCTCAGGTCCCCTCCCGTTCATCATCAATACCCCGAAACGGCAAGGTCGTACTTTACACCGAGGAGGATTACGAAACGGAATACACCACCGTTCCCAACGTTCTCGGTTATACGGTCTCGGAAGTGAATGAACTTCTCACATCTGCCAATATTAACTTCAAGGCAGGAGACGGCGCCACCGAACACGCAGGCGCTGTGGCATATCAGCAGAATTATCTTGAGGGCACTATAGTCCCTGTGGGCACGGTCGTAGAAGTATCCTTCCGTGTAAAGAACGAGGGATAAAAGCCATCGGAAAGAACGGTATTTTTTATGAGTAAGATAACAAAACAGCTTTCAGAGCTTCTTAAAGGCGCAGGACAAAGCGCAGAATACAAATTCAAGGGAAAAGACTGCCTTATTACCGGCATCACAGATGATACAAGAAAGGTGGGCGAGGGAAATATCTTCGTCTGCGTAAAGGGCGGCAGCTTTGACGGTCATACGGCGGCGGCGGATATGCTTAACAAGGGTGCGGCGGTCGTTGTATGCGAGAGAGACTTGGGTCTCGGCGCAAAGCAGATAGTCGTTTCGGACGCAAGGAAATTCTACGGTCTGCTGGTGGCGGAATGGTTTGACCACCCCGAAAAGGAGCTTATCTTAGTGGGTATCACAGGCACCAACGGCAAGACCACTATGGCGACTATGATACACCACATCATCACCTGCGCAGGCGGAAAAGCGGGACTTATCGGCACCGCAGGCACTCTCTGCGGAAAAGAGCCTATAGAAAGGGACGACTCCACTCCCACCACTCCAAAGGTTTTCGAGCTTTATGAGATATTCCGCACAATGGTTGACAGAGGCTGCAAATACTGCGTTATGGAGGTCTCCTCCTTTGCTCTCGAGCAGAACAGGATAGGTTCTGCGGTATACACCTGCGGAGTTTTCACAAATCTCACCGAGGATCATCTCGATTACCATAAAACTATGGAAAACTACTACAACGCCAAGAAAAAGCTTTTCACCGACCATTGTAAAATCGCCTTTATCAACACCGAGGACGATTTCGGCGCAAGGCTTTACAAGGAAACTCCCTGCACCAAGTATTCCTACGGCATAAAGGGCGGCACATCTGTCTATGCAAGCCATATCAAATACAGCGACGGCGCAGCCCATTTCTGGTTCTGCATTCCCGGGAAGAGCTTTCCCTTCAACCTTAAAATGATGGGCGCATACAACGTGGCAAACGCTACTGCGGCAATTGCCGTATGCTCAAAATTAAACGTCCCCATCGGAAAGATAACCGAAGCTGTGAACAGCTTCAACGGCGTAAGGGGAAGATGTGAAAATATCCCCACAGGCAGAGATTTCTACATTGTCTGCGACTATGCCCATTCCCCAGACGCACTTGAAAATATGCTCCCCTCCATCAAGGAAAATACCGAGGGAAGGCTTATCTGCCTTTTCGGCTGCGGCGGCGACCGTGACAGGACAAAGCGTCCTCTTATGGCAAAGGCGGCGGCAAAATATGCGGATTACCTTATCGTCACCTCGGATAATCCACGAAACGAGGAGCCTGACGCCATTATTGACGAGATAATCACGGGTCTTGACGGCTCAAACACCCCCTATGAGCGGATAACCGACCGCAGAGCAGCTATATTCCACGCTGTGAAAATGGCGAAAAAAGACGACGTTATCGTGCTTGCAGGAAAGGGTCACGAGGATTATCAGATACTCAAAGATAACGTTCACATTCATTTTGACGAGCGTGAGATATGCGCCGAGGCTCTGGCAAGCCTTTCAAAAGCAGATACAACGGAAAGCTCCTCTCTTTGCAGCGGTATGAGCATTGACGAGATATGCGCCGCCTGCGGAGGAAAGAAGTCTCATATCCCTGCCAGCGCAAGATTTATAAATGCAGACTGTATCAGCAGCGATACAAGAACCATAACCCCCGGCAGCATTTTCATCGCCTTCAAGGGCGACCGCTTTGACGGTCACAATTTCGTTCACGACGCTGTTGTAAAGGGCGCTGTTGCCGCCATAACCGAATATCCCGTAGGCGAGGAGCCTTGTATCGTGGTGGAAAACACTCATAGGGCAATACTCGATATAGCGGCTCATTACAGAAGGAAATTCACGCCGAAGCTTGTGGGAATTACAGGCAGCGTGGGCAAGACCACCACAAAGGAAATGACCGCCCTTGCCCTTTCCTCAAAGTACGAGACCTTAAAGACCGAAGGCAACCACAATAATGAGATAGGTATGCCCTTTACCCTGTTAAAGCTCTCTCCTGCCCACAAGGCAGCGGTGATCGAAATGGGAATGTCTCATTTTGGTGAGATAGAACGGCTTTCAAAGACCTGCCGCCCTACAATTGCGGTAATAACCAACATCGGCTGGTCTCACGCAGAGAATTTAGGTTCACAGGAGGGTATCTTAAAGGCAAAGCTTGAGATACTCTCGGGCGCAGAGCCTTCCGCTCCCCTTATAATAAACGGTGATGACCCCCTGCTTTATCCTCTTACAAAGAAGATAACCGACAGAGAGGTGATCTCCTGCGGCGCTAAAAACAAGGAATGCACATACACCGCTGAAAATATCGTTTCCGAAACCGACTCTGTCCGCTTTGATATCGTAAAGGACGGGGAAAAGCTGGGCGAGATAAAGCTTCCCTGCCCCGGAGTTCATCACGTTATTGATGCGCTTATCGCATTTGCGGCGGCTGTAAAGGCAGGCTGCGACGGCGAAGCTGTGTGCAGAAAGCTTGAATGCTTCCGCCTTGACGGTCTCAGACAGCACATCGAGCACCGCAAGGGTCAGACCCTTATCATCGACTGCTACAACGCCGCTCCCAACTCGATGATGGCGGCTATAGACGTTCTCAGCGACACAATACCTGCTTCGGGAGGAAAAAGAGTTGCAGTTCTGGGCGATATGCTTGAGCTTGGCTCAATGTCCCCCGAGCTTCACAAAAGGGTGGGCGAATACGCCGCCGAAAAGGGCATAGATATGCTTGTCTGCTACGGCAGCTACGCTGCATATATGGCAAAGAGCGCCGAGGCTCTGGGAATACCCTGCTGCTGCTCCTCAGACAAGGAGACTATTCTGAATTTCCTTAATTTCAAGCTCAGAGAGGGAGACGTTGTCCTCTTCAAGGCAAGCAGAGGTATCCATATGGAGGAAATAATCGAGGGGTATTACGGCAAGTGATTTCCCACTTTTCCGACATTTCAAAATGCTATAATATGCATAATAATTATTAGGAGAAATATAAAATGCCATTCTGGATAAATATACTTGCGGCTGTCATTGCCTTTGCCGCCGCTTCTCTTTCGGGACTTTACCTTATCCCCCTTCTGAAAAAAATTCATTTCGGTCAGACCATTTACGAAAAAGGCCCTGCCTGGCACAAGAGCAAGAACGGCACTCCCATTATGGGCGGCTTTATGTTCATTTTCGGCACTATTCTTGCCTGTGCGGTCTGCTATATCATATGGCGCTTCACAAGCTCGGAGATAGTCCTTTCAAATGATAACTCCGGTCTGCTGAAGCTTATAGCAGGACTGATATTTGCACTTTTAAACTGCGTTATCGGCTTCATTGACGACTACATCAAGGCGGTAAAGAAGCAGAATTTAGGTCTTAAAGCAAAGCAGAAAATGGCAATGCAGTTTGTGGTCACATCGGCGTTCCTTGCAGTTTTATGGCTTCTGGGAGACAAGTCCACGGAAATTATCTTCCCCTTTGTGGGAGCTGTTGATTTCGGCATTTTCTATTATCCTATAATGGTATTATACCTTATCTTCCTCACAAATGCCGTTAACCTCACCGACGGCGTGGACGGTCTCTGCGGAACGGTGACGGCGGTATTTGCAATATGCTGGCTGGCTATTTATTCATCTATGGGAATGTATGAATATTCCATATTCGCCGCCGCTCTTGCAGGAGGCTGTATGGGATTTCTGGTATGGAACCTCAATCCCGCAAAGGTATTTATGGGCGACACAGGCTCAATGTTCCTTGGTGGCTGCGTATGCGCTATGGGCTTTATCACCCACCAGCACCTGCTCCTTGCCCTTATGGCAATAGTTTACATCTGCGAGGCACTTTCCGTAGTTCTTCAGGTAATAAGCTTCAAGACCACAGGCAAGCGCATTTTCAAAATGTCCCCCATTCACCACCACTTTGAGATGTGCGGCTTCTCCGAATACAAGATAGTTATCACCTTCTCCGCCGTAGGTCTTATCTGCGGAATTTTAGGAAATGTGCTTTATAATATCTATCTGAAATGATCCCACTTTAAATCTACATAGAAAGGAGTACCGAAATGCCCGAAAAAAGCCGAAAGAAAAAGCCCCGTTCCGAAAAGAAAGCCTTTCTGCCCAATAACAAAACTCTCTTCAAGAGACTTATGCCCAAATCGGAGTATCTCAGCAGGATACGTATCGGGGAAATTGACATTCCCTTCCTGATACTCGTACTTGTGCTGCTGGTTTTCGGCGTTATTATGATGTACTCCGCCAGCTATGCCTGGGCGATAAAGGATAATGTTGCCCCCGATTATTATTTCAAGCACCAGCTTGTAATGGCAGGAATAGGGCTTGTCATAATGATGTTTATCTCCAGCAGGCTGTTTGATTATCATATTCTCAAAAACCCTTATATCAATATCGGATTTTTTATTCTCTGCGTGATACTGATGCTCATAGTGCATATCCCCGGAGTAGGACTTTCCACGGCGGAAGCCAACCGCTGGATAAATCTGAAAATTTTCAGCTTCCAGCCCTCGGAGTTTATGAAGCTTGCCCTCATAATGCTTTTTGCCAATATGATGGCTTCAAACCACCGGAGAATGAACAGCCTGAAATACGGTGTTTTCCCATACCTTCTGATAATGGGCTTTGTGGCTTTCCTTACTATCCTGCAAAGACATCTTTCCGCAACCATTATCATATGTCTTATCGCTCTTGCAATGCTCTTTGTGGGCGGTACAAACCTAAAGTATTTCGTGCCTATGTGTATCGCAGGTATGGCAGGTCTGGCGGTATTGGTGCTCATTCTTT
Organism: Huintestinicola sp.; assembly: GCF_050874005.1. Lineage (GTDB taxonomy): Bacteria > Bacillota > Clostridia > Oscillospirales > Ruminococcaceae > Huintestinicola. The sequence goes on from NZ_JBNMJV010000008.1 coordinate 20,803, forward strand.
ACCAGACAGGAAAATTCGACTATATCAACGAGAGAATTGCCAGCTGGCTCTACACCTTTGAACCGGAAAACAAGCAGATAGCCTGGCAGACAAGAAACTCCCTCATCGCCATAGGCTCGGGAAATATCTTCGGACTGGGTCTCGGAAATTCCCGTCAGAAATTCCTCTATCTCCCCGAGTCCAAAAACGACTTCGTTTTCTCCATCGTATGCGAGGAGCTGGGATTTTTAGGCGCAGCTGTAGTCATAATCCTGTTCCTTATGCTGGTTTTCAGAGGATTTTCCATTGCAGGCAACGCTCCCGACAAATTCGGTATGCTCCTTGCTTCGGGACTTGTTATCCAGATAGGCTTACAGGCGTTTCTTAATATCGCCGTTGTTACAAATACCATTCCCAATACGGGAATTTCCCTGCCCTTTTTCAGCTACGGCGGCTCCGCACTTATAATGCAGCTTGCACAAATGGGCGTGGTGCTGAACATCTCAAGGCAGTCAATGCCCTCAAAGGAAAAGCCCGACTCGGACGACGCTGCTGCGGAGCTTGAAAAAAGGCAGATAGCAGAAGCCAAAAAACAGCTTGGCGCAAGCGCAAAGGTTCGCAGAGTAAACAAGGGCGGGCATTAAACTATCCACAATGAAAGGACTGTATATTTAAAGTGAAAGTCTTGCTTGCAGGCGGAGGAACAGCAGGTCATATAAATCCTGCCCTCGCCATAATCTCAATAATCAAAGACCGCTGCCCCGATGCAGAATTTCTCTATGCGGGAACTCCCAACGGTATGGAGTCAAAGCTTGTTCCTATGGAGAACATTCCCTTTGCACCCATCAAGGTAAGCGGATTTCAGAGAAAGATAACTCCCAAAAACATCGCAAGAAACATTAAAGCAGCCGCATATCTCACCACCGCAGGCCATACCGCAAAGAAGATAATCAAGGGCTTTGAGCCTGATATCGTTATCGGCACAGGCGGATATGTAAGCGGTCCTATTGTCCTCGAAGCGGCGAGAATGGGTATCCCCACCGCCATTCACGAGCAGAACGCCTACCCCGGAGTTACCACAAGGATACTCTCCAAAAAGGTGAACAAAGTTATGCTCACTATGGAAGAGGCTGCGGAGTATTTCGACAAGGACGTAAAATACGTTAAAACAGGTCTCCCCGTAAGGAAGGGATTTAATAACGCCATCAGCAGAGCCGAAGCCAAAAAGCAGCTGGGACTTGACGAGAACAGCATATGCATTTTCTCCTGGGGCGGAAGTCTCGGAGCAGGAGCAATAAACGACTCCGCCATTGCCCTTATGAAGTGGGAAAAGGAGTCGGGCGCAAAGATAACCCATATCCACAGCTACGGAAAAATGGGTCACGATACCTTTGAGCAGCGTCTTGCCGATATGGGCATATTCCCCGACACAGACCCTGCCCTTATCGTAAAGGAGTACATACACAATATGGACGTATGCACCGCCGCAGCCGATCTTATCATCTGCCGCAGCGGAGCCTCGGCAATAAGCGAACTTGAAGCAATGGGCAGAGCCTCCATTCTTATCCCCTCCCCCGTTGTTGCGGGAAATCACCAGTATCACAATGCTATGGTGCTTGGAAAAGCGGGTGCTGCGGTTGTCATCGAGCAGAAGGATCTTACAGACGAGCTTATCATAAATAAGGTAAGCGAGCTTACTTCCGACCCCAAGGCTCTCTGCGACCTGTCCCGCAAGGCTCACGAACAATGCATTACCGATACACCCGACAGGATATGGAACGTAATTTCCGAGCTTACAAATAAGTAAAACTATCACCAACCGAAAATATCCGCATATTATAGCTTTATAGAACCACTTTATCACACTATAAAGCTGTAAAGGAGCGTCGGATATGCAGAAGCTGGTCATTGAGGGTGGAACGCCCCTTTTCGGGGAGATAATTACCCAGGGAGCGAAAAATGCTGTGCTGCCCGTCCTTGCCGCCTGCGTGCTCTGCGAGGGGAAGGTAATGCTCAGAAACTGCCCCTGCATTTCCGACAGATACGCCTCGGCACGTATACTTTCCGCTCTGGGCGCAAAGGTCACCGCCGAGGGAAATAGTCTGGCTGCGGACTGCTCCGACCTTTCCTCGGACGATATAAGCAGCAGTCTTATGAAAACAATGCGCTCCTCCATAATCTTTATGGGTGCGCTTCTTGGCAGAACGGGAAAATGCACTCTCTGCTACCCCGGAGGCTGCAATTTAGGTCCCCGTCCCATTGATATGCATATTTCCGCAATGAGGAAAATGGGGGCTGTCATATCCGACGAATACGGCGTTATAAGCTGCACCGCTCCCGAGGGGCTTAAAGGCTGCAGACATTCCCTGTCATTCCCCTCTGTGGGCGCAACGGAAAATATAATGCTTGCCGCAGTCACCGCCGAGGGAGAGACAGTTATCTCAAATGCCGCAAGAGAGCCTGAGATATGCTGCCTCGGGGATTTCCTCAGAGCCTGCGGAGCAAAGATAAGCGGAGACGGAGGCGGACGCATTGCCATTGAGGGCGTGAAAAAGCTCACTCCTCCCCCCGAGCCCTTTGAGATAATCCCCGACAGGATAGCCGCTGCCACATATATTTCCTGCGCCGCCTGTGCAGGAGGTGAGCTGCTTATCAGAGACTGCGCTCCCGCACATCTTGAAGCGGTGATACCCGTTTTCGAGCAGATGGGGTGCAGGCTTAGAGTATTCGGCAGCAATATCTACATATACAAAAAAGGCAGGCTAAAAGCCGCCGACACTATACGAACAATGGTCTATCCGGGCTTTCCCACCGACGCACAGGCTATCCTTATGGCACCCCTGTGCACCGCCGAGGGAACCACCGTTTTTGTGGAAAATATTTTTGAAAACAGATACCGCCACGCCGACGCTCTTTGCAGAATGGGCGCAGATATACGAGCCGAGGGAAAGGTCGCCGTAGTAACAGGCGTTCCCCATTTGTACGGCACAGTTACCGAGGCTCCCGACCTGCGGGGGGGAGCAGCTCTCGTATGTGCGGCGCTGGGCGCAATGGGTACGACCGAAATATCGGGAATAAGCTACATCGACAGAGGCTATGAAGAAATAGAACAGGTCCTTTCCTCCGCAGGAGCGAAAATATCCCGAATGACAGAGGAAAAGCAGTAATATCGTCATAAAACCGAAAGGAAGTTAAAAGGCTTGAGCTATACACGCAAAAAGAAAAAAAGCAGCAATGCTATGGGCATAATAGTCTTTCTTATAGCGGCGGCAATATTTATTCTGCTGTCCACCACCGTTTTTTTCAACGTGGAGCATATCACCGTTGAGGGCGCTTCCAACTACACCGCCGACGAGATAATCGAGGCAAGCGGCATAAAGGCGGGAGACAATCTTGTCCGCACCTCCACCGACAAATGCGCCGAGCAGATAGAAAGCCGCCTTGTTTACATAGAAAAGGCAAAGGTAACAAGAGCCTTCCCGAACACAATGGTAATAAACGTGGAAGCCAGCGTTCCTGCGGCGAATTTCATCTGCGATGATTATACCCTGCTCATAAGCGGCGGCGGAAAGGTACTCGACAAGCTTCAGGAGCAGAAAGCGGGACTTCTGAATTTCGTTGGCACAGACCCTATGCCCGGCCTTATCCCGGGAGCGCAGTTTCAGTCCGCCGACGAGCATAAAGACAATGCCGTAAAGAAGCTAATGGAATATTTTTCCGAAAATGACTCCGAGCATATTACCCTTGTTGACGTGACCGACCGCTCCGAAATAAGCTACACCTATGACGGACGAATAACCGTAAAATTAGGCTCCATAAACGATATCGACTACAAGATGAGCTTCTCCGAGGAGATAATAAAAACTAAAATAGGCGAAAAGACCGAGGGGATACTCACCATTCTCTCCGACTCCACGGGAGCCTCCTTCCTCGATAAGGAAAGCCTTGAAAACAACGCAAGGATATACGGCGAGAATATGGCAGAGCGCAATGCCGCCGAGAGCGGAACGGACGAAAGCTCCTCTGAAACGGTTTCCGAAACATCAGCCGCCGTACAGTCTATGGAATAATTTCCTCTCAAATTGTGAGATGTGAGCAAAATGGAGGGCTGATAATCAATTTTTTGTGCAAGAGCGATTTTTTTAAGAAAATCACTTGAAATAATTTTGTTTTTGTGCTACAATATAATTTGTATAATAGTTTGAAAAATCTGCATTTACATATATGTTACAGGAGGAAGTAAAATGGCGATCATGGTTGATACCGAAAAAAACACCTATGACGAAGTTATAAAGGTTGTCGGCGTAGGCGGCGGCGGCGGAAACGCCGTTAACCGAATGGTTGACGAAGGAATAAAGGGCGTTGAGTACATCACCGTCAATACAGACGCAAGAGCCCTCAATTCGTCAAAGGCTGCCACAAAGGTCCAGATAGGCGTTAAGCTCACAAACGGCAAGGGCGCAGGCGCAAAGCCCGAGGTGGGCGCAAGCAGCGCAGAAGAGAACAGAGACGAGATCAAGGCGGCTCTTAACGGCTCCGATATGGTATTCATCGCAGCAGGTATGGGCGGCGGCACAGGCACAGGCGCAGCTCCCATCGTTGCCGAGATAGCACAGGAGCTTGGCATACTCACCGTTGCCGTAGTCACAAAGCCCTTTGAATTTGAGCAGAAGGCGAAAATGCGTCAGGCTGAGGCAGGCATTGCCGAGCTTAAAAAGCACGTTGACTCCCTTATCGTTATCCCCAACGAGCGTCTTCTCCAGAGTTCCGAAAAGGAGCTTACTATGAGAGAGTCCTTTGCTCTTGCGGATAATATCCTCAAGGTCGGCGTAAAGTCCATCGCAGAGCTTATCACTGTTGAGGGCGACATCAACCTTGACTTTGCAGACGTAAAGACCACTATGAAGGACGCAGGCTATGCTCACATGGCTATCGGTCACGGTTCGGGCAAGGATAAAGCTGCCGAGGCTGCAAAGCAGGTCATTTCCAGTCCTCTCCTCGAGACTTCCATTTCCGGCGCAACAAGACTTCTCGTTAACATCGTAATGAGCGAGGACGCTCTTGCAAGCGATATCAACACCGCCACAAGACTTATTTCCGAGGCTGCAGACCCCGATGTAAATATGATCTTCGGTACCTCCTTCGACGAGAATATGAAGGACGAGATCAACATCACCGTTATCGCCTCCGCATTCAACGATGATGTTACCTTAAACGCACCTGCAGAGGAGCCTGCACCTGTTTCCAACGTAGAAAAGGTTCCCTCCGCTTCAAATGCTGCTCCTGCCGCTAAAAAGACCACGATCGACGAGGACTACAGCGAATTTTTCAATATGATAAACAAGAGATAACATATATTGTGCATATTCAAACGGTCAGCTCCGTCGGGGGCTGACCGTTTTTTATCATTGCTTTTTCCCGTTTATCATCGTCTTGTGGGTGATAAGAGACTTGAGCAGACTTGTATGTATCATCTCGTCCAGCGCTATCCTTGTGAGAACGGCAAAAACATATCTGTCACCCGACTGCCTTGCAAGTGAAACATACGCAGAATAAGCCTTCTGCTCGCCGTTTAAGTCGTGGATAAGGGCTGTCTGTATCTCCTTTGAGTAGTTCACCGATGAACCGCTCCAGAAAACAGGCTCGCCCCCCGAGTACCAGCCGTAAACCGGGTCTGCCCCAAGCTTGTGAACAAGCTCGCTTATCATACGCAGATGGTGCATTTCCACCTTTGCAAGGCTCCCGAAAATACGGGATATCTCGGGGTGGCTCTCCTCAAAGATAACGCTCTGATAAACATATTCCGAAATAGTTCCGAATTCGCCGCTGCTGCCGCCAATTGCAGCGCAGAGCTGTTCACCGAACTGCCTGTTCTCCCCCGACACCCTGACCTCGGGATAGGGTGAGCTGTCGGCAACGATAATATCTGTTCCCATTAAAATACCTCCGCATAAAATCATCTACGGATAATTTTATGCGGAGGTATAGATTTTTATGTATATGTGAAGGTGTTATCCTTCTTCTCCGGGGAAGCGGACCGTTCCGCCTGAAAGAGCCTCTGCCTCGCCCTTTTCATTCTTGATAAGAAGCTTGCCGAAGCTGTCAATTCCTGTGCAGAGCACCGTTCTTGTAACATCGCCCTGAGTGACCTCAATGGTCCTGCCGATAAGGATAGAACGCCTGCGGTATTCATCAATAAAGTCCTGCGATGTGATATTGTTAAGCCGTCTCTCAAGGCAGTTTAAAACTTCGGCGATAAGCTGGCTGCGGTTAACGCTTGAGCCTGTCTCAGCACGAATGCTGGTGGCGATATTTTCTATCTCCTTGGGGAAAATGGTGTTTGAAACGTTGATTCCGATGCCGATAACAGCGTATTCAAGGCCGCCCTGCTCAACGTCAATAGCCGCCTCGGTAAGTATACCGCAGAGCTTTTTGCCGTTTGCATAGATATCGTTTACCCATTTAATGCCGCACTCCAGACCGCTTACCTTTTCAATAGCCTCTGCAACGGCAACAGCAGCGCAGGAGGTGATCGTAAGAGCATATTCCACCGAAAGCTTGGGACGAACGATAACGCTTACATAAACGCCCTGATTGTTGGGAGAATGGAACTTCTTGCCCTGTCTGCCTCTGCCATCGGTCTGGGTCTCGGCGATAACGCAGTGACCGTGAACTGCGCCAAGCTGAGCAAGGCTTTTTGCAAAGCTGTTGGTAGAGTCCACCGATTTGAAAATGTCCATTTTCCTGCCCAGAGCCTCAGTCTCCAGGAAGGAAATGATAGAGGGTTCGTTCAATATATCATTATCGGAGGTGAGACAGTATCCTCTGTTGGTAACGGCGGAGATGGTATATCCCTCTTCTCTCAGCTGCTTCACCGCTTTCCAGACAGCGCTTCGGGTCATACCGAGGGAAGCAGCTATCTTGTTTCCCGAAACACTTCGCCCTCTGTTTTCTTCAAGTATTTCGAGAACTTTATCTTTTAATGCCATAATTCTCATCCTTTCCTCATGGCAGCATTTACATTTTATCTATATTTATTAAAAATTAGTAGTCCATATTAAGATATTACCATATTTGCTTCGGAATGTCAAGAATTTATAATGTTTTCTTTATGAATTACCTTTGAAAATGTTGAGTAAATTCCCCGTTATCTGTAGGAAATTCCCACAAAAAACGTAACCTGTTACAGCTGCAGTTCATATTATAATACAGCGGCACCAAAAAAGTGTGACTGAAAGTGTGACCTGATTTTTGCAAAGGAGAACTGTAATGGGTTTGTTGTTGATAGGGGCTGCCACCTCGGCGGATATTTTTGCGGCAGCGCTGGGGATAAGCGCAGGGGGAATAAAATTTCCAATAAGATCTGCCTTTGCTTCTGTGCTTTCGGGTGCTGCGGTGCTGTGGCTGTCGGCTCTTCTTGCCTCTGCGGCGGACAGGATACTTCCGCTTGACATAGCAGTTTACATATCAAAAGCCATTTTGTTAATAATGGGTCTATATTCTATTTTCGGAGATCGCATTAAAAAACTGCTTCCCCCGAGGAAGAAGCGAAAAGGCTGCCGCCTGTATCATTACGCCGAAGTTATGAATGACCCAAAAATATCCGACTGTGATAACTCCAAAAGCATATCACCTGCCGAAGGGATAGCAATGGGTATAGCCCTGTCTGCGGACTCGGTTTTTATGGGAATAAGCGCCGGGATAGCAGGCTATGCTCCTGTGATGATATTCATAAGCTCTCTTTTTTTCGGAATGGGAGCCATAGCTCTGGGAACAGCTGTGGGAAAAGGCTTGTCCGCACGGATAAAAAGCCTTGCCCGTATTCCCGTGGGCGGCATAATTCTTATAATACTGGCATTTATCATATGACCTTTCATTCATTATAACCTTTTTCAGCCAATAGCGCAATAGGTTACAGAAATTTTTATATAACTTTCTTTATGCAAACACACATTCCACAAAAAGACTGCCGCAAAAACTGCGGCAGTCCGAAAGTATTATTTAAAAATCAAAGGCGTCGATAACGGTCATATCGGCAAGAGAAACGGAAACCATACGTCCGCTTCCGATTATGTAAAGCACGCCATCAGTAACAACAGCCCTGTCAAAACGATAGCTGTCATCAAGATCGTTGTACTCAAAAACGCCCTTCTCGGTAAATCCGTTACGATCGCAGCCAAAGACGAAATACTGGTTTTTAACTCCGAACTCGGTCACGCTTGAAACGGGAATTCCGATAATGCCGTTTTCCGGGTCTGTAAGCATAGCCTTTTTATCGGTAAGAGCAGGAGACTGTGCCCCCTCTGTCTGAGCAAAGCATATCTCGCTTAGCTTAACGCCCTCATCGGAGCTGTACAGCTCAAGTCTGAAGCAACCCTCGGGTACAGCGCTGATACCGACCATAAGGTCATCACCGAAGCTATTAACGTAAGCCGCCATAAAGCCTGCCGCCGTTTCATCGCCCACAGGACTGCTCTGATCAAGATCGACCACAAGAGCAGGCTCGGTGCCGCCGTTTTCAAATATGCTTGCATAGCTTCCGTCAAACTTAACGGCGCCTGCGATAACACCGGGAAGCAGACCTCTTGTCTCGGAAACCGTCACAAGAGCGCTGTCGAGAGTGTAAATATTCGTGGTTATCATACCGTTCTCGTTGTAAGCCCTGCAGGCGATCCTGAACACGCCGTCGGACTCGCACATACTGTAGCGGCTGATAAGCTCGCCGTCTACAGAACCGCTTGCCTTATAAACAAGTCCGTTTTCGGAAATGTCAAAGGAAGTGACCGATGTGTAAGCCACACCGTCCTTTACTCCCGAAGAAGCCACATAAAGCGAGCTGTCGGAGCAGTAAGCATCTGCGCTGCTGCCGAGAACAGCCTTCACCGTAACATTTACGGGGTCGCTGCACTTAACGGCAGAAATAACGGTATAATCTGTGTTGTTCGCACCGGGAGGAACGATAATGTCCTCAGCGGCAACGAAGTTCTTCTCCCCGTCCACATAATAGGCGGGAACGTAGCTTTCCAGATCCGCATTCTCATCAAGGGGAACAGCACGGTAATCGGAATAGCCCGTTACGAGATAGAGGATACCCGAATCATCAATACGAGCCGACGTGTAAACGCCGTTTTGCTTATATGATTTCAGACGGACAGGGGCTCCATCGGATATATCAAATATATCCACACATACGCTCGTATGCTCGGAGCTGTCCTCGGGATCGGAAGCAATATGCTCGCTTATGAGGACCAGAGAATTTCCTCTCACATACATTTCAAAGGGAGAATCTTCCTCGGTTATCTCAGCCACAACTGCCATATCCTCCTTGGAAACCGCATAAAGGGTTCCGCCGCAGATGTAGTAAATGCACTTGTCGCTGCTCTTGACAATATCCGCATCGGAAAAATCCGATCTCACAGCTTCTATGGTTTCCTGCGGTATTTCTGTTTCTGTTGCAGGAGCGGCTTCTGTGATGGCGGGAGTGGTCTCGGTCACGGCAGAGGTTTCCGTCTGAGGACTTGCAGTATCCTCGTCGGTAATGATCTCAACGCCGTCGCCGTTCTCAGCGCCTCTTGCGGCGTCACCCGAACCGTTAAGATAAATGCCCGTATAAATGTTGTATAGTTCATCGTAGGACTGTACCTGTACAGCCTCGTATTCTATCTCGCTTTCGATCTCTGCAGGCTTTGCGTTTTCCTCACGGAAAGCGGTAAATCCTGCTGCCAGCGCAACGCACGCAGCAGCGGCTGCCAGCGTTCTCATAATGACCGCACGGTTTGTACGGCTTGTGGTGATCTTAACAGAGCGTTCCTCATCGGCGGAGGCTTTCTCCGTTGTCTTTATATCCTGCCTTCCGACCTTTCTGAGCATTGCCTCAATATTTTCGGGCAGCAGCTCCTCGGGGACTTCGATATTATCGAGAGCCTTTTTCAGCTCATTGTCAAAGCTCATACTTCCGACCTCCTTTCTTTAAGAAATGATCTAAGTTATAAGCTGTTTCAGCTTTGCTTTAGCTCGTGCCACCTTTGAACGAACGGTATTCGCATTAGTACCGAACATTTTGGCGATCTCTTCGCTTTTGTAGCCTGAAACCACGCTTAGTGACAACACCATACGCTCCTCAGCACTGAGCTGCTTAAAGCCTTCCATAACATTCATACCGTCAATATCTATTTCTGCGGCATCGTCTTTAGCTTCTTCGCCGAGGTCATCAAGCTCTTCCCTGAAATTATTTATCTGTGAATACTCCCTGCGCTTGTTTTTTATCTTTACCGTAAGGATCTTCGTTATCCAGGCTTTGAAGGCTTTTTCGTCCCTCAGCTTTGTTATGGAGGAATAAGCTTCCAGCACCGTGTCGCTAACCACGTCGGAAGCGTCGTGTTGATTGTTCAGGTTCAGAAGAGCGATGCGGTACAAGTCCTTGTAAACAAGGGAATAAAGTTCGGCAAACGCTTTGGGGTCTCCCGCCTGTGCACGTCTTACAGAGGCGGTAAAATCCAAGCTCATAGTAGTGAATCACCTCGCACCCGCCTTTGCAGCAAGGCAGATTGATATGACATCGTACCGAGTTATATTTATATGTTCCGCTCTTTCTGAGCCCTGTCATATAAATAGTGCAGATAAACGCTTAAACTGTTGCAGAAAATTTTTGAGTTTGTAGAAACTCACAATCAAAAGCCAATCAAAGCTTCTTTGCTTGTTGATACTGCACATATTTTCAATATAATCCGGCAGATATCGGCATAATAAGATCTGAGAATAACATCATTTTTATCTTGCAGCCACAGGGGCTGTTACAGCCAATATATAATTTATTTTACTATAAAACGTCTCCGATGTCAAGAGAAATGATGTTAATTCGGCAAAACTGCTTTTTCCATTAAAATCTCATTAAAACAGAGTTATTATTTAGAAAAAATATTGACACATATTTTGCCGTATGCTATAATGTATTTAACAAAAGGGAAATAACCTTTGTGCAGTATGGCAAAAAACGATATACAAAAATATTTTTCTGGAGGAATTAAAAATGGCAATCAGCTTACAGAAGGGTCAGAAGATCGACCTCACAAAAACAAACCCCGGACTCACTCAGATAATGGTAGGTCTCGGCTGGGACGTTAACAAATATGACGGCGGCAGCGAGTTTGACCTTGATGCGTCCGCATTTCTTTTAAACGCTTCGGGCAAGGCAGAGAGCGATTCCGACTTTGTTTTCTACGGCAATCAGAAGCACCCCAGCGGCTCTGTTGAGTCCAAGGGCGACAATACCACAGGCGCAGGAGAGGGCGACGACGAGCAGATCCTCGTAGACCTTTCAAAGGTTCCCGCAAATGTGGACAAGATCGACTTCACCGTTACCATCTATGACGCAGACAAGAGAAACCAGAATTTCGGACAGGTCTCCAATGCCTATATCCGTATCGTTGACAACGCATCGGGCACCGAGCTTATCCGCTACGACCTTTCCGAGGATTTCTCCATTGAGACAGCAGTTATCGCAGGCGAGCTTTACAGAAACGGCGCCGAGTGGAAGTTCAATGCTATCGGCAGCGGCTTCTCGGGCGGTCTTGCAGCACTCTGCGCAAACTTCGGTCTTAATGCAGGCTGATTATTAGAAGCAAGAATTTCAAGAGGCAAGAAGCAAGATTTCGGGCGTTCTCCTTTACTTGGGGAACGCCTTTTAACGTTTCAAAATGCATTTCACCCCCCTTCATTTGCACCTTGCCCCAAAAGCTATTGTAATCTCCGACGCTGCCGTGTATAATAAACACATCACAAAGCACAAAGGAGAGACTGACAATGGTAATAGAAGTAAACAACCTGAAAAAATACTTCGGAGAGGTCAGAGCGGTGGACGACGTAAGCTTCAGCGTACAAAAGGGTGAGCTTTTCGGATTTTTAGGCGTAAACGGCGCAGGAAAATCCACCACCATAAACATTCTCTGCACCCTCCTTGCCCCCACCTCGGGCAGCGTTACGGTCTGCGGCAGGGAGATCGGCAAAGAGGACAATATCATCAAAAAGCACATAGGCGCAGTTTATCAGAACAACTGCCTTGACAAGCTTCTCACAGTAAAGGAAAACCTCCTCACCCGTGGCAGCCTTTATGTCAGCGACAAAGAACAGCTCAGAAAAAACATCGGAAGGGTAAGCGGCATTCTTGACCTGGGAGATATCCTTAAACGCCCCTACGGCAAGCTTTCGGGCGGACAGAAGCGGCGCTGTGAAATAGCCGCCGCTCTTATCCATTCCCCGGATATCCTTTTCCTTGACGAGCCAACGACAGGTCTTGACCCTGCCGCAAGAAAAAGCGTGTGGGAAACGGTAAGAAGCCTGCAACGTGAAACGGGTATGACAGTTTTCCTCACCACCCACTATATGGAAGAAGCGGCTCAGGCAGACCACATTGCCATAATGGACAAGGGACATCTCACCCGCTTCGGAACGCCTTTCGAGCTTAAAGAAAAGTATGCCCGTGACAAGCTTGTGGTCACATTAAAGGGCAGAGGAGCGGAAAATCTCCTTGCCGCAATGGACTGTTCCTATTCTCTTTCGGGAGACAAGGCGGTCATTGATATCCCAAGCACCATGGAAGCCCTGCCTCTGCTTGAAAAGATACGGGATATGATAAGCGGCTTTGAAGTTATCCAGGGAACACTTGATGATGTTTTTCTGAGTGTAACGGGAGGTGCGGTATGAACGGATTTTTTAGTCTTTTAAAAAGGAACTGTCTTGTATTCCTGCGTGACAAGGGCGCAGTAATAATGTCAATGCTCTCAATGGCAATAGTCCTGCTGCTGATGGGCATTTTCCTGGGCAATATGAACGTGGAGGAAATAACAGACCTGTTAAAGCAGTACGGCGGCGAAAGAGACGAAGCAGCCGACCTGCAGAACGCAAAAATACTTGTTCACTACTGGACGCTTGCGGGAATAACCGTAGTAAACGCCGTTATGGCGTCCCTCACCGTAATGGGACAGATGATAAGCGACAGCTCGGAAAACCGCCTTGCAAGCTTCTACTGCGCCCCCGTAAGCAAGGGTGTCATCTCCCTTTCCTACATAACCTCCTCGGTGGTCATAGGTACGGCAATGTGCCTCGCAGTAATGGCAGCATATATGGGCTATATCGCCGCAATCGGCGGAGAGGTGCTCCCTGTAAAGGACATACTGCTTGCGGCGCTTTACACCTTTATGACCGTCTGCATTTTCTCGCTTATAATGTACCTTGCGGCAATGTTCGTAAAAAGTACGGGCGTATGGTCGGGCATAGGCACGGTCGTGGGAACACTTGCAGGCTTTGCGGGAGCAATATATCTCCCTATGGGCAGTCTTGCGGAGGGTGCGGCAGCGGTGCTGAAATTCATACCCATTCTTCACGGCACATCTCTCCTGCGGCGTGCCTGCTGCGGAGAGATCCTCCAAAAGACCTTTGATGGACTGCCGAAGGAAGTGCTTGAGGAATATAACAAATATATGGGCATAACCGTTGAAATGGGAGACAAGACCCTGACGGACTCGGCACAGATACTTTTTGTCTGCCTGTTCGGACTTGCAGCCCTTGCAGCAATACTTATAATATCCCGGAAAAGGAGAGCTTCCGACAGATGAAAATAACCATACTTGACCCCTCCCCGGGGGAAGAGGACGAGATAATCATAAAATGCCGCCGCCTTGACGAGGGTCTTATCCGCCTGATACGTGACTACGGCGGAGAGGACCCGAGACTTAAATGCCGCAAGGACGGGAAAATATATTTTATCCCACCCGAAGAAATATTCTATTTTGAATCGGTGGACGACAAGGTTTTCGTTTACTGCGAAAAAGAGGTCTATGAAATAAATCATAAGCTGTACGAGCTGGAGGAGCTTTTGCCACGGGAATTTATGCGCTCCTCCAAATCCTCCATACTGTGCCTTGACAGGATAAAAAGCCTTGCCCCCGCCTTCGGAGGACGCTTTGAAGCGCTTCTCACAAACGGAGAGCGGGTCATAATCTCAAGGCAGTACGTCCCCGAGCTTAAACACAAGCTTGGTCTGTGAAAGAAGGGATATTATTATGAAAAAACTCAGCCGTATAGCAAAGCTTTTTACAATGATAGCCTCGGGGATACTGCTTGTTGCCACAGTCTACATCACCGTTTTCTGGGGACCCGATACCGAAATAAGCATAAAGGTCCTGTGGCAGATAATAGCCGCTGCCGCCCTTTGTTCCCTTGTGGAGCTGATATTCCCAAGCGGCGAAAAGGAGCCGTCCAAAAAGGCAATGCTCATTCTCACCATACTCTGTTTTGTTTATGTAAACGCCGTAGTCCTGACCTGCGCCTTTGTCTTTGAGTGGATAAGAAACAAAGACCCCCTTATGATAACAGCAATGGAGCTGTGCATAATCGCCGTATTTGCGGGTGTGTACGCCATAGGCTATTTTTCCGACCGCAGGGAAGCGGAAAAAATGAACCGTATCCTCAGCCGCAATGATAAAGATAAAAACCGTTAAGCTGCAAATAAATTCGACTATTTACAAAATATAACTTGACCTTTCCGCTATAATGTGATAAAATAGTGATATATAAGCCAAAGGCGGCGGGAGGGATTTTGGTGGATATTGAATACGTGTCCGAGCTGAAAAAGCCGACAGATACAATAGATCTTTACAAAGCTCTCGAATGGTATAACCTCAGCGGCTACACCGACGAGGATATCGAAAAAGCCAACGCCAGCTTTTATTCCTGCTACGCCTACGACGGGGACACCCTTGTAGGTCTGGGCAGAGTAGCCTCGGACGGTCTCATAGCCGCCATAATGAGCGGGATATGCGTCCGCACCGATTACCGCAGGCACGGCATAGGCGCTGAAATTGTAAAAAGGATAGTGGAATACTGCCAGTCGGGCATCTATAAGCTCAGCGTGCAGATATTCTGCGAGGACAGTCTTATCCCCTGGTACGAGGGTATGGGCTTTGAAAAAATGCCCGTGGGAATGAGAAAGCCAATGCCTCAGTGCGAGGAAAGAAGCGCTCTGAAAAAAAATTTCGGTGATATCTACGGCATCGACCAGATAACCGAGCTTTCCGAGGATTTCTACTGGTATAATTTCGACGCATTCGGCGATTTCAGCTACTACAGCGGTATGGGCAGCGAGGGAGTAAAGGTCCCCTTTATCCGTATGATACTTTACAGCAACGCCCCCGTCAGATTCAGCGCCGAACTTATCTTTGAGAATGTAAGCGAGTTTGAGATAGGCTGTATCGGAGTGAGAACTCCTCTTTTCGGCTTTGATATAATCTGCACCGAGAAATACGGCTATGCCGAAAAAAAGCGGTATAAGATACGCTCTCTCGAGGACGACGATATCAGCTTTTTCTGCGAGAAATTCCGTGTAATGAGCGTGACCCCTTCAATGAGCACCGCAAGCATTGCCAGCCCCGAAAAAGCGGACGAAAATATAGCCCGTTTAATGTCGGGCGCTGACGAAGCGGAAGCGGAGTATGACGCCGCTCACAGCAACGACATTCCTGCCGAGACAAAGCCAATAGGCGGAAATGACCTGAGCGATAAGCTTAAAAGTCTTCTGTCCGCCGCATCGGACGTTGACGAGCTGTTAAAAAATATGGGCAGCGTATGAAAGGAGCAGCCGTGACACCCTATTCGGAAACCGTATTCACCGCCACCCCCGAGGAGACCATAGAAGCAGGCAGGCGCCTGGGAAAGCGTCTTACGGGCGGCGAGGTCATAGCATACAAAGGCGGTCTCGGGGCAGGAAAAACCACCTTCACCCGAGGCCTTGCAATGGGAATGGGTCTCGAGGACAACGTTTCCTCACCCACCTTTGCCATAGTAAACGAATATCACGGGGACGGACTGTCCCTTTATCATTTTGATATGTACCGCATAAGCGGCGGAGAAGCCCTTGAGACCACAGGCTTTTTCGATTATATGTCCGAGGACTCGGTCATAGCCGCCGAGTGGTCGGAAAATATTGAAGATGAGCTTGACGGAAACACCATAACCGTCACTCTTGAACTTACAGAAAACGGCGGCAGGAAAATAACCCTGACCGACCCCACCGGAGGAACTAAATTTGCTGGTACTTGGAATTGACACATCGGGAAAGACCGCTTCCTGCGCTCTCTGCACAGAGGATGCGGTCCTTGCCCAGAACACCTTTGTAACAAAGCTCACCCACTCACAGGTGATAATGCCGATGTGCAAAAAAATGCTCTCCGACGCAGGAAAGACTCTTTCCGACGTGGAGGGCTTTGCTGCCGTAAGCGGTCCCGGCTCATATACGGGACTGAGAATAGGAATAGCCGCAGTAAAAGGGCTTTGCTTCGGGCTTGATAAAAACTGCGCAGGGGTATCGTCCCTTATGTCCCTTGCCTATAATTTCAGGGGCATATCTCCCCTTGACAGTATCATCTGCCCCGTAATGCACGCCCGTCAGGAGCTTGTTTATAACGCTGTTTTCAAAGCAGAAAACGGCAATATCATAAGAGAGCGTGAGGACGGGATCACCCAGGTAAAACAACTTGCCGACGAGCTTTCATCGCTCTCACAGAATGTCATTTTAACGGGAGACTATGCCGAAACTCTTTATGCTTCTCTTAAAGATAAATGCAGCCATATATCCCTTGCGCCGCCGCTTCTGAGAGCGCCCCTTGCCTTGAGCCTCTGCTATGCCGCAATGGATATGGGATTTTCCTCTCCCGACGACCTGAACGCCGAGTATTTACAGATAACAAAAGCCGAAAAAGATCTGAACGAAGCGCAGGGCAGCGCAAAATAGCCGAAGATCACAGTCCCCTTCATATTTCCCGATACAGGAAATATGAAGGGGGCTTTTTTCATATCAAATATCAGAAGAATATATTCAGCAGTCCAAGCACAAAGCCTATCAGCGCTCCGAGATTAACAATAGTGTTCAGCTCTTTTTTCATAACGCTCATAACCAGCTCCTCAAGCTCATCTGCGGTCATAGCGTTTATCTTATCCTCGGCTATGCTGCCAAGATCGAGCCACTGCATAAGCTTTTCCGCACAGCCCGATACAGCCTTTTTATACAAAGCCATAACAGCCTTTTTAAGCTGACTTCTGTCAATGCTCAGCTCCTCTGCAATGCCCGCAAGCGAATTATTTCCCATATCGGACATTTTCCGGGAAACATAAGGCGCAATGAACTCCTCTCCGTGCTCTGCAATGTAAGCTTGTATATCGCTTCCCACAGGAGCAAGAACAGACGCAAGCAGCTCGTCCGTCAGGAGCATCTGAATCATCGGGTTGTTAAGCTTCTCCCTTATAATGCCGGGAGCCTTTTCCATAATAATGCCTGAAAGATCGACCTGAGCGACTGCTTCGGCTATGTACCTTCCGATAGTCTTTGAAATAATCTCTTTTTTGCCCTCTGTCTCCTCACCGGAAATATCGGGCAGCTCGGCAAGAAGGCTGTTTATGGGCAGCGAGAACTGTTCCACTATCGCATCGGCTATTTTCTCCGCCAGCTCATCGCTGAGGAGCTTGTCTTCAATATCCGCCTGTGTGATAAGATTATTGCCTATAGCATTTCCCACAGCTTTTGCCAGCCTTGACTTGCCTTTAGGTATAGCTCCGGGAGTAAAGGGCAGCCTGTGTCCCAGAAGCTTTATTTCCTTTTTAGGGTGAAACAGCATTTTCACCGCAATAAAATTGGTGCAGTAGCCAATCACCGCACCGATCACCGGTCCGGCAATGTATTTGATAAGCATAATTTATCCTTCCTTCTTCTTCATAACACTCATATATGCAGGTCTGATTATCTTATCGGTGCAAACGATCTCCTCAATTCGGTGAGCGCTCCAGCCCACAATTCTTGCAACTGCAAATATTGCAGTATAAAGCTCTTTCGGAATACCCAGCATATCATATACAAATCCGCTGTAAAAATCCACATTGGGGCAAACGCCGCTGCGGTTATGCTTTCTGTTCATAATGACCTGAGGAGCAAGCCGCTCGACCTGCTCATACAGACGGTATTCATCCGTCCTGCCCTTTTCGGCGGCAAGCTGCTTTACATAGCTTTTCAGCACCCGTTCTCTCGGGTCGGAAAGGGTGTACACAGCGTGTCCCATTCCGTAAATGAGGCCCTTTCTGTCAAAGGTGTCCTTGTCGAGTATCTTTTCAAAATAAGCGGTAAGCTCCTCATCGTCCTCAACATCCTTTATATGCCCGGAGATATCCGCCATCATATCCATTACCTTGATGTTTGCACCGCCGTGCTTGGGGCCTTTAAGCGAACACATTGCCGCCGCCATTGTGGAGTATGTGTCAGATCCCGACGAGGTCACCACTCTTGTGGTAAATGTGGAGTTGTTTCCGCCGCCGTGCTCCATATGCAGTATCAGAGCGGTATCAAGGACCTTGGCTTCGGTTTTGGTGTACTGCTTGTCGGGGCGCAGCATAGTCAGTATATTCTCTGCAGGGGACAGCGCAGTGTCGGGATAGTGGATATACATACTGTCAAGGTTCTGATAATAATTATATGCGTTGTATGCATACACAGCCAGGGTCGGGAACTCGCTTATAAGCTGAATGCACTGACGGATAATGTTCTGCAGGGAAGTATCCTTCAGCTCCTTGTCATATGAAGCCAGCGTCAGGATACTTCTCGTCATAGTATTCATTATGTCGTCGGTGGGCGCTTTCATAATAACGTCTCGTGTAAAGTTTGCGGGCAGAGGCATAAGCGTTCCCATTACAGAACGGAATTCCGAATATTTTTCATCATCGGGCATCTCACCGAAAAGCAGAAGATAGGCAATTTTATCATATCCCATCTCATATTCCCCAAGCCCGTTTATAAGGTCTTCCACACGATATCCACGATACCACAGCTCACCGTTACAGGGCTCTTTTGCGCCGTTTTTCACCTCGTAGGATTTTATAAGGGAAATATTTGTAAGACCCGTAAGCACGCCGTTTCCCTTTTCATCACGGAGTCCCTGGTTTATGTCATACTCATCATAAAGTCTGTGTTCGATAAAATCATTTTCACGGCAGGAGCGTTCAAGCTCGCTCATACATTCATTCAGCGGTTTCATAATTTTCCTCCATTTGTTCCATTTCGGTTCTGATCACCGACTCAAACTCTTTCATAAGCTGAAGCAGCTGTATCATTTTATCCCTGTCAAACTTTTCAAGCACCTTGGTATAAAAATCTTTCAGCTTGTTGTCGGTTTCTTCGTAAACCTTCATTCCGTGTTCGGTGATGGTCACATAAGTGCCGTCCCTTCCGTCGCCGTCGTGATCCCAGTTAATAAGGTTTTTGCTGTTCATTTCCCTTATGAGCTTTGATGTTTTCCTTATAGGCATATTCAGCTTTTCAGAGAGTTCGCTCAGGTAAATTTTACCTGAATATATGGGGTCGCTCTCAATATGCTCACACATATAATGAAGGACTATATATTCGGCAATACTTGCGTCTGCAAATAAAAACTTCGCATCGTCCTTAGCCATAATGTACCTTCTGTATGTAATTTCGTGAGCAAGTTCCTTCATCGGTTCTTTGTCTGTACTCATTATTTATCATTCCTTTCTTTAATTTAAAATCATACAGTTTGTTTTTAAACTATAAGCTTAAAAATAAAAGCATCATTTCAAATGCTTTATTTTCAAGTCATAAAGTGCTCGATATTTTTGCATATCTTGTAAGAGGTTTTTTTATATTCGGCAATTTCTTCCTCGGTCAGCCCGCAGAAAAGCTCATTTCTGATATTGTTCCATATGCTTTCAATGTCCGCAGCCACCTCTTTGCCTTTATCGGTCAGGCTGAAATGCAGGTAACGGCGGTCATTTTTATCCTGTACAGAAGTAATATAACCCTTTCCGGTCAGCCCGTACACCGTTGAGGAAATGTGACCCTTGTTTGCATTCAGGAACTCGGTGATATTGACAAGCGAGTCGGCGTCCTTGCATATTGACAGATAGTATATGACCTCAAATTCGGCACGCTTCATACCATAATGCTTTCTCAGCAAAGCAAATTTCGAGTCGGAATACTTTCTGAACTCACCGCCTTTGAGAACGACCTCTATCGGTCTCTGAACCATATTCTCACCTTGCTTTCGTTTAAATTAGTTTGTTTTAAAACTATTATATCACCGTCTCCAATACTTGTCAAGCATTCAGGTTATTTTTGATACAAATGTACAATAAAATAAACAGTTCTCTCTTGTGTATTTGTTCAAATAACAAAAAATGATTTTCAAAAAAATGAAAACAGAAAAGAATAAAGAATAAATAATAAAGCTCATAACCTCCGCCCCATAAAAAAACAGCCCCGATTAGCGTCGGGGCTGTAAGTTTATCCGAGCTGCAGCAGGGATAAACCGAAACAAAATAAAACAAGGAAGATAACGAGATGTTCTGCTGTCTGCATCAGCAAAACAGGATATATCAAAATCCCGCAAGGGATCTGATGTCAATTTAAACCTCTGGCAAACCGAACTCAAAGCCTGCCGCCCTTATGTTGTCGATAACACGGGGCAGGATATGGCAGTTTGTCTCGGAAACGCTGTGGAGAAGATAGATCGCACCGCTGTGAGCCGCCGAGGAAACTCTGTCAAGAGACTCATTCTCCTCAGGCTGATCGTCCACGTTCCAGTCGCAGTATGCAAAGCTCCACACCAGCGTGGTGTAGCCGCAGTCGTGGACTGCCGCCAGCGCCTTTTCCGAATATTCGCCGCAGGGAGGACGGAAATATTTCATTTCATATCCGTATTCCTGCTTGACATATTCGTGCAGGGACATTATCTCCTCTTTAATGCCCTCGTCCGAGAGCTTAGGGAGTGAAGCGTGTGCCATACCGTGATTTCCAATGATATGACCCTCGCTTATCATTCTTTTCACAAGCTCGGGATTGCGCTTGGCGTAGTCGCCCGTGAGGAAGAATACCGCTTTAACGTTCTTCTCCCGGAGTGTGTCAAGAATTGGCGCCGTAAAGCCGTTTTCATAGCCCTGATCAAAGGTGAGGACTATCTTATCCCCGTCTGTGACCGCATAAGCGCCGTATTTATAAAACTGCTCGTTGAACATAAGAGCGCCCACTGGGCAGTTTTCGTCGTTTACCTCTCTGCCCTGACCGTAGCCGCAAAGGGTATCGTCAAGAGCAAAGGACATTGAGCCGAAGCCCGATGAAAAAATCATTGCGAGACTCATCATCAGAGCCGCCGTTTTCTTACCCGTCAAAGGTACGCCTCCTTTTTTCAAAAGATATCTATATCATCGCAGAGCCGTTTCTGCGTATGATAATAGCATACCCTTTTCCGGGAGAGTTTACACGGTGCTGATTTTTCATCTCTATCAATATTATACCGTTTTTTTCGGAAAATACCACTACAAAACGGTTACAATATTATGTCAATACAACTTTTCAGCCGTTTTTCACAAGATTTTCACAAAAAAACAAAACGGTGCGTGTATTTTACATACCCCGCACCGAAGGCCTCAGCGCTGTCAAGCCCCGAGATAGGACTTTACGAGCACCTGAAGCAGCTCATCTCTGTCGATGTGACGGACGAGGCTTCGTGCGTTGTTGTATGTAGTTATATAAGTAGGATCCTCGGACAGGATATAGCCCACGATCTGATTTATGGGATTATAGCCCTTTTCCCTCAATGCGTCGTAAATGAGCGTAAGGTTCTTTTTAAGCTCGGCTTCCTTGTCCTCATAGACAGAAAATGTCATTGTCTGCTCATTGTTCACAGGCTTGCACCCCTTTCATCAAAACTAAACGGCAGATTTTATCCTATAAACTATTATAACCTATATTTTCTGAAAATACAAGTGTTTTTTTCATTTTTAATGAAAAAATAATCTTCCGGATTTTAGGTATTTTTTACCCTCACCTTATTACATCATATTCGGAAAAGTGTCAGGATATTACCCGAAAAGCGCAGTGTATGGCATTGAGGTTTATTTCACAATGGGTATATGTCATAATATCTGAAATGCCGATAAAAATATACCGTACGGAGCAGGAAAATTTTTATGGTCGTTTTTCACAAACAGCTCAGATGGGTATTGACATTTAAGAACTTTTGTGCTATAATAGTAATACTGTCTACCCGTTGATTTTTTTGAGGATATGTTGTATAATATAATTACAGTTAATATTTGATTTAACAGCTTTTGTCAAAATGGAGTTATGGGATAATGGAAATTCGGTTCAATCCAATGAAAATAACAGGAATTGAAGCCTTCGGCGATGTGAGAGGCAGAACAGCGGCAGGGGTAAGAAGCGTTTATTTTATTATGGGAACAGGCTGTTACCCCGGGCTTTCGGAGGGCATACAAAAACTCGACCGCAGGCTGTCTGCAGACGAGAGGTGCCTTTACCGCAGAGTGACCTCATTCCCCCTGCCCGGAGTCAAGGAGGCGGCGGAATACGGCGATAAATGGGACAGGCTGTGCAGAGGCGAAAAGGTGCTGTCTCAGGAGACGGAAACGGCGCTGAAAGAGGTATGCGCTATTTACCGCTCCGCTCGGAAAAATATAAATCCTTCCATAGAAAAAAATCTTGCGGCTATGCTTATGTTCCGTGCGGACAGGCTGCTTGAGGGGCTTGCCGCTTCGGGCGGGAAATGCCCAAAGCTTGTATGCTCTGGCAAGGCAGGCAGCAAGGAATATCTTTTCTGCCTTATGGCGGCGCTTATGGGGATAGACGTTTTGCTTCTGTGTCCCTCGGGTGAGCCGTCTCTCCCCGACGGTATGGTGCGGAGAGAGGAGCTTATAAAGCTTGGGGAAAACAAGGAATTTACTCTCCCCGAATATCAGCCCTCAAGAACGGAATGTGCAGGCTCGGGAGCGATCGCTATAGCTTCAAAGGTGGGGGCAAAGGCGGCAAGGGCTGCTGTTCCCGCAGTTTCGGGAAATCATATCCCTCTTACCGTTCCCTCATCGCCTGTGAGAACGCCTGC
Source organism: Huintestinicola sp. (assembly GCF_050874005.1). Classification (GTDB taxonomy): domain Bacteria; phylum Bacillota; class Clostridia; order Oscillospirales; family Ruminococcaceae; genus Huintestinicola. The sequence goes on from NZ_JBNMJV010000008.1 coordinate 43,731, forward strand.
TGTCAGCACATCTGCCGCTCCCGTCGGAGAGAGGACTTCTCAGAGCGGTGAGATGTCCTTTGAGGAGCTTGCCACCCTTGCTTCATCGGTGGTTATGATAAATCTTCACAACAGCAGAGGAAAGGTCATCGGCTCCGGCTCGGGAATAATTATCGGCAGCGGAGGCTACATACTCACGAATTTTCACGTGGCAGGAGGCGCAAGGTCTTTTTCCGTTCAGCTGGAAAATGATGAGAACATTTACCGCACAAACGAGATAATCAAATATCACCCGAACCTTGATCTGGCAATTCTGCGAATTGACAGGCAGCTTACGCCTATGCGGTTCTACAGCGGCAGAGAGGAGCTGCGCAGAGGTCAGAAAGTGGTGGCTATCGGCAGTCCCTTAGGACTTTTCAACAGCGTTTCCGATGGCATTATTTCGGGCTTTCGTGAGATAAACGGCGTTGATATGATACAGTTTACCGCTCCTATTTCGGGAGGCAGCTCTGGAGGCGCTCTCCTTAATATGTTCGGAGAGGTCATAGGCATAAGCACCGCAGGCTTCAGCAAGGGTCAGAATCTTAATCTTGCGGTGGGATACAAGGACATTATTCCCTTTATCGGCAATCTTAGAGATCAATGATCAATGAAAGATGGTTTGTATATGAACATTTCCATACCCGCAGAGCTTCTGTCGGAACAGCCTTCCGCAGGAGGTCATTTTCTGAGGATAAATAAATACGGCCCCGACACCGAGGAGCTTCTTCTGCGCTTTTTTGCTTTGGCGGTAAGGCGTGGAGCGTTTCTTGAAAAGGGTATGGCAAATCCTACTGCCGGAGATATCGCTTATTTTGAAAGCTCCTGCGCTTCGGACTTCAGGCTTGACAGGGAATTCATAAAAGCGGCAGCGAGGAAGTGCTGCAATGCTTCGGAGGACGCTGTAAGGGCAATGGCAGACTGCTTTTTTGAGTGTCTGTCACGGCTTAAAAGCGAGGGCAAGAATGACAGCATTTTAAAGAACACATTTATAAAGTTTATGTGCTGGCTGAGACGTGATATTGCCCGTGCCCTTGCTCCCTCAAAGGAGAAATATCCCCCGAAGATACTGTGCAGGGGCGGCATTTCCCGTCACGAGATGATGATGCTGTCTGCGGCAGCAAAGGCAGGCTGTGATGTGCTCATTGCAGAATATGACGGTGCGGCTTATTTTGACAAGCTGCCCGAATGCGAAAAAACAGCGGCGCTTATTGATATGACGGGGGGAGTGGATTTTCCCTCGGGATTTACTCTCGGGGATATCAGGAAAAAGGCGGACAGCAGTCGGAGGACTGCGGCAGTAAGCGAAAGAACGGCTCCTTCGGCAGGCATTGCCGCTCCCGCAAGGAAAAACGGTGGCTTCTGCGTTAATGCGTGGATATCCGGCAATATTTATGCGGACATTCTTACAGAGCCTGCCGCAAGAGGTAACGAGCCGGACACCTATTACACCTGCTATGCAAGGATAAACGGTGCGGAGAACAAGACAACATATCTCAGCGACCTTTACAGCTTTTATATGAAGCTCCGTGAGACAAGAGACCCTTTGGTCATTGACAAGGCGATAGATCCGCCTTCAAACGAGGAGATAAACTCTATATCACGTGGAAATTACAGAACTCCCGCAGATATGACAGCCGCCCTTTCCCAGAACATCGTTCACTCCGACCCTAAGCTGCAGGGCATTATGCGGAACGCTTTCGGGGCGGTTATGGATATGTATTTTGCAGACGGTAACGATATAAGAAAGGGTATCTCAAAAGCCGTTTTCCTGCTGTGCTGGCTGAAAAGATATCAGAAGGAGCTTTTCGGCGGCGGCAGAAAGGGATTTCCCTGCCTTATCATTTTCGGAGGCTGCAGAAGCGCTTCGGAGGCTATGTTTGTAAAGATGATAGCCCGCTGTCCTGCGGACGTTCTCATACTAAGACCCGAACTTGGCGGAAAATGCGAGCTGTACGATGACCTGATGTATGAGCGGAATTTTACGGAGTCCCTGCCTGCGGAGAAATTTCCCAGAGAAGGCGGTGACGCTGCACTTGGTACGGTGGCGTATTATGCGGAGCGTGAGCTTGACAGTATGATGTACACCGACACGGGCATTTACCGCAGTCATCAGTATGCAAAGGCAAATGCGGTGGTTCTCAAAACAATGTATGAGGAAATTCCTATGCTGTGGGGCTCGGAACTGAAATTCCGTCCCAATTTCAGCGTTTCGGGCGACATTGTGAACATTCCCGTTATTATGGCGAAAATTTCGGGAGTCAAGAACAAGGACCTGCCAAGATACTGGAATGAGCTTCACGATATGGCAGCGGCATTTCCCGACAGCACACTCATTTTCAAGGGCGAACCTATCACAAATGAGGAAGGCTCCTGCGAATATGCGGTGGGCTTTATGAAAAACGGCAGGCTGAACAAATCGGCTGTGAAGGCACACAAGAATTATAATTACGGCTTTCTCAAGGAGGAAACTCAGGACTACATTCTGGATAAGCTGTCCGCATTTCTTGAGGCAAATGTCATAAAGGATCAGAAGTCGGGCGGGCTTGAGTACAGGATAATCCACATTGCCCTTAATATGAGCAGCGACATTCTGCGGCTCATTCAGAAATTTGATTTTACGGCGGTAAATCCCAAGGTCATTTATATCGCAACGGGTGAGAACGTCATATCACGGGCGGACAGCATCCTGCTTGCCTTTCTGAGCAAGCTGGGCTTTGATGTGGCATTTTACGTTCCTACGGGATATCAGAGTGCCGAGAAATATTACAACAACGGTGTCATCAACTGTCTGGAGGTGGGCGAGTATATGTTTGACTTGCAGATACCCGACCTGAGCAAGCGGACGGCTGACCCGAAAAAATCTATTTTCAGACGAATATTCGGAAAGGATAAATAAAATGAAAGCCAAGGACATTGCTTTATTATGCACCGCTGCGGCAGGGGCAGGTGCTGCGGCAGGCATTGCGGCGGCAAACAGCAAGCCGCCGAAGGAAAAGCCTGCAAAGGACGCTCCTGCCCCCAAGGCAAAGACAGTTTCCAAGAGCACCGAAAGACGCAGCGTTCCCGATACACAGCCCCTTAAAGCAGATATAAAGCCGCTGAGCTTCGGAACGGACAAGCCATTAAAGACGGTTTATTCCCACAGCGACAGGGGCATTGTGGCTGTTTTCGGCTCGGAGGGCAGGCACACGGTCTGCAGGGCTGGCTTTGAGGGAAATATTGCGGAAGTACGGTGCCCCGTTGGGATATCCGGGGCGGCTCTCGGCGAGGACTGCGTTATGTTCATCACCGAAAGAGGGGGAGTTTTTGTTTACAACGATCCCGAAAAAGAGCCTGTTTTATGTGCTCTCACCGCTCCCGAATATGCGGCTTATTTTGATGGAAGATTTTACGTATTTTCCGACTCGCTGCTGTACATCTGCACCCCTGAGGGTGAGATAGAAAAGACCGTAAGTCTCGGAGCGATGATCGAGATAACGGGCAGCGATATCTGCGACGCCGAGGACTCGGACAGCAGCTTTACGGCGGCGAGGGTAAGCGTCAAAAAGCTTCTGCCATTGGGGAGATCGGGTCTTTTTGCCGCCATTTCCGCCGAGGGCAATTCCTACATTATGCATAAGGACGAGGACGATTTTGTAAGCTTTGAAAAGACTTATGAAAATATCATTGACGTCTGTGTTTTCGGCAGCTTTGCTTATTATCTGTGCAGGCTTACGGGCGGATACGGCATAATTAAAACAGAGATAAAGCGGAAAAACTGCGAGACCGCAGGAAAATATCAGCTTTGCGGCGAGGACAGAAAGCCCGTTAAGATATTCTCCGTAAGCTGCGGCATAGGAGTTTTGTATGAGGACGGCGGGGTGAAATTCCTGCTCCCCGAGATATCCTCAGAACGTGCAAGGGAAAAGGCTCGCAGGGGTCTTTCGGCTTTAAACGGTGCTTTCGGAGAAATCGCTGCTGATGATGTTTTCTCCTTTGCGGAGGGGTGCGGATATGTTTCCGACGGGAATATCGGAATTGTAACGGTATGATTTTCGTGAAATCGGCACTTCATTTACCGAAAATCCCTTGACATAAAACAGGAATTGTTATATAATATAAACTTAGGTAATTATATCCGAAGTCACTTGAAAGGATGGTCATATATTATGGCAGTCAAGAAGATAAGAATGTCCGCAGAAGGATTTAAGGATCTGGAAAAACAGCTTGAATATCTCAAAAACGTCCGCAGAGCAGAGGTTGCTCAGAAGCTGAAGGAAGCACGTTCCTTCGGAGACCTTTCCGAGAACGCCGAGTACGATGAGGCTAAGAACGAGCAGGCTATCCTTGAGGCAGAGATCGTTGATATCGAGATGAAGATAAGCAACGCCGAGGTGGTAAGCGACGAGGACCTTTCCACAGACGAAATAGGCGTTGGTTCATTTGTTAAGCTCAAAGACCTTGAATTTGACGAGATACTTGAGCTTCAGATCGTAGGTTCCACCGAAGCTGACCCCGAGAACAACAAGATCTCCGAGGACGCTCCTATAGGCATTGCCGCTCTCAAGAAAAAAGTGGGCGACATTCTCGAGGTCGAGGCTCCTATGGGCGTTATAAAGATGGAAGTTCTTGAGATAAGCAAGTGAGCAGGTTCGACCTGCAGCGAGGTCGTGCTGTTAATTTGCAGGGATAATTGACTTTATCTCCACGCAGGCAGAAATAATGCAAAATTATGCTTTGTTTCTGATGATAAAAAATAATATGCACTAAAAATAATGCAAAGGAATGAAAAAAAATGGCAGATGAACAGCAGAGGGCTAACTCCTCCCCTGCGGAAGAGGCGGAGCAGACCGAAGAGGATATCCACATATTAAAGAAGGTCAGAATGGAAAAGCTTGAAAATCTCAAGGCTCAGGGCAAAAACCCCTTTGAGATAACCAAGTTTGACTACAATATCAAAAATTCCGAGATAAGAAAGCAGTATGCAGAGCTTGAGGAACGCCTTACCGCAGAAGCAAACGGCGACGAGGAGGCTCTGAAGGCTGCTCTTGAAAATAACAGGATAAACGTTAAGATCGCAGGCAGAATTATGACCTGGCGTAATATGGGCAAGGCAAACTTCATTGACGTCCGTGACAGCACCGACCGTATGCAGGTCTATGTGCGTATGAACGACATCGGCGAGGAAGCCTTCAAGGAGTTCAAGACCTGGGATATGGGCGATATCGTTGGCGTTGAGGGCTTTGTTTTCAAGACAAGGACCGGTGAAGTTACAGTTCACGCTCAGAAGATAACTCTGCTCACCAAATCCCTTCTGCCCCTCCCCGAGAAGTGGCACGGCTTAAAGGATCAGGACGCACGATATCGTCAGAGATACGTTGACCTTATCGTAAATCCCGATGTTGCCGACACATTCAGAAAGCGTTCACAGATCATTGCATCTATCAGGCGCTATCTTGACGCTCAGGGCTTTATCGAGGTGGAGACACCTATGCTTGTTGCAAATGCCGGCGGTGCCTCCGCACGTCCCTTTGAGACCCATTACAACGCTCTTAACGAGGACGTAAGGCTCAGAATTTCCCTTGAGCTTTATCTCAAGAGACTTATCGTAGGCGGTCTTGACAGAGTTTACGAGATAGGCAGAGTTTTCCGCAACGAAGGCGTTGACACAAAGCACAACCCCGAATTCACCCTTATGGAGCTTTATCAGGCATACACCGATTATCACGGTATGATGGACCTTGCGGAAAATCTTTACAGACATTGCGCACAAGAGGTCTGCGGCACCACAAAAATTATGTACGGCGATGTGGAGATAGATCTGGGCAAGCCCTTTGAGAGACTTACTATGGTTGACGCCGTTAAGAAATACTCGGGCGTTGACTTCAACGAGATACACACCATTGAAGAAGCAAGAGCTGCTGCCGACGCTCACCACATCGAGTATGAAAAGCGCCACAAGAAAGGCGATATCCTTAACCTGTTCTTTGACGAATTTGTTGAGGAGCATCTTATCCAGCCCACATTCATTATGGATCACCCCACAGACGTTTCTCCACTTACAAAGATGAAGCCCGAAAACCCCGAATACACCGAACGTTTCGAGCTTTTCATCACAGGCAGAGAAATGGCGAATGCATATTCCGAGCTGAATGACCCCGTAGATCAGCGCAGAAGATTTGAGGCTCAGGAAGAGATGAAGCGTCTGGGCGACGAGGAAGCAAACAGCATTGACGAGGATTTCCTCCGTGCTCTTGAGATTGGTATGCCCCCCACAGGCGGCATTGGCTTCGGTATCGACAGAATGGTTATGCTTCTTACAAACAGCAGCGCTATAAGAGATGTTCTGCTGTTCCCCACAATGAAGAGCCTTGACTGAGAAAAAATTTAAATATTAAAAGCTGCTTTTGACAGATCGATAGTCAAAAGCAGCTTTTTTCGTTCCTGTTGTTAAAAAAAATGCTTCCCCCAAAAACCGAGGAAGCATTTGCAGTAATTATTTTACAGATGTTTTTGGCAATGGATATTTGTAGGAAAATTCCTTGAAAAGCTCGGCAAACTGTTCGTTGTCCTCGCTCTTTACGGCGTTCAGATAACGGTGGTTCTCAAAATTATCGTCATTTATCTGAATGAGATTTACGGCAATGTTGGAGCAATGGTCGGAAATGCGCTCAAGATCGGTGAGAAGGTCGGTGAAGATAAATCCCTGCTCAATGGTGCAGGTCTTGGTCCTGAGCCTTTCCACGTGACGGGATTTCATTTCCGTGCGGAGATAGTCGACCACTTCTTCAAGAGGTTCTACCTTGTGGGCAAGGTCGATGTCCTTTGCCTCAAACGCCTGAACGGTGATGTCAAGTATCTCCTCGATAGCCCCGAACATAACGTTCAGCTCACGCTTTGCCATATCCGAGAAGCTTATTTCCTTGGTGTGTATCTCTTTTGCGGTGTCCAGAATGTTCACAGCGTGGTCGGAAATGCGTTCAAAATCGCCTATTGAATGAAGCAGACAGGAAACCGTGCGGCTGTCGTCCATTGTAAGGCTGCGCCCCGAGAGCTTAACGAGATATGTTCCCGTAATGTCCTCGTATTTGTCGATCATATCCTCATTTTCAAGTATCATCTGAGCCTTGTCCTCGTCAAAATTCTTGTACAGGTCAAGGGCAAGAGAAATGGTGGTCTTTGCAAGAGAAGCCATTCTGTTGGTAACGTTGCGGCACTGCTCAATAGCCACACCGGGAGTGTTCAGGAAACGGTCGTCGAGGAGCACGAGATTTTCCGCAGGCTCCTTCTTCTCGTCCCTGATGGTGAGATACGCAAGCTTTTCAAGCACGTGGGTAAAGGGCAGGAGAACAATGGTGGTGCCAATATTGAACACGGTATGGACGATGGCGATGGATACGCTGGTGACCTCCATATCCGCAAAGGCGAAGTGAATAAACGAGTCAAGTGTGTAGTAGCATACCAGCGCAAGGACCGTTCCGATAACGTTGAAATAAAGATGAACGGCAGCAACACGTTTAGCGCTTTTGTTAGCTCCTGCGGCAGAGATGATAGCGGTAACGCAGGTACCGATATTCTGACCGAGGATAATGGGGAGCGCCGCTCCGAATGTGATAAGGCCCGAATTTGAAAGGGTCTGCAGCATTCCCACCGAAGCCGCCGAGGACTGAATGACCGCCGTAACAACAGCGCCCACCAGCACGCCCAGAACGGGATTTTTGAAAAGGGTCATAAGGCTTGCGAACTTCTCCGACTCGCTGAGAGGTTCGACAGATTCGCCCATAGTGACCATTCCCCACATAAGCAGTCCGAAGCCGATAAGAATACCGCCGATATCCTTTTTCTTGCCGTCCTTGGAAGCCATTCGCATCACAACACCCACCAGGGCGAAAAGAGGAGCGAAATTCTTGGGCTTGCAGAACTGGATAAACAAGCTCTCGCCTTCAAGCCCCGTAAGGCTCAGTATCCAGGTGGTCACCGTGGTGCCGATATTAGCGCCCATAATAATTGAGATCGCCTGTGAAAGGCGCATAAGTCCCGAGTTTACAAATCCTACCAGCATAACTGTGGTCGCAGAGGAAGACTGGACCACCGCCGTTACGAGAATACCCAGCAGCAGACCCTTGAACCGGTTAGAGGTAAGCTTCTCAAAGATCTGTTCCAGCTTGCCGCCCGCCAGTTTTTCGAGCTTGTCGCTCATCAAATTCATACCGTAGAGGAACATTGCGAGACCGCCGAACAGGTGGATGACGTTGAAAATGGTCATACTTTTGCTCAATCCTTTCACATTGCCGCAAGGAAAACTCTTTCCTTCCGGCTTGTCGGGTATTCACCCGACCGTCGGGTTTTCTGCCCGACCGTTTCATTATACTATTTTTCACAATACAAGTTCATTTTATCATAAATAGATGAATTTCAAAATCATTTATTATGAAGAATACGTGAAATACTTTACACAAATCTTACTTTAACGGAAAATTTACAGCGCATTTTGGGACGTCTGGCGGATTTTTAGGGGATAGATAAGCAAAAGTGTAAAATTTGGGTTACAATTATGTAAATATATTCTACAAGCAAAAAAGTCTCTCCCCATTGCAAATGGAGAGAGACCCATAAATTTATAATTGCGGATAAGCTCCGGTCTTTCATATCATCGCCGACATAATATTCATCAGCGGAAGCATAACAGTCAGCATAATAGCCCCTGCCGCAAGTGTCAGAACAGCGGTAAGTGCAGGCTCAACAGCGCTGATTATCCTCTCCACGCTCCTGTCCGCCTCCTCGCTCATACGGCGGCTTATCTTCTGCCAGGCGGTGTCAAAGGATCCTGAGCTGTAGGATACCCGCAAAGTGCGTGCGTAAAATACGGGCAGCAGCTCCGACTGCTCCACAGCGTCGGAAAAGGGAACATCGTTCATCACAAGCGCAGCACAGCGGTCAATGCGCTCGTTCACACGTTTGCAGCTGCTTATGCCACGAACATTGCTCAGAGCCTCCGAAGCGGAAAGACCGCTCATTATCATCATAGAGACCGCTCCCGAAAATTTCGCCAATGCCACCGTTTCGGCGGTCTGACGAAAAAATGGCAGTGAACCGAGCAGATCGCCTGTTCCCACACTTTTTCCGTTTGCGGCAAGGAAAATCGCTCCGAACAGGAAAAGAACTCCGCATATAATAAGCATTACCGTACCCACCCCTGCGGCAGTCTCCACGCTCCTTGACACCGCTGTATAGACCTCGGGGTCAAATTCGGAAAAAATTTCCGCAAACATCGGCAGAACTTTAAGAGTCAGAACAGATATGACCGCCGCCGCAATGACCAGCATTATCATAGGAGAAACTACAGCGCTCCGTACGCTCTCCCCGATCTTCGCCTGCTTTTCGTAATATTCCGTAAGAGCTGAAAGCGCCTCGTCCAGCCGTCCCGATAATTCCCCCGCCATAACGGTCTTAACGCAGTATTCGGGAAAAACGCCTGCCTCCTCAAGAGCCGTATACAAGGGCTTTTCCATAGACAGGGAGTCTGTGACCGATTTTAAAAGCGCATTAGCCTCGGGAGTGCTCTTGCTCCGTGTCTGAGCAGCCATAACGGTAAGCCCGTCATAAACGGGAACGCCCGAATCAAGCACCTGCTCCAGCTGATAGCAGAAATACGCCACCTCGTCGGCAGTAAGGGGTCTTTTCTTTTTTGACATATATATCAAACCCTTCAATCTTCATAGTCTTCTTCATATTCATCATAGCTGTCATTATCCGAAAGCTCCGCAGCAATATCTTCCTCGCTCCTGCCGCTCAGCTTTTCAATGTGATAATCCTTGTCGTAATACGCCTCGATTATCTCCCTTATCATAAGCTTGGAATACTCGCCCTTTTCCACAAATCCCGAAAAAGCGATATCGGGGTCGTCCGCAGGGTAGAAGCCGATAAACGCCGAACCCGTATCGGATTTTGAGGTCATCTGAGGTGTACCCGTTTTTATAGCCGCCTTTTCGGGCAGCTCTGTGAGAAGATAGCTGTCGGTGTAATAATCCTTGACCCCGGGATAGGTGTATGCCTCAAAAGCCGCCGCTTCTTCCATACCCTCGATGACATTGTCAAAGGTATAACCTGTCTTGTCCTCAATAACAGCGGCAACTGTCGGCTCTGTCTTGCTCACAAGTTCTTCCATATTATAAGTGTAAACGCTGTCCACCAGATATGTCTGATATCTCACACCTCTGTTGCCTATCATAAGTGCCTGATCCGCCATCTGCAGGGGGGTAACATAGGTGTCCGACTGACCGATAGCCGCCTGAATGACATTACCTGCCTGCCATACCTGCTGACGTGCCTCAAAGGTGTCGGGGCTTGCGATATAGCCCGTTTTAATGCCCCGTCCCGTTTCAAGGCCCATTTCCTCGCCCAGACCGTACTTTGCGGCATAATCCGTTATCTTGTCAATACCCATTATCCTGCCCACCTCATAAAAGAAGATGTTGCAGGACTCTTTCAGAGCGCCCACCACGTTGACCCTGCCGTGATAACCCGTACATTCGGGGCTCCAGCCCTCCCAGTAAGTGTAATATTTCTGACAGTTCACCACATCTGTGGGAGTGATTATCCCCTCGTTCAGCGCCGCCGTAGCGGTAACTGTCTTGAAGGTGGAGCCGGGGCGGTAAAGTCCCGAGGTGACTCGGTTAAGAAGGGGAGAATTTTCCCCGTTTGCCACCTTGGAGTAATTTTCAAGATAGTCTTTTAAGTCATAAGTGGGAGAAGTGGCACCTGCCAGCAATGCGCCGCTTTTTGCGTCAAGCACCACAAGTGCCCCCGCATTTGCCTCCGTACCCTTAGCCTTTGCAGATGTCTGATTATTCAGCCAGTAAATATGGTTTTCAAGGATAGTCTGCACCTTTCGCTGATAATCGCTGTCAACGGTAAGCTTGATGGTGTTTCCCGGAACAGCCTCCTCGGTTATCTCATCGCTTACCACAGCGCCGCCCTGAATTTCAAGCGTGCGGACGCCCTTCTTTCCCCGAAGAGTGCTTTCCATAGCCTTTTCGATGCCGCCCTTGCCCAGAGTGTCGTTAAGAGCATAGCCGCTGTCCTTGAGCTGATCGTATTCCTCGGCGGAAATTGCCCCCACCGTACCGATAAGATGGGGTATAACATCGCCCGTCTTTACTTCTCTCACAGCCTCCTGAACGATATCCACGCCGTCAAGGTCATAGGTAAGCTCCTTGAGCCTTACCACCGCCTCCATAGTGATATCCTCCGCAAAGGTGTATCTGTTTGAAACGGAAAAATCCCTGAGATACATAGTGTACCTCACTCCCGAGATTATACGCTTCTCACGGTCGCTCATACCGGGATCAATGTCATAAAGACCCGTCATAGCAATAATGCATTCCTCTGCAGTACCGTATACCTGTACGCCGATATTTTTCCTTAGCCTTGCAATATCGCTTTCCCTGTCGGGGAGAAACTCAAAAGGAGCATTTTCGCTTATGGGCAGAGCGTCCTCCCACTTTACATTTTCCTCCTCGAGAACGCTTGCGACTTTAAGGATGATCCGGTTTATCTCCCTGTTGTCCGTAGGGAAGAACGCCTTCTGTATAACAGCGTTGAAGCCTGCCTTGTTGCTCACAAGATATTCACCGCTGCTGTCGGCAATTTCCCCTCTCGGAGCATTTATGACCTGCTCTGCGGTGTTGGAGCTGAGAGACTTCTGCAAATAGCTGCTTCCGTCCACAAGCTGCAGCTTCATAAGTCTGAAAGCACCCATACTCATTATAAAAAGAGTCGCCGCCATAATAATGATAAAGCGGATATTATCCGCAGCCTTGTTCATCTCCATCACCTCCGCATAATATCATAATAATACGGGATATTACCCGAAAATTTCCGTAAGCTCTTTAATGCTTTCCACTCTTGCGGCAGTTTTGTCCTCGGGGATATCCTTTCCGAAGCCGTAAGCAGCGTGTACAAAGGGTATCCCTGCCTTGTAAGCCGACTGACAGTCACCTGCCGTATCGCCCACATAAGCCGCACTTGTTACCTTGTTTCGCTCCATAAGGAGCCTTATGGTCTCGTCCTTGGGCTTTCCCGTCTCACCCCAGCAGAGATAATCCGTAAAAAGCCGCTCCAGACCGCAGTATTCAAAAAACGCCTCGATATAGCCGCTCTGACAGTTGCTCACAATAAACAGGCGGTGGTTTTCAGAAAGCTTTGAAAGTGTCTCCTCCGCCCCGTCATACAGCCTGCCGCCGTTTGAGGCAAGGAAATTGTTCTCGTTCTCGGCGCACATATCAAGCACCTCAAACTGCTTTGTGGCGGAGAGCATAGGGAAAAGCTTTTTTGCAATTTCGTCCATAGTCATTCCCATAACGCTCCTGATGTCCTCGACCGTTATCTTAACGTTTCTCAGCAGGGGATTGTTAAGCCCCCTCACCGTTTCCTCCCAGGAAGCGGCAACGTTTTCCGAGCTGTCCCACAAGGTGCCGTCAAGATCGAAAATAATGCTTTCAGCGTTCACAGCGCTCTCCCCCTTACGTTTAGTTCACATATTTTTCCGCAAGTGATCTTTCACCGGATATCTCCGAAAAATATAATTATACATTTTAATTATCTCACAAAAAATTCGCAAGTTAAATCAACATTTGATTAACATTTTCTGAATTATTGCAAGATCCTTTGCCAATTACGCATTTAAGCCGCTTTCAAGCATCGCATAATTGTTCTAATTGCACAAATTTTCATAAAAGCTCTTGCATAATCGAAAAATGTATGGTATAATAAATCAGGTAAATTCGTATTGTATGTTTATTTATATAAACCGGAGGGAAAATTATAATGGGTGCAATTGAGATCGTCAGCGGCATCGTGCTTATAGCGTGCAGCGTTTTTATTGTTGTCATAACACTTATGCAGTCACAGAAACAGCAGGGTATGACAAGCGCCATTCAGGGCTCAAACAATGACAGCTTCTACGGCAAGAACGGTCAGAACACAAGAGAAAAGGCTCTCGAAAGACTGACCAAGATCGTAGCTTTCATCTTCTTTGTCATTGTTATTGCGGTAAATATTATTTCCGTAGTAGCTTCCAAGGGCTGATATAAGCTGACCGCTCCTGCACGATGTGTAGGAGCTTTTTTGTTATATATTAAGGAGGCAGATTATGGCAGAGATTTCTCAGATCTGTATTTCAAGGATACTTAACGTTTTAGAGCAGGGGGGCAAGCGTGCAGTCCCCGAAAAAGCGCTTTTCGGCAGAGTAAAGGGCAAGAAAATATCCACCGCCGATTTTAAAAGAGCGGCAGCATCACTCTGCGAGAGCGGCGATATAATGCTTACAAAGCAGGGCTATATCCTCTGCAAGGCTCACGATATGTTCAAAGCCGATGTAGCAAGGATAAACAAGACCTTTGGCTTTGTAAGACGAGAGGACGGAGTTGAGATATTCGTCCCCGGAAAATATCTCAAGGGCGCAATGCCCGGAGATACGGTAGTGTGCAGGCTCATTCCCCCAAGAGGTGAGTCGCCCGAGGCGGAGGTGTGCGCCGTTGCCAAGGAGGGCTTCTCCGAGTTCACAGGCACTCTCGTTTCGGAAAATAACAGCTATTTCGTTCAGCCCGACAGCTTCTGCCGTGACCTTATCGCCGTAAGCGGCAAGGATACCGACGCCAAAGAGGGCGATAAAGTCCTTGCGGTCATCACCAAAAGGGGCGAGCGCCACGCCGACCACCGCTGCCGCATCAGTGCCGTTTTCGGCAGCTCCGACAGAGCGGTGAGCAGCGCCCGTGCGGTGCTTTATATGAACGATGTCGAGACGGAATTCCCTGTTGCCGTTCAGGACGAAGCAAGGCACATCTCGGGTATGAAGATAACCGATAAGGATATCTACAGCCGCCTTGACCTGAGAGACGAGATAATTTTCACCATTGACGGAGCCGACACAAAGGATATCGACGACGCCATATCCGTTTCCCGAACAGATAATGGCTATGCCCTGGGCGTTCATATCGCAGACGTTTCCCACTATGTTAAGCCAAATTCCGAGCTTGACAAGGACGCATTCCTCCGAGGAACATCAATTTACTACGCAAATAAAGTTATCCCAATGCTTCCCAAGGAATTGTCAAACGGCATATGCTCCCTTAATCCCAATGAGGACAGACTTGCCTTTTCCTGCCTTATGGAGCTTGACTCCGAGGGCAAGCTTCTAAAATACAAATTCAGCAAGACCGTTATCCGCTCCCGTGTAAAGGGCGTTTACAGCGAGGTAAATAAAATACTTGACTGCAAAGACGATCTGAACTCCGTTCCCGATGACCTAAAGAAAAAATATGACGGACTTTTCGACACCATTTTTCTTATGCAGGAGCTTGCGGAAATTCTCACCGCCAATAAATTAAAGCGGGGCGCCCCTCAGATCGACACCCCCGAGTGCAAGCTTGAAATAAACGAGAATGAGGTCTGCGTGAATGTTTCAAGGCGTGAAAGAGGAAAAGCGGAGCTTATTATTGAGGAATTTATGCTTATGGCAAACGAGTCCGCCGCAAAGACCGCCCGTGAACATAACATACCCTTTGTGTACCGTGTCCACGAAGATCCCGCTCCCGAAAAGGTAAGCGAGCTTATCGAGGTCACAGACAGACTGGGCGTTTCCCACCCGCAGTTTTCAAGCGTGAAGCCCGTCCACCTTGCGGAAATTCTGAACTCCGTCAAGGACACCGACCTTTCACCCGTAATAAACAATATGGTGCTCCGTTCAATGGCAAAGGCGAAATATTCGGACGAACCTCTGGGACATTTCGGACTTGTGCTGAAAGACTATGCCCACTTCACCTCTCCCATAAGGCGTTATCCCGACCTTGCAATACACCGTATACTCACCGACCTCTGCTACAATAAAGAACCTGCGGCGGTGATAGCCAAGAAATACGGCAGATTTGCAAACGCCGCCTCACTCCAGTCCTCCGAGTGCGAGCTTACCGCAATGCGTGTGGAAAGGGAATGTGAGGACTGCTACATCGCCGAATATATGTCCGCTCACCTTGGTGAGGAATTTGAGGGAATGGTAAGCTCCGTCACCGATTACGGAATGTACGTGGAGCTGCCAAATACTGTAGAAGGACTTGTAAAGCTTGAGACTCTGCCGGACGGCGTATATGAGTTTGACGGACATTTCTCCGTTACAAGAGACGGCAAGGCAGTATATTCCGTAGGACAGCACGTAAGAGTAAAATGCGTAAAGACCGACATCTCGGGCGGAAATATTGATTTTGTAATAGTAACAGAATGACTATAAAAGCGATAGAGCGAGTATTAAAAAATCTTCACACATAAACCCAACACTAAAAGTTTCGCTCAAGCCTTTTCCAAAGGCTTGCAGGGGTCAAGGGGGCTTGTCTTGTAAGCAAGACACACGCCCCCTTGTCGCCGTTCCGCAATGATAAACAAAGTTTATCTGCGAAATCCCCTTTTATCCTTAAAAACGGAGCAAGGGGTGAGAAATGCGACAGCATTTCGAGGGGAAGGCATATTGTGAAGCAAGCTTCACACGACCGCCTCCCCTTTTATAGCGGTTTTGCAAACTTACCCTCCAAAACGTTCCGGTGGAACGTTTTGGACGAAACAAATACCATACGGGTTTGTGCATAATATATCTTTTTCGACAATCCAAAGCGGACTGTTCCAAACGGGGCAGTCCATTTTCTCATTCTCAATTATAGCACATTTGTCTCTAAATGTCAAGAACAAAAGTGCCCAAAAATAAATTTCGTATATATCCACAAAAACGCCCCGCCCCATTTATAAAAACAGCACATATATTCCAAATAAATCCCCTTCCGTCAATATAACGGCATAAAATTAGTATAATACTCTACTTGAATTTGAGAAAAAAGTATGCTATAATAAACACGTGTTATTTATTGCCCTGCTGCAAATATTGCAAAGGAGTTTTACAAAGTGAATATTTTTGAAACCAACAAAGCCCGTGAGGAAGCCCGCTACGAGGCTCTCATCACCCGCAAGAACCGTGTAGCCGAGAGCTATAACGGCATCTATGACCGCTATGAATACCCCGTTCTTACCGCCGACCACGCTCCCCTTATCTGGAAGTACGATTATAACCCCGAGACCAATCCCTATTTTATGGAAAGACTTGGCGTAAATGCCGTTCTCAACTCGGGAGCAATTTTCCTTAACGGAAAATACTATCTTGTGGCAAGAGTCGAGGGCAACGACAGAAAGTCCTTCTTCGCCGTTGCAGAGAGCGAAAGCCCCGTTGACGGCTTCCGTTTCTGGGATTTCCCCGTACAGCTCCCCGACACCGAGCCCGAGGAGACAAACGTATACGATATGCGTCTCACTCAGCACGAGGACGGCTGGATATACGGCGTTTTCTGCTCCGAGAGCAAGGACAAGTCCGTTTCCGACCTTTCCGCCGCTGTGGCTCAGGCAGGCATTGTCCGCACTAAGGACCTGAAGACCTGGGAGCGCCTTCCCAACCTCAAGTCCAAGTCTCCCCAGCAGAGAAATGTAGTTCTCCACCCCGAATTCGTTGACGGCAAGTATGCATTCTACACCCGTCCTCAGGACGATTTCATTCAGACAGGCTCAGGCGGAGGAGTTTGCTTCGGTCTCTGCGAGGATATCACAAACCCCGTTATCTGCACCGAGGAAGTTGTTATCTCCCCCAGACAGTACCACACCATCACCGAGGTCAAGAATGGCGCAGGCGCAGTTCCCATCAAGACCCCCAAGGGCTGGATACATATTGCTCACGGCGTAAGAAACACCGCCGCAGGTCTCCGCTACGTAATTTATGTATTTGCCACCGACCTTAACGACCCCACAAAGCTTATCGCTTCTCCCTCGGGTCTGTTCATTGCACCTCACGGCGCTGAAAGAGTGGGCGACGTTTCAAACGTATGCTTCACAAACGGCGCTATCGTAAGAGAAAACGGCGACGTATATATTTACTATGCATCTTCCGATACTCGTGTTCACGTTGCCTCCACCACCATTGACAAGCTTATGGACTATACTTTCAACACACCCTCCGATCCTCTGCGTTCGGTTGACTGCGTAAAGCAGAGATGCGAGCTTATCGAAAAAAATCTTAAATTTATAAACAAGTAATGAGATCAGACTTTTTTAAAGGAATTCTCCACGGTATACCCATAGCCTTAGGATATCTTTCGGTATCCTTCGGCTTTGGTATAACGGCGGTGCGGGCAGGGCTGTCCGTCGCCGCCGCCGTGGGCATTTCCGCTTCAAACCTCACTTCTGCGGGACAGGCAGCAGGAGTTGAGATAATCGCCGCAGGAGGAACGCTTATAGAAATGGCTCTCACCCAGCTAATCATCAATCTGCGCTACTCCCTTATGGGGCTGTCCCTTTCCCAGAAGCTGGACAGGTCATTCACCACGCCCCATCGCCTGCTTGCGTCCTTTGGCATCACGGACGAGATATTTGCGGTTGCCGCAGCGCAGCCCGGGAGGATAAAGCCTTTGTATATGTACGGGCTTATCCTCATTTCATTTATAGGCTGGACGGGAGGAACGCTCCTCGGAGCCGCCGCAGGACAGGCACTTCCCCGGATGTTCACATCTGCAATGGGCATACTGCTTTACGGAATGTTCATAGCCATAATCATTCCGCCCTCAAGAAAAAGCAGGAGCATATTCGGAGCGGTACTTATCGCCGCACTCATAAGCCTGCTGTTCAAATATGTACTCACAGGGGTAAGCGTAGGCTTTGCCATTATCATAAGCGCATCAATAGCTGCGGCTGTAATGGCTCTTATCGCCCCCATAGACGATGAAGATGACGAAGACGAAAAAGAGGTGGAAGAAGCTTGAGCATAGTCATTTACATTGCCGTAATGGCAGGGGTCACATATCTTATCCGAATGCTCCCCTTCACCCTTTTCAAGTCCAAGATAAAATCGAAATTTCTGAGAAGCTTTCTGAAATACATTCCATATACGGTGCTGAGCGCAATGACATTCCCCGCCATATTTTACTCAACGGGAAACGTCATTACAGCGACAGCAGGAACCATAGCCGCCCTTGTCACAGCATTTTTCGGTCTGCCCCTTATCGTGGTGGCAGTCGCCGCTGCGGGGACGGCGCTTGTTGCCGGACTTTTTCTATGACTTCGGGAATGGTCATCTTTATTATTTATTCTTTATTCTTTAGCAGGCTGAGCCTGCAGCCGCTCGTTCTATAATTTGTTTGGGCGGCAGACAAGCGGCTCGGTGACGATACAAACGAGCTGTCCAAATCTAAAAGAATAAATAATAAAGTTCGATTTATACTTTGCTTGGGAATTAAAGAATGTTATACCAGTTGGGGAACTCCTCCTCATATATCTGATCTATCTGATGATAGATAGACTGTATCTCCGCAATAAGAGCGTCGTTTTCATTTGAAATAAAAGGCGTTATCTTTGCAATGGAGACGTTTATCCCCGACAAAGCGTCATCGTGCACAAGCATAGTGACCTTTTTTTCATATTGGTGCCAGTATTCGTTCAGCTCGTTTGAAAGTCTCAGCGCTTCTTCCGTATCTCCGTTTTCGTAAACACGCTGGACCTCTTCAAGACGAGCCTTGAACTTGTCGTTCTGGTCGTCGAGAATGAACAGGGAGCATATTGAATATATGATTATTGCCGAAATAAGCACGGCGGCAGTCTTAACTCTTATCAATTACCTTTTCCCCCTTGCAGTCTTTTGAAAGCTCCTTTTTGATAATGCGGTATTTTCCCGCTGTCTCGGCGGTCATAATGAAAATGTCCGTCTCGTGAAGGTCATTTTCCGAAAGAATTTTTTGGAGCCATTCCTCCCCAAGACCCAGCCGCTTGAGGGAGGACTTCATTACCTTGCCGTCCTGCACCACCACCGCAGGCGGGTCATTGGAAGAATTTTTGATGTTCATATCCTCGTTGGTGACGGGACGATTCTTGAATTTGGGATAAACGCTTACCCTTCCCGTAGTCTCCACCACCGCAAACTGAACCTCCTCAAGGTCGAAAATGCCCTGGGTGCGTATTGCTTCCATAAGATCGTCGGTGGTGAAGCGGAGATTGTATAGCTTCTGCTGATCTACCTTGCCGTCGCTGATGATGATAACAGGCTCGCCCGAAACGATGCCCCTCATCTTCTTCGACTTCACCGACAGCCAGGACATCAGCACATCAAGACACACCAGCGTCAGCACAGGCAAGAGTCCCGTTATAAGTGGAATGCTCAGATCTTCAACCGGGAGCGTTGCTATGTTGGAGATAAGTATGGTTATGGCAAGCTCCGAGGGCTGCAGCTCGCCGATCTGCCGCTTGCCCATAAGACGGACGGAAAATATCAGCACGCAGTAAAGAATGACTGCACGAATGAATACAACTGTCAATCAGACACGACCTTTCACATTGATTTCCTTTCTATTCTGTCAGATAATCCGCCGTTTATGCATAATGCATAGTAAATTGCCCTGCAAAAGCAATGAAAAAATATTTATTTTCTATTGACAAAGGGAAAATAATCTGATATCATTAAATAAGCACGGCTTGCAGGATTTGCAGGTACAACTTGCATATTCTGCTCCGAATGATATAGAACTAATATTGCAGGGAGATATGATTTTTATGATACGCATTGGAATTTTAGGCTACGGAAATCTTGGAAAAGGCGTTGAATACGCAATAAAGCAGAACGATGATATGCAGCTTGCGGCTGTTTTCACACGCCGTGACCCTTCTTCCGTAAAGATAATCACCGAGAATGTTCCCGTTTATAACGTGAAGGACGCAGCGGCTCACGCTTCGGAAATCGACGTTCTCATTCTCTGCGGCGGCAGCGCAAACGACCTGCCCGTTCAGACACCCGAGTTTGCAAAGCTTTTCAACGTTATCGACAGTTTCGACACCCACGCAAAGATACCCGACCATTTTGCAAATGTGGACAAGGCTGCTAAGGAGTCGGGCAAGGTAGGAATTATTTCCATCGGCTGGGATCCCGGTCTTTTCTCACTTATGAGAATGCTTGGCAACGCAGTTCTTCCCGAGGGCGCAGATTACACATTCTGGGGCAAAGGCGTAAGCCAGGGTCACTCCGACGCTGTAAGACGTGTCAAGGGCGTTAAGAACGCAAAGCAGTACACAATTCCCGTTGAGAGTGCGCTTGAGAGGGTAAGAAACGGCGAAAATCCCCAGCTTACCACCCGTGAAAAGCACACAAGAGAGTGCTTCGTAGTACCAGAGGAGGGCGCTGATCTTGCACAGATCGAGCAGGACATCAAGACAATGCCCAACTACTTCTCCGACTATGACACCACCGTTCATTTCATCACCGAGGAAGAACTTGAGAAGAACCACAGCGGTATCCCTCACGGCGGCTTTGTTATCCGTTCGGGCAAGACAGGTGAGAACGGCGGAAATAATCACGTTATGGAGTTCAGCCTGAAGCTTGATTCCAATCCCGAGTTCACATCAAGCGTTCTTCTTGCATACGCAAGAGCCGCATATCGTCTCAGCAAGGAAGGCGTATCCGGCTGCAAGACCATTTTCGACATTGCTCCCGCATATCTCTGCAAGCAGAGCGGTGAAGAGCTGAGAGCGCATATGCTTTGATATAATAAAAATATTTTTCGGGGACGGCTTCGTGCCGTCCTTTTTTTGCGGGACGGGGGACGCCCCGCAGCGAGTACGTTCTATAATTTATTCGGGCGGCAGACTGTCGGCTCGGTAACGGCAGGCTGAGCCTGCTGCCATTCGTTCTGTAGTTTATTCGGGCGGCAGACTGTCGGCTCGGTAACGATACAAATAAGCTGACCCGATAAACTGTTATCGTACCTATCGGCGCGGAGACAAAGCTGCCAATCCGTGCAAACCTACAGCGCGACCTCGCTGCGGGGCGACCCCCGCCGCTGCGGGTCGTCGCCCGCAAAATGCACAAAAAAGTGTCCTAAAAAATTACCGCCGCATAGTTGAAATTTTTTCAGGCTTGTGGTATAATGTATTTAAGACTATTTATGCCCGTAAGAAAAAAAAGCAGCAAAGGAGAGCAGTAAGTATTATGGAGCCGTATATCGTCAAGCAAACTATTATGAATAAGGATCAGAAGGCTGTGGGCTATGAGATAATGTACGCCGACGACCAGGTCGAGATGTGGCAGGCTGATGATACGACTGCCGCAAATGCCATTGAGACCTTTCTGTCCTCCATCGACAGCGATAATTTCATAGGCGGCAAGACCGCATATATCACCTTTACCAGAAATCTGCTTGTAAAGAATATCCCGAAAATGTTCGATACCGACAAGCTTGTTATCCAGATAGAGGATCAGCTTATCACAAACCCTATGTCCCACTCTCTGATAACCAAGTTCAAGCAGAACGGCTATAAGATCGCAGTTATCGACTTTGAGTTCGCTCCCCGCTATTTTGGGGTGCTCGATATTGTGGATTATATCAAGGTAAATTTCAAGAACCACAACGACCCCACTCTTGAAAATGTTATCCGTATCGGAAAATCCTTCGGCAAGGGAATGATAGCATATAACATTGACTGCGCCGAGGCATACGAAAAGGCTAAGCTTTACGGCTGTATCAGCTTCCAGGGCTCATACGTGTCCGAGAAAATGCCTGCCGCTTTGCAGAAATCAAAGGTTATGCAGGGCAACTTTATGATGCTTATGGTGGCTGTGAACCGTGACGAGCCCGATATCGACGAGATAGAGGAGATCGTTTCACGTGACGTCAACCTTACATACGCACTCTTAAAGCTTGTAAACTCGGCATATTTCGCCCTGAGAAACCGTGCAAAATCGGTAAAGCAGGCGCTTGTTATACTTGGTCTCGGTCAGCTCAAGCAGTGGATATATCTGCTGTCATTCAAGACCGACGACGGCACTATGCCCGATGAGCTTATCAAGCTGTCCTTCCTTCGTGGAAGCTTCTGCGCAGAGCTGGTTGAGTTTGCGGACGATATGCCTATCTCACGTTCCGAGGCGTACCTTATGGGTATGTTCTCCACTCTGGGCAAGCTTATGCAGATGCCCATAGGAGACGTGTTGGCGCAGCTTCCCATCAGCGACGATATCAAGCTTGCTCTTACAGATCACGCAGGCAGATCGGGTATGCTTTACGATGCCGTTATCGCCTACGAGAATGCAGAATGGACAAAGATGAAGGAGCTTGCCGCAGAACTGGGCATACCCAAGGATATGATATCCGAAAAATACTGCGAGTGTGTTCAGAGCGTAAACAGCACGTGGGATAAGCTTATGCAGGCTACCGATTTCGGAGACGACGAGGACTGACACTCCTCCGCTTCCGCAATTTAATTCAAAGATATTCGGGTGGCTTAGGCAATGCGCCTTAGTCACCCTTTTTTTAAGAAGGGAATGTTTATAAATGGAAATAATCAAACTGCCTCCTATGAGCAATTTCGGAGTAAATTCCTATATCATCACCGCAGAGAATATGAACGGCGTTCTCATTGACGCCCCCTACGGCGGCGAGAGCATTATAAAAACCATTATGGAAAAAGGCATTGAGCTGAAAAAGATACTGCTCACCCACGGTCACTGCGACCACATCGCCACCGCCGCACGCATTGCCGCAGAAACGGGAGCAAAGATATATATACACAAATTTGACGAGGAAAAGCTTCACAATGACCGCACCAATCTCACACATTTTTTCTCCCTGCCCCCCATTGACCCCGTAACAAATGCCGTAACCGTAAGCGACGGAGACGTTATCACACAGGACGAGCTTGAGTTTGAAGTTCTCCACACTCCCGGTCACACCAGCGGCTCGGTGTGCTATCTCCTTGACGGGAATATGTTCAGCGGCGACACTCTTTTTAACGGCAGTATGGGCAGGACGGATATGATAGACGGCAGCGAAAGCGCTATGAACGATACTCTGAAAATGCTCTACGAGTTTGACAGGAACACCAACTACACCCTTTATCCCGGTCACGGTCAGACCTCTACAATGGTGGAGGAAAGGCAGTTTAATCCATATCTCAGGTATGCGGCAGGACTGAGGACGAGGTAAATTCGCAGGAGGCAGTTCAAATGAAGATATTTACTATCATCGGCGGAGTGAACGGCGTCGGCAAAAGCAGTCTGACAGGCATATTGAAAGCTCTGCGAAATGATATGGGTATCATAATCGACTGCGAGACCTGCGAAAATGCCGACCCTCTTTCGGCGGACTGCCTTGAAAAAGGTATCGACTTTACCGAAGAGACCACTCTGTCGGGAAAGAAAACTCTTAAAACAATAATTGCCGCCAAGGAAAAGGATTATTATATCCGACTGTACTACGTGGCTGTATCATCTGCGGAGGAGAGTGTTCGGCGTATCGAGAACCGTGTTTCAAAGGGAGGACATAACATTCCCGAGGAGGACGTGAAAAGGCGTTTTTCCCACCGCTATGACGATCTTCTGACTATTCTCCCTTATTGCAGCGAGGTGCATTTTTACGACAATGAAAACGGCTTTGAGGAAGTGGGGGAATATGGGAACGGTACACTTACCGTCACAGCCGAAGTGCCGCCGAAGTGGCTTTGCGACATAAAAAATTTAATTTAACAGCCAAATTATATCAAGGTGAAAAATATGACCATCTATTTTGAGAATAACTCCTATAAATACGAAGTCGAGGCGGTAATGAAGCTTTTCTGTCCGCTGGAAAGCTTTGAATTTGTTTTTGACGGAGAATATGACGATACGGACGACAGCCTGCTTGTTTGTGTCTCGGACAAGCTGACCGTATCCGCAAAGCTGGGCGAAAAAAAGCAGGCTGCAGAAGCACCATTATGCCCCGAAAGCGAACGGGAGCTTGCCCTCTGCCGAATGATATACACCGTAATGTCACAGCTTACGGGGGTGTCTCCCGAGTGGGGCTGTCTTACGGGTATCCGCCCCGTCAAAAAGGTGAATGTGCTTATAAGCGAGGGCTGCGATAAGGACGGGGTATACGAAAGGCTCCACGAAAAATATTTCATAAGCAGGAGAAAATCCGACCTTTCCTACCTCACCGCCATTACACAATCCCCTGCCCTCCAAAGCCTTGACCCCAAAAGCTTTTCGCTGTATGTGGCAATACCCTTTTGCCCCTCACGCTGTTCCTACTGCTCATTTGTATCTCACTCAATACGCTCAAAGGGCGCAAAGGAGCTTATCCCGCAGTATGTGGAAATGCTTTGCAAAGAGATAGAAGAGATGGGCGAGATCCTCAAAGGAAAGAACACATTTTGCGACACCGTCTACATCGGCGGCGGCACTCCCACATCACTTTCTGCGGCGCAGATAGAAAAAATAATGAAAACTATTGAAAAAAGCATTGACATTTCCCGTATTCGTGAATATACTGTAGAAGCGGGGCGGGCGGACTCCATCACCGAAGATAAGCTTATTGCCATACGTGATAACGGCGCCACAAGGATATCCATAAATCCTCAGACAATGCAGGACGGCGTTCTGAAAGCCATCGGCAGACAGCACACCGCCGCTCAGTTTGAGGAGTGTTACTCACTTGCAAGGCGGCTGGGCTTTGACAACATAAACACCGACACCATTGCAGGGCTTCCCACCGATACCTTTGAGGGCTTCAAAGACACAATTGACAGGCTTATCGAACTTGACCCCGAAAGCATCACCGTTCACACCCTTACCGTAAAGCGGTCTGCGGAGCTGTTCAAAACGGCGGAGAGTTTCAGAGCGGGCTATCTCACAGACGACAGCGTTTCCCGAATGGTGAACTACGCCTTTGACAGCCTTACCGAAAAGGGATTTATGCCCTATTACCTCTACCGTCAGAAGAATACCGTTGGGAACTTAGAGAACGTTGGCTATGCAAAGCAGGGAAAAGAGGGACTTTACAACATTTTCATTATGGAGGAGGCTCAGAATATCCTTGCCTGCGGCGCTTCAGGCTCCACAAAGCTCATAGATCCCGAAACGGGAAAAATCACAAGATATTTCAATTACAAATACCCCTACGAATACATATCCCGATATGAAAAAATGATGGGTTACAAGCCCCTGCTTGAAAAATTCCTTGCGGATATGTAAATTATGCTCAAAACTTTGAAAGGCGGTCATTTTATGAACTACAATTTCGATGATTTCATTTCAGACTCCAAGGAGCTTTTCGACAAGCTCACCGTTAAGGCAAACGGCGCTGTTAACGTTTCAAAGGCATATATCGAAAAGGCACAGCTGAGAGTTAAGCTCAAGGATAAATACTACGATTTGGGAAAATTATGCTATGATATGCACCGCACAGGAGCGGACGAAACGGGCAATATGAAAATTCTAATCAAGGAGATAAAAATGCTTGAAGCACAGCTTGAATACGCCGAGGAGGCAAGCGGCAAGCCAAAAATATGCAAGCTTTGCGGCGCAAAGAACAGCTCCGAAAATTCCTACTGTGCAAAGTGCGGCGAGAAGCTCGGCTAATTGCAGGTATCGACCTGCAGCAATTACGTTTGTAAGTTTTGCGTGAAACTGTCAGTTTGCGGCATTTCAAAAATGATTTATAACAGGGGTGTTTAAAATAAAGCTTTCCAAAAATGATATCATAGAAAAACTTGAGATAACCGATGTGACTGCCGAGGGAAACGGCGTGGGTCACATTGAAACGGAGGACGGCAGGGCGGCGGTATTCGTGTCGGGAGCGGTAACGGGAGATGTTATCAAGTGCAAAATTGTCAAGGTGCAGAAAAGCCTATGCTACGGCATTATCCTTGAGGTCATAACGCCGTCTCCCGACCGCTTTGACAGGGGCTGTGATGTTAAAAGCACCTGCGGCGGCTGTGTTTTCCGTCACATAAGCTATGAGGCGGAGCTTAGGATAAAGGAAAATATTGTTAAAAATGCTTTTCTGCGGCTGGGAAAATTTCCCGAGGAAAGCTTTGAGTTTATGCCAATTCTTGGCTGTGAGGAGACGGACGGCTACCGCAACAAGGCACAGTACCCGGTGTCGGCGGATAAGGACGGCAAGGCGGTATGCGGCTTTTACGCCCAGCGCAGTCACAGGTTGGTTCCCTGCACAGACTGCAGGCTCCAGCCGCCTGTATTTTCGGAAATACTGAAATTCTCAATGGAGTATGTGAACAGAAAGCACATCTCTCCCTACAACGAGCAGACTGGAACAGGTCTCCTGCGGCATATTTTTATCCGCAGGGGATATCACAGCGGCGAGATCGCTGTGTGCTTTGTGGTGCGAAAAAATGCGGAAAGGGAGCTTCGTCCCCTGAGTGAGGAGCTTATGAAAAGGTTTCCCGATATAAAGTCGGTGACGATGAACATAAATCCGAAAAACACCAATGTTA
The DNA here is from genome assembly GCF_050874005.1 of Huintestinicola sp. GTDB lineage: Bacteria > Bacillota > Clostridia > Oscillospirales > Ruminococcaceae > Huintestinicola. Next base: position 70,062 of record NZ_JBNMJV010000008.1, read on the forward strand.
TTATGGGGGACGAGCTTCGTACCCTGTCGGGAGCGGACGTTATCACAGACATTATGTGCGGCAATAAGATAATCATAAGTCCCCGTTCCTTTTATCAGGTGAACACTCCGCAGGCAGAGAGACTTTATTCGGTGGCAAAGGAATTTGCGGCTCTGACGGGTGAGGAAGATGTACTTGACCTTTACTGCGGTACGGGAACTATCGGTCTTTCTCTTGCGGACAAAGCCGGTCACGTAACGGGTGCGGAAATTATTCCCGAGGCTGTGAGAGCCGCAAGGCAGAATGCGGAGAATAATCATATTGATAACGCCGACTTCATCTGCGCCGATTCGGGACAAGCCGCAAAACAGCTTCTTGACAGCGGCAGAAAGCCCGATGTTATAGTTACCGACCCTCCGAGAAAGGGCTGTGACACGCTTACTCTGGACAGCATTGTTAAAATGTCTCCCGAGCGCATTGTTATGATATCCTGCAATCCTGCCACAGCCGCAAGGGACTGCCGTTATCTTGCAGATAACGGATATCGCCTTGTTAAAGTAAGGGCGGTGGATATGTTCCCTGCGGCGGGACACGTTGAATGTGCGGCGGTGATGGTACGGCAGGACAGTTGATCGACAAGCCGCAGAAATTTTTAAACAGCACAGCTCTTTTCGGCAGAATTTTTTCCGAAAGGGGCTGTGCTGTTACGATTTTTACACAGGTGGGGTGGTATAATAAGGCAAAATAGGAGGGATTTCTGAATGAAAGTTTATGTGCAATCCTTTGCAAACGGTGTGCCACATAATTATAACTGTATGAACGCATATCAGGGCTTTCGTGAAATGGGTTTTGAGGTCATTACATTTTCAGACTTAAATGCTATTGAGGGCAGAAACCGTGAAGATGTTGTGGTGGCATATGTAGACGCTGTACGAAAATGTCTCGGCAGTTTCGGAATAATCGCCCCCGAGATGGATTATCCCGAAGAACTTTCGGGATATCTTGGAAGAAAGATATGGCAGACCAAACTAAGTCAGGTCAGCAATTTCCCCGAAAGATGGCCAATATTCGTAAAGCCCCTTGAGGATAAGCAGTTTACGGGAGTTGTTGTCCGTTCAGCAAAGGAGCTTATTGGCTGCGGTATTTATGGTGAAGATCAGGACGTGTACTGCTCGGAGATAGTGGAGTTTGCCGCTGAGTGGCGGTGCTTTGTCAGATACGGCAAGATACTTGATGTACGTCCCTACAAGGGTGACTGGCGGCTTCATTTTGACCCCGATGTAATAAGCAATGCTGTCAGGGATTTTTCCTCTGCACCTAATGGCTATGCCATAGATTTCGGACTGACTAAGGACGGAAGGACTCTGCTTATTGAGGTCAATGACGGTTATTCTCTCGGCTGTTATGGGCTGTATTATCTTGATTACGCAAAGCTTTTAGCTGCAAGATGGGCTGAGCTTACCGGTACGGAGGATGAATGTGCGTTTGATATTCAGTAATATCTCAAAGCTGATAAAATATGACTCTCCCCGCACAACGGCAGGGAGAGCCGTATTTTTTATTTATATGAAAGAACATCAATAATACATAATGACCGGCGTGCCCCTCTCAACCATCTCGTAAAGAGTTTTGACCTCGTCCTTTTTCATATTGATACAGCCGTGGGAGCCGTTGGTGAGATAGATGTTTCCGCCGTAAGCCGAGCGGCTGAGGTCGTGGAAGCCGATGCCCTCGAAGCTTATTCTCATAAAGTAAGCGCACTTTGCGGTGTAGGAGCCGTCAGCGGCTCTCATAGTGTAATTGGTGCTCTTGGTGTAAACGCTGTAAACGCCCTCGGGAGTTTTGCGCTTGGGGTCGCTTGCCTTGCCCGAAACTATCTGTCCCGTCTCGAATTTCAGCTCGCCGTTCTGATAGTACCACATATGCTGTGCGGAAAGGTCTACCTCGATATAGGTGTTTCCGATATCGCCATCGGCAGAACGTGCGGAGTCAAAGCCACGATAGGTATATCCCGTATCAAGCTGCACATATACAGGCTCAACGGTAACAGATTCACCCTTGTCTATGTATTCCAGCAGCTTTTCCACAGTCTTTTCCCTGTCCGTCCACCAGCCGTACTGACCTGTGGAATATCTGCCCTGGCTCATTGTTATCTCGCCCCTGTTTGTGGTCTTGAACTTGCGGGCGGTCATAAAGGTGTCGTACTTTTCAGCAAGAGAATCTACGTATTTTTCAACCTTGCTTCTGTCGATAGTGCCGCCGTCCTGCATCCATTCGTAGACCATTGCGCCTGTCAGCTCCTCGGTGGTATATCCGAAATCGTAGGTTATCACATAGTTGAATTTGTTGTTCAGGTCGTCAAGATTTCCCTCAAGATCGGCGGCAAATATCTTGGGGTCCTCATAACAGCCGCCTTCCTCAAGGTCAACGGTGAAATTGCCCTTTGCAGCTTCGGAAAGAACATATTCCGCAAGCTTTTTTTCATCGGGCTTGTCGCCGTAGACTTCGTCCTTGATGTAGTAACCGTTTTCGCCGTGAACCAGCTTTGCGTCCTCGGTGGCGGTGCTTCCCCAGGAGGTTCTGGTGAGAAGCCTTTTCAGCTTGGTTTCATCATAGGAGGGCTTTGTCTCGGTCTCATAATAGGATTCGTTAAAATAGGAGAACAGCCAGCCGCTGTGGCTTACGCTGCGGTATATCTCGCCTATCTCGCCGAAAACATCATAGGAATAATCAAAATCCGAAGGACTGAACACCTTTTCCTCGCCGTTTCGCTCTATGACCGTAATGCCTTTGGGAACGCACTCCGCCTGAACCAGAGCCGCCGCCTCGGAAATGTTCTTCTTGCTGACATCAGCGCCGTTTATGTATGTGTTGGGGAGGAATTTCCCCATTGAAGCCGCCCAGCCCCCGAAATAGATCGCCGCAAGGGCAGCCACAGCTGCTACCGAAGCGATGATGATGATCTTTTTCTTATGCCGGAGCCTCGCCTTTGCCGCCGCTTCCTTTTTCCCTGCAATGGCTGCGGAGATAAGGCTTGCGGTCTCGCTGTCTATGCTGTAGTCGCCTGTATCGGCAGACTGATTTTTCTCTTTTAAATCTTCCATTTCTCCCTGTTCCTTTTTCAAATATAAATATACGATTTTATCATATCATTATTTATTACAGTTGTCAATAGAAATTTTTATACATACCGGGAAATATTGGTCTGTACAGATATAAATTATAAATGCCCTCTGTTTTTCCGCAGAATTTCACAAAAAATACACATATACGTGTTATAATAAGCTTATGGTAATTATGACCCGAAAAAACAAAGAGAAAGCAGGGAATGTGTGAAAATCAAAACTTTCACGAAAGGATGATCATAATATATGGAAAAAAACAGGATACTCATCGTGGACGATGAAAAAAACATCAGAAACGTTATCAGCGAATACGCAAAATTCGACGGATTTGAGACCGTTGAAGCCGCAGACGGAATGGAAGCTGTTGAGCTTTGCCGCAAAGAGGATTTCGACCTTATAATTATGGACATTATGATGCCGAAGCTTGACGGCTACTCCGCAGTAAAGGAAATACGCAAGACAAAGCAGACTCCCGTTATTATGCTCTCCGCAAGGGGCGAGGAATACGACAAGCTTTTCGGATTTGAGATAGGCGTGGACGATTACGTTACAAAGCCCTTTTCACCAAAGGAGCTTCTTGCAAGGATAAGAGCGGTCATAAAAAGAAGCGCTCCCACAGAGACTGACGAAAGCAAGCAGACCCTTACCTTTGAGGGACTTGAGATAGATATGTCGGGCAGAGTGGTAAAGGTGGACGGCGTTCCTGCCGCTCTCACGCCAAAGGAATATGACCTGCTTTTCTATCTTGTCCGCAACAAAGGCATTGCGCTCTCCCGTGAAAAGCTTCTTGAAGAGGTATGGGGCTACGATTTCTACGGCGACGACCGCACCGTTGACACCCATATCAAAATGCTGAGAAATTCTCTGGGAGAATACCGCAAATTCATCATCACTCTGAGAGGAATGGGCTACAAGTTCGATGGCGGAAAGTAAAAAACAGACTCTGAAAAAAAGTCTCCGCAGTATCCGCTTTACGGTATGGATATACTTTGCCATTTTCATAATAAGTATCCTGATAATGATATGGATATCCTTTACCGTTTCTCTCGAAGCTACCTACCGCACGGAGAAAACCAGCGATATCACATCTATCGCCAACTATATCCTGACCCAATGGGGAGAAGAAGGCTTTACCACAGATGCCCTTGACAGGATAGCCCACGACAACGACACCTGCGTGCTTATACAGGACCGCTACGGGTTAAGCGTATATTCCTATGACGTTATGGGAAAAAACTGCCTGCTCCACAGCAGCGGCACATCTCTTGCAAAATACCGCAAGCTTGCCTATGAAAGCCCTACGGGGATATATTATGCCGAGATAAAAAACTCCCGCTTTGAAAACAACACCCTTATGTTTGCAATGCTCATAGGCACAAAGGAAAAGCCCACAGGCTACCTGATGCTTAATACCTCTCTCGAGCCGCTGGAGTCTACCGTTGATATCCTCCGTGTGCAGATGCTTCAGGTGAGCCTTGCAATGCTGGTGCTGGCATTCGGCATATCCATATTCCTTTCAAGTCTTGTGGCAACGCCTATCGTCCGTATCACCCGCTCCGCCGAGAAGCTGGCTCAGGGAGATTATAACGTTAAATTCAACGGCAGAGGCTACACCGAGACCGAGCAGCTTGCAGAAACTCTTAACTATGCCTCCAATGAGATAACAAAGGTGGATACAATGCGCCGTGACCTTATGGCGAACATCTCCCACGACCTGCGCACTCCTCTTACTATGGTGAAGGCGTATGCGGAGATGATACGTGACCTTTCCGGAGACGACCCCGTAAAGCGTGACGAGCATTTAGGCATAATCATTGAGGAAAGCGACCGTCTTGCCGCACTTGTAAACGACATTATGGACCTTACCAAGCTGGAAAACGGCAGCACAGAGCTTAACAAGGAGCCTTTCTGCGTTGGCAGCAGGCTAAAGGAGATAATGACGAGATACACCCTTCTTTCCGAGCGTGACGGCTACAAATTCTATGTCAGCGCCGACGAGGAAGCCTGGGGAGAGGCGGATCTTATCAAATTCGACCAGATAATCTACAACCTTGTAAACAACGCCGTAAACTATTCCGGCGAGGAAAAATCCATTTATATTATGGAAATTTGCACTCCCAAAACCATTCAGATATCCGTTACGGATACAGGTGAAGGCATTGACAAGGAGCTTATGCCCCTTATCTTCGACCGCTACTACCGTGCCGAGAAGCACAAGCGTGAGGTCATAGGAACGGGCTTAGGTCTTTCCATCGTCAAGCAGATATTCATTCTTCACGGCTTCAAATTCGGAGTTAAATCCGAGGAAGGCGTGGGAAGCACCTTCTGGTTTGAGATGGACAGGGTGAAAAAACCCGGGGAAAAATAAACATAGCAAAACCGCCTGCCGCAATTCACACATTGCAGCAGGCGGTTTTTGGTTTATGAGTTATTCGCTTTCTTCATCTGTTTCGGAAGTATCCTCTGTTTCTGCTTCTGTATCAGCTTCGGTTTCTTCGGCTTCTGTATCAGCTTCGCTTTCACTTCCGCTTTCCTCCGACGAGCCTTCAGTCTCATTTTCCTCGGCGAGCTTGTCGGCAAGCTTGTCGATCTTGCCCTTTACGTCCTCAATGGTGTTGAAGATGGGATATTCAATGGAGAAATAGGTGTAGCTCCAGCTTCCGTCCGCTATATCGTACACAAGCTGACCATTCTCCTCGGCAAGATTTTTGGCTTCGTCAAAGTAGACCTCGCCGTTTATTATCATCTTGGTGCCGCTCCACTCGCAGTCAAACTCCACAGGCTTGGGAGCCTGCTTTACAAGCTTTTTAATGGTGGTGTCCATCTTGATAAAGCCCTTGTCCACATCAAGAGTGTTGGGCTGGACATATACGCAGAGCTTTCCCGTGGACTTGTTCTGAACGTCAAGAACGTAGTACCTGAACGCACCCGAGGGGGAAACGCCCCTTTCGATAAGCGTATCGGTAGTAGTCACTCTGAACACGTTCATCACAAGGAAAAAGGCAATTCCGCCCAGTATGTACATCAGCAGAAATATGGTTCCAAAAATGGTTTTCGCCGTTTCGTTCATATGACAGCAGAAGAAGCCGAACAGCGTAACCACCGCCGCAGGCAAAAGCAGCGGCCAGTTTCCCCAGTCTAAAAGCAGCAATGGGAAGAACAGCACCATATTCACCATACCGTAAATGCAGGTAAGAGGCGATTTCCTTGTGTACAGAAACAGCAGGCACATCAGAGCCGAGAATATCGAGCCTACTATAGCAAATTCCTTTCGGCTCACGTATTCGATATCGTAGAAAAATACGTTGTAATCGAAATACGCCAGCACAATGGAATAAGCCACGCCAAGTATGCTCACTCCGATACGGAACCATTTGTTGGTAACGACCGTCATAAATTTACTCATATAGATTTTGCTCCATTCATTTTTTTGATGAAAAGGATATACAGCTTCATATTATATTATAGCATAAAAATCGGAAAAATCAATAACAATACGGTTACAATTTGGGAACAGCCGTTTTTATCGAAAAATAAAAAGGCTGCGGAGTAAAAGCCCCGCAGCCCCACAGAAAATTTATCACAAAGATGCTATCCAATCGGCAATATCCTTTTCGGAAGCGCCGTTAAGCACTTTTCCCTCTTTGATAACAGCTCCCTTGGCGCTGTCCGAAAGATACTTTACGGTGTCTCCGAAACCGCTGCCGCCCGATGTGGCAAAAAGGATTATTTTCTTTCCGCTGAGATCATAGCTTTCAAGGAACGTGTTTATAATAGTGGGTGCGATGTACCACCATATGGGAAAGCCGATGAATATCTCGTCATAGTCCGAAGCATTGGCGTTTTTATCCGAAATTTCGGGACGTGAAGACTTGTCCGCCATTTCAACGGAGCTTCTTGAATTCTTGTCCTTCCAGTCAAGGTCAGCCTTTGTGTAAGGCACAGCAGGCTTTATTTCGTAAATATCAGCTCCTGCCGCCTTTGCCACCTTTTTGGCGATATCCGCCGTTACTCCCGTTGCGGAAAAATACGCTGTCAGTCTTTTACTCATAATAATGACCGTCCTTTCATAATATGTAAAATTATTCCAGAGCGCCCCATACAACGTTCTGTAATCGCCTTGTAAAATCGGTGCAGCCTGTGTACGCCTGCTGAACGAAATAGAGAAAAGCAAGCTCCTCCTTGGGGTCAATACAGAAATAGCAGCCAAGCATACCGTCCCAGCCGTATTCCCCTGCGGAGCCGTTAAATCCTGCGGCGGCAGGACTTTTAAGCACACGCATAAAATTGCCGTAGCCCTGTCCAAGCATACTGTCCCACTCAAGGGAGGCTCTCTGAGTATCGGTCAGGCAGTCGCTTGCCATAAGCTCAACAGTCTTTCTGCCAAGTATTCTCACGCCGTTTGCCGAGCCTCTGCCCAGCAGCATTTTTACAAATTTGGAGTAATCCTCAATGGTGGAAACAAGTCCTGCTCCGCCTGACTCGAAGGCAGGAGGGGCCTTGTAATCGGTAATGCACAGGTCGTGATTTGTATAGACTGCATTGCCTTCGGGTGTCTGAACATAGGGTGTGGCAAGGCGGTGGTATTTTTCCTCGGGGATATAAAAGCCCGTGTCGTTCATTCCCAGAGGCTCAAAAATTTCCTTTTTAAGAAACTCGCTGAGTTTCATTCCGCTCACCGTCTCAATGACCGCTCCCATAACATCTGCAGATGCGCCGTATTCCCATTTAGCGCCGGGAGTGAACGCAAGGGGAACATTTCCCATTTCAAGTACGAAATCACGTGTGGAAAGGGGTTTGCCGCCCTTTTCGTATGCATCGGACTGCCTGCCCCACACCTCTCCCATTTTCATTCCCGAGGGAGTGCCGCCGGGGTAGGATATGCCCGAGGTCATTGTGAGCAGGTCGCCCAGAGTGATGTCCCTGTCCGCAGGACGAAGCCCGTTTTCATCAAGCACCTGCATATTATCAAATGTGGGCAGAAACCATTTCAGAGGATAGCGAAGCTCAATTTTGCCCCTTTCGAGCAGGAGCATTGCGGCTGCGGCGGTTATGGGCTTTGTAAGGGAAAAAAGGCGGAAAAGGTTATCCCCGCTCATTTTCTTTCCGCTTGCCCTGTCGGCATATCCGAAATGCTCAAGGTAAACCGTTTCGCCCTTATGGATAACGGCAACGCTGCCGCCTGCAATGCTGTCCTTTTCCAAGGCTTCATTCATAAGGGTGTTTATGTATTTGAGATTTTCAAACATTTTTAGGCGCTCCTTTTTTGAGAGATTTTTTTGGAAATAGCACTTACAAATCGTAATTTGGCGGTATGTGTATTTATTTTATTTAGCTTAAATTTGTTAGCAAGTATGCAAGGGGACAACCTAAGGGGAGGGGAAAGAAATAAACCCAACAAAAATGCGGACTTTTGCTTTTGAAAGTTACCGTGCCACAAATAAGAGATGTTCTTCAAAATATCCCAACGCAGTCGCTGCGGGTCGTCACCCGCCACGCCTAAAATTTTCGCTCTATCTCGTACCCACGGAAAACTCTTTCCTTGGGCTTTTTTCTTGCCCTGCGCCGGGCGGCTATCTCCAGCATTCGCTGTCTGAATTCCTTGCGCCTTATTTCTCTTCGCTTCTGCTTTTCGGAGCAGAAAATTATGCGCTGTGCCACTCTTTCCGCATAGAAAAAGCTGTCGGGAAAGGACGCCTGGGTGACCTCTTCTCCGCCGTATTCGTCATACCAGTGATAGTCAAATTCCGCCCGTCCGTTTTCGGTGCAGGAGTAGTCGAGCCAGTTTGCGGGGGCTTCAAAATATCTTGCCTTTCCCTTTATTATGACCCGTCGGCCTGTGCAGGTCACCTGCTCCACATCGCTGAGGTCCATTACCCACAGCCTGCGGTAAACGGTCAGTCCCTTTTCTCCTGCACTACTTCGCACGTATCGGGATATGACCATCTGCTCCCCCAGAATTTCGATATAGGTGTATTTCTTATGCCCCGAAAGCCTCAGATTTGTTATAACCGCAACTATGACCGATACGGTGAAGCTGTAGGCACAGGTCATAAAAAAACAGGTGATGTACAGCTTGAAAAAATCATCGGGCACGCCGCTGCGGCGTATTATCAGCAGGTATATTATGGAAAGTGCCGTCGCCGCCGTAAGTGAGGGAATATTCACCGCAAGCATAAGCTTATCAAAGCCACGGGATAGCTTCTTCCCGTCGCTGTGTATCATTTTGTGCAATGAATATTCCCTCCTTTGGGAGATCAAATGACGATGATCATTAAGATTGGGTTATTTTATAATTTTTGGGGACCCAGCTTATCAGACCGTCTATATGTTCAAACAAATCGCTTTTGATAGGCGCGCCAAGAGGATTGAGGAGAAAGTCTATGCCTTCTCTGCGAGCCTGTTTTGCGGCTGGGACAAAATCACTGTCGCCCGATATCAGAATTATTTGATTTACCTGTTTCTTAAACGCAAGTGAAGTGATATCAACTCCTATTCGCATATCAACACCCTTTTGTTCAATGTTCAAGGACAAGTCGGAAACGGTAATGTCTGAAACATTGATGGTTCCGTTTAATAGCTTTTTGAGAGATTCATATTTCAGACTGTATTCAATTGCATTTTCGCTTAATCTTCCAAGACGTAATGCGAATTTTCGTTGATGTTTCAGTTCTTGAAGAAAATCTGTCATCCATTTGTATTCATCACTTTTTCCAAGGTTTACAGATCTGTTGGTGATTGGATTAAATATGTTCTTATCCAGTGGCGGACAGTCGTAATAAAAAATGCGATATAAATTTCTTGTTTCGTGATTGTCGGAGTTAAGAAGCCTGTGGCAGTATTCGGCAAGCTCTTCGGCACGTCCCTTTGGTGTCACTTCTCCTATGTAATGTTTGGCACGTTTTCTGTAAAAAGCTCCGTCAACAAGAATGGCGGTATTCATTATCCGTTTCTGAGTGGTATAAATTCTTTGATGTTCCACTTTTTTGCCTCCCAAAAATAAAATACTCTCAGTCTCGTAAGACCCCTTATGGTGGGGCAACTACTGCTGAGAGTATACTATCAAAATTATTACAATCTGCAGCTAAAAGCTGATGATTGTAAATATATTATACTCCTGCAAATAGAATTTTTCAACACATTGTGCAGATGTTTGGACATTTGCACAATATGTAGAACGATTTTTTGGTGAATTTGAGACATGATTTCAAATTTACTTTTTCATCTCCTGCTTTACGGGCAGCATAATTACTACCGTGGTGCCCATTCCCTGTTCGCTGAATACCTCAAGGGTGCCGCTGTGCATTGTGATTATCTCGTCAGCCACCGCAAGACCAATGCCCGAGCCTCGCTTGTTGTGGTTTGCACGGAAGAATTTTGTCTTTATCTTTGGCAGGTCCTCGGGAGAAATGCCGCAGCCTGTGTCGCTTACCTCTATCTCGATCTTATTTTCGTCCGCAAGGATAGCCTGTACCGTTACAAGGCCGCCCTTTTCCGAATATTTTATGGCGTTGTCTATCACGTTTATGAAAACCTGTCTCAGCCTGTTTCTGTCGCCGTAGACAGCAGGGAGATCTTCGGGTTCGGCATAGACAAGCTCGATGCCTTCTTTTTTCGCCTTCTCCGCATAGATAAGCACAGCGTCTCCAAGCTCCGCAAGGATATCCACGTTGCCCTTGTTAAGGGTGAATTTGCCGTTTTGCATACGTGAAAAGTCAAGAAGCTCCTCCACCATCTGGGAAAGGCGCTCCGTTTCCGAAGTTATGACCCTCATTCCCTTGACGATAGTTTCGCTGTCGTCGGGCATTGAGCCGATGGTCTCCGCCCAGCCCTTTATGGCCGTGAGGGGTGTTCTCAGCTCGTGGGAAACGCCCGAGATGAACTCGTTTCGCATTGCTTCCGACTGTGAAAGCTCATCTGCCATTTTGTTGACGATATCGCATAGCTCGCCTATCTCGTCATCGGACGAAACGGGTATTCTCACCGAGAAATCGCCCCTTGCGTATCGCCTTGCGGTGGCGCCGAGCTGTCTTACGGGAATTACGATGGACTTAACAAAATACATTCCCGAGAACATCATAAGTGCAAGTATGGCTCCGCATATTACGGCGGCTATGATTATAAGCGCAGCAATGTGCCTGTCCACTCTTTCGGTGGAGGCTACAAGGCGGATAACACTAAATTCTCCTGCGGTATCGGGGGTCACTATGCTTATGGCTATGACCTTTTCACCCGAGGGCAGCCTGCCCGTAAATGTGCCCGAGCTGCCGTTTTCCAGAGCGTCGTAATAATCCTGGGTAAGCACGTCAAAGGTGGGGGCAAAGCCCGAGGAGGTCATTGACACCTGTCCGCCGCCGCTTACGGTCATAAGCTCCATTTTATTCTTCTCCGACCAGTTTTCCACGATGGAGCGCACTTCGGAGGTGAAGCTGGCGGGATTGTCCGTATAATACTGGGATAACATTCCCGAGATCATATTGAGCCTTGAGCTGATATACTGCTTTGCCGAATTGTAATAGTAGAAATTTATGAATACCGAAAACGCCAGCAGCACGCTCATAAGCACAAGAAATATCGCACCTAAGCTGTTGACAAGCCATCTTCGGGTTATGGTGGCTCTTGACCTTTTTATTGCCGCCGCCCCCCTGCTTATTTCTTCTCGTCAGCTTTTCCGTCGCCGCACCACTTGTAGCCGAAGCCCCATATGGTGGCGATATATTTGGGATTGGAGGGAACGTCCTCCAGCTTCATTCTGAGCCTTCTGATGTTAACGTCAACTATCTTGTCGTCGCCGAAATAGCCGTCGCCCCAGATGTGATTTAAAATGCTGGTGCGGTCGAGGGCGGTGTTCTGATTGTTCATAAAGTATTCAAGTATCTGATACTCCACCTGTGTAAGCTCGATGTTTTCGCCGTTCTTTGCCACAGTCCTGCTCTTTGTGTTCAGGGAGAAGGGTCCCGAGGTGATGATGGGGGACTTTTCCTCCTTAACAAAGGACATACTTACCCTGCGGTAAACGGCGTCGATACGTGCCGTAAGCTCAGAGGGGGAGAAGGGCTTGGTTATGTAATCGTCGGCGCCAAGCATAAGTCCGCTGACCTTATCCATTTCCTGGGTCTTGGCGGAGAGCATTATTATGCCTATGGTGCTGCTCTTCTTTCTAAGCTCCTTGCAGACCTGGAAGCCGTCAATGCCCGGCATCATAATGTCAAGCAGGGCAATATCGAAATTGCCGTTTTCCTCGTTAAATACCTCGAGAGCCTTTTCGCCGCAGTTTACGTCAACCACGTCATAGCCTGCTCTTTTAAGATTTATGACCACAAAGTCTCTGATAACGTCCTCGTCCTCGCAGACAAGTATTCTTTTCATTTTGGTTACGTCCTTTCTTTTATTATTCCTGTTCGCTGTAGTGCTTTCCAAGCACCATTACGGAATAGGGTTCTATATTATAATCGCCGTTTACGGTATAGAGCGGAGTATTGCCTGCTCTTGCGCCGTCAATGTACACATTCAGCTCCCCGAATGCGTGAAGGGTGATAGTGTCGGGTGAGGGATTAAGGAACACCACGATCTCTTCGAGACTGCAGTCGCCGTAAAGTCCGAAGCCCACCACTCTTTTGGGGAGGCGGTCGAAAAATTTCATATTGTTACCGATATCCTCCACCGTGGACATTCTCAGGGCGGTGTGGGCTTTTCTGAACTCGATAAGCCCCTTGTAATACTCGAAAACGTCCTTGAACTCTGTTTTTCTGTCCCACTTGAGGCTGTTGACGATATCGGGGGAGTGGTAGCTGTTGTGGTCGTATGCGCCGCCGGGGAGGGGCTTTGAACGTAAGAATTCCTGTCCTGCCTGTATGAAGGGTATGCCCTGAGACAAAAGTACCATTGCCGCTGCCATTTTATCCATTTGCTTTCTTACTTCGATAGAGTCGGTGGGATTTGTGTAGGCAAGCTTGTCCCAGAGGGTCAGGTTGTCGTGGGCTTCAACGTAATTTACGGTCTGGCAGGGGGATGTTGCCCAGGAGTATTTGTCAAGATTTGGTATCTGGGGGTGGGGGATACGTCCGCACATTATTTCCTTCACGTAATCCTCTACGCCCTGTGCGCCGTTTACATAGCCCTTGCTGCGGTTCTCAAAGTTGTTGCCCTTGACGGTGTCTCTGAAATCGTCGCTGAAATAGGCTACATTGGGGGTGTGGCGGGCGTTCAGCTTCATACATCTCTTTGCGTCGGAGAGGGGTGAGTCGCCCCCTGTCCAGCCCTCGCCGTACATAATTATATCGGGATTTATGGCGTGGAGCCGTTCGTATGCTTCGTTTATGGTGTCGATGTCATACAGTCCCATAAGGTCAAAGCGGAAGCCGTCTATTTTATATTCCGTTGCCCAGTAGACAAGGCTGTCTATGATGAATTTTCTCACCATAAAGCGCTCGGTGGCTACCTCGTTGCCGCAGCCTGAGCCGTTGGAGAAATATTCCCCGTTTGCGCCCCAGAGACGATAGAAATACTTTGGGAAGGTCTTGTTGAATGGCGAGTCGGCGGTGGCGTAGGTGTGATTATACACAACGTCCATTATCACCTTTATGCCCTGACAATGGAGGGCGTGGACAAGCCTTTTGAACTCTGCCACTCTTGCACGTCCGTCATAGGGGTTGGTGGAGTAGGAGCCTTCGGGAAGGTTGAAGTTAAGAGGGTCATAGCCCCAGTTGAACTGAGGTTTGTGAAGCTCGGACTCGTCTACGGTCTGATAGTCAAAGCAGGGCATAAGGTGGACGTGGGTGATGCCCAGCTCCTTTAAATGGTCGATGCCGATGCTGTCTCCAGCGTTGTTGATAAGACCTTTTTCCACAAAGGCGAGAAATCTTCCCTTATAGCAGAAGTTGCCGCTTTTGTCAATGGAAAAATCACGGACGTGCATTTCGTATATTACTGCGTCTGCGTAGGACTCCATTGGCTCCGGGTGATAGTTATGCCAGCCTGCGGGATTGGTTTCCTCTAAATCTATGACCATTCCCATTGCGCCGTTTACCCCTGCGCTTCGGGCGTAGATGTCGATCGTTTCCTCAACGATGTCGTCGTGGCGTATCTCATAGGTGTAATATACCCCGTTGAGGTCGCCGTGAGCGACCTTTTCCCATACGCCATTTTTGCTCTTTTCCATTGGCATACGGCGGTAGGGCTTTTCATCAGTGCAGGTCCTGTACAGAAGTACCGCTGCGTCATTGGCAAGGGGTGACCAGACCTTGAACACGGTTTTGTCCTTTGAGTAATTTGCCCCCAGATCGTCCCCTGTGTAGGCGTATTTTTTATCTACATCGCTGAACATTTGCATAACCCTTTCCTTTTTGATATCGGTAAAACAATATAACAATATTACTTTTATTATATAACATTTTTCGGGTTTTGTAAAGTCCCAATTTGAGGCGGTATGGGCGGTGCGCAGAGTTTCATTCCGAAAATTATTAGGGGATTTTTTGTGCAGATATACGAAATTTATTTGAGCAAGAACTTTTGTTTTAAAATCACTTGACATTTCAAAACAAATGTGCTATAATAACATTGTCGGCGGAAAAAAATCCGCCCTGCCGTATGACAGGACGGAAAAATGGATTTTATTATACGTTTATCTCGGCGGACTCGTGAGTAAGGTCCTTATACTTTTCAAGCACGGGCTTTACGCACTCCTCAAGGAACTCTGTGACCTGCTCGGAGCTTCTGCCTGTATAGTTCTCGGGGACAAGGACTGCTTCGATATCCTCACGCTTGAGACCAAAGGAGGGGTCTGCAAGGATACGCTCGATAAGGTCGTTTTCGAGGCCCTCTTCCTTGACCTTCTTTCCTGCTTCCATTGCGTAGGTGCGTATCTTCTCGTGAAGTTCCTGACGGTTGCCGCCTTTCTTTACTGCGTCCATCATAATGTTCTCGGAAGCCATAAAGGGAAGCTCTCTCATTATTCTCTGGCGTATTACCTTGGGGTATACTACAGGATTTGCGGTGACGTTTATCATAATGTTAAGGATAGCGTCGCAGGCAAGGAAGCCCTCGGCTACGGATATTCTCTTGTTTGCGGAGTCATCGAGAGTTCTCTCGAACCATTGTGTGCCCGAGGTGAAGGCGGGGTTCAGGGTGTCGATGATAAGGTATCGTGCAAGAGCGGTTATTCTCTCGCAGCGCATAGGATTTCTCTTGTAGGGCATTGCGGAGGAGCCTATCTGATTTTTCTCGAAGGGTTCTTCCATTTCCTTGAAGTTCTGGAGTATTCTCATATCGTTGGCAAATTTCATTGCGGACTGGGCGATATTTCCGAGAGTGTTTACTATCTGTGAATCTATCTTTCTGGAATAGGTCTGACCGGAAACGGGTACAACGGCGTCAAAGCCCATTTCCTCGGCGATCATTCTCTCAAGCTCCTTGACCTTGGCAGAGTCGCCCTCGAAAAGCTCCTTGAAGGAAGCCTGGGTGCCTGTGGTGCCCTTGGAGCCTAAAAGCTTCAGGTTCTTTATTCTGTACTCAAGTTCATCAAGGTCCATAAGCAGCTCGTTTATCCAGAGTGTGGCTCTCTTGCCCACGGTAGTGAGCTGGGCGGGCTGGAGGTGGGTATATGCAAGGGCAGGCATATCCTTATACTTTTCTGCAAAGTCGGAAAGCTGTGCGATAACGGTGACAAGCTTCTTGAGTATTACATGCATTGCGTCTCTCATAACGATGATGTCGGTATTGTCGCCAACGTAGCAGGAGGTTGCGCCCAGGTGGATTATTCCTGCGGCTTTGGGGCAGACCTGTCCGTAGGTGTAGACGTGAGCCATTACGTCGTGGCGCACAAGCTTCTCACGCTCGGCGGCGCACTCGTAGTCGATATTGTCGATATTTGCCTCAAGCTCGTCTACCTGCTCCTGTGTTACGGGGAGACCAAGCTTCATTTCCGCTCTTGCAAGTGCCACCCAGAGACGGCGCCAGGTGGTGAATTTCTTGTCGGCGGAGAAAATATACTGCATTTCCTTGCTTGCGTATCTTGTGCAGAAGGGTGATTCGTAGGTGCTTGTATCCTTCATTGTTTATAACATCCTTTCGGGGCTTGAAATTATGTTACTATTATATCACATATTGTGGAGAATGTCAATTGCAATGCTGTCTATTACCACTATTCATCGACATATTCGCTGTGATCAAGTGTCATTGTTTTGCATTTTTTACAGATATGACCCGGCAGAATATCCTTAAATAATGGTCCGTTATAAAATTCGATCTGTCCATTCTGTGGAATAAGGTTAAAAATTTTTTCGGTTTTACTCCGGGCTGCGCCACGGCAGAGGAATTTAATTCTGCGAATTTCCGGTTTGTAATTCATTGAAACAAGCATTGCCGAGCCGCCTGTCTGCTGCCCGAAAAAATTTCAGAACGTCTCGCCGCAGGTCGTTAAGCGCAAAAATCGGGGCGAAAAATACACTTCCGCCCCGATAAATGCAAATCTGCCGAACAGTCATTATCCGTCATAGAAAGAATAATGAATAACGAATAAATTATAAAGAATAAAGTCGGAGAGCTGTGTTATCTCTCAATTACCTGCTCTCTGTCGGGGCCAACGCCTACCATACTGATAGGACACTCGCAAAGCTCCTCAAGGCGTGCGATATACTTGCGGCATATCTCGGGAAGCTCCTCGAACTTTCTGCAGCCGGAAATATCCTCGTTAAAGCCGGGGAATTCCTCGTAAACAGGCTCGCAGCCCTCAAGGCCCTCAAGTGTGGGAGGGAAATCCCTGATAACAGAGCCGTCGGGCTTCTTGTATGCAACACAGATCTTCAGAGTATCAAGACCTGCAAGGGTGTCAAGCTTGTTGATAACGAGGGAGGAAAGGCCGTTTACTCTTACAGCGTGACGGACGATAACCGAGTCGAACCAGCCTGTTCTTCTGGGTCTGCCCGTAATTGTGCCGAACTCTCCGCCCTTGTTGCGGATATAATCGCCTGTCTCATCGTTAAGCTCGGTGGGGAAGGGACCCTTGCCCACTCTTGTGGTATAAGCCTTGGCAACGCCGTAAATGCCGTCGATCACCATAGGACCTACGCCCGTACCTGTGCACACGCCTGCGGACAGGGGGTGGGAGGAGGTAACATAAGGGTATGTTCCGAAGTCGATGTCAAGGAGAGTTGCCTGTGCGCCCTCAAAGAGAATTGTCTTGCCTGCCTTCTTAGCCTCATAGGTGAGAACGGAAACGTCGTCCATAAACTTTGCAAGGCGCTGTCCGTAGCCGATGTATTCCTCGATCACCTTGTCAAGGTCAATAGCTTCGCCGCCGTATACCTTTGTGATAATGGCATTTTTCAGCTCGCCAACGCTCTTTGCCTTTTCTCTGAAAATGTCGGGGTGAACTAGGTCATAGAAGCGCAGACCGCTTCTCTCGTACTTGTCCATATAGGTAGGACCGATACCTCTGTGAGTTGTACCAATGTCCTTATTGCCTCTGAACTGCTCGGAAAGACCGTCAAGAGCGATATGCCAGGGCATAATGATATGTGCTCTGGGGTCGATCTTCAGATTGTCAAAGGTAATTCCTCTTGCGGAAAGGGAGTCTATCTCGCCAAGCAGGTCCTTAGGGTCGAGAACCACGCCTGCGCCGATAAGGCAGAGGGTGTCTTTATAGAGAATACCCGAGGGGATAAGATGGAGCTTGTAGGTCTCGCCGCCGCTGGCAACGGTATGACCTGCGTTGTTTCCGCCCTGAGCACGGACAACAACATCAGCACGGGAAGCAAGGATATCTATTACCTTGCCCTTGCCCTCATCGCCCCACTGGGTGCCGATAACGATATTTGCAGACATTTAAATTCCTCATTTCAAGATCAAAAATTTATTCACCTCGGCAATAAGCCGCATTACAGTAACATTATAGCAGACTTTTCCCTTTATGTCAATATTTTTGCAGTTTAAGTTTCCCCAAAATTCAGCCTTGACGCATCCGAATCAGAAAACAGAGACAATTGAGTGCTACAATCGGGCAAAGAAAAGAATGTGCCAATACCCGATTTAACCGTTTTTAAGATTTCAAAAATACCGTCGGCAACA
>NZ_JBNMJV010000009.1:0-86484 GCF_050874005.1 Huintestinicola sp.
AGTTTCTCCAGCGGATCGCCTAATTCTGTTAATTTCTTGTATCGGTTCTCCTCATCAAAGAACCCTATCTGTCTTATTTTCATATCTCTATTTTACCACTTTTTTTCTTTTTTGTACAGGGGTTTTTAGATGTTACCTATATATTTTTATTATATCATAATGTCTCATTTTTTTCAATAGATAAAATGCAAATTATGCAAAAATGCGCCGCAGGTCAATGTCCCGCAGCGCATTTCACATTTTAAAAACACATTTTTTACTCAGTTTATAAATTCGTTCAGTCCCGAGAACAGGGTGTATGCCACCTGCTGCTGATAAGCTTCGTTTGTGAGCTTGGACGCTTCCTCGGGATTTGAGAGAAATCCGCATTCTGCCATCACCGCAGGGTTGTTGCAGAAATAGCACAGATACAGCTCTTTTCCGCAAAGCTTTGTCTCTCTCATATTTTCAGGCTGGAGATTTTGGACAAACTTGTTTTGCAGTATTAAGGCAAAGCGTTCGCTTTCCGGATTTGTAGCGGAATAAAACATCTGCGCACCGCTGAATTTAGGGTCGGTATATGTATTCTGATGAATGGACAGGCAAACAGCGTCGGGAAATTTATTGAAAAGCTCAAGCCTGTTTTCCATATCCGACACCTTCTGATTGCGCACTCCGGTAACCCCGCTGTCGTGAATGGAAATATCCCTGTCACGTGTTACGGCGGTGTCGTAGCCGTACAGCCTGCACATATCACGGACGGAAAGCATTATATTCAGGTTTATGCCCTTTTCCGTTATGCCGTCTGCGGTGGAGCAGCCGCCGTCCATTCCGCCGTGTCCGCAGTCAAGCACGATTATCCTGCCGCCCATATCAGCTTCTCCCGTATTTACGTACACAGCGCTGTCAATTTTTTCCACAGCATAATGTATCATAGCCGCCGAAGCCAGAACTGCCAGAGCAGAGAAAACCGCTGTCCTGTATCTTGAAAATTCAAATCCCATATAAAAGCCCTATCCTTTCCTATAATCAGCCTTGTTCCGGAATTTGTCCGGACTATCTTAATAATTATTATGACGGGACCGGTGAAATAATGCAAAAAATCCCTTTACAGCAGATGACCGCTGTAAAGGGATCTATCAGTTTATATTACAGAAAGCGTGATCTAAAATCAAACGCAGCCCTGAGCCTTCATAGCCTCAGCAACCTTGAGGAAGCCTGCAATGTTTGCGCCTGCCATATAGTTGCCTTCCATACCATACTCCTTAGCTGCGCTCTCGCAAGCCTTGAAGATGGAAACCATAATGCCGTGAAGCTTAGCGTCAACCTCTTCGAATGTCCAGGAAAGTCTCTCGCTGTTCT
Organism: Huintestinicola sp.; assembly: GCF_050874005.1. Lineage (GTDB taxonomy): Bacteria > Bacillota > Clostridia > Oscillospirales > Ruminococcaceae > Huintestinicola. The sequence continues at coordinate 1,342 of NZ_JBNMJV010000009.1, forward strand.
GGCTCATTTCGAGACCGGAAGTTGCAACACCGCCTGCATTAGCAGCCTTAGCGGGACCATAGAGGATACCATTTGCAAGGTAAGTATTGATAGCCTCGGGAGTAGAAGGCATATTAGCGCCCTCGGATACACACCAGCAGCCGTTCTTTACGAGGATCTCAGCGCTCTCGCCGTCGATCTCATTCTGAGTTGCGCAGGGAAGAGCGATATCGCACTTGATAGTCCAGATGCCCTTGCAGCCCTCAGTATATGTTGCCTTGGGATGAGTAGCAACGTACTCCTTGATCCTCTTTCTCTCAACTTCCTTAAGCTGCTTTACGCAAGCGAGATCAATTCCGTCGGGATCGTAGATGTAGCCGTTGGAGTCGGAAAGTGCAACTACCTTTGCGCCGAGAGCTGTAGCCTTCTCTGTAGCGTAGATAGCAACGTTTCCGGAACCGGAAATAACAACGGTCTTGCCCTGGAAGGACTTGCCGTTAGCCTTGAGCATTTCGTCTGTGAAGTAGCAGAGACCATAGCCTGTAGCCTCTGTTCTTGCGAGAGAACCGCCGTAGGTAAGTCCCTTACCTGTGAGAACGCCTGTGAACTCGTTGCGGAGTCTCTTGTACTGACCGAACATATAGCCTATCTCTCTTGCGCCGGTACCGATATCGCCTGCGGGAACGTCGGTGTCTGCGCCGATGTGCTTGCAGAGCTCAGTCATAAAGCTCTGGCAGAAACGCATAACCTCTCCGTCGCTCTTGCCCTTGGGGTCAAAGTCGGAACCGCCCTTGCCGCCGCCCATGGGAAGGGTGGTAAGGCTGTTCTTAAATACCTGCTCGAAGCCGAGGAACTTGATGATACCGATATATACGGAAGGGTGAAGTCTGATACCGCCCTTGTAAGGACCGATAGCAGAGTTGAACTGTACTCTGAAGCCACGGTTTACCTGAACCTTGCCGTTGTCGTCGACCCAGGGAACACGGAAAACGATCTGTCTCTCAGGCTCAACGAGTCTGTCGAGAACGCCTGCCTCAACGAGGTCGGGTCTTCTGTCGATAACAGGCTCAAGGGTTTCGATAACCTCTGTAACAGCCTGAATAAATTCGGGCTCGCCCTGATTGCGCTTCTTTACTGTCTCGAGTAAATCAATAAGATACTTGTTTTTTAACGCCATTGTTAAAAACCTCCCAAATAAATTCAACTTATGCCAAATCTCCCTTTCGCATAAAGCCTGAAACTATTATAACATTATTTTTTTCATTTTGCAAGATTAAAAATGCAATTTTGCAAAAAAATTCTTTCATATTTTTTGAGCATTTTCAACAAAAAATGCTGACAAAGCTTTATCTTTGCATTTATCCGCCCGAAAAATTACATCAGAGCGGAATATATATCGTTCTTTTTTATTCCCGTCACCGAGGCAGCTTCTTTGCACGCATCGGTAAGCTTTATGCCCTTTTCGGTAAGCTCCTTTGCAAGCTTTACTGCGTCCTCAAGGGTGTAATCTTTCTCCGAATTATCCTCCCCTGCGCCCTCTACTACAAGGACATATTCACCTCTGGGCGAATTTGTCTCATAGTAGCTTATAGCCTCGGAAAGGGTCGTCCGCATTACCTCCTCGTGAATTTTTGTAAGTTCTCTGCATATGGATATCCGCCTGTCTCCGAAGTATTTCAGCATATCCTCAAGAGTAGTTCTCAGCTTATGGGGAGCTTCGTAAAATATCAGGGTATGAGTGTCCTGCGCCACAGCTTTAAGATGTGCAAATCTCTGCTTCTTTGTGACGGAAAGAAAGCCTTCAAATGCAAAACGTGATGCGGGTATGCCGCATACTGCCGCCGCAGTTGCCATTGCGGTAGGCCCCGGTACCGCTTCTACGGGAATGTCAAGGTCACGACACATTCTCACCAAGTCCTCCCCAGGGTCGGAAATGCAGGGCATTCCTGCGTCTGTGACAACTGCGCAGCTTTCGCCGTTTTGGAGTCTTTCTATTATATTATCCGACACGTGTGCTGCGGAATGCTCGTGGTAGCTGAGAAGCGGCTTTTTTATCTCAAAATGATTGAGAAGCTTCACCGTTACTCTTGTGTCCTCGGCACAGATAAAATCCACCTCCGACAATATTCTCACCGCACGGTATGTTATATCTTCAAGGTTGCCGATAGGCGTACCCACAACATAAAGCTTTCCCGACACAGCTTACTCCCCTTTCACCGAATTTTCCGAATAATGACCGTATATCGCCGCCAGCTCGGGACTTACGCCGCCCGTACCGCTGATGTAAAGCTGAGGCATTACCTTCATAAATGCGCCGCCGCCCTTTCGCCCCTCAATAAGAAAAAGCCAGGGGGCGCTGTCGGGTGACTTGGACACGAACCTGAGATTTTTCGGCTCGATACCGTTTGAACGCATTGCCGCAATAACGTCCGCAAGACGTTCGGGGCGGTTGCATATGCACAGCCTGCCGCCGAATTTCAGAAGCCTTTTTGCAGCGGCGCAGACATCGTTTATATTGCAGAGTATCTCGTGCCTTGCTATCTTGTGAGCATCAAGCTCGCTTTCTATGCCTGCTTTGTACGCTTTATATGGCGGATTGCAGGTCACAAGGTCGCATATGTCAAGAGGGGCTTCCTTTGTGAGTGATCTCAGATCCATATGCAGAGGGTAAACGTCCTCAAGGGAGGAGCGCTCTACCGTCACTTTAAACTGCTGTATCGCCTGCTCCTGGATATCTATTCCGTAAACCTTTTTAGGCGCATATCTGAGCTTTTCAAGAACTGCGATTATCCCGCAGCCCGTGCCCAGATCGCAGACGATATCCTTGTGCCTTGCCCTTGCAAAATCCGCAAGGAGAAATGCGTCCGTTCCGAAGGTATGCTCCTCGGTAACGCATATCTCGCAGCCGTCTCCAAGCTTTTCAAATGTATCAAATCCGCTCATATGTGAAGCTCCCGAATTTTTTTATTTGCCCAAAGCCTTGCCGTTTGAGCCTAAGGGTATCTCGTGGTCGAGACCTACGAATTTGCCGTCCTCCTGCCAGAGAACTTCCTTTACAAATTCGTATTTTTCATTGTCCCATGTGGTGAAATCGTCCTTAACAAGTCCTCCCGTATCTCCCGAGTTGGCATTGAAGCACCAGAAGGTGTGATTGATACGATTTTCCTTGATAAACTGTCTGAGGTAGGTCATCCACTTGAGATTGGGCTGGGTCATAAATCCGCCCCATTCGCCGATAAGAAGAGGTGCGATATTCTCGTCCTGAATGTAGAACCAGTTGTCGTACCAAGCGTCCCTGTAAAGGGATTTATAGGTATAGTCCCCCTTGAACCACTCCTGCTGATATACAGCGGGACCGTAATCGTGGGGTGAGTAGACAAGCTTGTTCTGATATTTGCCAAGGTCGATGGGGTCATTCTTTACTCCACGAAGATTGCCGCCCCACCAGGTTGAATAATAATCTGACGGGTTTGTAGAACTGAAATCACCGTTGCTCATGATGTCGGAAGGATATATCTCAATGCCCTCAACCATTACGAGAACGTTGGGATTTTTGCTGAGAACTGCCTTTGCAGCCTTTTCTGCCACGTATTTCCAGTTATCGCTGTCCTTGCTGTTGTCCCACTTTGCTCGGGGGCTTTCGTTTGCCTTGCCGTGAGGTTCGTTTTTCAGGTCATATGCGATAATGGTATCATCGTTTTTATAACGCTCTGCCATCCAGGAAAGTGCGGCGAGGTAGTCTTTCTCAGTCACATTGCCCTCATACCACATATTTTTCATATGACCCATAGCGTCGGTCTTTGCGCTGTGGATATCTATCATTATCTTGATGCCGTTGGCTCTGCACTGACCTATGACATAGTCAAATATCTCAAGGCTGTTCATATCCACAAGATAAGAGTTTGTCGCATGATTGAAATTTGCGGTGGGATAATTTCCGTCAGCCCAGTTATTGATAAGCTCCGCAGAAATGGGCACTCTCAGAAGATTGAATCCGTGGTCGGCAATGGACTTTATAGATGTGTTGAGGTCGCAGGTCCACAAGCCGTCAAAGGTATTTGTGCCTGTATTGTAGCCGAACCAGTTCACACCTGTGAGCCATACCTCCCTGCCGCTGCTGTCAACTATTTTATTGCCCTTTACCGAAAGCCAGTCGTCGGTGGTGGGAGCAGGAACATCCTTTGCCTGTACTGGTGCGTCGAGAGGAGTACCGTTTGAATTTGAACCGCTGCTGCCGGATGATGATGCGGCAAATGCGCCCATTGAGCAAACAAGCTTAGCCTTGTCCGTATCAATGTCCCCGGGGTTTTTGAGTATCATTCCGAAGGTCCCTTCTCCTCCCGATGAAATTGTTTTGTTATGCTCAACGGGGGTGACGGTCATCTTGCCGCCTTTAAGCTCAATACCGCAGTTCCAGGACTGCTCAACTGTTGCCGATTTTCCCACATAAATTGTTGCTGTCCAGCCCTCAACGCTTCCCGAGGACTTGTTTTTAACGGAGCCGTCTATCTGAGAATAATCCGCTGTTCCGTCATTCCAGCCGTTGGGGACGGATATTACAAGCTCCACGTCCTCGGAAGCCTTTTCTTCCGAAGCAGACCCCGTCTCGGTCTTTGTGCTTTGTGTTGCAGAAGATGTTTCCGCAGGCGGCTTTGAGGTAGTATTTACAGCCGTTGTCTCGGCGGTCTGAGCAGGCTTGTCCGTTTCCTTATGTTTCTCTGTTGACTTTGTAGTCTGAGTTTGTTCGCTTTCGGCAATTTTTAAAGAATCGGCGGTAACTGTAGAGGCTCCTCCCCCTCCGTAGGGGTCGTAATCATCGGCAAATGGGTCGTAATCCTCACCGAAGAAGTCCTCTTTTTCGTCAGCTTCGCCGCTTGTTTCTGAGCTTTCGGATACTTCGGAAGCTGTGACTGTACTTGTTTCCGACAACTCGGGTATAGGTTCAGATTTTTCTCCGCAGGCGGTCAATGACAAACATATTATCATAGCCGCCGATATCCTTTTTAAGCTGAATTTATTCATACTGACGTCCCCCTTATACGGAAAATTTTATGTTAAAAATATTATATCACTTTTTTCTTTTTCCGTCAACCGTTTTTATTTTTGGAAGTATATTTTTATACGCTGCCGCTGTGAAGTATTTATGAAAAAATTTTCCAAACATCTATTTTTTTACATCAAGGCTATTGAAATGCCTCTCCGATTGTGCTATACTATAAATATTATTGCAAAATTGCATTTCTGAAAGGACGCTTGTTTTTATGATGCAACATTCTATAATATTCCCCCTGCCCCTCAGTATCCATATCGGCTTTGTAATTATCAGCGTTATCCTGCTGATACTCTGCTACAAAAAGCGGAAGTACACTTATGAGCTGTATATGCTGGTGGGTATAATCTCTACTCTGTTTGTATATGTATGCAAGGAAAAGCCATATTTCTACATTTTAGGGCTTGAGGAAATGATACTGCTGGTGCTTACGATAGTTGATATGGCAAAGGTATCAAAGGCTGCTGCGGCGGCGGAAAAGGCTCAGAATGAAGCCGCTGAAAAAGCGGAGGAAAGTGACGGGGAAAAAGCTGTTTCCGAGGAGACTGACAGCAATGACGATACCGATAAAAGTGAATAAGGAGAATTGCTGTGAAGATCATTCTGCTTGAAGAAAAGACCGTTTCTCAGGGCGATGTTTCTCTTGACGGGTTCAAGACTCTGGGTCAGGTGACCGGTTATCCTCTCACCCCTCAGGACAAGGTTGCCGAAAGGGTGGGTGACGCAGAGGCGGTCATTATCAACAAAACCGTTTTTACACGTGAGATCATGGAAAAATGCCCTAACCTCCGATACATCGGTCTGTGTGCTACGGGATTTAACAATGTGGATATAAAGGCGGCGGCAGAGCTTGGCATAACAGTCTGCAATGTTCCTGCATATTCCACCTCGGCGGTGGCTCAGCAGGTGTTTTCCTATGTGCTTCATTTTGCAAGCCGCACGGCTGATTACAATGCCGATGTTCAGAGCGGCGGCTGGGTGCGGTCGGACACATTTTCATACTTCACCATTCCCACCTTTGAGCTTTCCGGAATGACTATGGGAATTATTGGATTCGGCAGCATTGGCTCGGCGGTGGCTCGTATTGCAAGGGCATTCGGAATGAATGTAATTGCTTCGACCCGTACTCCAAAAACAGCGGAGGGCGTAAGCTTCGTTTCGACCGAGGAAGTATTTAAGTGCGCCGATTTCATATCGCTCCATTGTCCCCTTACCGAGGAAACAAAGGGGCTTGTGAATTTGGAAAGGTTACGTCTCTGCAAGCCGACCGCTTACATAATAAACACTTCAAGAGGTCCTGTGGTGAATGAAAATGACCTTGCAGAAGCGCTTAGCAGCGGCGTTATTGCGGGTGCGGGGCTGGACGTTGTGGAAACTGAGCCGATGAAAGCAGACAATCCCCTGCTTGGAGCTAAAAACTGCATTATCACTCCCCACGTGGCGTGGGCGCCTGTTCAGACAAGAGAACGTCTCATCGCCGCAGCTGTTGATAATCTTCGGAGCTTTATTGACGGTGCTCCCAAAAACAAAGTAAACTAACGAAAGACAGGTTTTATATATGTTTGATATCAGCACTAAAAAAAGAATAGTTATCAAGGTGGGTACTACCACCCTTACCCACAAAACGGGCAGGCTCAATATCCGCAGAATGGAGAGACTCGTCAAGACTCTTGCGGACATTCAGAACAGCGGTCGTGAGATAATTCTTGTATCCTCGGGAGCTATCGGTCTCGGAATGTCTAAAATGGGTCTGAGAGAAAGACCCACCGACACGCCTATGAAGCAGGCGTGTGCCGCTGTGGGTCAGTGCGAGCTTATGTATATGTATGACAAGCTTTTCGGTGAATATAATCTGAATGTGGCTCAGATACTGCTTACAAGATACATTCTTGAAACTCCCCGAAAGAATAATGTTGAGAACACATTCTACAAGCTTATCGAGCACAACATCATTCCCGTTGTAAACGAGAACGACACCGTTGCTATTGATGAGCTGGAGCTTGCGGTGGGCGAGAATGATTCCCTTGCGGCTCACGTTGGAATGTTCTGCCACGCAGACCTGCTTGTAATTATGTCGGACATTGACGGATTTTTTGACGGTGACCCACGCTCAAATCCTGACGCAAAGCTTATTCCAGTTGTTGAAAAAATCGATGATAAGATAAGGGCGCTGGCAGGTGACGCTGTTTCGGGTCTGGGCAGCGGAGGTATGATAACCAAGATAAATGCTGCCGAGATAGCTATGGAAGCAGGCTTTGATATGGCTATCGTCAACGGAAGGAACCCCGATATTCTTTACGATCTTTTTGACGGAAAATCCGTGGGAACGGTTTTCCTTGCAAACAAATAAGGGAGGACTAATGCTATGACTTACATTGAAACTTTAGGCGCAAATGCTGCCGCCGCAAAGAAGTCGCTTATCTCCGCAGATACCGTGAAAAAAAATGCTGCTCTTGCAAAAATTGCCGAGGCGCTTGTAAAGCGTTCGGACGAGATAATCGAGGCAAATGCCGCCGACCTTAAAGCTGCCCGTGAAAATGGTATGTCCGTTTCTATGCAGGACAGACTTATGCTCAACGAGGACAGGATAAAGGGCATTTCTTCGGCTATCGAGGAGCTTATCAAGCTTGAGGACCCCATCGGAAAGGTGGACAGCGGTTCTGTTCGTCCCAACGGTATGAGAATTACAAAGGTGAGAGTTCCAATGGGTGTTATAGGAATGATCTATGAGTCACGTCCCAATGTTACTGCTGACGCTGCAACTCTCTGCCTTAAAACAGGCAATGCGGTCATTCTCAGAGGCGGCAAGGAGGCGTACAACTCCAACAAATGCATATGCAACATTATGCGTGAAGCCGTTGCCGAAGCCGGCTTTCCCAAGGATATAATCCAGTTCGTGGACGACACCACAAGAGAGGTAACCACAGAGCTTATGAAATGCAGCAAGTATCTTGACCTGCTCATTCCCAGAGGCGGTGCGGGACTTATCAAGGCTGTTACTCAGAATGCCACGGTTCCCGTTATCGAAACGGGTACGGGCAACTGCCACATTTACATTGACAAGAGTGCAGACATAGAAATGGGCGTTAACATCACCGACAACGGAAAGACCCAGCGCCCTTCGGTATGCAATGCACTTGAGACCCTGCTTGTTCACAAGGATATTGCCGAAAAATTCCTCCCTGCGGTTAAGGCAAGGCTTGACCAGCATAATGTGGAGCTGAGAGGCTGTCCCGAAACTGTTCGTATTCTCGGTGACTGCGTTGTTCCTGCCACCGAGGAGGATTATGCGACGGAATTCGGCGATTACATTATGGCTGTTAAGGTCGTAAATGACATTGACGAGGCTATTGAACACATCGGAAAATACTCAACGGGTCACTCGGAATGTATCGTTACAAATGACCTTGCTAATGCGGAAAAATTCAAGACAGAAGTAGACTCCGCCTGCGTTTATGTAAATGCTTCAACAAGATTTACAGACGGCGGTATGTTCGGCTTCGGCGCTGAGATCGGCATTTCCACTCAGAAGCTTCACGCAAGAGGTCCTATGGGACTTTACGAGATAACATCAAACAAGTACCTGATCGACGGAAACGGTCAGATCAGATAAGGACAGGACTATGAAGAAAAAGGATAAACGCTCCGAGGAAAAGAAAAACGGCGATATCATTGATATGCTTGACTCCGCTCTTGACGAGGATATTTCAGAGATAAGCGAAATGTCCGAGCTGGAAGAAAGCAGCAACGAAGCTGTAAAGCCCAAAAACAAAAGCGCATTTCACTTTATCGTGGGACTAATTTTCATTATTCTTGCGGCGATAGGTCTTATTTCCACGGTTGGCTTTGTTTCGGACAAGGTAAAAAACATTATCGACAACACCGACCAGAAAAACGAGTTTGCAAAGTTCATATATCCCGTTGTTATCTGCGACCCGCCCTCATTTGACGCTACCACAAAGCTCAAGAACGAGACCATTATCTCGGCGGCGGTGTGGGATATCATTCTGTATGAGGACAAAAGCAAGTATGAGCTTGATTTTGATTATCTCATAGTTCCCGAGGTTGACATCGAGCAGCACGCCGCTAAGCTTTTCGGTTCGGGTCTTACCATAAACCATATGACCATCGCTTCGGCAGATATTTCATTCTACTATGACGGGGAGATAAGCTCTTACCGCATTCCCGAAAATCCCAAGTTTTTCACATACTCGCCTTACATCGAGTCAATAAGCAAGGTTGGAGAGAGCTACACTCTTACTGTTGGCTATGTTTCACCTACCCCTGCCTGGCTGACCCTGACCTCGGACGAGGCGCCATCTCCCGAGAAGTATGTGGATTATGTTGTTCAGAAGCGAGGCACAAGCTACACTCTTGTTGCCATAAAGCAATCTGAGAAGCAGGCGGAGAACAGTCACGAAAGCGGACTTTAAGGAGAATTTATATGCCAAGGATTTATCCCCTGTTTTCTTCAAGCAGCGGAAACTGTACATATGTAGGCTCGGGCAGCGAGGGCGTTCTTATCGACTGCGGTGCCTCGTTCACAAAGATAAAGAACGCATTGGCGCTGAACGCCCTTGATATAGGCTGCGTCAAGGCGGTGTTTATCACTCACGACCACAATGACCACGTTAAGGGACTTCGGGTGCTGACTAAGAAAACAGGTATACCCGTTTATTCACAGAGCGGCACTCTTGACACGCTTTACGATATGGGGCTTATTTCTTCAAGGGCTGAAGATATCAAGGAATATGTGGATCTGGGCGGAATTAGGGTCTCCTGTTTTCCAATTTCTCACGACGCTGTCCAGCCTTGCGGATTTCGTATCACATTTGAAGATAATGTGAGCTGTGCTGTATGCACAGATCTGGGATATGTGAGCGATGAGGTGAGAAACGGAATTAAGGGATGTTCGGCGGTGCTTATTGAGGCTAACTATGACCCGGTGATGCTCAGAAACGGCGGTTATCCTGCATATCTCAAGGCAAGGATACGCTCGGACAGAGGGCATCTATCAAACATCGACTGCGGCAGCTTCTGCGCTGAGCTTATCGGAAGCGGCACTACTCGCTTTATTCTCGGGCATCTGTCGAGAGAGAACAACACTCCCGAAACTGCGGAATATGCGGTGGAGTCGGAGATCGCTAAAATGGGTTATCAGCGAAACAAGGATTATCTTCTTTCCTGCGCTCCTGTGGAGACGACAGGCGGGTTTGTGGCGTTCTGATATTTTACGGCAATTTTTTCGGCTGTTCACGGAAATGATGAACAGCCAATTTTTTGTGCATTTGTGTCGCATTTTGTGTGGCACATTTGTGCAAGTATACAATATTGAACTTTTGTTCGATTTGTGCTTGACAAATCAGAGCGTTTGTGCTATAATATTAAATATCGGGAATATGAGTTAACGCTGAATTGTGGTGAGGGTCATTTCGGTATCGACAGAAAAAATCACGTTGTCAAAACCTGCGGCAAGAGAGTATTCCCTCGGAAATATTGCCGCAATAAAGCCGTCCTCAAAGGCTTTTTCGCATATGGCTTCGGCTGAACCCGAGATTATTTTTTCCGCTTCTTTTTGGTATTCATCAAGGCATTCGGTTTTTCCAAGCTCGGAAAGAACGCCTTCGGCTTTTATGGATATGTTATATTCTCCCGAATTATCTCCTTGTCTGAAATAAACGCTTTTATCTTTTACCCTAATGCTGAGACTTCCTCCGAGAACGCTCATACGAACGCCCTTTTCGCCCCGAAGGAGATTTAGTGCGGCGGTCTCGGACAGATCGAGGAGAGTGGTTTCGCCCGTTGTATTCACAGCCGCAGAGCCTGATATCCCTTTATCGGACAGGGGTAAAATTATTACGCCTTCTGTGCTGTCGGCGGCTATGACATCACGTAGAGTTACCTCGCTGTAAAGGCCCACGGCGGCGTATCTTTCAATTCCCGAGATTATTACATCTGAGCCTATAGGCTCATCGTTTTCGTCCTTTCTGTCCGCTTCTGCTCTCGGGTCGTTGGAATATATGACGGGACAGCCGGGAGATATCCTCTCCCCTGCAAGCATTTTCAGCTTTTCCTTGTCACGTATGACATCGTCGTCCGCAAATACACAGCTGCAATGGCCGAAAAAAAGATCTCTGCCGCTTTGGCGCATTATCATATCAGCTGCCTCGTAAAAGCTTCTGCCCGTTCCCGAATATACACGATACTCGGGAACTGGAGCTTCGGAATTTGTATCGGTACTGCTGTATGCCTGGATCGTGAGATAATAGAGTCCGTCGTCCTCCTCTATACCCATAAGTGAGACGAACATTCTCTCGTTTACCTGTACGGCTGTGCAGGCGGCAAGGCAGAGCATTATGAGCATTGCCGCAAAAAATAATATCACTTTTTTCATTTGCTTTTTCCTTTCCCGAATATGAGCAGCAGAAGGGGTACGGCGGCTGTGAGGATAAAGGGCGGCAGAGGATTTTCATATATCATTTTGCAGAATGTGAGGTCGAAATACAATTCGGAAAAAGCACATATTACTGCCGTTATGCCACCTATAAGACCCTCGACTTTTACAGCCGGAATTGCTTGTCTCAGCGAATGTCCTCCGCAGGCGCAGAGAAGTGATATGACTGCCGCACACATTACTGTCCAGAGGCTGAAAAACAGTCCGTCATTGCGGAATGTTCTATCCCTTGCAGCGTATATCACGCTGTCCGCAAGAGGGTATTCGGAAACGCTGACATATCCGCCTAAGGTCATATATACGGCGGCTGTTATAAGAACGGCAGCGGCAAGCATTGCGGCTATCCCCCCAAATGCCCCGCTTCGGGTGCGCTTTCCCATTCCGCCGCACATTACACATAGGCAGGTACAGCCTGCGGCTCCTATGGTGAATAATCCGCCGAATCCCCTTTGCAGAGAAAGCTTCGGGACGGTGACGCTTGTGCAGTCAAAAGCGAGGATATCTTTCCACGCTCCGAGGAGAAATATGACCGACAGGACACAGAGCATAAATAAAAGCACCGTACTCATTCGGCAGACCGTTTCTACTCCCGTATGAGCGATATAGATACAGACTGCACCAAGCATCAGTATGCAGACTGCAGTATTTGCTTCGGGGAAATATCGCTCGGAGACAAATTCGCTGAACCGTTTCAGGATATCGGCGGCGGCGGTAATGAAATAGATGAAAAAGAGGATATTTACTACTCGTCCGATAAAGCCGAACTTTTCTGCACACATTTCGGGGACGCTTTTTTCTCCGCTCATTGACAAAATTGCAAGGGGGATAATCATTACCGCAAGTATCATTACCGAGACGGATATATCTGCAAGTGATGTTCCCATATCGGGCAGCGATGTGTTCAGCACGCAGAATATGACTCCAAAAAGGGTGAGCATTACTGCTGTTTGTCCTCTTCCGATGTAGGTCATTTTCATTTATCCGTCACCTCGCCGTCTTTTTTCAGTTCATTTTCTGCCGCAGCTTCCATATCTGCGCCGTTTAGCTGTTCAATTGTAAATCCACGCTTTCCAAGACGTTTAAAGCCAAGGCGGACTGCCACATCTCCCATTGCTTTTGGTGAAAAGGGAGACAGGGGCGCCATTACGGGAAGTCCGTAATTCTCGGCGGCGCAGATATTTGCAAGCATAAGGGCTGAAAGGAGGGCTATGCCGAACAGTCCCGAAAGTCCGCCAATAATGACTGCCGCAAGACGGAATAGTGTTACCTGCTGGTCAAGGCTGGGTATTACAAAGGATGCGGTCACGGATATGGCACAGACAAGGAGCATCGGGTTTGATATTATTCCTGCGGACACGGCGGCGTCTCCGATGATAAGTCCCCCCACTATGGAGACGGCTCCGCCCACGCTTTGCGGCAGGCGAACGCCCGCTTCTCTGATTATTTCGTAGAATATTAGGGTTATGAGTGCCTCCCACATAAGATTTAAAGGTGCTGCTTCCTGTGCCGCCGCTAAATTTAACAGAAGGCGGCTGTTGAACATTTCCGGGTGGAATAGGGCTGCTGCCACGTAAATGCCCGGGAAGAACACGGCGAGGAAAAAGGCGATATATCTGATATATCGTAGAAATACGGCGTAAAAGGGGCGAAAGTTATAATCGTCAAGGGTCTGGAAATGCTCGGTGAAAAGTGCGGGTATTACTATGGCAAAGGGGGTGCCTTCTATCATTACTCCCACACGTCCTTCAAGAAGCTTGGCGCACATCACATCGGGGCGCTCGGTTATGCTTAGTCCCGAAAATACGGAGGGTCTGCCGCTGTCAAGGAAGGGTTCGATATATCCGCTGCCGAGAATGGTCTCAAGCTTTAAGTCCTTGAGCTTCTTTTTTATGCTTTTTACAAGGGCAGGCGGCACTCTGTCTGCCATATAGCAGACGATAACGTCTGTATTGCTTCGGGGAGATACGGGGAAAAGCTCAAAGCGCAGGAGGGGCGTTTTCATCCGGCGGCGGACAAGGGACATATTAGTACGCACCGTTTCCACAAAGCCTTCGTGGGAACCTCGGATATTTCCTTCGGAGGAAGGCTCGTCCACTCCCCTTTTATCATAGCCCTGAATTCCGCAGCATATAGCTTTGGCTTCGCCGTCTACGAATATTACTGCAAAGCCGCTCATAAGCCTTCGGATAATATCCCCGTATTCCTCGGAAACGGCGGTATCTACGGAAAGTATCATATTGTCCCGGATATGGCTGAAAAGCTTTTTTCCCGTACAGTTTTCGATGGAGATATTCATAAGGGGGGCTATGACCATATGGGCGGTGCTCAGTCCCGAGACCATTCCCTCAAAGCAGATAACTGCCGCTTTTGTGCCGCAGATGATTATGGGGCTTATGAGCAGATCGCTTGTGTTGCCGAGGATATTTTTTATATTCCGTATATTTTCATCAAGCCCCGATGATACAGGGACATTTTCAAAATTATATTCATCAGGGTTACGGGTGTCCTTTTTTTTCAAACTGTACCGCCTGCTTTCCGCATAATACATATTTTTCTATGCAAAGATATTTTTGCCCTCGGTGCTAAATTTATGCAATGGCTTTACAGTTCATAATTATTTTATACATATGTAATTATTTTTCGTCATATATTTCCATTATCCAATGGTATAATTATTTTATAACATTTGAAACGGAGAGATAATATAATATGGCTGATATTGTTGCTGTGGGAGAGCTTTTGGTGGATTTCACCTGCTCCCTGCTTGACGGAGAAACGATCTACAAACAGAATGCAGGCGGCGCTCCTGCAAATGTGGTTTGTATGGCTTCAAAATTAGGAGCAAGCACGGGTTTTATCGGTAAGATCGGCAGGGATATGTTCGGATTTTATCTTAAAAAAGTATTGTTTGACAACAAGGTGGATACAAAGGGTCTTATCCTTGACCCCAATTATTCCACTACCCTTGCATTTATTCACAATGACGAGGAGGGCGACAGGGATTTTGTTTTTTACCGCAGCCCTCAGACTGCGGCGGACCTTAATCTGAGATACGGTGAAGTTAACAGGGAGCTTATTGACGAATGCAAGATCTTTCATTTCGGCGCTCTTTCCCTGACCTCGGAACCTGCAAGAACGGCTACTGTAAATGCGGTGGAATATGCTAAAATGCAGGGAAAGCTTATTTCTTACGACCCCAACTGGAGACCTCTTCTGTGGGAGTCAAAGGAAGCAGGCATAAGGGCGATGAAAAGTGCGGCTCAGTATGCGGACATCATCAAGGTCTCGGAAAAGGAGTTACAGCTTCTTACCGACTGCGGCGCTCTTATTCCGGGAGTGGCTAAGCTTCTTGAAACGGGAGTGAAGATAATCTGCATCACTCAAGGGGCAAAGGGCTGTATCATTGCTACAGCAAAGGGCATTGAGAGATATCCTGCTTACAAGGTCAAGTCTATTGACACTCTGGGTTCCGGTGACAGCTTTTTCGGCGCTTTCCTCTACAAAATGCTGGAGCTTGAAAAGTCTCCCGAAGAGCTTGATGGGGAGGATATTCTCGAGATGGCTATGTTCTCAAATGCCTGCGGTGCTTTATGCTCCACTAAGCAGGGAGCTATTCCTGCTATGCCTTCCAAGGAGGATATTATTAAGCTTATGGAGACGGTGAAGCCTGAGAGAAACTAACGAATAAATATATAAAAATACTGTCTCCATATGATTTGGAAACAGTATTTTTTGTTTATGTATCTATCCTTACCATATCCACAAGCGCCTTGTTTCTGTAAACAAGGTCGTTTCTTGCGGTAAATCCCATACTCTCCCAAAAAGCATTGCCCGTTTCGTTGCGGTCAAAAACTACAAGGGCGGTCTTGGTTATACCAAGGCATTTTAATGCTTCAAGTGCGGCGTTTACAAGGGCTGTGCCTATTCCCCTGCCCCGACAGTCGGGTAATACTGCGGTGTGGTATATAAAACCTCTTCTGCCGTCATTTCCTGCAAGGATAACTCCTATGATATCGTCGTTTTCACAGGCGGCAAAGCAGGTCTCGGGATTGCGGTCAAGGAAACGCTTTATGCCCTCCTTTGAGTCGTCTGTACCGTTCAGTCCCATTCCCTTGCAGGAAAGCCAGAGAGCATACATTTTTTCGTAGTCGTCTATGGTTATTTTTCTTATTGTCATTTTACTTCACTCCTATTCTGTTTATTGCGATCTGAGCGCATATTCCCGTAAACAGCCCTGCGATACAGCCCGAGACTGTGAGGACGGGCAGATAGGCGAATACGGACATTGTTCCCGTTACTGCCGCCGCTGCGGTGACCTGACCCATATTATGGAGAACTGCGCCGATGATACTGCTGAGATAGATATGCTTTTCGTCTATGAAACGTTTCAGAAATATCATTCCGAAAAGGCAGAGTATCCCGCCGCTGATACTGAAAAGCAGGGCTGAGGGATTTCCCGAAAATATTGAGCCGAGAATTATTCTTGCGGCGAGAATGAGTGCCGCTTCTTTCGGGGTATATCGGTAAACGGCATAAACTGTGACGATATTTGCAAGCCCCAGCTTCATTCCCGGTACGGGAACGGGCAGAGGTATCTGCATTTCCACTACGAATATTATAAGGGATATGCAGGTGAGAAGTCCCATTTGGGCTAAGCGTTTTTTATCCATATCCGTCACCTCGTTCTGCTGTCGGAGGTATCGTCCGCAGGCTCGATAACAAGACGGTTGGGCAGGCAGACTATGGGTGCTGCGCTGTTTTCTCCGCCTATCCAGCCTGTTTTTATGCATATTCCGTCGGGGCAGTCTGCTTCTTTCACGTGTATCTTATGATCTTTTATTTCAATAGTGTTCACGCCGCCGTTATACTCGATATCAAACTCGCTGTCGGCGGCTTCGGAAAGGTCTATGGTGTAAATTATTTCGCCGCCGCTTCTGATATTCACCACATTTCCCCGGGGCTTACCCCATATCGGCGGGCTGCATATCAAGGCTGCCCCGAATATTACGGCAATGACAATTATAAATATTTTGGTTTTATTCACTTTATCACTTCCGCTTTTTGGCTGAGAGTATTATCGGTAAATTCGGCATTTTCGTAAAGGCTTTCCGTTATAATTATCCTGCCGTCCTCGGTCATTATGAGCATTTCAAAGTCACGATGTTCTTTCCAGAATTCTATGGCTTTTTCTTCGCCCATTACGAAAAGTGCAGTTGATAAACCGTCGCAGTATGTGCCGCTGTCGCCTGTTACTGTTACAGCGGCAAGTCCGTTGTCAACGGGATATCCCGTTTTGGGGTCTATTATATGGCAGTATTTTTTTCCGTCCTCGGAGACAAAATATCGCTGATAATTTCCCGAGGTTACGACTGCTTTATCACGAACAGAGAGCGTACAGATCATATCCGAGGGGGAAAATGGGTCGGTCACAGCCACACGCCAGGGGGTGCTGTCGGGCTTTTCGCCTATGGTCTGAACATTGCCGCCAAGGCTCAGTATTGCAGAGGAAACGCCCTCATTTTTGAGAATTTCCGCTGCCTGTTCTCCTGCATAACCCTTTGCCACAGAGCCGAGATCAAGCTGATAACTTTCGGGTAATGTGACCTTGTTATCGCTTATTGAAATGTTAAAATAGCCTGTTGCGTCCAGAAGTTCATTTATCCTTTTATCGGTGGGTACTGCGTAATTTCCCGTTGTAAAGCCCCACTCACGTACAAGAGGATAAACGGTGATATCCAGCGCTCTGTCTGTCAGTTCGGAAAAGTCGATGGAGCGGGAGATAAGCTGGGCGGTATCAGCGCTTATTTCCACAGGCTGTCCCCGGGAGCTGTTTATCCTTCCGATATCGCTGCTTGTATCGGTTACGGAAAAAAGTCCCTCAAGCCTTGTAATTTCACTGCAAGCCTTGTCAAGTGCTCCTTCGGCATTTTCTCCGTATGCTGTCATTGTCATATAGGTATCCATTGCGAAAAAATCTTTTTTGGCGCAGGGTTCTTCAAAAATTCCGCAGCCGCAGAGCAGGCTTAATATAGATATGCCGAAAAGTACGGCTGCTTTTTTCAAAATTATCATCTCACTTTAAAACAAGTTGACGTTTATCTGCAAATATGTTATAATTTGGATAAACTTATATCAAAAAGCGGAGGACAAAGATATGAACGAGGTCAACAAAACGCTTTATATCCCACTTTACGGTAAATCGGAAATAAGCCGCAGAGGCATTATTATAAGCGACAAAATGGCTGAGGAAATTTGGGAAAAAGAGGGCTTTGAGCTTAAAGGAAAAGCTCGCTCAAAGTGGCTCGCTCTCTTTATGTCAATGCGTGCGGCGGTGTTTGACGAGTGGACAGTCCGCACTCTTTCAAAATATCCACAAGCTGTCGTTCTGCACATCGGCTGCGGTCTTGACAGCCGAATTTTACGGGTGGGAAACAGCACCAATTTATGGTTTGACATTGATTTCTCCGATGTTATCAAGGAACGTAGAAAGTATTTTTCCGAAAATGAGAAATATACTATGCTTGAAGCGGACGCTTCAAAGACAGAATGGATAGACGCTCTCCCCGACGCTCCCGAAGCGGTGGTCGTTATGGAGGGGATATCTATGTATCTCGGAAGTGAAAAATGCCGCAGGCTTTTTGAAGCTCTTTCTCGGAAATACGGCAGGCTGTTTATTTTAGCGGACGTTTACACCGTTTTTGCCGCCAAAGCCATAAAGTATAAAAATCCCATAAACGATGTTGGCGTTACCGAGGTTTACGGAATTGACAGTCCAGATGAACTTGAAACAGAGGAAGTACGCTTTAAAGCGGAACATTCTATGACGCCGCAAAAACTTGTAGACAAGCTTCAAGGCTTTGAAAGGACTTTTTTCAATACTGTTTTTGCGGGAAAGGCAACTAAAAAAATTTACCGCCTGTTTGAATTTGAAAAGATCTGATCCGTTTCCGCTTTTATGGCTCTGACGGAGTTTTTGTAGATTATCCTGCCGCCGACGGGCATACGTCCGATGGAATAGGCGGGATTTTCGATTTTTTTCAGAATTGTCTCCACCGCAAGAGCGGACATCTGCTCGGTATTTACCTCGATTGTGGTTATTTTCGGGTCGGACATTTCCGAGTAGACCGAATTGTCAAAGCCTGTCACGGAAATATCCTGTGGGACACGATAGCCCTCTTTTTTTAGCTGATTTATAAGCTGATAGGCTGTGCCGTCACAGTTGCAGACAAAGGCGGTGGGCATATCCACAGGCAGGGCTATGGGCTTCATAAGTCCGTCCTCACCTCTGTCCTCGAGAACGTAATTAGAGCTTACGTGGATATTATGCTCCATAAGGGATTTGATATAGCCTAAATATCTGTCCTGAATGGAGCTTGTTGCTTTGACAGAACCAACAAAGGCAAGCTTTCGGTGACCTATATTTATAAGGAAATTGGTGATATCATAGGAAGCATAAAAGCTGTCGCTGATAATGCAGTCGATGTCCTTGCGGTCATCGTAAAAGTCAAGGAATACAACGGGAATATTTTCCGAAGTGATAAGGTCGATATAGCTTTTTGAAAGCTGTCCCAGGATAATTGCGCCGTCTGCTTTGCCCTGCATTGCAGAGGGATATATTAGCTTTTCCTCGCTTTCGGGAGTAACGGTATGAAAGAAAGCACACCGTCCCCTGCTTTGAAGCTGAGCTGAGATATGCTTGTAGTACTTTAGATAAAATGAATCCTCGTCGATAAAACGTGAGGAAGCAAGGACGCAGATATTTCCCGTAAGACTGCTCTGCTGCTTTCGTCTGACGGTATAGGAATAGCCAAGCTCCTTGGCGGTTCGGCGCACCTCTTCTCTTAGAGCGTCGCTGACTCCGCTTTTTCCGCTGAGAGCCTTTGAAACAGCTACAACACTCACTCCAAGGCGGTCGGCGATATCCTGCATTTTAACATTTTTTGTCAAAGTGCTCACTTCCTTTTCTGCTTATCAACAGATTTATTATACTACAGAACATAGGCAAAAGTCAACACACCTGCATAAAAAACGCTCATCTATGCTCCCAGGGAACGGAGCATAGATGAGCCTATGTTCTGTTATTTTGTTATGTTAATGATGCAGCTTATCTGCCGCAGCCTGTAAAGCAGTTTTTAAGGATGTCGATTACGCAGGATATATCTGCGCAGAAGAAATTAAAGTTGCACATAATGTTACCTCCATAGATTAACTTGTTCGTTTCTTTCAGACTGCTTCATTTTATCTACCGCAGCTTGTGAAGCAATTTCTGATTATTTCTATAATGCAGGAGAAATCAAATCCGCACATCATTCTCGCCTCCCTTTTTTTATTTCCGCAAGGGATTTTTCCCTCTCGGATCAACTTAATTATAGCATTAAATCAGCCTTTTTTCAAGCTGTAAGTATTGGTAAGTATTCTGCACAAAAATGCAGGAAATACTGTCAGCTTTATGCAGAAAAGATATGTGCATTTTCTGCCTTACGTGCAAAACATTTCCGATAATAAAAACTGTCTCCCGTAATATAATATTACTGCAAACCCAAAAGAGAAACGAAAAACGCTTCTCAAATTTAACTCAATCATAAAAGGAGATTACTACTATGAAAAGCGATAAGCTCACTGCCCAGGGCAGAGAAACTATGGAAAGATTTAAGATGGAAGCTGCCAACGAAGTCGGCGTTAACCTCAAGAACGGTTACAACGGCGACATTACTGCAAGAGAAGCAGGCTCTGTAGGCGGTATGATGGTCAATATGATGACTCCCGAACAGCAATGGTGCTTTACTCGCAACAATGTACGTAAATTCGGACATTCGCAGGATCTTACATTTTTGGTGCAGAGTGGGATATGATACATATTTATCGGACACGCAAACAGCCGGGGATTTTCCCTCGGCTGTTACTTATTTTACTATCTTCTCGATAATGCAGGAATGACCCTTGCTCTCATCATAGCTGATACCCACAAGCAGTATCTCTCCGCTGAAAGCAGCCAGCTTTTCGGTATAATGCTTTTCTTTTATCTGTTCAAGTGCATTTGAAGCGGTTTTGTTGTATTTCAGTTCAATGACCATTGCAGGTGAATCAACGTCCTTGCGTGGAATAAATGTGAGATCGGCAAAGCCTTTTCCGCTTGGCAGCTCTCTGAAAATCTCGTAGCTGTTTCTTGCCGAATAGTAGGCAAGTGCAAGCGTTACCGACAGGGACATTTCATTGTTGTACGCAATAATGGAAGTGTTTTTTCTGTGCACTTCCTCAAGTATTTCAGCAACCTTATCAGCGTCGCAGGCAAGTGTAGCAGTAAGCAGTTCGTCCGACTGACGGAGCGAGTTCATGACCTCTTCCCAGCCGCCGTCCTCTATGCAGTTGATAAACTCCTGTTGAACCTCTTTATTGGGTATCCATGCAGTTTTGGTATCAAAATCATATGTGAGATAGCCGAGATGGATAAGAAGCGTGAGTACATCATCGGCGGAATGGAGCGATACCATATCATTCTGGAATTTGCCCGTATTTACGGGAATATGTTCTCCTGCGATCATTCTGATGACCGACTGTCTCAGACCGTCCATATCTATTTTGATATACATCTGCAGTGCTTCAAAGGTTTCGGTTTTTGTCCAGAAATTATCAAAACAATGTTCCGTGACAGCCTGAACAACAGACTGAGGATTATATATTTCAAAACCATTGACCATATATCCGTCATACCACTTTTTCATATCGGTTATTGACATATCTTGATTTTTGCAAAGTGATACAACCTCGTCAGCTGTAAAGCCTGTGAACTCTGCAAATCTTTTCTGATTAGCCATTGAGTATTCACGATACATATTTAGCGCAGAATGTTCACCGTATTTCTTGACAGGAAGAATACCCGTTGCATAGTCAAGCGCCACATATGGCTGCTCTTTTAGCAAAGTTCGGAGATAATTAAGATACAGCTGCTGTCCTTCGGAATCATTCTTATAAACTCTGAAAATGCAGTCCCATTCGTCGATTATAAAAACAAAGGGTATGCCTGTTGTTTTATAAATCTCAAGCAGCATTTCATCAGAGGTATAATCATCGGGCAAGTCAAGATCTGCATATTCACGTTTAAGGTCACGAATAATTGCTTTCTCAAGCCTGTCTATCATAAATTTGATATTATCGGATTTTGAAGCGAAACCTCTTATATCAAAACGAAAAACGTTATACTTGTTAAGGTGTTTTTCAAAGCTGTCGGACCTTGAAATTTTTAGTTTACTAAAAAGATCTCTTGAATTACAATCTCTGCTGTAATATGCTAAGAGCATATTTGCAGCCATTGATTTACCGAAGCGGCGTGGACGGCTAATGCAGATGTGTTTATCGGATGTATCCAACAAGCTGTTTGTGGCTTCTATCAGCATTGATTTATCCACATATATTTTTGAGTTTACTGCCTGTCTGAAAAGATCGTTGCCGGGGTTAAGGTATATTCCCATTTTCACTCCTCCCGATATTATTTCAAGCTATTATAATTTATTATACCACATATTCCCGCCCATTTCAATACTCGGGGATAAATTATTCAAGCTGAGCTGTTAGTTCACCGGCTAACACTACAAGCATAATTCTTGACAATCCTGTCCATACTTAGTATAATATAATAAAGGAAGAAGGTGTTCGTATGTCATATGTTCGTACATATTATCTCAAGCATTTTGATACTCCATTAGTATTGTTTTCTGCTTGCTTACATACTGCTGATCCGAATATTGAGATCATAGAAGTATATGATGAACATAGTGAGCTTCTCCCTTACGGATTTACTCCGACTAATGATGGGCTTTATAAATGGATAAAGCGAAGGACTATCCCTCACAACAGAGCATATGTTGACAGCTTTCTTGCAAAGTGCGGTCTTTCTCCAAATCGTCCTATGGATATTATTTCCGTAAGCAAGGCGCTGTCTCTGACTGATTGCTACTGGGTGACTGAAGAAGATTCCGATGACACTTTTGCAAGCCTTAATCTCTATGATAATCCTTTTAATACAACACTTGCACATACAGCATTCTCAGGTATCGGAAGCTTGCAGCACAGTGACAGGATAACCAGCCCTGAATTTACCACTAACGGTGCTTTAAGGAAATGCTGGCGACGTGATAAAAACAATATCACAAGACTTTACAAAGGCGGGACCGAAGGAGCAAGCAACACAGGCTTTGAGCCTTACTCCGAATACTATGCATCCAAAATTGCACATGTAATGGGTATCAATGCCATTGACTATAACATTGTCAGCTGGAAAAAGAATATCTGCTCTACCTGTGAAATGTTCACAAGCAAAGAAGTTTCATTCGTTCCCATAGGAAATGTTATAGAAAAATCATTTTACGAAAACATACGTGATTATTATGCCTCCCTCGGAAGTGATTTTCTTGAAGAGTTCTATGATATGATACTGTTTGATGCAGTGATCTATAACACAGACCGACATCTCGGCAATTTCGGATTGCTCGTTGATTCAGCGACCAACAAGATCATCCGTCCTGCACCTATTTTCGATAACGGAAACTCCCTGTTCAATACCGCAAGCCTTGACTCTTTTAACGATATAAAGGATATGACATTGATAAGAGAATTTGCTTCAAGCAGATTTCCGGCATTTTACAATGATTTCGTTCAGACTGCTAAGGAAGTGCTTGATGAACGCAGAACAGAAATGCTGGGCAAAGTGCTTGATATGGATCTGTGGAAATATCAGCCGAGACATAACCTTCCCTTCAAACGTGTCAAGATCATCGAAGCTATGGTCAAAGAGAGGGTAAGAGATCTTCTTAAATAGTTTATAGGGTATAACAGGCATAAGCCTGCTGTACCCTTTTCATTTTTTCTCAAATTTCCCCGAAGCAAAAACAGAGCTGAGGTCGGGAGAAACCTCAGGCTCTGTTATGAAAAAAATTATCCTCTTCTCTTATGATCCGCATCGACTTTTTTTCTCCAGAAAGCGGATTCAGACAGCTTTTTGCCCTTTCTAACGCCGGAAACTGCCATGCACATTGCGTCATACTGTACAGCACAGCCTTCGTGATCGCAGCAGTAATCCACCGCTGTTGCACGACATATTCCCATGCTTTCCGCTGTTTCTGCCGCATCAATGTTTGCACCGAGAAATACAAATTCCCAGCCGTACTTTTCCTGTTGCCTCTTTATCATTTTCTTCACCTTGTCGGCAGTATAACGTCTGCTTGAGTTTTCCATGCCGTCTGTGGTAATTACAAACAGAGTATGTTCGGGCACATCTTCGGAACGGGCATATTTGTGGATATTACCGATATGCTTCACGGCATCTCCCACCGCATCAAGAAGTGCAGTTCCTCCACTCGGACAATAATCCTTGCCTGTAAGCTTTTTAACCTGCTCAACAGGCACTCTGTCAAGCAGAATACGGCTCTCGGTACTGAAAAGTACAGCCGATACCACAGCTTCACCTTCCTCGTTCTTCTGCTTTTCGATAAGGCTGTTAAAGCCGCCCACAGTATCACTTTTCAATGCTTCCATTGAACCGCTCTCGTCAAGGATAAAAACGATCTCTGTTAAATTCTTTTTCATAAGAAATCCCTCCGTATGTTTTATTGTATCTTTATGATACATCATACAGAGGGATAATTGGTCGCATTTCAAGCGACAATTATACGCCTATCAGGCTCTGGTCAAAAGTAAACAGGGTTTCGTTTATTTCCATAATATTATACTTTTTATTTTCAATGAAATATTTTATGATAACATCGAATTTCAGGCTGTTTGAAAGGGTATATCCTGCTTTTTCAAGCAGCTTCTGCGTTTCAAAAATATCAAGCTCAAGAGCAATAGCAAGTGCAACAGCCGTCTGTTTCTTCGGCTTATAATTCACATCACTTCGTATCTTTGAAAAAAGCCTGCGGTCGATATTCGCCTTTTTATATACCTGAACATCGGTCATTCCCTTTTCGTCTATCATACGAAGAAGTGCTTGTGAAAAGGACTCGTCCAATGTATCAAAGTCAAAGGGCAAAGCGTCACAGCACTCAGGTTCCATAGCCTTCGAAAGCTTTTTTCCTTTGGACAATTCAGTCCTTTTGAAATTACTTTGTATGAATGGACTGCGGCTTGCAAAGTCGGAATGTTCTTCTGCGTAATTGTCATCAATATATTTCCTGACATCAGCGATCAGCTTTTCACTGACAGATACGGCACTTTTATCGAATACTACCATAGTAATATCCATTTCATTTTCTTCAAGGAAGTCTGTGATAGCCGATACTGCTACCTCAAGAGCCTTGTCCTTCGGATAACCGTACACTCCCGATGAGATAAGCGGGAATGCTATCGACTCACATTTATAGTCTTTCGCAAGCTGCAATGACTTTTCGTAACAGGAATAAAGCTGTTCTTTTTCACTGTTTTTACCGCCCTGCCATATGGGTCCTACTGTGTGGATTATGTATTTGCAGGGCATTTTATATCCCTTTGTGATCTTGGCATCACCCGTTTCACAGCCGCCGAGGGTACGGCACTCCTTGAGAAGCTCGGGTCCCGCAGCACGGTGAATGGCTCCGTCAACTCCTCCTCCGCCAAGCAGAGAATTATTTGCGGCATTCACAACCGCATCAACCTCTATCTTTGTTATATCATTTCTTATTATTCGAAACGGCATATGATCCACTCCTCATGAAATAATTTTTTAAAGCATAAACGCCGCATAAAGAGGTATTGAAATAACGTCTTCGGTCTTACCGAAATTCTTTTGAGAAAACCTTATTGCGTAGTCGGGAGAGTATTTCTGCCTGAACACACTCAGGCTTCTTGAACGAACGTGGTCACCCTTTTTGACCTCAACAGCATAGATCTTATCGTCCTTTTGAAGAACAAAATTAAGTTCAGCCTGTGAATTGGCTACTGTCCAGTAGTATAGCGGATAGTTTTTTGCCGCAAGCTGCTGGGCAATGTAGTTTTCTGTTACAGCACCCATAAAAATGTTTGATTCACCTGTGATGATCGTATTTACAGACATATGAGATTTGTTTACAAGCAGTCCCACGTCCGACATATATATCTTAAATGAGGTCTGATCTGCATATACGGGCAGCGGCATTGTTCCCTGATCCACACGCTGACATTCCAGAGTAACACCTGCCTGTTTGAGCCATTCAAGCGATGCTCCGAAAATTGTTGAAGAACCGCCTTTCTGAACAACTTTATACTGAAACTTCTTGTTATCCTTAGCAAGCTGTGCGGGAATGGAGTTATAACAAGCACGGATCTTGACTGCTTCGGAATTGTTTGCGTACTTTGTCATATCTGCTGTGTAGCTGTCAATAATGCTGCTCTGAACAAGTCCGGCATCAATATATGAGTTGGTTTCAATATAGGATTTGACAGCTTCGGGCATTCCTCCTACGATAAGGTAATCGTGGTAGAGATCAAGTGCTTTGCGGTGCAGCCCCTCATTCATAGGTGACATTTTAGTATAGCACTCGGTTATCTCATCAATAAGAAAATCATTTCCCGTTGCTGTAAGAAACTCCTCAAAATCCAGAGGGTAAAGCCTTAGAACCATAACCTTTCCTACAGGAAATGAAGTCTGATTTCTGTTTATTGCAACACCGAGCAGACTTCCTGCAGCAGCAATATGATATTCGGGAGCTTCCTCACAGAAGTATTTCAGCGATGTCACAGCACGTTCACAGGACTGTATTTCATCAAGGATAATAAGTGTTTCATTTGGCAGAATACGTTCTCCTGTTTCTGCTTCAAGATACTTTATCAGCTTTGACGGTGATATATCATCATTGAAAATTGAAGCGACCGTACCGTTGCTTTCAAGATTGATATAAACAGTGTTTTTATAGTTTTCCCTTCCGAATTCACGGAGAATAAAGGTTTTTCCAACCTGTCTTGCACCGTTGAGGATAAGCGGCTTTCTGGTCTGCGATTTTTTCCATTCCATAAGCTGCTGTGTGATCTTTCGCTTCATTCTATCATTCCTTCCGGATATAGTCTGCTCTTTTCTTGATAATATTATACCATCATCAAGCTGTTAAGTCAATAAAAATCTGAAAAAACAAGAATAAAATTGAGTTATCTTTATTATCCATGCAGTAAATACATATCCATCGAAAAAATCCTGACAATGAATTTTCTAATCTGTTTTTCATTGACATACAGGAAAAATCTATGTATAATTATTATAACGAAAAAAGTGAAAGGGAGGATTTTGTGTTAAAGATTCCCGAAAAAATACATCAGCCATATACATCACGGGATATTTCGGAACTGAACAAAGTGTACAGCAGCTGCATTGTAAATTCATCTAATGTAAATAGCCTTAACAGAATAACCTCTGACCCGTCCGCACAGAATACGGGAAATGCCATTCGGAATACGCCCCGTCAGAGTGTTCCGCAGAATACGGGAAATGTCGCTCAGACTGTACCCCGTCAGAGTGTTCCGCAGAATACGGGAAATACCGCTCAGAATGTACCCCGTCAGACAGCACCGCTGCCTGTGAACAAGCCTATACCGTCATTCTCCAAGCCGCTGAAAAAAGGCATGAAGGTACCGCTGTTCCCACAGGGAAATGTTTCTCCCATCAAAGCGGGTATCGGCTGGAAGGTCAATGACAGTCGATGTGATGTTGATGCTTCGGCTTTTCTTCTTGGCGTGAATGAAAAAGTCATTTCCGAGGACTGGTTTGTGTTTTACAGTCAGCCTCAGAGTCCCGACAGGAGTATCGTTTACAATATGAGCGATCCCGTTTATCAGAAATCCTTTGATATTGATCTTCATAAGCTTAACAGTGACGTTCAGAAAATCGTTTTTGTTGTGACAATAGATGAAGCACTGAAAAAAGCCTTGAATTTCGGTATGCTAAGCGATGTTTACCTGAAGATGACCGATATTTCGGGCAATGAACTGCTGAGCTTCTGCCTGACCGAATATTACAGCAATGTCACATCAATGATGATAGGTGAGATATATAACAATAAGGGGCAATGGAAATTCAGTGCCATTGGCAACGGTATTGCCCGTGATCTTGAAGGATTATGCAATTTTTACGGAATAGAAGTAATATGATATGGAGGAAATAAAATGATCACATTTGATGTAGTTAATGAGCTTACACTACGGGTAACTTGTAAGGGAACGGATTCCCTGTTTGTCAAAAAAGGCGCTTTTATCGCCGGAGAGTGCATGGGTCAGAAGAATTACACATTTGAAAAGGTACTGCTCGGTCCTCAGCAGGATCTTGGAGCTGCGATTCTCGGCTCCCTTGTGAGAAGAGTGACGGGTGAAAATATCCCTCTTATGAAGGTAAATCTGAACGGAAATTCAGTTACATACTATGCCAGCTACAGTCAGCACGTTATAGTGTACAAGCTTGAACAGGGCGAAACTATATCGGTGGAGTCGGAAAATATCCTTGCATTTACTCCCGACTGTGATTACAGTGTCAGATTCATAGGTGTAGGTGTTCTCTCACAGAAGGGTCTTGCAACAACAACACTCACAGCAAGAGGACCCAATTCCTGCGTTGCTGTACTTTCAAACGGAAATCCTCTCATTATCAGCAATGTGGAAACAGGTGCTTCCTTAGCGGCTGACCCCGATGCGGTCATCTGCTGGGTGGGCAGAGGACATTGCGATCCTTCTGTTACAGTTGATGTGTCATGGAAAAATCTGATAGGTCAGCATTCGGGCGAATCCTATCAGTTTGAGTGGAACCCCGGAAACAGAGTTACCGTAATGATACAGCCCTCGGAAAGAAGCGGCGGTATCAGCGTCAGCATGGACTGATACCAAGGCTTGCGAAAATATCTTCCATTGACACAAAAGCCCTCTGCCTTATGGCAGAGGGTCATATTTTTTGCAGGCAAAAGAGATTATGTCCAATCACTTTCAGCTTCACTAAGTTTTTTCCGTAATGTGTTCTCCAGAACAATAAAAGCAGGGATAAAGCTGTCACGGATAAGAAGAATCATTTCATCAACTTCATCTTCATTATAAACGTGAACTGAGGTGTTACGTTTCTTTAACATCAGTAACCATACAGCAGAGTCATCAACAAACCCCAGCCTATAACCGAGCTGAAGTATCTCTCTGGGCGAGCCTGTTGACGCTTCCTCTGCGCCGTGGAGCTTTAGTACCTCCTGCAAAGCTTTCCACGCAAGTTCAAATGTAAGATTAAACTGACCGATAACGCCTGTCCTGTATATCTCATTATTATCAGCAAGCTTAAAATCTGCATTTTTAAGCACGTTAAGGCAATTTGAAAAATTATCAAGCTTTTTCATAGATCACAATGCCGTACCTTTCTATTTCTTCTTTAAGATCATTGGAAATTCCATGGTCAACATCAACAACGTCAAAGGATAAAAGTGAATGGGTCTTCTCTTTAATATCCCAATAGAATGAATCAAAATCTCCGCCATAAACAGCAATATCTACATCGCTTCTATCCGTATTAGTTCCTTTCGCACGGGAACCGAAAAGAATTACCTTATCAACAGAGTTTTTCAGGGCAAATGCAGTTATATCTTTGAAAACTCTATCCGGAAGATCATATTTCATATACTATTGCCCCCTGTTTCCATTTGAAAAATAAAGTACTTAAATAGCAGAAGATTGTTTATTTCATTATATCATCAATAAAAAATAAAGTCAATAATAATGTATTCATCAGTCAGCATTCTTTATTCGATAATCTCAAATTCATAATCTCCGTGAACGGGAATATTCTTCGATTCGATACGATCAACAGAACCCCATCTGAGACTTTCAAGTGAATCGACAAGGGCATCAATATCCTTTGCCCTTCCCTCAGCCTCCATCTCAACAGAGCCGTCATCAAGATTTCTTACCCAGCCGGATATGCCATAATTTCTTGCAATATAACAGGCTGTGTATCTGAAGCCTACTCCCTGTACATAGCCATGAAAGATAATATACCTGCGTACTTTCTCCATAATGCTCGTCCTTTCCCTATGCGAGAATGCTGTCTATCTGCCTGTATACTATCCTGCTAAGAAGGTCAAGTCGTTCCTGATCGACAGATATTTTTGGATGCTGTGAGAAAGTGAAGCCTTTTAGATTTTTGAGCTCCTGTCGGATATCATCAGTCAACAGTCCCCTTGCGGTGAAAATAAAGTCAGAGCCAATGGACGGTTTTATCTTTTTCAGGTACCAATCAATATTTTTAAGCTGATCATTATCGAGGTCAAAACATAAGGAGCGGTTATTATCAAACACAGGAGCCATTCTTATGACTTCCATAGAGTCATTATCCATAAGCACTCCGAAATTGCCCAAATGTCTGTCGATATTCAGAATAAGGCTGTCGAATATACACATACGTCTGAAAGCATTGCCACTGCCGATACGCTCAAAGTAATCGAGTAATGAAGCTATTGATTTCCCCCCCGTAACTACTCGTCCTGCCTTGACAAGTCCGAAATGCTCATCTGTGAAGAGTCGGCACTTGCTGACAAGCTTATGGTGAAGGAAATCCATATCATAAGATACATACTCATTACAGATGATCTCTGCAAGCTGTGAGGCGAGATATTCCGATAACGGCTCAAGCTCAAATGTGGCACTTCCGCTTTTACAGAGGTAGATCCCGTCAGATTCCCTTACCCAGCATTTTGCGTATGAGCCGTCCGTTCCGAATTCGGGTGAAGTTGATGAAAGATCGGTATCACTTATAGCTCCATCGAATGCGGCATTTGCTATCATTTCATCAAATGAATTGCTGTAAAGGGATACATCTGCCCATTTAAGGCTGCTCCCTTCTTCCTTTACCCAGAAGGTATCGTTGAGAGAAACTGCGTGAGTGACCCGAATAAATCCATCGATATCAGTACAGCCGTATCTTTCAAGCAGCTGCTCAATGTGCTTTCGGTGCTTGGGAGCTTTTCGTCTGTCAAGGAAAGTGAAAAGATCGACATAGCCTAAAGGTCTTAGGTCAGTGAACCACTCAAGCTCGGAAAGCTGAACTTCATCGTATTCATCACGTTCACAGCTGAACAGGAGCCAGGGGGTGTCTTTATTCATAAGAACATATGTCATTTTCTCACTTCCTTAGAATGGATTTATATTGTTATGATTATACCACATATATTTGTGACTGTCAAATATGGCTGATATGAAGCAATCGAATTTCATAATGTTTCATTTATATATTTTTATTATGTATCAATGCTTAATCACATCATACCATTCTGCCGATTGGCGGAACGGTATGATGTGTTCTTTTATTTCCATAAATATATCCTTTTTAAGGAACTAAAAAAGGAACCTTTTATGGGGTGGAATAAGAATTGATATATTCTGCCGAATTATGTAAAATTATGTTGAAGGGAGTGAACGACCACGAATATCGATTTAGACAACCTTGATGAAACCGGTATCTATGAAGCACTTGGCGTTGAAGGTCACGAAGATGATGCGCTTAATGACAGCTATCTCGATCTTTACGAACTTCTGGGCAAAGAAGCTATGCTGAAGCTGTTCAAGCATTTCCGAGGGGACAAGATTGAATGTCCTATGAGAATGTACCGTGCGGAATACATAGCCGACCTTGCCAAGCAGACAACCGACAGACGTGAACGTGCTAAGATTGCCCGTGCGGGTGGATATACCATTAAATTCATTGAGGGTATACTCAGCAAGCGTAAAAATGAAAATGATGGTAAAGGAGAAATGTGAAATGTCAAAGATGAGATTACATCCCAAAAATCATAAAAATTGTATTTTCTGTACGAATTGGATGGGAAATACAGAATTAAGGTTTATAAGTACTATGGTTGGTTATGAATTTGAAGCATCCGCTAAGGGCAAATGTTTACATGGTTCTGAGCACCCTGCTTCTTATGGTTGCACAAGATTTTTTGAGCCAAATAGCCAAGCCAAAAAACTTATGTAAGTGAGTTGTGGTGATATAAAGTATGGGACTATTTGATATACTAGAAAAAGCATATTCCAAATTTGAAGAATATTCCCCACAAGTAATGGATGCAATGATGAAAGAAATGGAAAATATAGAAAAGAAACGAGAAAAAACTGAAAGGAAGATTGATGAAAAAAAAGAAACATATGAGGGATTCACATTAAGGCAGCTAAATAAAAAACTTTCTCTGCTTAAGCCCAAAAATGATCCCAATTACAGTTTGAAAAAAACAGCAATTTCCAGAATAGTCCGAGAACGTGAATGTCAAATTAATCACTATATGAGCGAATACTCTGGATTACCAAGTTCTATCTTGAAATTGGAACGCACGAATGTTATTAATGGCAGAGCCAATTATGGGAATGAGTCCTTCAGATGTCAGGAATTAACTGAAGTTGAAGCTGAAATCAGGTTAATTGCAATAGACAAAATACTTAGTGAAAGAAAAAACGGAGAATATTAATTAAGGAGATGTTAGATATGTTATTTGGTCCAAAGAAACTTCCGAGAATTCCCGGTGATCTTGTTTCCTACATTCAGATTGAAACAGAGGCTATCAAGGATTACAACGATAAGCAGATGATATCCAGCTATTGCCTCAGCAAGCTTAAAACTGTTGAATGGTATATTGATCTGCTTAGACATGGTTCTGAAAAGTATATTGTTCCGCATAGGCGTGAAGAGCTGGAGTATATCCGTGACCAGCTCCGTGCTTGTCACAGAGAGATCATGGCTGTAAAGATCAAAAAAACTAATAGCAGTCCATATCCTAAAGGCTATGAAGGGTGACAGAGCAAACTTTGAATGGGAGAGCACCTGCTCTCCCATTCATGCTATATTTATTCAATAGAGGTGAAACATAAATGAAAAATATTCCTCCTTGCAACAAGTGTCCATATAAACTTGGACTAATCCAGACACTAAAGAATCCATGCCCGCAGTGTAAAATTGAAGGGTATAAAATGATTGATGTATTCAGAAGTCAGACAGGATATTTTGGCTCAGAAGAAATTATACATGAATCAAATAAAAGCAAAAGAATGAAAAATGGGATCTGAAAACGAAACCGTGTAAATGCACTACAAATCTCTGATGACCAAACTAGATTAACTTTGTATGTTTTGGTTCGCCGAAATTATCAATTTAAGTTAATGCCTTGAAACCCTGTTGTATGCAGGGTTTCGGGCATTTTTCTTTTTATTGGGATTTTGATTTTTTTTAGCTGAAATGGCAGTTTTTATTATGGTAAGCATCAAACAACATATCAATATGATTTGCTTTGCCTTCATAGTTTCTTCATACGTAATAAAAAAACAGTAACGCCAACCATAGTATTGTTGCCCATACCGAAATCACATTTTTCTGTGTATCTTACTATAATCATTCATAGCGTTAAAGCGTCTATTCTACGTTGTTTCAGATTTGGGAGACAAATGGGAGACAAATCCATGTCCTTATATCATACTATCTCAAATTCATAATCTCCGTGAACGGGTATATTCTTCGACTCGATACGGTCAACAGAACCCCATCTGAGGTTTTCAAGGAGGCTGAATATCCAACTGTGTAAATGCCAATAATACCCACAAAGAAATTTGGAGGTAAAGAATTATGGCAAACAGAAATCACGGTTTAAGCGAAAAGGAAATGGAGCTTGTAAAGCTTCTCATGGCAGATTGCGAAAGCACAGGAGATATTCAGGCAAAATTAAAGCGATTATTCGCCGGAACTATCGAGCAGATGCTTGAAGCAGAGATGGACGAGCATCTCGGTTATGAGAAAAATTCTGTCCTCGAAAACAACTCCGGCAACAGCAGAAATGGTTACGGTATTATACCATTTTTCTCCTGCTTTGTATAGGGGTTTTTAGAGGTTGCCATATACCTTTTTTAAACAAACTCGTCCATCATCTCAATCAAAGCAAACATAAACTCTTCCTCGTCATATTTATTGAAATCGGGAATCATCTGCTTAATTATTTCAAATCCCGTGTTTGCATATTCTTCTGCAATACCATATACAACATTTGTATCGGTGATCTGATTTTCCTGACCGCTTTTGCGAAGTTCATCAACAGCCACGGAATAAATGAACGACATTAACGAATCCTTGCCTTTGGCAGAGTTTTCAAGGATAAATCCAAGTTTTGCCTTTGAAGGTGTTCTCTCTCCCTTGTTCACTCCGAGAGCAAGAGCTATCATAAAAATATCCGCTCTTTCTCCGTTTGTTTTCATATTAAGCAGATCCACCCTGTCAAAATCTTCTATCAGATCCTTGTACTGAGTTCCGATTGAAAGTCTGTCAGCCATCAGATCACCTCATTTCTGTAGTTATCTCGTCTGTAACAAGCTTTGATACAGTCGATGCTGTACTGTCATTCAGTACCGATTTTATTTCATCCGAATACTCAGAGGGTGTAAACGCAAGAATAATCTGCTTTTTCTTGCTTATATCAAGCAGCACCCGAGCAAAATTCTCTCTGTTTTCATCAGATACACGTCCAACGGGAGTGTCAATGAAAAGGAGATTATCATAACCCGAAACCTCGTGAACAGCAAGAGTAAAAGCAAGTGCAAGTAGTTCCTTTTCCGCTGCCGAACAGCTGTTAAGGCACGATGACATTGTAATCTTATGATACAGCTTCAATCTGAAATTTGCATCAAGTTCTACCCTGCCGTATGTACCCTTTTTCCATATCAGCGCATCAAACAGCTCCATTGTCTTGCCCTCAAGCTGTGTTGTTATATCGGTTACTATTCCATTTTTGATTTTTACAAGCAGATCCTTTGCTCTCTGAACAAATTCGTATTTTTCTCTGATTTCCTTGCACGCTTGATTTGCTGCCAGAGCATCGGAATACTCCTTGTTTTTCTCCTGCAGCTTTTTCCTCATAGACTCCAGCTGTTCCTTATACTTGCCTATCTTTTCACGGTTGGAATCTCTGAGTTTTTCGTTATCTTCTCTCTGATGTGTAGCAGCTTCAATTTCTTCAATGCCTGTTACGGTAGATATTCTCTTGAAAAGGGTATCATTTTCTTCCTGAAGCTTCCCGATTTTTTCATTTGTCTTGTTCAACCTGTCAAACAATGCTTTTTTCGCAGACTCATATGGTGATGGAACTCTGCCCAAGGGATACAAGTGATGGGAAACCTCACAAAATTGATCCTTTAGATACTTTTCTGTCAGCCTTGTCGGTTGAAAGTGAATTTCTTGACAAGATTTCAGAGAAGATCCATCTGGACGAATTGGTGGCGGAATTTTTTGAGTCCTCACCTGAATGTGTAGATGGACAATAACTGATTTGAGAGGTGCCGACCAAATCGGAAGCAGCACGAATACTAAACTGTTTTTAAGATTTGGTCACCGCCTTCCAATATATCTACAGAAAGGAATGATTACAATGGCAAACTACTACTTTGATGCAAGTATCATCAACCGAAAAAATGGATCAGTGACCAGACGGTGCAGCTACATAAGCGGAAAGCGGTTATACGACAGCTACAAAGGAGAGCACTGCTACAACGAAAGGCATGATGTGGTCTATTCCAACATATACCTGCCGCATGGTGTTCCCGATGAGTATAACGACATGCAGACCATATGTACAAAGCTTGAAGAGGCAGAACACCGCAGAGATGCCCGTACTGCCCGCTGCTTTATCGGTTCTCTGCCCAATGAATTATCAATTGGCGATTGGATACGTATTGTAAGCGAATTCGTAAAACCAAATTTTACGGAACACAATCTATGTTCAATTGCCGCAATTCATAGGGGTGAGGATATCTTTGACCCATCGAGGAATAATCCGCATGTACACATTGTTGTATCAACCAGAACAATTGATGCTGACGGTTTCAGCAAAAAGAAGTTCCGTGAATATGACAAGCCCATTTACATAATGCACTGGCGTGAGCATTGGGCTGATGTACAAAACAGAGCCTATGAGCGAAATGGTCTGGACATACGTGTCAGCCACGAAACGCTTGAAAAGCAAGGTATCGACCGTGAACCTGTAAAACACCTTTCCTTAATTGACTGGCAGAAGGAACTGCGTGGAGAACATACAGAAGCAGGCGATGAAAATCGTTTAATAAGGAAACGAAATCAGGAACGTTCTCGTCAGGCGGAGCTGCAGCGTGAGCTTGAATCTGAAATTGATATATATCGTTAATTTTGGCAGTCTATGCCGTATATAAGAGTTTCGATTCCATTATGAGCTGCAACGAGATTACGATTTAAAGATAGCAGATTTTTATTCTTGCTTTCGTATTAAGTAAAGATATATTTATATATTATCAGATTGAGGTGAGGAAAAATGTTCAAAATATATTACTCTGAATCCCGGAATATATTTTCCAAAACAGAGAAAAATAACCTCAGGAGGTATATTTATGACAACAGAAGAAAAAGCGGATAAGCTCTATCTGAAAAAGCTTACCCTCAAAGCCTGGACGATGATACTCCACAAGCAGGGTAAAATCAGTCTCGCCAAATGCAACAAAATGATCGCAATGATCGAAAAGCTGGCGGCGTAATAATGGGCAGGAGCTATCCTGCCCTTTTTTCACAAAAACATACGAAACGTCTTGACAAAAAGCGTTTGGTATGGTAACATCAAAATATAACCTATGATACATACAGGAGGTTCCTTATGGATATATACGAAGCCGCCAACAAAATGAAATACGAGCAGAAAAACATCTTTGACCTTAAACTGAGAGTGACCTTTTACGCCCGTGTTTCCACCACAAAAGAGGAACAGGAAAACTCTATAGAAAATCAGATAACCTATTTCACGGATTTTATAAAGAATAACAAAAACTGGACCTATGTCGAGGGCTATGTTGACCGTGTACGAGGAGAGTACGCCGTAAACCGAGTCAACTTTATGCGAATGATCGAGGACGGCAAGGCAGGAGTGTTTGACCTTGTTCTTACCAAAGAGGTCAGCCGATTTGCCCGTAACACTATCGACAGCTTGACATATACCCGTGAGCTGCTCCGAGCAGGAGTCGGCGTTTTCTTTCAGAACGATAATATCTGCACCATCGACACCGACAGCGAGCTGCGTCTCACAATAATGTCAAGTATCGCCGCAGATGAAGTCCGCAAGCTGTCCGAGCGTGTCCGCTGGGGGCATAAGCGTGCTATTGAGAGCGGCAATGTTATGGGAAATAACCGCATTTTCGGCTATGACAAAAAGGACTGCAAGCTTGTCATAAACGAAAGCGAAGCCGAAATGGTACGCCTGATATTCGAGGAATATGCCACAGGCAAATACAGCGTCCGCAAGATAGAGGATATATTGTACAACAAAGGCTACCGTGGACGAAACGGCACACGGATACACCACAACACCATTTCGGGCATAATCCAGAATCCCAAATACAAAGGCTACTACTGCGGCAACAAGGTAAAAATAATCGACTACCGCACCAAGGAGCAGCGTTTTCTCCCCGAGGACGAATGGGTAATGTACAAGGACGAAACGGGCGAGATAGTCCCCGCAATCGTCAGCGAGGAGCTTTGGGATAAATGCAACGAGATATTTAAGGCAAGAAGTGCCGTAGTAAAATCCCGTGAGCGTTCCCTGAAAGACAAGAGCGTTTTTACGGGGAAAATATTCTGTGCCGCCGATGACAAAGCCTACTGGCGGACAAGCTATTCAAACAGCGTTTCCAAGGGCAAGCCCATATATCAGTGGATATGCAGCGAAAAACGCCGCTTTGGTGCAAAAGCCTGTGCCTCCTTTTCAATTCTGGAATCAGACCTTTATCAGATGCTTTCCGAGCATTTCAAGGACATTGCCGAAAATATCGAGGACTATGTTGATACCTTCCTCAAAATCTATCGTGAAGCTGACACATCTTCAACCACACAAAAAGAGCTTGACTCCCTCAGAGCAAGGCTTGAAAAGGAAAAAGCCAAGCGAGAAAAGCTCCTTGACGCATACACCGAGGATCTTATCACCAAGGCGGAGTTCAAAGAGAGAAACGACGCTTCCAATATCACTATCAACGATCTTGAAGAAGAAATATATGCCATAGAGAAAAAGGCAGCCGAATCGGACGATTATGTCCGTGAGCTTGAAAAAATCGAGAAATACTTCAAGGAAATGTACAGCCCCGACAGAGATATGACACGTGAAGAAGTGGACGAAATGGTGCTCACGATAATCGACAGGATAAACGTCATTCCCCGGAATGAGGAATGTATGAAGCTGGAAATCAAGCTGAAAACAGGCGCAAACCGTGATGTTACCTATGTCAGGGGACGTAATATAAACGGTTGTCGTTCGGGACACATCTGTAAGAAAATGATCGACAACTACAAGCAGGGTCTCAACGGCTAAGCTTTAGCCTATAAAAAAACGGAGTCATTCTTTGTGAATGGCTCCGTTTTGTATTATAGTTTAAAATGTGCTGTCAAAGGTGGCATTAGTTTCCACAATGTCGATCCTTGTCTCGCTGCCCGCATAAGCGAAATTTGATTTTCCGCTCTTTTTGATCTTATACATAGCCCCGTCTGCCGCTTCAAGAAGCTCAGCGGAATTAGAACCGTTTTCACGGAAAAATGCAATTCCAATACTGCAATGGATATTGAAATGCAGCTCGGTAGACTCGGAAACAAATCCCTCGTTCAGAATACTGATAACCTCTGCCGCAGCCTTTCCAGCGTCTCCGATAAGGGTAAGATTTGTGAGACACATAACAAATTCGTCACCGCCCAGACGTCCTCCGAAGCCTCGCTCGTAGGTGACCTCCTTAATGGTATCAGCCACAAATTTAAGCACCTCATCGCCGCACTTATGACCATACTCATCATTAAAATGCTTGAAATCATCCAGGTCTATGAACATAAGTGCGTCAAGACTTCTTCGTGAAAAGGACTCGTTCATCTCCTCGTCAAGAGTACGCAGGAACGTAGGACGGTTATAAAGCTGGGTAAGAGCGTCAAAACTTGCCTTCTGAATAAGAGTGATAGCGCTCTTTTTCTCCTTGTCGATATCCACAAGCAGACCGATTATCTTTGAAGGAGCGCCTGTCCTGTCAAAGAATTTTTTTCCCTTGACTCTTATCCACGAGAAATCCCCGTAGAGATTTTTCATACGGTACTCGCCTTCCCACTTGTCTCCCTGAGAAGAAACAATGGCGTCAAGATCGTCCTTGTAACGCTTCATATCGTCCTTGTGAATTTTCATTTTGTAGAGGAAGCTCTCTCCTATGGAATCGTCCTTTGCACGGTAGCTGAACTTCTGATTGAAATTATCTGATACATAGACCTTGAAGGTCTTGAGGTTTATCTCAAAAACCACGTTATCCATCATCGAAACAACGGTCCTGTAACGCTGCTCGCTCTCGAAAATGCTGTCAAACATTGCAT
Source organism: Huintestinicola sp. (assembly GCF_050874005.1). Taxonomy (GTDB): domain Bacteria; phylum Bacillota; class Clostridia; order Oscillospirales; family Ruminococcaceae; genus Huintestinicola. The sequence goes on from NZ_JBNMJV010000009.1 coordinate 40,165, forward strand.
TGAACTCGGTGCTAATCTGACCGAATTCATCATTGGAGTCAAGATCAAGGCGAACGTTTACATCGCCCTTGTTTTTCTGAGAAATTACGCTGATAAGCTTTTTGATAGGTTCGGTAAATACATAGCAGACAAAGATTATCGCTGCCGCCGCAATTATTGTAATGGCAATGACTGCCGCCTGAACGCCGGATATGGAAGAAGCAGCAGCCTTTTCGGCGACCTCAGACTCAAACATACTTACAACACTCCAGCCCCCGTTGTAAATCGGAGTTCCGAAAACGTAGCAGCCCTCTGTTTCCTTTACCACCGTAGCGCTGCCGTTTGTTTCGCCGTAATACGGTATTGCTTCAGGAATACTTTCGGCTATTGTACGGTATTCCACAACGTCCTCAAGCTTTCTGGGATTGCTTACGCTGCCCGAAATATATTTTCCGCTTGAATCCACAATAAGCGAAACAGCAAAATTGCTGTAGCCTGTGATCTTCAGCATATCTGCCGCTTCCTCAAGGCTCACCTTCTGGACCGCCACACCGACCTTTTTATTTTTGGGCGTATATACCCGGCGGCAGGCATAAAAATAGCATTTATCTGCAGCAGAGGGAGGATATATAGCCGATATTCCGCTGTTTGTGCCCGAGAATGAGATATAGTCGGCAGCATTTTCATCAAACTGACCGATCTTATCCTTGTTGTAAGCTGCAAGTATCGTTCCGTTGTCGCTTACAACAAACATATCGGTAACAGCGCTGTTCCGGAGGACAGTATCTCGGATAAGCTCATTTACATAGTCAAGTTCTTCATCTGAGTGTGCGCCGTAATATTCGTGCTCCGCAAATTCCCTTACACCGTTGTCGGAGGTGAAGCCTTTCTGGGATATGATGAGATTTCCGAGAAATTCATTCAGATATGCAGCCCTGTCCCCGTTTATTATCTCGAGAGAGCTTATCTGACTGTTGACTACCGCCTTTGCAGACCTTGAAGAGTATACCGCAGAAACCACGATCATTGGTATGATAAGTATAATAAGCATAAACCCTGCAAGCTTAAATCTTATCTTCATTTCGGCGGACATTCCCTTCTTCTGCGGATTGAACAAAGCTTTGCCGTGTCCCTGCATAGTTATAGTTTAATTTTACCACAAGTCCAAAAAATTGTAAATATCTTTTAGCATTTTTTCATACATCAAATCATTTTTCGTTATTTGTCACAAATATTTTAAGATATTTTCGGCATAATGATTATTCGTACATATCCATCAGCACAGGAACAAGCCTGTAATTTTTCCTGAATATCTCGGGATATTCGGAAATATCAAGGGGGCACTCGCCCTTGCCTATCTCAATAAGGATAGGAACTGTTTTTCCGCCGCCCTTTGCGATTATCCTGTCACAAAGCCCCGCACATGAGGTCTTGTCATAAGGATTAAGCTTGTACCCCGTCATATCGGATATAAGCTTTGCTTCGGCATAGCACCTGCTTCGGAAATTTCCCTGCTGAGCGTAATCCCACCATACTAACGAGCCTGTTGCGTGATAGCTTATCACCGTTACGGGATCTGAGAGCGAACCGATAAGCTTTGTTATTGCCTTGCTTTCAGCCTCGGACTCGGGCGATTTTCCCTTATATCCCCAGCCCGAGGCGCATTTAAGCTCCTCTGCTATTCCCCATTTTCCGTTAAAGTTGCGATTGATGTCAACACCGTGAGCATTGGCTTTCCATCTTTCATAGTATAGTTCTTCGGAATAAGCGGTATAACCGTATGTCACCGCATTTTTGTACATTACAGCCACATTTTTTCTCAGCTGCGGATTTCTCAGTCCCTTTGCGCCGAACTGGCTTATAGTTACTCCGTCGGGATTTAGCATTGGGACAATATGTACCTGAAAGTCCTCAAAATAATCGGAGAAAAGCTTTCCATTATAAGATTTTCTGTTATATCCCTGCAAATAATACTCCGCCATATCCATCACCAGCAGACAGGTCATATATTCCCTTCCGTGGCAGCCTGCCTGGATAACGATCTGCTTGTCAGCCTTATCGCTGCCTATAATAATATCGTAAATCTTTCTCTTATCTGCGGTAGTTCCGATGACTTCTGCTCTCACAAGCTTGGGATAAGCCACAATAAGCTTGTCTATATCCTCACACATATCATTATAGGAATATTCCGGGTCGGTGTTGTCAACTATCTTTTCGGATTTTTTCTTTTTGTTATCCGAATGCTGCTTTTCGTTTTTTTCAGACTTATCTGCACCGTCTCCGGAGACGCTCAGGGGTGACACATATCCTGCAGGAGTTGTCTGCTCCGCTGTAATATTTTTCTGAACAGGCTCTGTTTCGGCAGCAGGCGCTTCGGTCTCTTGAGGAACTTCCTCGTCCTCAAGGATATTCCCCGTATTTCCCCAAACTCCGCCATAGCCGTAAACAGTACAACCCGCCGAAATAACTGCAATGACCGACAAAACCGTCAGAGCGGCTTTTCCGAAAAAATTTCCCATAAAAAGACCTCGCACCCTAATTTCGCATACCAGTTATATAAATGTGTATAGTGAATAAAGCAGCCTTCACAGCCTCTATTTTTTAGCTCTTCCATTGCAAGAGCCACCATTTTAAGTCCTATGCCCTGTTTTCTGAACTTCGGAACTGTACCCACACAGCCCACGCTGCCCGTTCTTCTGCCGTCCGAAATAAGACAGGTCTCATCATCTCCTAAAATGCAGAACGAAGCAATTTCACCGTTTAGATAACCGCAGAAGACCTCGCAACCGTCAAAATACTGCACCCAGTCCACGTCAACAGCCGTCACCGCCGCTTTCAGCTCTGGACATACCGGACATATACGAAATTCCACACCCTCGGGAACGGGAATATCGTAATCTGCGGAGCAAAAATCCGAAAGACTCCTCTTCATTTCCGCACAGCCACCCGTTTTTAAATATCCAAGCCTTTCCCAGAAGGGACAGGGAGCGTCAATACTCTCTGTGGGAACACCGATAAAAAGCCCCGAAGAAAACCCGCCCGCAAAAATTCTGTCATATCCCCTGCTTTGAATTATCTCCTCCGCTCTGCGGACAAGTCCCGTTCCTATTCCCTGCCTGCGAAAATTTTCCGGAACGCATACAAGCCGAAGCTCGTTTTCCTTTATCAAAGCAAATCCCCTGTCCCCGTCCTCTATAGCTTCACAGCCGCCGCAAAGCTTCTCAAATGCGTCACGGCAAAGAGGTATCTGAGGAAAACATTCTTTAAATAACAAATATCTGTCCATAGCACGTCTCCTTTAAATCAAAGCATTTTTCTCCTTCTCCGAAAGCTCCCTTGACACCATAACAGCAATGGGTATGGAGACCGCCGCACTCAGCACATCTGCCGCCGCCTGAGTTATCTGTATGCCGAAGAAGCCGAAAGCCGCCGACAGTATATACAATAGAGGGATAAAGAAAAGCCCCTGTCTTGCAATTGCAAGTATAGTTGCACGCACCGTCCTGCCCATATTCTGCATTATCATATTTGTCATAACACATACGCCCTGCAGCGGAGCCGTAAGACATTGAAAACGCAGTATATCAGTTCCTGCCTGAACTACTTCAGGGTCGTCTCTGAAAAAACGGATAAGCTGAGGCGCAAATGCATACACCACCGCACCGAACACCGCCATAAACAATGTAGAGACCTTTATGCAGAAAAGATAGACCTTTCTGACCCGTCCGAACTGACCTGCGCCGCTGTTAAATCCGCAAACGGGCTGAAATCCCTGCCCGAAGCCGATGACCACCGATCCGCCCAGCATAACTATCCTGTTCACCACCGAAATAGCTGCGATCGCAGCAGGACCGTACACTACCGCCGCACGGCTCAGACATACGGAAGCAACGCTCATTATGCCCTGCCTGAAAAGTGAGGGCGAGCCGAATCTGAACAAAGCCTTGATTATCTCCTCAGAGGGCTTGAAAAGGGGCATTTTAAGCTGAAGCCTGCCGCTCATTTTAAGAAGTATAACAAAGGAGACCATCTGACTTATGACCGTAGCAAGCGCCGCCCCCCGAACCTTCATTCCCAGAACAGAAATGAAAATGGGGTCAAGAATAACATTCAGCACCGAGCCGCCTGCCATACCTATCATACCGTAAAAAGCGCTGCCTTGAAAACGAAGCTGATTGTTCATAGTAAATGAAGCCATCTGAAAGGGCACACCTATAAGCAGTACGGAAATGTATTCAAGAGTGCTTTCCATAAGTATCTCGTCCGCCCCGAGAAAAGCCGCCAGCTCTCTGTCAAAAATAAGACCGAATACCGCAATGACCGTTCCCGTCAGCAGAGAAAGCACCGCCGCCGTATCGCCCATTACCGCCGCAGAACGTGTGTCCCCCGCTCCAAGCTTTCCGGACATATAGTTGCCCGAGCCGTGACCGTAGAAAAATCCAAGCGCCTGTATGATGTTCATAAGGGGCAGAGCAATGCCCACAGCCGCCGTAGAAACGGTGTCAAGCCTGCCCACGAAAAAGGTGTCCGCCATATTGTAAAAGGCGGTTATCATCATTGTAATAATAGTCGGAACGGCAAGCCGGCACACCAGAAGTTCAACAGGGTCGCAGAGCATCTGCCGTCTTTTTTCCTCCGCAGAGATCAAAGCTGTCCTCTCCCTTGATTTTACATATTTATATAATTATAACATTTTTTCGTATTTTGATAAACGGAAAATTTATTAACTTAAAAATAAAATTTATGTAAACAATACGGGACAGACAAAAACATCTGCCCCGCAAAAAATCACATATCCTGCAGATCCGCTGCCGTAATGTCGTTTTCCAGATTATCCCTTGCAAGATCGTTGTCTATCGTAGAATAAACCGAGGAAATGGGCTTCTCAGCCTTTTTTTTCGAGTAAGGAACATTGTTCCTCGAGTGAGGAACAGTGTGGTATACCTTAAGCTCGGGGGAATGAGTTCCCGCAATTATTGGATTTGCCCTTTCCCTGCCGCTTTTCGCCTTGCCCGAAAGCTCCGGAACGGGCGGAGTGCCGTTTTTATGCTCCGTTTCATTACTGCTGTACCGTCTCATACCTTGCTTTGCCATATTTTATTCCAGCCTTTACCAAAAATTTTCGGCTTAAAATAAGCCGTGTATGCAGTATTTCCGAAAGACATTTATATATTCCGTTTGAGAAGTCACAAAACTTTTTTTGCAATTCTCTTGACTTTTTTGACGAATAAGGTTATTATATATAATGTGTAATAGTGTACAAACTTTTGTTATCCCATTTTTGGAATAACGGGAGAATATTTCCGAAAGGAACGTGATGTTAGGGTTGAACGATAAGCTCAAGCTTTATGGGTTTAATAACCTTACCAAAACTTTAAGCTTTAATATATATGATATCTGCTATGCCAAGAGTCCGAGGGAGCAGCAGGATTATATCAAGTATATCGACGAGCAGTATAATTCCGACCGTCTCACAAAGATACTCTGTGATGTTACCGAAGCCATCGGCGCACACGTGCTGAATATATCCAAGCAGGACTACGAGCCGCAGGGTGCGTCGGTAACTCTCCTTATCTCCGAGGAACACATCTCCAAGGAGGATATGGACGAGTCCTGCAATATGAGAGGCGTTCCCCAGAAACAGGATATTGCAGGCCATCTTGACAAGAGCCATCTTACCGTTCATACCTATCCCGAATTTCACCCCGATAACGCAATAACCACCTTCAGAGTGGATATTGACGTTTCCACCTGCGGAGAGATCACCCCTCTGAAATCTCTCGATTATCTTATCGGCAGCTTTGATTCGGATATCATCACCATAGATTACAGAGTAAGAGGCTTTACCCGTGACGAAAAGGGCAAAAAGCTCTTTATCGACCACGATATCACCTCTATCCAGGACTATATCGCCAAGGAGACCCTTGAAAGGTACGACGCTATAGATATAAACGTTTATCAGGCGAATATCTTCCACACAAAGATGATGATAAAGGAAATTTTCCTGCAGAATTACCTTTTCAACACCGACACCTACGAGCTTGCCCCTAAGCGCAGGCTTGAGATAAACGACCTTCTGAGACGTGAAATGATAGAGATATTCAGCGGAATGAATATCTTCTGATCATTGGTATTTTATGAATGGGGGTAATCACCTTGGATCAGAACAGAGCTCCTATTTACGAAGCACTTAACAGATACAACGAAGCGAGAGTGGTTCCCTTTGACGTGCCGGGACACAAGCACGGCAAGGGAAACCCAATGCTTACAGAGTTTCTCGGGCAGACCTGTATGAACGTTGACGTAAACTCAATGAAGCCCCTTGATAATCTCTGCCACCCCGTTTCGGTGATAAGAGACGCAGAGCGGCTTGCCGCCGAAGCATTCGGGGCAGGTCTCTGCTTTTTTATGGTAAACGGCACCACTTCCTCGGTGCAGTCAATGGTGCTTTCGGTCTGCAAGGAGGGGGATAAGATAATCATTCCCCGAAACGTCCACCGAAGCGCAATAAACGCAATGATAATAAGCGGCGTAAAGCCCGTTTATGTAAATCCCGGAGTAAACCGCCGTCTCGGCATACCCCTCGGTATGGGCGTAAAGGACGTGGAAAAGGCAATTCTCGAAAATCCCGATGCAAAGGCGGTTTTTGTCAACAATCCCACCTATTACGGAATATGCTCCGACCTTAAAAGCATAGTAAAGCTTGCTCATTCCCACGGAATGAAGGTGCTTGCGGACGAGGCACACGGCACACACCTTTATTTCGGTGAAAATATGCCCATATCCGCAATGGCTGCAGGGGCTGATATGGCGGCTGTGTCTATGCATAAAACAGGCGGCTCTCTCACCCAGAGCAGCTTTCTTCTTGTGGGCAAGAACACCGACCTTACCGAGGGTCACGTAAGAGCCATAATCAACCTTACCCAGACCACCAGCGGCTCATATCTCCTGCTTTCCTCCCTTGATATCGCAAGAAAATACTATGCCACTCAGGGCAAGGAGCTTTGCGCACAGATAATCAAATCTGCGGAATACGCAAGAGAAGAAATAAACAAGATAGGCGGCTATTACGCCTACTCCGACGAGCTTGTAAACGGAGACGATATCTACGCCTTTGACAAAACAAAGCTGTCAATATATACCCGTGATATCGGACTTGCAGGCATTGAAGTATACGACCGTCTCCGAGACTCCTACGATATTCAGATGGAGCTTGGCGATATCGGCAATGTCCTTGCCATAATCTCCCCCGGCGACCGCTGGAAGGACATCGAGCGCCTTGTTTCAGCCCTTTCAGAGATAAAAAGACGCTTCGGCAAGGACAGCGCAGGACGAATTGACCACGAATACATAAATCCTCAGATAATCCTCTCCCCCAAGGAAGCCTTTTACGGCGAGCAGGAGGTGCTGCCCATAATGGAAAGCGCAGGGCGGATATCCTGTGAGTTTGTAATGTGTTATCCCCCGGGCATACCCATAATCGCCCCAGGCGAGCTGCTAACCCCCGAAATACTCGAAAATATCGACTACAGCAAGAAACGGGGCTGCTTTATGACGGGTACCGAGGATATGAATATCGAGAAGATAAGAGTTATCAGGCAGGATTAAAAGTAATCAGGCAGGATTATAAAGAAAGGCGGAATATTTTATGGAGCTGTGGTTCAGCGAATATCATTCAAAAGGCGCAAAAATGTCCATCAGAATAGACAAGCAGCTTTACAGCGGACAGAGTGAATTTCAGAGAATAGACGTCTTTGACAGCCCCGAGTTCGGCAGATTTCTAACCCTTGACGGACTAATGATGCTGACCGAAAAGGACGAATTTATGTACCACGAGATGATAACCCACGTGGCAATGGCTTCAAATCCCGACATAAAAAAGATTCTCGTTATCGGAGCAGGCGACGGCGGCACCGTAAGGGAGCTCACCCGCTATAAGACTGTGGAGCACATTGATATGGTTGAAATTGACGAGGAAGTTGTTACCGTATGCAAGGAATATCTTCCTCAGACCGCCTGCAAACTTGATGACCCCAGAGTACACCTCTATTTTGAGGACGGACTCAGATATGTCCGCACCAAAGAAAATACCTATGACCTGATAATCGTTGACAGCACCGACCCCTTCGGCCCCGGCGAAGGACTTTTCACCAGCGAATTCTACGGCAACTGTTATAATGCACTTACCGAAAACGGCATTCTCGTAAATCAGCACGAAAGCCCCTATTACGAGGAGGACGCCAAAGCAATGCAGAGAGCCCATAAGCGCATAAGAGAATTTTTCCCCATATGCAAGGTATATCAGGTTCATATTCCCACCTACCCCTCGGGTCATTGGCTCTTTGGCTTTGCCTCAAAGACTGTTGACCCCTTGAGCTTTGACGCCGATAAATGGAACGAGCTGGGAATAAAAACAAAATATTACAACACCGACCTGCATAAGGGCTGTTTTGCCATTCCAAACTATGTAAAGGAGCTTCTCGAGGATGCTTGCACAAACTAATTCATTCATTGCCTGCGATACGCCTTTTGAGGAGGCAAAAGCGGTAATATTCGGCGCACCCTTTGACAGCACAACGTCATTTCGTCCCGGAACACGCTTCGGACCCTCCGCAATGCGTTCCGAAAGCTTCGGGATAGAAACATATTCCCCCTATCAGGATAAAGACCTTCTTGACTTAAAGGTGTTCGACTCGGGAGACCTTGAGCTTTGCTTCGGCTCACCCGAAAAAGCCCTTGAGGATATCGAAGAGCGAACAAAGGAGATACTTGACGCCGGAAAGCTCCCCGTAATGCTTGGCGGCGAACACCTTGTGACCTTAGGCTCATTCAGAGCAGTTCAAAAAAAATATAACGACCTCTATCTTCTCCACTTTGACGCCCACTGCGACCTGAGAGAAGACTACCTCGGACAGAAGCTCTCTCACGCCTGCGTTATCCGCCGCTGCCACGATATCGTGGGAGACGGAAGGATATTCCAGTTCGGCATAAGAAGCGGCGACAGGGACGAGTTCCGCTTTGCAGCGGAGGGTCACACCGAAATGTACAAAACAGGCATAAAAGGCGTGTCCTTTGAAGCGCTCCCCTCGGTCATAGAAAAGCTTAAAGGCAAAAACGTCTACCTCACCATAGATATGGACGTTCTCGACCCTGCATATTTCTGCGGAACAGGCACTCCCGAAGCAGGAGGAGCCACCTACAATCAGCTTCTTGAAGCGATCATTATGATAGGCGAAAGCCTTAATATCGTGGGAGCAGACTTAAACGAGCTTTCCCCCCATTACGACCAGAGCGGAGCCTCAACTGCGATCGCCTGCAAGCTTCTCAGAGAGCTGCTTTTAGCGGTGCTTTAAGCTATGAAAAACAAGATTAAAAGCATATTTTCGGATAATGAAAATATATTATATCAAAACGCCGTATTCTTAAAATGGCTTGTCATCGCCATACTCTCGGGAATTGTAATAGGAGCCGTAGGAGCGGTCTTTCACGAACTTTTAAGCTATGTAACAAACCTGAGACAGGATAACAGCTTTCTTATACTGCTTCTCCCAATAGGCGGCGTAATTATCGTATGGCTATATAAGATATGCGGAATGGATAAGGACGGCGGCACCAACAGCATTATCAGAGGTGCAAGAGGCGAGGAAACTGTCTCACCCAAAACTGCCCCCCTTATAATCATCGCCACACTTCTTACACATCTTCTCGGCGGCTCCGCAGGACGTGAGGGAGCGGCACTCCAGCTTGGAGGAAGCCTTATCTCTCCTCTCAGAAAGCCCTTGAAGCTAAGCGACGAGGATTATTCCGTACTCATAATGTGCGGAATGGCGGCAGGCTTTTCTGCCTTGTTCGGTACACCCGTAGCATCTGCAGTATTTGCCATTGAGGTAACTGTAGTGGGAATAGTCCACTACAGCGCAATAGTCCCCTGCCTTATATCCTCTGTAACTGCTGCAATAACCGCCTCGGCTATCGGTGTTCACCCAACATCATTCCGTGTGGAAAGAGTTCCCGTTTTCGACTCAGGCTCGGCTGTAACCGCTTTGCAGGTGTTGCTTATGGGAATAGCCTGCGCCCTGGTGAGCGTTCTTTTCTGCGCCGTGATACCGGGAATATCAAAAGCGTATAAAAAATATATCCCCAATCCCTACCTCAGAGCCGCTGCGGGAGGACTTATAGTTGCCACAATTTCCTACGGACTTTACTTTGCCACAGGGACATTTGACTATAATGGCGCAGGCACAGATGTGATCGTAAAAGCCTTTTCGGGAGAATGTCGTCCCGAAGCCTTTCTGATAAAAATACTTCTTACCGCCCTCACTTTAGGCGCAGGATTTAAAGGCGGCGAGATAGTCCCCACAATGTTTACGGGAGCCACCTTCGGCTGCTTTTTCGGAAGTCTGATAGGTCTCCCGCCCTCATTCGGAGCAGCACTTGGACTTGTCTCCGTTTTCTGCGGAGTAACAAACTGTCCATTTTCCGCAATAATACTGAGCATTGAGCTTTACAGCACCAAAGGAGTGCCCTATTTTGCCCTTGCCATCGGACTTTCCTATATGCTCTCAGGATATACGGGACTTTACAGCGCACAGAAATTCTACGACAGCAAGCTTAACCGCAAAAAATTCAAGCGTTTCCGCACATATCAGGAGATCAAGGAAAGCCTGAAAAATCAAGATACAAAGGAAGATAATAACAATGGAACTGATTGAATGTATAAAGACCCGCCGCACCGTCCGCAAATTCACGGATAAGCCCGTATCACGGGAAACCCTTACGGAAATAATCTCAGCAGCGGCATACGTCCCTTCCTGGAAAAACTCCCAGACAGCAAGGTGGAACATCATTACCGACAGGGCAATGATCGACAAGATAGCACTTGAAGCCACCTTCGGCTTTGAGCATAACAAGGAAATTATTCTCGGCTGTCCCTGCCTTGTTGTCCAGAGCGCAGTCACCAAAAGGTGCGGCTATGAAAAAGACGGCAGCTTCACCACCTCAAAGGGCGACAGCTGGGAGATGTACGACAGCGGGATTGCCGCACAGACCTTTTCTCTTGCGGCTCACAACGCAGGCCTCGGTTCGGTGATAATGGGTATAATCGACGATAAAAGGATAGCCGAGATAATTGACCTCCCCGACACCGAACGAATAACCGCCGCCATTGCCGTAGGCTATCCTGCTGAAGAGCCGAACTGCCCTCCCAAAAAATCAGCGGAGGAAATTGCAAGATTTATCTGAACCAAGGAAAGGAACATACATATGGGCTATATATCCGATATAAGAAAATATGTGGGACATATGCCCATTCAACACACCACCGCCAGCATAATAGTTGAAAACGAAAAAGGCGAGATACTTCTCCAGAAGCGAAAGGACAACGGCACTTGGAGCTACTGCGGAGGATCGGTGGAGCTTTTTGAACGTGTTGAGGACGCCGCCGCAAGGGAACTTCTTGAGGAAACGGGACTTAAAGCCTTGAGCCTTGAGCTTTTTGGGATATTCTCGGGTGAGGAGCAGCATTACATTTACCCCAACGGCGACGAGGTAAGCACCATCGACATCTTATACATCTGCCGCAGCTTTACGGGAGCGCTTAAATGCCAGCCCGAAGAAGTAGAGTCCCTTAATTTTTTTGACATCAGCGATATCCCCGAAAGTATCAGTCCTCCCACCCGGGAGCCGCTTCGCCAATATATCGAATACCGCCGGGGAGCGATGTTCTGACGATACTGAAATATTTCAGCACATCCAAACAATACGATACGGAGGAATAAGTTTGAAAATCAAAGATTTTCAAACTTACGAGTTTTGTTTCTTCGGCTGATGCCGAAGATTTCCTGACGGGAAACACAAAACTCAGAAAGGAATGATCAAACAAATGCTTTTACTTGACGAACTCAGACTGGAGCTTGAGGGCTACAGAAAGGATATGAAGGAGCTTTATGTTATTCTTAACATTGACAAGCTCAAGGAAGAAATTTCTCAGTTACAGGAACAGTCTGCAGCAGACGGCTTCTGGGACGACCTTGAAAACTCTCAGAAGGTAATGCAGACCATCAAGCAGAACGAAGCCACCATCGAAAACTACAAGAAGCTCAACGATATGCTTGAGGACACACTCACAATGATCGAGCTTACCGTAGAAGAGGGTCAGGACGAGGACGAGGACACCATAAACGAGCTGAGAGCCGAGGCTGACAAATTCAAAGCGGAGCTTGAGACCACTAAGCTCACCACTCTTCTCACAGGCGAATACGACAGCAAAAACGCAATTCTCACCTTCCACGCAGGCGCAGGCGGAACGGAAGCGCAGGACTGGGCAGAAATGCTTTTCAGAATGTACAACCGCTGGGCAGAGCGTCACAACTTCAAGGTGACCACCCTTGATTATCTTGACGGCGACGAAGCAGGCATAAAATCCGCTTCAATACTTGTTGAAGGACTTAACGCATACGGCTTCCTGAAGTCGGAAAACGGCGTTCACCGTCTTGTCCGCATCTCCCCCTTTGACTCCTCGGGAAGACGTCAGACCTCTTTTGCTTCTCTTGAAGTAATGCCCGAAATGGACGGAGCAAATCTCAATATCGAAATACGCCCCGAGGATCTTGAGATCGACTTCTACCGTGCCAGCGGCGCAGGCGGACAGAAGGTCAATAAGACCAGCTCCGCAGTACGTCTCACACATAAGCCTACAGGAATTGTTGTGTCCTGCCAGACCCAGCGAAGCCAGTATCAGAACAAGGACTACGCAATGAAAATGCTTGTCTCCAAGCTTGCGGAGATAAAGGAAAGAGAGCACCTTGACAAGATCGAGGATATCAAGGGCGTTAAGAAGGAAATTGCCTGGGGCGCACAGATACGCTCCTACGTATTTATGCCCTACACCCTCGCCAAGGACACCCGCACAGGCTTTGAAAACGGCAATATAAACGCTGTTATGGACGGCGACCTTGACGGCTTTATAAACGCATATCTCACCGCCCTTTCTCACGGCGACCTGAACTAATAATATCACAGCGGAGCAGCCCAAATCGGGCTGTTCCGCTTTTTATTATAGCACATCTGTATCAATTTGTCAATAGCTTTAGGAACATTTGTTGCATATAATATCTTTTTCGTATAACTTAACAAATCCAAATGCCCTCGCATGTAAGAAATAGCACATATACATCAAAAATGGCTGCCGCTTAAAAAGCAACAGCCATTTTTATTTTTATATCATTCCACCGTAACACTCTTAGCCAGATTTCTGGGCTTGTCAGCGTCAAGACCCTTTGCAAGACTAACATAATACGCCATAAGCTGTAAGGGTATCACCGCAAGACTTGGAGTAAAATGCTCATCGGTCTGAGGAGAATAAACCGTAAAGTCCACCGTATCCTCCACATTGTAGTGACCGTAGGTGGTAAGCCCCATCAGGTACGCTCCCCTGCTCTTGACCTCCACCAGATTGCTGATGGTCTTCTCAAAAAGGTCATTCTGGGTAAGAACGCCCACCACAAGAGTGCCGTCCTCAATAAGTGAAATGGTTCCGTGTTTAAGCTCACCTGCGGCATATGCCTCGGAATGGATATAGCTTATCTCCTTCAGCTTCAGACTGCCCTCAAGGCAGATAGCATAATCAACTCCCCTGCCGATAAAGAAAATATCTTTGGCATTGGAGAATTTTGAAGCAAACCATTGAATACGCTCCTTGTCATCAAGCAGCTTCTGCATTTTATCGGGCAGGCTCATAAGCTCGGCAATAAGAGCAGCATATTTCTCCTCGTCTATCTCCCCTCTCACCATCGCAAACTGCACCGCAAGCAGATATGAAACGATAAGCTGAGTGCTGTACGCCTTTGTGGTGGCAACGGCTATCTCGGGGCCTGCAAGAGTGTAGAAAACATTGTCAGCCTCTCTTGCAATGGAGCTGCCAACCACGTTTACAATGGCAAGGGTCCTTATGCCCTTTTCCTTAACATCTCTGAGAGCCGCAAGGGTGTCCGCAGTCTCTCCCGACTGGCTGATGAATACAACCATATCATCTTTTCTGAGAATAGGACTGCGGTATCTGAACTCGGAGGCAAGCTCCACACGTACAGGTATGCGTGCAAGGTCCTCAATGACATACTGCGCCGCCATTCCCACGTGATAGGAAGAACCGCAGGCAACGATAACTATCTGTCCTATACCCTTGATGTCCTCGTCGGAAAGTCCCACAGCGGAAAGGTCTATCCTGCCGTCCTTGACAGCAGAAGCAAGGGTGTCGGAAACCGCCTTGGGCTGCTCGTGAATCTCCTTGAGCATAAAATGAGCATAGCCGCCCTTTTCCGCAGCCTCGGCATCCCACTTTATCTCGGTAGGCTGCTTTTCGATAATGTCGCCGTCAATGTTATAAAACTCTGCGCCGTCGCAGGAAAGCTTTGCAAGCTCAAGATTGCCTATGTAATAAACATTTCTTGTGTGTTTAAGAATTGCGGGAACGTCCGAAGCAAGATATGCCTCGCCGTTCTCCACACCGATTATCATCGGGCTGTCCTTGCGTGCGGCATATATCTCCCCGGGATAGTCCTTGAACATCACCGCAAGGGCATAAGAACCACGTACACGAACCATAGCCTTTGAAATAGCGTCCACAGGACCTGCGTTATATTTCTTGTAATAATAGTCTATAAGCTTAACGATCGCTTCCGTGTCGGTCTGGGAATAGAAAACGTAGCCGTTCTTGGCAAGCTTTTCCTTTATCTCCTGATAATTCTCGATAATGCCGTTGTGAACAGCCACAACATTTAAATCATCGCTTATATGAGGGTGAGCGTTCTCCTCGGAAGGCTCGCCGTGAGTAGCCCAGCGGGTGTGACCGATACCGCAGCAGCCCTTTAAAGCGTTGCCGCTGTCGGTTTTCTCCTCAAGAGCCTTGAGACGTCCCTTTGCCTTGACAACTTCTGTCTTTCCGTCACCGTCACGCACCGCAAGACCTGCCGAGTCGTAGCCTCTGTATTCAAGCTTTGACAGACCCTCCAGCAAAATAGGCGCCGCCTGTCTCCTGCCTGTAAATCCCACAATTCCGCACATATGATATCCTCCTTTAAAACTCTTTCAGATAATCATTACTCTCTCCATAAAAGAATTATAACATATTACTCCGATAAAATCAACCTTAACGGCAAAAAAATAAAGCCTGCAAAGGCAACTCAAAATGTATATTTTTATCATACATTCTGTTGACACATCTGATTAAAAATGATATAATAATTTCAGATTTCAATACATAGCTTACATATGAAAAAAGGTGACATAAAATGACCGGATTAAGAACGAAGGAAAATGATAAATTTATTATATTTTTTTCTTATGTTCAGAATGAAGCTTCTAAACTCGGCTGTACTTTCTTTCTTGACACAGGCGAAGGACATTTTTATTCCGATGATAAAATGGAAGGAATGGATCTGAGCGGCTGGCTTATTCCGAATAATTTGGCACAGGCATTTGAAAAAGAATACATTCAAAATATCAATCTTGATAAATGGGATGAATTCTATCAATTCGCAGAATGGAAACTTAACGGAACCGATATTTCAATTTATTTTGTAAAATATTAAAAATTAAAAAAAATAACGCACAAGTATTTAGTAGGTAAAGTAAGTGATAAACTATGACATTATATTGTCCAATTTCTCAACGTGAAATAGAAGATGTCGAGTGTGCCATTATAAATGATATTGTTAATGGTATGATTAAAGAAACATATATCAATCCCGTACTTATCAACAATCCTGATTATGTGAACATCTGCAAAAAATGTCAGAAAGAAAGCGGATGTATAATTCACAAATAAAAGAAGCTAACCTCTCATAACCGAGCAGTATTTTTCTGTCCAAACAACCGCATACAAAAAACGGTTCAAGCCCAAAAGCCTGAACCGCTTAAAACTGGTGCGAGAGATGGGACTTGAACCCACACGTCAAAGACACACGCACCTCAAACGTGCCTGTCTGCCTATTCCAGCACTCTCGCATATCATCTGACTTGTCTCAGTCAGCTTTTATATTATATCACAATAAAACAGGTTTGTCAATACCTTTTTGAAAATTTTCCCGAAAAATCTGAAAAGCCAAAAATCTACGGAGCGTTTATTGCAATTTACCGTCGGATAGGTTAAAATATAGCTTGAAAGGAGATGAATACTATGAACTGCTCAGAAGCAGGAGCGCTCATAAAAAAGCGCCGCACCGAGCTGGGGCTTACACAGAAAGCCTTGGCAGACAAAATGAACATAAGCGACAAGACCGTCTCCAAATGGGAGAGGGGTCTTGGTTTTCCCGATGTTAACCTAATATCGGAGCTTTCGGAGATACTTTCCGTAAGCATCGAAAGCCTTATCTTAGGAAAATGCGAACAAAATGAATTTAAGGAGATCAATATGAAAAACAACGTCTATTACATCTGCCGTCAATGCGGCAGCATAACCGTCAGCACAGGCAAGGCGGAGATAACCTGCTGCGGAGAAAAGCTTGAGCCTGCAGAAGCCCAAAAAGCCACCGAGGAGCAGAAACTCAAAGTCACCCCTGTGGAAAACGAGTGGCTCGTCACAGGCGACTGCCCTATGACAAAGGAGGATTACGTCTCCTTTGCCGCATTCGTTACCGCCGAAACTATGTATATGATAAAGCTTTATCCAGAGTGGGATCTTTGCTTCCGTCTTCCCTGCCGCACAAGCGGAAAGCTTATATGGTACAGCAAAAAACAGGGGCTTCTGTTTCAGTACGTCCGCTGAGCTGAAATAAAGCCAGCTTTGCCGTTTCGTTCATCTAATAACTCCATTGTACCAATTGACTGAGCTGCCAATCAACAATTTGTATTGACAATAACATTTAAATATGGTATAATAATACAAGAATTATAAATTCTCGTCACGAAACGACAGAAAGGCGGTAATGATATGCTGCAGCGTTCCAGGAAGATACTTATTATCTCCGACGTAGAAAATGCAGGTCAAAGTATGGAGAAAAGCCTTGGCACCGGATATGAATTTTTTCATACTCCCGCCCAAGAACCTGTATTTACCATTGGCGGCAGGACACTTCCCGATGTTGTCGTTCTCGATATCACCGATGCTGCACTAAGAGTCAGAGTTGAACGTGCTATGCATTTTGACGAACGTGTATCCGAGCTTACCGTTGTCTGCCTTGTGAACGAGGAGGAAAATGACGAGAAAACCGCAGGCTATGCAAGCGACTCGTTTTTCATCGTCTGCCGCTCTGATGATCTTCACGAGGCTGCAGAAAAGATAAAAAACATTTTTGACGAAATAAGCGGCGTTTCCGAAAACGGCAATGCCGACAAATGTGATGATGATATTTTATCCGGAGCACAGCCCAGTCTCAACAGTATGTCCTATCAGCTTATCAAAGCCATTTCACTTATTGCCGAGGTAAAGGATCCCTGTTTCAGAGGACATTCAAGGCGTTCCGCTTCTCTTGCCAAGGAAATAGTTAAAAGAATGGGCGGCACCGAAGAAGAACAGCTGAATATATACTGCGCCGCTCTTGTTCACGATATTGGAATGGTAGCTATCCCCGACTATATTGTAGGGAAAAGAGCCTCTCTTTCCGAGGAGGAGTTCAACGACCTGAGGCAACATACCATTATCGGCTCCAAAATATTCAGCGGAGTTACTCAGATACCCGAGATAAATCAGGGTATCAGATGGCATCACGAGCGATATGACGGCACAGGCTATCCCGATGGTCTCAGCGGTGAGGATATACCTCTTGCTGCAAGAATAATCGCCGCAGCCGACGCATACGACTCTATGACCTCTGAAATGGTCTACCGCAGCAGTATGCAGCAGCAGCAGGTAAGAGAGGAGTTTATCAAAGGCTCGGGAACACAGTTTGACCCTGAAATTGCAAAGATAATGCTCTCCATAATCTACGATGACAAGAATTTCGAGCGCCGTCAGATATCCAAAAACGACTGGAAGATACTTCTTGTGGACGATGACCCGATGATACTGAAAATGGCTGAATATATCCTCAGCCGCTACAAGCAGTACAAAATGCTCCAGGCAAGCTCGGGCAGAGCCGCTCTCAAGATACTGCGTGAGGAAACGGATATCGACCTTATCCTTCTCGACGTGGAAATGCCCCTTATGGACGGAATTGAAACACTTATCCGTATCCGTTCAGACGAGATGACACGAAGCCTTCCCATTATTTTCGTTACCGCCGACAGCTCAAAGGAAACTCTCAGCAAAGCGCTTAAATTCGGCATAAGCGGCTACATAACAAAGCCATTTACACCCACGTTCTTCGTAAAGAAGATAAATGAGATACTGAATAAAAACATATGATACAAAGCGGAGTTTTTTACAGCTCCGCTTTTTTGCGTAAAAAAAGCGTTAATCTCACGCAAAAATTTCGTCGCCGTGATTGACATAAAGAGCAAAATATTGTATAATAAATTTAAATGCGGCTATTGTATTACTGTGCCGCAAATCCCGAAAAAGGAAGTGAGAGTATGGAAAGCGGAAGTAACAGCGGCGTGATACCACGAAGGCGCTCTGTCTGCGTTTTTTGTGCCTCACAGTCTTATACGGGCTGCGCTGTAATTTTTCGGACGCAGACAGAGTAAAGCGGTATCGTGCCTCCTGTTTCAACTTGAAAAAAAGGAGGTCTTTAAAATGGAAAAATATGAAGCTGCTGTGCTTGTAAAGCACAGAGCATTTGTGCAGCTTAAAACTGCACTCCAGGAAATGATGCCTGCGGACATCGCTCAGCTTCTCAGCGAGCTTATCGAGGAGCAGGACGAATTCGGTGAAAAGGAATTCACCCTTATCTTCCGTGTGCTCCCTAAGGAGCTTGCTGCGGAAGCCTTCACCTATATGGACAGCGACCTGCAGATGGTGCTGATAAACGCCATCTCCGACCGTGAGCTTCGTGCTGTCCTTGACGAGCTTTTCCTTGACGATACAGTTGATATCATTGAGGAAATGCCCGCTAACGTGGTATCACGAATACTGAAAGCCACCGACCCCGACAAGCGCAAGCAGATAAACGAACTGCTCAATTACCCCGAGGACAGCGCAGGAAGCATTATGACAACGGAATTTGTCTACTTCCGCAAGGAGGATTCCGTCAGAGAAGCCTTTGAGCGCATACGCAGCGTCGGAGTCGTGAAGGAGACCGTTTATACCTGCTATGTTACCGATAACCGCCGCCTTGTGGGACGTGTCTCCCTTCTCGACCTTGTGGTGGCAGACGAGGACGCTGTTATCGAGGATATTATGGATTCCACGGTAGTAAGCGTATATACCCACGATGACCAGGAAGCTGTTGCAAATCTCCTTGCAAAGCACGGTCTTGCAGCTATCCCCGTTGTGGACAAGGAAAACCGTATTGTGGGAATTATAACATTCGACGATGTAATGGACGTCATCAGAGAGGAAAACGCTGAGGATATGGCAATGATGAGCGCCGTTATGCCCAGCGAGGAAAGCTATTTCAAAACAAGCGTATGGAAACACGCACGAAGCAGAATCGTATGGCTTCTGGTGCTTATGCTCTCGGCTACCCTTACAGGTGCGATAACAAACCATTTCGAGGCTCAGATAGCAGCCATTCCCCTGCTGGTATCCTTTATGCCTATGCTTACGGGTACGGGCGGAAACTGCGGCTCCCAGTCCTCAACTATGGTAATTCAGGGTATGGCAATGGACGAGATACGCCTGAAGGATTTCTTCAAGGTGGTTTTCAAGGAATTCCGCATCGCCATCATATGCAGCATAATCCTTTCGGCGGTGAATTTCGGCAGGATAGTTCTTTTCTATCACGATGTGAAGATAGCCGCTGTAGTATCGGTCACTCTTGTGGGCACGGTCATACTTTCAAAGCTTTTAGGCTGTATGCTCCCAATGCTTGCAAAGAAGATACACATTGACCCTGCAATTATGTCTGCTCCCCTGCTCAGCACCCTTGTGGACAGCTGTTCCACACTTTTGTATTTTACAATTGCCCTTCACGTTCTTGATTTTCCCGCTTAAACGGGGAATGATATAAATATGCGGTCCGGAAAGCCGCTTTGATTGGAGAGATTTTATGAGAAAAACAAAGATAGTGTGCACTATGGGTCCTGCCACCGACAATGACGATATTCTGAGAGATATGATGCTCTCGGGAATGAATGTTGCCAGGTTCAATTTTTCCCACGGTGATTATGCCACTCACGAAAGACGTTATGAACAGCTCTGCCGCATAAGAGAGGAGCTTGGAATGCCTATCGCCGCTCTGCTCGATACAAAAGGTCCCGAGATACGTCTCGGAAAATTTGCGGACAAGACCCCCGTTACTCTCTGCGACGGAGACAAATTTATACTCACCACCGAGGAAAGGGTCTGCGACAAGGAAATTGCCTCTATCAGCTTCAAGGGTCTGCCCGACGATGTAAAGCAAGGCACGGCAATTCTTATAAACGACGGCGCCGTAGAACTTAAAGTCGAAAGCGTCAGCGGAAACGAGATACACACCGTTGTAGTTCACGGCGGAGAGATCTCCGACAACAAGGGCATAAACGTCCCCGGAGTGGAGCTTTCAATGCCTTACCTTTCCGAAAGAGATATGAACGACCTTGAGTTCGGCGCAAAGATTGGCTTTGACTTTATCGCCGCTTCATTTGTCAGAACTGCTGCAGATGTGGCATATCTGAAGAAATTCATCAAAAGCCTTGGCTGGAGCACCCCGAGGATAATCGCAAAGATCGAGAATATGGACGGCGTCAAAAACATTGACGAGATACTTGAGGTCGCTGACGGCATTATGGTGGCAAGAGGCGATATGGGCGTTGAGATTCCCTTTGAACAGATACCCGCAATTCAGAAAGATCTTATCAGAAAGGGCTATAACGCAGGCAAGCAGGTCATTACCGCAACTCAGATGCTTGAGTCTATGATAACACATATCCGTCCCACCCGTGCGGAGATAACCGACGTGGCAAACGCAATTTACGACGGCACATCTGCAATTATGCTCAGCGGCGAGACTGCGGCAGGCAAGCACCCTGTTGAAGCAGTCCGCACAATGGCGCTCATTGCCGAGACCACCGAAAATGATATCAACTATGTTAACCGTCTCAGAGTACGTGCGGAGGACAAGGGCAAGGATATCACCAATGCGATCTCCCACGCTGCCTGCACTACTGCCCACGACCTTGGTGCAAAAGCTATCGTTACCGTTACCAAAACAGGCGGAACGGCAAAAATGCTGTCGAAATTCCGTCCTGCCTGCCCTATCATCGGCTGCACTCCAAGCGAAATAGTCTGCCGTCAGATGAATCTGTCCTGGGGCGTTACTCCCCTTATGATGGACGAAAAATCCAGCACCGATGAGCTGCTTGACGGAGCTATCGACGCAGCAGTCAGCCACGGACTTCTTGAAAAGGGCGACGTTACCGTTATCACCGCAGGCATACCTCTCGGAGTTGCGGGCAACACCAATATGCTCAAGGTAACTGTTGTGGGCAAGGAATCGGAAACACATATCTGATATATCGAAAGGAAAAGTGAAAAATGAAAATAAAGAATATTAAAAATCTTGCCGCTCTTGCGGTATCTGCAGTAATGCTCTGTGCCTGCGGAGGGCAAACAGAAAATACTGCTTCGGACACCGAGCAGACAAGCGCTGCGAATACAACTGTAACAAACGCAGAGGAAGGTCCTCTCTACAACTTTGAAATGCCCGAGGTCGGTGAGAAAATTGCTGTTATCACCGTCAAGGACTTCGGCGAGATAAAGATAAAGCTGTTCCCCGAGCAGGCTCAGAAGGGCGTTGAGAACTTTGTTGGCCTTGCGGAGATGAACTATTACGACGAACTTATTTTCCACCGTATCATTTCCCACTTTATGAATCAGGGCGGCGACCCCACAGGAACGGGAACAGGCGGCAAATCTATCTGGGGAGACAAGTTTGACGGCGGAATACCCGAGGGACTTTATCATTTCAGCGGAGCCGTAGCATATGCAAACTCAGGCTCCACCGCCACAAACGGCAGTCAGTTCTACATCGTAAACACCGACCCCGGCGAATTTGAGCTTGGCGGAACATATCTTGAGGATGGTTCCATATACAAATATCAGACCTTTGAGGAAGCAGGTTTTACTCACCCCAAGAACGTTCAGGAAATGTATAAGGAAAAGGGCGGCACTCCTTTCCTTGACGGAAGCTACACCGTTTTCGGACAGGTTTTCGAGGGTATGGACGTGGTAAGAGCTATGGGACAGGTGGAGACCGATGAAAACGACAAGCCTCTTACTCAGGTTCAGATGGAGTCTGTAAGAATAGTTGAGTACACGGGAGAATAAAATTTATGCTGTGGGGACTTTCTCACAGCAAATACATAGGGGGAATACATAATGAAGCTTTGCCCTAACTGTCACCGTTTAAGCAAGGACGATGATTTCTGCTCATACTGCGGCAGCGCAGTTTATGAGGACAACACAGATTATTCCATTGACTGCTCTCAGATAAAGGGTCACACCCACGAAAAGCAGACCTTCTCGGAGAATACCGCTTATCCCCGACAGAACAGCAGCTACAACAGAAGTACAACCAACACTTCGCCCGAGGCAAAGAAAAAGGGCAAGGGCTGCCTTAATCTGATAATAATTATTATTGTCATAAATGTTCTTGCAGATATGCTCTTCGGGGGAATTTCGGAGCTGTTTGAATTTCTGGAAAATATTCTGAACGAGATATAAAAGATATGGAACTGATATCAATGGAAGAGCTTCTTGCGCTCCTGCGTGAGATATGCGGCGAGGAAAGCATTGCCGCAGATACCGAGCTTATGGAAAGCGGTCTGCTGGACTCCTATGCATTTATAAATCTGCTCAGTGAGCTTGATATGAGGGCGATATCCATAGAGCCCACACGTGTGGGAACGGAAAATTTCACCTCGGCGGAGAGAATATATTTGCTCTGCCATAAATAAGCTTTAACAAAAATTGCCTTCGCTGTGCTTTAGTGCGGCGAAGGCTTTTTTACTCCAAAAAAATGCCCCCTCTCCGATTTTTTTCGGGGACGGGGCGGTTCTTCTTTTTTTCAGATTTACAAACTCAGAAATAATCAGAAAACATATACCCTGATAGTGATTATGATTTCACCTTCAGCAAGTTCATCTGCAAGCTCATAGACTTTGGTATTTGAATCAATAACAACTGAACCAAAATCTCTATATACATCATCTTCAGCATAAGCATACCCACCACTTGCAGCATAAAGATCCATGACCGTATCAGTATATATACCGCTGGTGGTTATAGTCGGATCGGATGTATTGCCTTCAAAGTTGAATATTATGCTGTACTGTATCGGTGTTTCCGTTGACGTAAGTGTAACCGGTTCGTCAAATGTAGTGTACTCATTCACTTCTGTGCCGTTATTACTCCAGATGAGGGTGTGATATTGTGAAGCACCATTATTAGGAAGTGATTCTCCAACATCATTGAGACAGCCGCCCAGTGGGAGATTAACCGTTTCGGAAGGAAGAGAACTAAATTCAAATGTGACTGTAATGGCTGCATACACCGTCATATCTTCTGTGCAGGTCAGCGAAGAATCAATGGGTGTGACCCTGTCACTTCCTGCCCAGTAACAGCCTGTGGGAAGGGTGCGAAGAGAATTAAGAGTATCAAGGAGATTGCCGCTCTTGCGAACATTTTCGGTGTGTGATATACCGTTTTCGTCATACCAGGTGAGAGTGGATACTTCAATAACGGCAACTACCTTGATGGTCGAGGTTTCGTCAAAGCCGAATTCGTCAACGAGTGAAGCCACATTCTCATATTCACCCACTGTCCTTGAGCTTGAACCGTCCATGCTGTATACAAGCCAGTAGTCCGGTTCATCAATACCCTCTGCCATACATACCATATTTCCAAATGTTGAGATATAATCGCTGTAAGTAGGATAACGAGAATCTATAAATGTTCCATCAGTATTATAGAAATCAACACGGTATGTGATTACCGTCTGATTCGGGATAAGTGTAAGTGATTCGGTGAATACTGTGCTTTCGTCAACCTCCTTGTATGTATCAGTCTGCCAGCCTGTTGCCGAATAATAGTCATCAGCATCAGGTTCGGGCATAGTCAAATCGTTATCTGCAAAAGATGTTCCCTTTGGTATGATATAGCTTTCCGAGGGCGTAGCTGCATCTGCAAATTGGAATGTCAGCGTAACAGCTTCGGTTTCTTCCGCCGTAACTTCAATATCTCCGGTTATAACTATTTCAGAGGTAAACTCTGCACCGTTATATATCCACTTAATGATATAGCCGTCCTTTTGGATATCGGGAATGTCGGTAACTGTAGTGTTATATTCTGCCTCTCTTGTATCATACAGGCTTCCGTCCGCATTGAGGAATTTGACGATGTAAGTCTTAGGCGTGTAAACCGCTGTAACATCGGTATTGCCCGTGATGACATAATCGGGAGTATACTCTTCACCATTAACTTTCCATACTCCGTCGTGTCCCGTCTTCTCGGGAATTTCATCGGGAAGAAGACCCGCAAGGAGTGTTCCGTAGTCGACCGTTTTTGTATCCGAATAAGCAGTATCTCCCTCAGCGGTGATAGTAACGGTATAAGTGTTAATTGTATAAACCGCCTTGACAGCGACATCAGCAGTCACCTTATAGCTGCTTGTAACACTTACCGTTCCGCCTATCTTCCATACACCCTTGTAACCTGTTTTAACGGGAACTTCCGGGAGAATGTCCGCAAGGGGTGTTCCGTGATCAGCAGTCACTTGCTTTGAATAAGGAGTATCTGCATCGGCTGTGAACGTTATGGTGTAAGTGTTGGCAGTATAAACCGCATTAACGGTCATATCGGAGGTTACTTTCGTTTCCGAAGTAAATTCCACACCCTTATATATCCATTTAGCCGTATAGCCGTTCTTTTCGGGGATCTCGGGAATTTTGGAAACTGTTTCGCCGTACTTTACGGATACCACAGAGACTAAGGTTTCTCCGCTCATAAATTTAACATTAAAGACCCCCTTTTCAGGACTTGCAGGACCACCTGACGGAGAATAACCTGTCTGACCCGTATAAGGCGTTACAACAGACGTTTCGGGCAATGTTGTAACAGTTGTTTCGATGCTTAAAGAAGTTTCCGTTTCTGTTTTAACAGATGTTTCGGAGCTTTCACTTGTAACAGTCTCTTCGGAAGATGTTACCGATGTTTCTGTTTCCTCAGGTGCTTCAGTAACCGAAGTTACTTCTGTGGAAGCTGTTTCGGACTCGGAAACAACGGGAGGTTCCGTCACGCTGTTTGCATTTGTTCCGTCTGTCTCGGGAGCTGCAATACGAGTATATTCGGCAGAATTTACAGAGGTTTCGGGAACTGTCGTCTGCACAGGAGACGTTTCAGTCTCGGAGACAGGCTCGGAAACGGGAGCTGTTGTATGTATTTCACTTTCCGAAGTTTCGGGAGCTTCTCCTCTCAGCTTAGCAACTATCTTATTGTCAAGTATCATCAGACTTTCGTCGTTGGAGCGCAGAGCGTGCTCCTTTATGGTTGCGGAAACCATAGCATATCTGATATCACGTATCGGGTCATCACCATTGCCAAGTTCGGATATCACACCGTTTTCGTCCTCAAAAACAAAGCGTGATATTCCGTCGACTTCGGCAGGATTTCCGCTTTTTTTGTTACGCTCGGTGCGGATAGTAACTCCCTTGTCCTCAGGGACAAGCGCTGTTTCGTCTTTCGGATTGCCTTCGGTATCAAGAAGCGTTACCTCAACCTTTCCGTTAAAGGTATCCTCACGGATAATGAATCCCCCGATGGAGTCTTCTTCAACGGAAACCGCAAAGCTGGTACCTCTGACAGCCATTGTTGCCTTTGGGGTCGTAACTTCATATGAAGAATTTGAAGACAGAGGATTTGTTATTTCGTTTAAAATACTTCCCTTTTTAAGATTGATAGCCGTTCTGCTGTCGGAAGGCGTTCCCGACGCTACAAGTTCAAGTATCGTTCCGCTGTCGAGAAGGACGTATTTATCGCTGTCCATAGAAATGCGCAGGGTGCTGTCATCGCCTACAGTAAGGGTGTCTCCGCTTTCGAGATTCATTCCCACATAAGCGTCAAGTGCACCCGAGCCGCCTCTATCGACTACCGCACTTCCCGTCATTTCAAAAACTTTAAGGACTCTGTAAGTGTCCTCTTTTGTAACAGCTACACCTACAGCAACCGCCGCTGCAGAAGTTACCGCAACAGCAGAGCATACGATTATTATCTTTACCTTTAATGTCATAGCGGCAAAAAAAGATTTTACGCTCATAAAATATCGCCTCCGTAAATTTAGGTCAAACCGGAAAAAATAAAAGGAGTACGCAGTCTGACTGCACCTCAGGAAATATCCCAACAAATGCAGCCCGACCGCCATACTCCGAAAATGTCAAAAGCTTAGGCTCGTGCTTTGCGACGCCGATTTTCATCGGCTTTGCCTTTAATTTGTTAAAAAAATTATACCATAAATAAATTTATTTATCAATAGTTATTAAGCAACTTTGTAGGAAACCACAAAAAATAATTTTATTTTCAAAAAAAATAAATAAAAACTACAATGCTGTCATACCGCATTATCACAGTAAAGCGTTATATAATTCCCCTATTCGATAAAAATTCGGCGCTGCGTCGCTGATTTTCAAGAGATGATGTTTCAATAAGCACAGTAGCATTTGTGAAATATCTAAAGTAATGCTCCCTGAACCTGTTCCAGTCTATCTTTCCGTCTCCCACGGCAAGGTGGAGATCGCTTTTCAGATCATTGTCGTTGATGTGCATATGCTTAACATACGGCGCAAGAGCCGTTACCCAGCTTTCAATATCCGAGCCGAATACAGAAGCGTGGGCATAATCAAAACATACTCCGAAGTTGGAAAAAGAACTGAGCTTTTCGGCAAGCGCCGCAAGCATATCGGGCGAACTGTCACACATATTCTCAATATAAATATTTACCTGCGGATATTCGGCAAGAATACCGCTCCAGAAATTTATGTTGCAGTCCAGCCAGTTACTTACATAGCTTTCGGCAATAAAGAAAGGATTGTGATTTGTGTGAAATATCACAGACTCTGCGCCGACTTCAAGCGCAGCTTCAATGCTCTGTCGTATCCTCATTTCGGAGATATTGCGTATAAGCTTATCACCGCTGAAAACGAGAACGTCGAAGAAATCGCCGTGACAGGTAAGCAGGGACGGAAGCTTGTGTGATCTGTATTCTGCGGCGATTTCTTTTACACGCTCCTTGCTGTCAAGAACATCGGGGTAAAAGAAATCGTTAAATTCAAAGCCGAAGCCGTATTCCTCTGCAAGCTCCAGACTTTCATCAATATTTTTAAGCTGAGGAATTATCAGAAACTTACTCATTTACAAGCTCCTTTGCCTTATTATTGTCATACCCGTTTATACCCGTAAGGGAGTATACGAAAACTCCCTTGGACTTTCCTTTAAGCGGAATTTCGCCGATAGGCTCCACAGTAACTCTGTCCTTGACCTGCTCATAGACCTTTTCGCTGATAAGTACCTGTCCCCTCTTGGCGTTTGACTCCAGACGGGCTGCGGTGTTTACAGTATCGCCGATAGCGGTATAGTCCATTCGGAAATCGCAGCCGATATTTCCAACGACTGCAGGACCGCAGTTGACACCCACACCGAAACTTACGGATTTGCCGTATTTTTCCATAAATTGGCTTTCAATGGCATTTCCTCCGCTTACAATGTCAAATGCAGTCTTTACTGCACGGAACACGTAATCGTCAAGGTCGAAGGGAGCGTTGAAAACTGCCATTGTGGCGTCGCCGATGAATTTGTCGAGAGTACCGCCGTTGCTGAAGATCGCATTCGTTGTCAGATTGAGATAGCTGTTCAGGATATCCACCACCTGCTCAGGCTCAAGGCTCTCCGACATCGGCGTAAATCCACGTATATCCACGAAAAGCACAGCAATGTCACGATTTTCACCGCCAAGCTTGATATGATAATTGCCCGTCTTGGCGATCTCCTCGACCACCTGCGGTGCAACATATTTCTTGAAAGCGGCAGTTATCTTTCGTTTTTCTATGGCCTCCTCCGCATATTTTCTGCCGAGATTTACAAAATATCCCAGCGCCATAAACAAAGGTGCGTAGAGCAGCGGTATGGCAGTTCCGTTGTTATTAAGAATTATTCCCGCAGCAAAATATCCGATGAGCATAACAAGCACAAGCGGTGCAGAAAATCGGAATTTTATCCGCTTTGTCAGCAGATATGCTATAGTGGCAGCAGCGGCTCCGCAGAGAGATGTGACTACCCTGCTGCCGGGAACGGGATACCTGCCGTCAATAAGACCTTGAACGATATTGGCGTGTATCTCAGCTCCGTACATCTGGTCTGAGCTGTTGGGAACGGAGAACTGATCACGAAGCCCTGCAGCATATGCACCCACTATCACAATGCAGTCCTTAAACACTCTCGGGTCGATACTTCCGTCAAGGACTTTGCAGAGAGGGATATTTTCATAATCCCCGGGGCGGCCTGCATAATTTATCCACATACGTCCGTTTGTGTCAAGAGAGGGCGTATTTGGCTCTATGCCGCTTCTTTGGCAGTAAAGGGAATATATTTCGGAAGCAAAGCTGTTAAATTCTCTGTCGCCGTAAAGTTCGGGAGCAGTTTCGGTCACAAACACCGAACGTACAACGCCGTCCTCATCGGGAGAAGAATTGACAAATCCGGTTATACAGCAGTCCTCGATAATAGGCTGCTCGATCTCGCTTACGGCAAAATGGTCTATGTAAGGGTCGCCGTTTTCATCAAAGCTGTACTTGCTCGTATAATTGATATATGAGCCTGCAACTACATTTGAGCTGTTTAAACAGGCTTGTCTCAGGGAGTTGTCACCCTCCTCGTCCATACTGCCGAAAAACATAATATCCATTGCTATGACCGAAGGATAATCACCGAGAGACTCAATTATATCGGCATATACGCTCCTTGACCAGGTGCCGAAAGGGCCAAGCTCCTGAAGCGACTGATCATCAATGGCAATGATCTTGATCTTGTTATTTATCCCTCTCGGGGACTGATAAAGCTTATCTCTGAGCATACAGTCAACGGAATAAAACACATCGAAAAAAGATGTGAAAAACACAAGCACAAACAATATTGCCGCTTCTGCCGCCGATGCCCATCTGTTTTTACTCTTCATATTCCCCTCCGAACAGATTATTTTAAATTTATTATAACATATCGCAAAAGATTTGTCACTATAATTTGAGAATTTTCTTCAAAAAATCAAAAATTATATTTACAAGTGCATAAAATTATGGTATAATAATTTATAAAGCAACATAAGCGTACAGAAAGGATGAATTTTGTATGAACAATACACCTGAAACTTCTCAGTCCGATATTCTGCTTGATAAGATTTTTACCATCACACAGGATCTATATAAGGAAATGTCACGTCCCACAGAGGATTCCTCTGACAATCACGCAGCCATTTTCAGGCTGCTTACCGACCTGGGCAGAAACCTTGTGAATGCCGACCGTGCAAGCTTCTGGAAATGGGATAAGCGTGCTCACGAGCTGTGGACTACCGCTGCCGTAGGTACGGGAAGGATAACCATTCCCGAAGGAACGGGGCTTGTGGGAAAAGCACTTACGGAGCAGAGGGCTATCGTCACCAACGACCCTTATAATCACCCGGATTTCAATTCCGATGTGGATAAGAAGACAGGTTATGTCACAAAATCCATTCTCGTAATGCCTATCTGCAACTGCAGAGGCGAATTTATCGGCGCATATCAGGCAATAAACAAGCTTGACAGCGAAGGCAAATTTGATCTTGAGGAGGATTGCCGCAAGCTTTCTCTGGCGGCATTCATCTGCGGAATAACGCTGGAGTCCGAGACATTCCTCGATGACTCTCATCACGACAAGCTCACAGAGCTTAAAAACAGAATGGGCTTCTACAATGATTACAACAAGAATTTCAGCAAGATATTAAACGACCCCAATTCGGTAAGATGCGTTTCCCTTTTCATCTGCGATATTGATTTCTTTAAAAAGGTCAACGATACATACGGTCATAATGCAGGCGATGCCGTTCTGAAACACGTTGCAAAGAATATCAGCCGAAATTCCCGTATATGTGACGGCGTTTACCGCTGGGGCGGCGAGGAATTCATTGTTATTCTCCCCGACACAGGACTGAACGAGGCTGCAGACGCTGCGGAAAGAATACGTACTATTATTATGAAGTCGGTCTGTCTGTTTGAGGAACTGCAGATAAAGGTGACAATGAGCTTCGGTGTTACCCAGATAGACCCAATGAAGTCCATCGAAGATAACATCAAGGACGCTGACGAAAAGCTTTATATGGCAAAAGAAGGCGGACGAAACAGAGTTATACGCTGATCAAATTCTATAATAAAAAATGTCTCTCCCTGCAAGTGTGGAGAGACTTTTTTATTTTTTTCACGATCCAAAAATGCGTCAGCATCATCTTCATCAAAAAGCAGGCAATTTACAGAAAAAATATTTTCTAAAAAAAACAAACAGCCGATACATTTTTTCAGCGCATATCAGATCACATAAAACCAGCTTTCGTCCACCTCAAGCTCTGCACGCTGTACGGGGTGAGCGGCGTCGTAATTGTAGCGAAGCTCCTGATTTTTTATGCTGACCCTTGCTCCCTCGGGGATTGATTTGGTGATAAAGGCATTGCCGCCTACAACAACATTCTTGCCCACAACAGTTTCGCCGCCGAGAATGGACGCTCCCGAATATATGGTAACATTATCGTCAATTGTGGGGTGACGCTTTTTGCTTTTGAGCTTCTGACCTCCCCTTGTGGAAAGCGCACCGAGAGTAACGCCCTGATATATCTTAACATTGTCCCCGATAACGGTGGTCTCACCGATAACAATGCCCGTACCGTGGTCGATGAAGAAATATTTGCCTATCTGTGCACCGGGGTGAATGTCAATGCCTGTAACGCTGTGGGCATATTCGGTCATTATCCTCGGGATAAGCGGGATATTCAGAAGATAAAGCTCGTGTGCGATCCTGTTTACCATAACGGCGAAAAGTCCCGGATAGGAAAAGATTATCTCGTCCTTATTGAATGCGGCAGGGTCGCCGTCAAATGCCGCCTGAACGTCGGTATCAACATATTCACGAATTTTGGGTATCGTTCCGAGGAATTTCAGAGCAAGCCGCTCCGCTTCATCGGCAATTTCTCCCTCAGGTGCATTTTCAAATTTAGGATCATAGGGCAGAACTATTGATATCTGCCTGATAAGATTATACAGCACGTCCTCCAAAAGCATTGTCATATTGTTTCTTACAGTATAAATGCGGTATGTGCCGTTTTTGAAATACCCCGGGAAAATAATGTTGCGGAGCTTGTCCACTATCTCGATGATGACCTCTTTTTTGGGGTGGTCAAAGGTATGGATATTGTCAATATCCCGTCCTTTCTCATAGTCGGAGAGAATGTCTCCTATCAGTTTGTTGACCTCGGTTTCAAGCTTGTGCATAATATGCGCCCTCCGTCCGTAAAATTTCGGACGGCAGCTTTTTTCTGCCGTCCGCTTTGGAATATATCTTTAAGGAGTTTGAAGTATTAGTTTATGTCAGCGAGCGAATTGCTCTTACAAGTCTGTCAATGTCCTCGGGAGAATTATACAGCGCAAGAGTGGGGCGGACAACTCCCTCAAGCCCGTAGGAACGCAGGATAGGCTGTGCGCAGTGATGTCCCGTTCTTACTGCGATGCCGTATTTGTCGAGGTGCTGTCCCACCGTTTCATTGTCGTAGCCGTCAAGTACAAAGGACAGCGCACTTGATTTCTGAGAAGCCGTTCCGATAAGGTGCAGTCCCGGTATTTTTGCAAGCTCCTTCATTCCGTAGGAAACAAGCTCGTGTTCGTAGCGGCTTATCTCGGGCATACCGATTGAGTTAAGATATTCAAGTGCCGCTCCCAGTCCTACAGCGTCCGCAATGCTTGCGGTGCCTGCTTCAAACTTATTGGGCGCAGGATTGTATATCGTCCGCTCAAAGGTAACATCTGCTATCATATTTCCGCCGCCCTGATAGGGTCTTGCGGCTTCAAGCAGGTCCTTTTTGCCGTAGACAACACCAATTCCGGTAGGAGCGAATATCTTATGCCCCGAGAACACGAAGAAATCTGCGTCAAGAGCGGTCACATTCACGGGGATATGTGCCACCGACTGCGCTCCGTCTATGAGTATCCTTACCCCGTGAGCGTGGGCAATGGAAATAAGCTCCGCAACGGGCGTAATTGTGCCCAGCACGTTTGAAACGTGGGTAGCAGATACGAATTTCGTCCGCTTGGTGAACAGTTTTTCGTATTCGGAAAGGATTATCTGTCCCGACTTGTCAACGGGAGCCACCTTTATGACCGCTCCCGTTTCCTGTGCGATAAGCTGCCAGGGAACAATGTTTGCGTGGTGTTCAAGGAGAGTTACGATTATCTCGTCACCCTCGTGAAGATACTGCTTCACATAAGCCTGCGCCACAAGATTTATGCCCTCGGTGGTTCCTCTTACAAATACAATATTGTTTTTGTCGGGCGCACCGATAAAATCGGCAACGGTCTGCCTTGCGCCCTCGTATGCATCTGTGGAGCGTGCGGCAAGGGTGTGTGCGCCTCGGTGAACATTGGAATTTTCGTGAGTATAGTACTCGGTAAGGCGGTCAATGACCTGCTTGGGACGCTGTGTAGTTGCGCCGTTATCAAGCCATACAAGGTCGTGACCGTTTATCTTTTCGCCCAGAATGGGGAAATCACGACGTATCTGCTCAAGAGTTTTTGTGCCGATGATAATGGAATTATTTCCGCTCTGCCTGAAATTGCCGCTTTCTGCTGTATTCCCCTTTGTTTTGGGTGCATAACCGCTTTCCGATTGTGACTGCGATACCACAACGGGAGAATATCCCGTTGTTTTAGGCTGAACGGGAGCTTTTTCCTCCCTGTAAACACCGAAGCCGTCAAGCTCCGAAACTACAGTATCAAGGTCTTTTTCTTCAAGGGAATATTTCGGCTTGAAAAGCTCATTTCCCGACACCTGCGCCGCAGATGTTATATCCGTGAAAGGAAGAGTATATGAAGCAGTTCCCACGGGAGTAAATCCGTCAAGGGGCGAAGTTTCGGGATAAAATTCATCTGCATTTACGTTCGATGCTTCGCCGAGGACTTCTTCCGCCGCCCTTGCGTAACCATCAAGACGGTTTATTTCGCTCTGAAAAGGAAAGGCTTCACGTTTGAAAAAGCTTTCCGATTTCTGCGCCGCCCTGTCAATGACAGATGTATCGCCCTGTGTCACAAGCTTTTCAATGCCGTCAGCACATTCGGTAGTGTTGTATTCAGGAAATAACCCGTTTGCTATGGCTTCAAGCTCGCCTTCCGAAGGTAATTTGTTATCCAAAGGATAACGATCAATCGTAGTCATAGTATTCACCTACTTCAACATCCTCCAAAACTGCGATAGCGTCATCAGAAAGGATAGCCGCCGAGCAGTAAAGGCTGAGCAGGTAGGAAGCTACGCCCTTGTCATCAATTCCTCTGTATCTTACCGAAAGACCTCTGGACTGTTCGTTTTTGAGATTTGCCTGATACAGACCGATAACTCCTCTTTTTGCCTCGCCTGTGCGGATAAGGAGAATGTTGGTCTTGCCGCTCTTGCTCTTGGGATTTTTCAGACCGTCAACGAGAAGCTTGTCGGTGGGGATAATGGGGATACCCCTCCAGAGGATAAAGTTTCCGCCTGCGATATTTGCGGTTACGGGAGGTAC
The DNA here is from genome assembly GCF_050874005.1 of Huintestinicola sp. GTDB lineage: Bacteria > Bacillota > Clostridia > Oscillospirales > Ruminococcaceae > Huintestinicola. The sequence goes on from NZ_JBNMJV010000009.1 coordinate 73,992, forward strand.
TCCCCTCTTGGTGCATTCTCTCTCAAATGCGGCAATTGCTCTTGGATGAGCAAGGAAGAAGGAAGGCTCTTTCCATACCTTTGTGATAAGCTCGTCAAGGTCGTCGGGTGTGGGTGCGCCGTTTCTTGTCTGGATACGCTGGGAGTCGGGAACGTTTTTCAGCAGACCGTAATCATCGTTGTTGATAAGCTGGCTCTCCTGACGCTCTCTCAGGCTCTCGATAGCAAGATTAAGCTGCTCCTTCACCTGGTCGTAGGGTGAGCTGTAAACGTCCTCAATCTGAGTGTTGATGTTGATGATAGTGGAAATGGAGTTGAGACGGTACTCTCTTGGCTGCTCCTCATATTCAACATAACCCTGGGGAACGATGTCCGACTTCTTTGTTGCGCTGCACAGAACGTCAAGGGGAGTTTCGCCCTCCTTGACTCTGTTCACACGGTAAATACCCGATTCAAGTCCCTTGAATTCAAGGAGCTTGGTTATCCACTTGGGTGTGAGTGCTCCGTACTGAGGTTTGGTTTTGGTGACGTCCGCTAAGTTGTACGCCGCCTTTGCGCCCAGTGCATTGATCTTTTCTTCTGCCATAATAGTTTCCTCCAAAAATAAAATTTATATCAATCGAACTGCGGCGGCGAAATTATTTTCGCCCATATCGGCTTGCCGCAATAAGAATCAATATCTTAGTATTGGGGCATTGTGGGGTCAACCTCTCTTGCCCAGGAATTTATGCCGTCTTTCAGGTTGAACATTCTGCCCTTGTAGCCTGCTTCTCTGAGGGTATTTACCGCAAGTATGCTGCGCTTGCCCTCCTTGCAGACAAACACCGTATCAACAGTTGGGTCAAGCTCATTCTGCCTGCGCTCAAGCTGACCTATGGGAATGACCTTTGCGTCAGGGAATTTGGTTATTGCACGTTCGTGGGGTTCTCTTACGTCAATAATGGTTATCTTTTCGCCCTCATCAAGTCGGCGTTTAAGCTCCTTGGCTTCTATGGCTTCAACGGGTGCTTCCTCCTCTTCCTGCTTATTTATGCCGCAGAAATCGGCGTAATCATACTCTTCAAGCTTTGTAATGGTCGGGTGCTCGCCGCAGATGGGACAATTAGGGTCTTTATGTATTTTAAGCTCACGAAATCTCATTTTCCAGGCGTCAAAATTAAGGAGACGTCCCACAAGTGCTTCTCCGCCGCCGACAATTAGCTTAATGACCTCGTTTGCCTGTATTGTGCCGATAATTCCGGGAAGTGCGCCCATAACTCCGCCTGTTGCGCAGGATGGAACAAGTCCCGCAGGAGGAGGCGAGGGATACATACATCTGTAGCAGGGACCTTCCTTTGCATAATACACCGAAGCCTGTCCCTCAAACTGATACATTGCTCCGAATACATCGGGCTTTCCGAGAAGCACGCAGGCATCGTTCACAAGATAGCGGCATTGATAATTGTCCGAAGCGTCTGCCACAACATCATATTCGGAGATTATATCGAGAGCATTTTCAGCAGTAAGCATATAGTTGTATGTTTCCACCTTCACAAGAGGATTTATCTGCTTTATGCTGTCCTTTGCGGAGGCTACCTTGGGTCTGCCGATGTCACGGGTGCCGTGAATTACCTGCCGCTGGAGATTTGTCTCGTCCACCTCGTCAAAGTCGATAAGCCCCAGCTTTCCAACGCCTGCCGCCGCAAGATACTGTGCAAGAGGCGCACCCAGACCTCCCATTCCCACAATAAGGACCTTTGCGGCTTTCAGCTTTTTCTGTCCCTTAATTCCCACCTCCTGCAAAAGCAGGTGTCGGCTGTAGCGGAGAATTTCCTCGTTTGTGAGCTTTTCGCCCTTTGTATCGCCGAGAACGCTTGCTGTAGGTGCGCCGCCTGCGATTGCGGGAATCAGCATTATTTCGTCACCCGTTTTTACGGGAGTGTCATTTCCCTGCAAAACCTTTATATTTTCCCCATTCACAAACACGTTGATGAACTGACGGAGGCTGCCGTTTTCATCAAAAAGTGCCTTCTTAGTTTCGGGATATTCGTCCGCAAGGGAGCGGATAACTTCTCCTGCGGTGCTGCCCTCCAGCTCAAGCTCGGAACGGTGATTAGTGAACGAGCGCAGGGTGGTTGGTATAAGTACGGTTATCGCCATAAAAATTTACTCCTTATTGCATATTGTTATTTTTTCTTCCGAAAACTGCATATCCTCTGCCGTAAGCACAAAGCTTTTGGTTTTTACCGTTTTCCCTTTTACCACGGACATTATTATGTATGAATAAACAGGCAATGCGTGAGTGCGGTCAAATTCCGAAGGGAAAGCCTCGCAGTCGGGGTGGGAATGATAAAAGCCGATAATGTCAAGCTTTTTCTGTCTTGCGGTCAGTTCCGCTTTAAGCATTATTTCGGGGGTTATTTCAAAGCGGTGATATTTTTCCGATTTGTCATATCCGTTATCCGCAGTCTCGGCATATTCGGCAGTCTTATTGCCGCTTTCGTCAATACTTCCGAATATTATTCCGCAGCATTCCTCGGGATACCGCTCTGAACCGTCTGTCAGCATATGCTGTATGACATCTTTGGTAAGATATATCAATTTCTACACCTCCCATAGCGGATTTGAAAGATACCGCCCTCCCCCGTCGCAGAGAATTGTGACGATCACCGAACCCGGAGGAGCATTTTCCGCCGTTTTCAGCGCCGCAAGCACATTGGCTCCCGAGCTTATCCCCACGAACAGACCGTATTTTCGGGCAAGCAGCTTTGTCATTTCATAGGCTTCCTCGGTGGAAATATCAACTATCTCATCGGCAAGTGACTCGTCAAAAAAGCTTGACCTGACGTGTGCCGAGGGGTGCTTTATCCCCTCAATGCCGTGAAAGGGTGAATCGGGGCGCATAAGTACCGCTTTTATGCCGCTGTTATTTTCCTTCAGCCGTTTTACGCAGCCTGTAAATGTCCCTGCCGTACCCGTTCCCGATACAAAGTGGGTGATACTGCCGCCTGTCTGTGACAGAATTTCTTTTCCCGTACCGTTATAATGTGCAAGCCAGTTTTCATTGTTGCTGTACTGGTCGGGGTAGAAATATTTTTCGGGAGCTTCCGATATAATGCGCTGCACTTCGTTATATGCACCGTCTATACCCTCGAGGGGCGATGTTTCGATAATATCAGCACCGTATGCTTTCATATAAGCCTTGCGCTCGGGTGATACGTTGGCAGGTATACAGAGCCGCACCTTATATCCCAGCGCCGAGCCTATCATTGCGTAGGAAATTCCCGTGTTTCCGCTTGTAGCGTCGATAATGATCTTGTCCTTTGTGAGCCTGCCGCTTTCGATGCCTTGCAGAAGCATTGCCTTTGCCGCCCTGTCTTTCACAGAGCCGCCTACATTCATAAATTCGGCTTTGGCAAAGAGCTTCACTCCGTTTTTCAAGCCGTCAAGGTCAAGGCTCAGCAGGGGCGTATTGCCTATGAGATCGAGAATTGTCATTTTGCCCCTCCTAAAAAAATAAGGAGGCTTTAAACGTAGTTCTGATCAACGTTTAAAACCTCCGGCGTTCCGGTCAGTTTTGCTGTTATTCAATTTCACCTTGAATTTCTCGGTACTTTCTATGGAAACTATGCGTCCGTCCTGAACCATTATGGTTATGGAACCGAACTCCATATCCTGCAATGCCTTTTGGATTATTTCCACAGCCTCTGAAAATTCTTCATTTTGTACAGACATTTTGTCACCACCAATCAAAAAAGCTGCTTCATTATTAAAATGAAACAGCTTCAAAAAACATATTGCAAGCTGTTCGCATATGCAGCAAAATAAAGCAAATGCGAACGGCTTAGGATAATCCTATACGAATTCACATCTGCACTTTACACATACAACAGCAAAACTGCATTCTCATAGTCATTACCCTTTCTAATATATTTTTCAAAATCAGTATATTTTTTTGTTTGTGATTATATAATACACCCTAAATACTACTTTGTCAATAGGCTTAGTAGAATTTTGTCAAACTGCAATATATCAGTCTGTGTATTTATTCAAAAATATTACACAATTAACAAAACATACTATAATTCTACTATCTTTTTGGCATTTTAAAGCATACCTGCTTTATATGCAAATGAGGAAAATTTTTATCTATATCATTTTTCCACAAAAGCTTTGAGTGAATGTTTCTTCAGCGCCGCCTCAAGCAATTCCGGAAGTCTTTCCGGGGGACAGGCAAAGCAGGGAATGTCAAGAGCCGCTGCCTTGTCAGCCATTGCCGCATCATACACAGGCTTTCCGCTGTCGGATATGGCAAGCAGTATCACCAGATTTACCCCCGACTCCTTAAGTTCCTCCAGCCTGCGGATAAGTCCGTTTCTGTTGCCGCCCTCCATAAGGTCGGTCACAAGAAACATCGTGGTCTTTTCAGGCTCCTCGATAAGCTCAGAACAGTAAGCCACAGATTTTTCAATATCCGTACCGCCGCCAAGCTGTATTCCGTAAAGAAGCTCTACAGGGTCAGAGCAATGCTCGGTAAGGTCGGTCACATTCGTGTCAAATGCAACCACGTGCGTCCTGAGGGAATTCATACTTGCAAGTATACAGCCCATAACAGATGAATATATAGCCGACTCCCCCATTGAGCCGCTCTGGTCAATATCAATTATAACTGTCCTTGAAGCGGAACGGGAGGATCTCTCGTAAAAATAAAATCTCTCCGGTAAGATCGTGTTAAGCTCAGTATTGAAATTTTTCAGATTTCGCCTTATGGTCAGCTTGTAGTCAAGCGCTGCCGCAGAGGGTATAGGTGAATGGGCTTTCCTGTTCAGGGCAGAGGTCACGGAGCGCTTTATATCGTCCGAAAGGCGGCGGTTAATATCCTCCACTATTTTTGCGATATATGCTCTTGCATTGTCCTTTGACTTCTGAGGTATCTGGTCTTTGAGCATCAGAAGAAGCGAAGCAGTATTTATATCCGGCTCAATGGAATCAAGCATTTCGGGTTCAAAAAGGAGCTGCTTCAAGCCTTTTCTTTCGATAGCGTCATTCTGTATCACCTTTATTTCCATAGGAGAAAAAAGGGTACGAAGATCACCCAGCCATTTTGTGAGCCTCGGTGAGGAGGGTCCTCTGCCTGCATTGCCCGAAAGCCCCGTGCCGTCATTGCCGTATATCTGGGAAAGTGCGCTGTCCATCAGCATTTCTTCCGCCGAAAGTGCTGCCGCTCCGCCCATACGGTACATCATCTTTTCGCTGTCTGCTCCAAGTATGAGCCGCCAGCGTTTAAGTATTTCCTTATTATCCATCATATATCACCAAAATCAAAATCATCAAGCTCGTCTACAGACTGCTGTTCATCATCTGAAAGCTGCATTGTCACAAACTCCGCCGCAGCTTCCTTTGATATGCCAAGCACCTCGCCAATATTTTCCGCAATGTCGGACTTTTCCGCAGGAGAAAAATCGGAAAATGTCCTTCTGAGAGCCACGAGAACGGGCTTGAACTCATCGTCATCAAGACCTGCCACGAAATTACAAAGCTTTTCCCATACGGAAAGCCTGCTGATAAGTGAGCGTCTGTTTCGTCTTGCAAGCCCCTCAAACCACATTGCCGCTTCGGCGGGAGAAGTGCCTGCTGAAAGCCGCCTGCTTATCAGCTCGGACAGCTTTTCGGGAGAAATTTTTCCCCGTTCCGTCAGCACCGCACAGGCATATCCCGACAGCAGCGGATTTGCAAAGTTATTATCCGCAATGTCCGAAAGCAGGGTGATAAATCTGTCAGCATCAAGAAAATCGTGGGCAAGGCAGGCATCGTTTACGGCAGCAACGGATATAATAAGCTGCTCCGCTCCATTCCTGTCGCACACAGCCGCAGAGGGCATACAGAGACAAAATCTCAGATACAGCTTTTCTATCAGCGGGTAGATCGGCTCTGTGTCTATTCTTCTGATACTTCCGAAACGGACAATGGCGGACAGAGTACCGATAGTTTTTCCTGTGTCCTCTGCGGAGGAGCAGTCCGCTGTCTGCTTCTGTATCGCAGAAACGGCGGTGGAAATGCAGTCCGTAAGTCCCCCGTCAAAGGCGTCGGAAAGTATCATCGCCGCTCCGTTTATGCTGTCCGCTTCATACAGCCTGAAATTCAGCTCATATTCTGCCGCCTGCTTAACTGTGTCTCCCTTGAGAGAAGCTTCAACTATCTCTATCTCAGCCTCGGGAGTCCATTGAAGTTTCCACCGCTCTGCCCAGGTGGCATTATCCTGACTTCTGGGCTGAGTCTCCGCAAAGCATATGCCCAGTATCCGCAGACGGTGAAGAAAGAAGGAGCGGTTAAGGTCAAGAAATGCCGCCTTCTCTGTTTTCACACTCAGATTTTCACGCAGATCAAGCTCAATTTCCTCTGCGGCAGCTTTTCTGTATTTTTCAAGCTTCAGTTCCTTGAGCTGCCTTGTGAAATCCTCCTGCACCGAGGTGCAGACTGTGCCTTCGGGCAGAGAGCCGATTTTTGTGCCTATCTCCGTATCGGCACAGGCAAGGGATACTTCTCCGAAGGAGCCGTGACCGATACAGGTGACCGCAGCGTCACGCAGGTCGGTCATATTCGGGTATTTTCCCCCACGCATAGCCGCAAGAGTATCTGCCAGCCGCTTTGCTTCAATGACCTCGGCTGTAGATGCGGCATAGCCGTTCTCACGCTGATATGAAGCTATCATTGAAAGATATCTGTCGGAGGAGCTGCCAACAGTGCCGCTCAGCCTGCTGTTCCACAAAAGCTCGAAATATGCAGGCGCCTTGCTTCCTGCGCCGTAGCCCGAACGGGAGGACAGTCTGTAGTAGGAATAGGGCATAAGGGTTGCCTTTGCCTTTACGGCGGGAAGCTTTTGGGTAAGCTTTCTGTCATCTGCCGAAAATGGGATATCTTTTATCCCTGCGGTATGAAATGCGCCTGTTATAACGCAAATTTTTTCCGAAGGCACCTCCGCTTCACATTCGGATATCACCTTGCGCATATAGCTTTCACGGAGCCTGTTATGCTCGTCATTTTCGGAAAATTCACGAAGGCTTTTACCGTATTCGGAAACCGCTTCAATGAGATCCTCATAGCTTTCGCACTGCTCAAAGGTATATTCCCAGAAGGAGTCGTTATCCGTTCCCGAAACCCGCTCCAGCTCGGTATATACGGAAACACGCTGAGGTTTATCCTCTTTCCGTTCTTCTTTATCTTCGGTATTCTGACGGGACAATATGCAGGTTGAAGGCAGGTCGCAGAACATTACCCGTCTGCCTTTTCTTACCGCCCATCTCATAGCCTGATACTCGGGTGAAAATTCAGCAAGAGGCCATAGTACGGTCTTAACTGGCGTATCCTCGGTATATGCAAGTATAGCCGCAGGCATCATCGTTTCATCGCTGCAAAGCGGTGCAATAAGATGGTCAAGGTCGGAGGGACCTTCTATTAAAACTATCTCGGGGTCGTTTCGGTCAAGAAATTCCCTGACATAATAAGCGCAGGCAGGCGAAAGATGCCGCACTCCGAAATATGCCGCCATTATGAATTTCTCTCCCTGCACTCGGCATAAAGCTTGGCACAGCCGCTTCTTTTTCTCATTACATTTTCAAGATATTCCGTCCAGACAGCCTTGTCCTTATTGTCGTCCTTGACCACAGCTCCCTGAAGTGCGCCTGCAAGGTCGGAATCGGTGATAACGCCGTTGCCGAAGCTGCCTGCAAGAGCCATACTGTTTATGAGAAGGGATATGGCTTCGGCGGAGGACAATACTCCCGAGGTGGTTTTAAGCTTTATCTGTCCGTCAAGGGTCTGCCCGCTTCTCAGCTCACGGAAAATGGTAACGACTCTCTCAACGGCTGTCCTGTCGGGAAGCTTGGCGTTCAGTCCGAAGCTGTCGGCAAGCTGTGCAACTCTTGTGGAAACTATTTCGATCTCCGTCTCGATATTTGCAGGTGCGGGAAGCACAACGATATTGAAGCGTCTTTTCAGCGCCGAGGACATCTCATTTACGCCTTTGTCACGGGTGTTTGCGGTGGCAATGACCGAGAAGCCCTTTTTTGCGGCGACCTCCTCGTTCAGCTCGGGAACGGATATACGCTTTTCGGAAAGTATGGATATAAGTGCGTCCTGCACCTCCGAGGCACAGCGGGAAATTTCCTCTATACGGGCAATTGTTCCCGTTTCCATTGCGTTATAAACGGGGCTTTTTACAAGCGCTTCGTGAGAGGGTCCCTTTGCAAGGAGCATTGCATAGTTCCAGGAATATCGTATCTGCTCCTCGGTGGTGCCTGCGGTGCCCTGGATAACTCTTGATGAATTGCCGTTTATGGCGGCGGTGAGATGCTCGGAAAGCCAGGATTTTGCGGTTCCCGGCTCGCCTATGAGAAGCAGCGCACGGTCTGTTACAAGGGTGGCAATGCATATCTCGACAATGCGCCTGTCGCCCATATATTTGGGTGTGATGACCGTATTTCCCGACTTGCCGCCAATAATGTATGTAAGCACTGATCTCGGCGACATTCTCCAGCCTGCGGGAACTGGATCTTTCTCGTTTGCAATAAGAGCATCAAGCTCGGTTTTGTAAAGCTCCTCTGCGGGGAGTCTTAAAATATCTGACATAACGTTTTATCCTTTCATAAGAAAATCTATCTGGCTTTTGATCCCTTTCATAAGATCGTTATGAGTGTTTTTATTAAAATCACCCTTTGCCGCCGCAACACGGTTTAAAAGCTCTGTAAGCTCGTCTATCTTGTCAGAACAGGACAGAGGCAGCCGATTTATTATTGAACAAGAGGTGGAAGCTCGCTTTGTAATTAGGGTACTGTAAATATATTCCGAAGCAATACCCCTGCACCTGTCAGCCATACTTTCGGGGCAGTACTTTGCAATAAGGTCAACACAATAGTAAGAGGGGCATTTATTTGCCATATCAAAAGCAGTTTCAAGTATTGCGGAAACAATGCGTTCCCTGTCATAAGGCGCACAGCCCTTGATAAATTCCAACAGCGAGGAACAAATATCTTCATAGAATTTTTCATTTATATCGGACAGACTGCACATAACCTCAAGCAGGCTGTCGGGAAAGCTTTCAAACAGAAAAGCCTTGCCCGCAGGCTCGCTGCCGTTTTCGGCAGGACCGCAGCGATACTCCGTAAAATATGCTTTATGAGCGGAAGAATATCTGATGTCGGCAAGAAGCCTTGTTACGGTATAATGCAGCTTTTCAAGGCTGCCCGAAAGAACGGACACAGCATCATCGGGGTCATCTATAAGTTTCATAAAGAAATATGCAGGAACAAAGTCATTGGGGCATTTCTTATATAGCTCAGATATCAGACAGCGGAATTTTTCCTTGTCCTGATTTTGCATATTTTTTATGAGAGTATCATTAAGAGAAGCATAATAATTTTCAGTCAGCTGCTCTCCTGCGCCCCACTTTTTAATGATATCCACCGCTTTAAGATAGCAGTCGCCAATGCCGCTTTTGTTTTTGAAAAGCGAAACAGTTCTTTCTATGGACAATGCCGACAATAAAATATCCTTATCGCAAGGGATTTGTGCCGTTTCATTCATCTTCGCTCTTACGAGCTCCTCGGCAGTTTGTGAGGGCGATATGCGTACATGATCCGCATACTTATCAAATTCCCCATTTGCATTTTCAATAATCTTTGCCAGTATTTCCTCAGCCTCGGGCGGATTAAGCTCCAGTACAGCCATAAGCGCCGCATTTTTCACCTTACCCTTTTCGGTGTTATAAAGCTCAAGAAGGAGCTCGGTATTTGCAGGGTCATGGGACATTGCTTTTATTGCGGATATTCTTATATTCTGCGGAGCTTCGGAATTTTTTACAAGGGAAATGTAATAATCATTTTCCTTTGCACCCGCTGCCATATATATGTAATCTATCCTTGTGCCCGACGCTTTTTCGTCCGTAATGTCAAGGGCATTTTTCAGCATTGGCACAATAGCTTCGCCCCATTTGTCTAAAACAATTTCGGCAAAGCTGTCAAGATACACATTGCCTTTTTCCGAGGCTTTAACAAAAGCCGAAAGCACACGCCCGTCCGAAACAAGCCTTATCTCATCATCGGTAAGCTCGTCAAGCTTAGGACTGCATTTTTCTATTTTCTCACAAAGCCCGGACAAAGCAGAGTGGGTCACGGGAATTATTTTCATATCCGTAGTTATTTCCGACTGCTTCGTTTCGGAAGAGTCTGCAAAGCTGCCCTGTGTAACAGCCAGAGCGTCCGCAAGGGCAATGCAGTCGGAAAGCACGTCCGCAGGATTATCAGATTTGAAAAGCTTTCCGCAGTCCGAATAAAGCTTCATAAACGCTTTGTTTGCCTGTGCCAGCGGCTCAAAGGCTTCTATGGCACGCTTTAGTCTGAAATCCTCATTTACAGCAAAGCAGCCCGATGCCGCAGAGGCGTAGAGCCTTGTTCTCAGCTCATAAAAAGGAGTTATGTTCATTTCAATTCCCCCTTCGGTTTATTTTGAAATTGTAAAATTAGCTTATATGTGAATTTTCTTGACTCTTCAAGCATTGCTGTGTCTGCCGCCTCAAGTGCATAAAGCCTTTTTCTCAGCTCGTAAAATTTTGTAATATCCATCATCAGCAAAGCCTCAGAATACCCTTTTCGGTTACGATCGAAACGGGACAAATATAAATTCTCTTCTCCTCGGGAATGTAGAAAAGCTCGCCCAGCAATGCGCCGTTTTCAAGATATCCCCTGCTCGTGACCTTGAGAACATCACAGATGTCGGGATAATTCTCATTTGCTTTGAGAGCAATTGTCTCTCCCCCAAGCTTCATTATGGGGTGACCGTCCGATACCGCAAATTCAATGCTGTCAAATCTGATAAGCATTGCAACGCTTTGGTCGGAAAGAGTGTTTTTCAGCTCATTCTTAGCCTTCTTCACAGCCTCGGAAATGCTGTTCTCGGCTTTGCTTATTAACAATGGGTATGTCTCGGGAGCAGCGTCTGTTATTTCTGCGGTTTCCCATCTTATCCGCCTGTTCATTCCGCCGGGATAGCGGTAAAGCTCCTTGATAAAATGCATTCCGAAAACGCTGTCCTCGGATTTGATATATTTCTGTGCTTTCAGCGGACGGATATTTTCAGTCTTTGATATCTCCCCCGTTTGAGTATCAGCCCAGTATGCGGTGTCGATATCAGCCTTGTGCATATCGTCATGAAGAACGGTAAAGGAAAGCTGGATAATCGCCGCATTTTCCTTGTAAAGCCCGATCTCTTTAAGCTGTGAGAACTTCCACACATTTCCCATTGCCTCGTAAAGTATGCTGTCCTCGGGAAGAACATCTCCGCTCTCAAGCTTTGACGCTATGTATGCTTTACTCTTTTTTATGGTTGACGAAAGCTTGACGCAAAGAGCCGTAAGCCTGTCCGTTTCGATGTCATCGGGAATTGAAGAAAGCTTCCGGGCAGCTGAAACTATCTCATTCATTATCGCCTGAGGCTCGGGAAGATAATAGTCCCCCAGCTGCTTTGCAAGATTTTTGTACTGCTCTGCAGACGCTCTGCTGACCGAGGAAATACCCCTTGTAAGCATATCGGTCACGAACTGCTCAGCAAGCTCCAGACCCTCTGCCTGTTTTTTAAGCTTTTTCTCGGCGGCAGCCTTGTTCTGCTTGGGAGCCTTTTTCTCATCGGCAGGCATAGCCGCCTTTTCTGCACGCTTTGCAGCTTTTTCACGTTTCTGTGCAATGTCCTCGGGTATCTCAGAAACTGTGAAAGTCTTTTTTGCCAGCCACTCGAACATCAGCGCAAGACTGTGCTTGCAGGGAAACTGCCTGCTTGGGCAGGAACAGCGAAAGACCGGAGACTCCCCCGAAAAATCCGCAGAGGTATGATAGGGATTTTTTCCGCTGCCCATACATTCGCCGAAGATAAGCGTTTCGTCCTCGGTCTTTGAAAGCGCTCTGAAATCCCCCGAAGCGGATATTTTCTTTCCGTTTGACACCGCCGCCGCATTAGGCGAAACCGAGCGGATAAGTTCTTCCGTTATGATATTTGCCGAAGCCATTTTTATTCCTCCCAATAATTCATATTCATATCCGTTAAGATAATTATAGCATATTACCTGTGTAAAAAATCGGACAATAAAATCAAGGCTCATTTATAAGAATATCGGGAAACCGCTCTCCTAAAAAACAAAGCATTTCCGTATCGTCCTGCTTTTCCGCATACTTTACCGCCCTGCGGAAATGGAGCCTTAAATATTCCTCATATTGTGTGCGGCTCCTGCCTGTCAGTTTATATCCGCCCGCCAGACGCTTGTATGCAATATCAATGAGCATATCCATAGGTATTCCCGTGTCGAGTATCCCTTTATCATAAATATTTACCTGATTCCGCAAAACTGAACCCGCAACCTCTTCCCAAAAACCTGAAAATATGGTATAATAGAAGCATAAAGAAAGCTGAAAAACAGCACCCGAAAGGTGAAGAGGAAAATGCGGAAAATAGAGATCATAACAAGTAAT
>NZ_JBNMJV010000010.1:0-77107 GCF_050874005.1 Huintestinicola sp.
CCTTTATCCTTCAAAAACGGAGCAAGGGGTGAGAAATGCGACAGCATTTCGAGGGGAGGCGTACACGACCGCCTCCCCTTGTAGAGCGCTCAAACACCCTTGCCCTCAAAAACGTTCCGGTGGAACGTTTTTGACAAAGCATCTTTTGTATGGGTTTGTGCATATTATAATTGTCGTTTCTTTTTCGACAGACTGAGGTCAGTCCTAATCGGGCTGACCTTTTTTATTGACAGCAAAAATTAAGCTCTCCTTTGCAGCGGAGAGCTTAATTCATTCTTATTTTTTCCCGAAGCAAAGCGGCTCAAAGCTTTTCTTCAGCTCGTGGGCTATCCTGTTTATGCTTCGTGCGGACTTTTCTCCGTCAATGCTCAGGGTGACGAATTTTTCAATATTATAGCTGCTGCATATATATTCTATCATCTTCTGCTTGCCGGCGTTCCTGTTGTATATCTTAATGTAGGCATAGCCTTTGTAATCGTCCGAGGGGTAGGTTATTATTTTAAGCTGCTCACCGAAACTTTCTGTAAGCTCTGCATAAAGTGCGGAAATTTTATCCGCCTTGTCGATTATCATAATATATATGGCTCTGTCCTCGGGAGAGGGCAGGCGGTTTACATAATTGCGGTAGGGAGACTTTTTCAGAGACGTGTAAATTGACTTTTCCGCCTCATTTTTCAGCTCGTCGTAATATATCATCAGATTATCGCCGCAGAGAGCGTTTGTGAACATATTCATATCACGGTTCTTGACGATATCACGTATCTTTTTGCAGGTGCTGTCCGAAATGATATAGGACATAACATAGCTGTTTTCCTTGATATCATATAATGCTGCGCCGTTCATCACGATAACGGGCAGCTTCATTTTCACGTCTGCAAGTATCTCGGTTATGGCGCCGGGTGTGCGCATTGTGGCGAGGGTGAAATTTGCGCCGTCAGAGAGCATTCGGTTTATCTCCACCTTTGAGTAGGGCGTGAGCCGCTCGTTTACGGGGGAGAGCATATCGTCAAGCTCGGCGGCAAAAAGGGTGTCCGTAATACGCCTGCGGGGCAGCCTTACGGAATTTACCGCAATGCCTGCGCCTATGCCGATAAAGGTGTCAAGCACTCTGTTTAAAACAAACAGGAATGGATCATTGTCCGTCATATGTATGACTGTTATGGACAGGAAAACCACGCAGGAAAAATAGCTTGCGTTCTTTTTGTCAAGCACCACCGTGGTGTATATGACGGGAATTATCATCAGAGCTATGAACGCATATCCCCAAAGCGTGTCATAAACGGGAACGGCGTATATCTCAAAAACTATGGTGATAAGCCCGAACAGTGCCCCCACAAAGGTGCCTGCGGTGCGCTGTGCCGCCATTTTCAGGGTGCTTTCCGAATAGGGCTGTATACACCACAGCACAGCAAGCATTGAATAAAATGGTATGCCGCCCTTTCCACGCAGAAAATATACCACGCCGCAGAGAAAAACTCCTGCGGCGGATTTTAATATGCGGTTTCCTATGGGCGGCAGAGCTGTCTTTTTCATATACTGATTATCTTGTAGAGCACGCTTTTTTCAAATTCAAGGGGACGGTTATAGGTGAAAAATACTATACCGTTTTCCGGGGCAAAAATTCTGGAAATGACCTCGCCCTCAAGAGGGTCGATTATCTCGCAGAGCAGGTCGCCCTTGCGTATCTCGTCACCGGGGCGCACAAAGCTTTTGCATATTCCTGCGCAGGGGGAATGTATCTGGATAAGTCCCCTTTCGTCCACGATCTCGGTAACGCTGCCTCCTGTGACCTTTGTTCTGATAATGCCACGCTTTACCATAAAGCGGATAACTGCGTCCACCGCAATTTTTGCGGAAGCCTCGTCAATATGGTCGGTGGCGTTTGTGTAAACGGAAAATGCCTTTGTCTCCCACACCTGCCAGTTGTAGTTGAGGGTGGTGGTGTCGTAGGGGCGGGGCGTTCTTACGAAGGCGTAGGGAAGCCCGAAATCTATCATATCCTTATGGTCGGTGAAGCCCGTTTCCATAAGCTTAACGTGAGGGAGAAAATCGCCCTGCTGATAGAAGCTTGCCATCTGAACACCGTAGGTATAACCCTGTACCTCCTTGAAAAGTCCGTCGGCAATGCGCTGGGTGGTCTCGCCAAGGTCATAGCCGGGGAACATACGGTTTATATCGGTGTTGTCCATTGTCCAGAAGCGCTTGCCTATGTTCATCGAATAATAATTCACGCAGGGAACTATCAGTATTTCCTTGCCGCTGCAAATGCTGCCCTCACGCTCAAGCTCTTTAAGTCTCTTTACAAGCTGGGAGCAGACATACATCTGCTGTATCTCGTTTCCTCTCATTGCGCCAACTATGCATATTGCCTTTTCGCCGCTTCCGAATTTAAAACCCGTTACCTCCATAGGCTGACGGTAGGGCGAACGAATGGAGTATAATACCTGCTTACGCATTGTAATCACCCCCTAATATTCTTGCTATGAGGGAACCGCCGTAGACTATGGGAAATTCTCTTAAAGTAAATATCCTGCCGCTGCAGGGGGCGGTCACATATTCCTCAAGCCTGCCCGTTGCAGGGTCTATGACATCGCCTATATGGTCGCCTTTCTCTATATCCACCCAGTGTTCAACACAGGGCACAAAAATACCGTCTGCACCGCTGTTTACAAATTCCACCGCTCTTTCTCCCGAAACTATAGGCTCTCTCACAGGCTCTGTTGCGCCCGACCACATTCCGAGATTTTTAAGCAGATTAAAAATTCCTGCGGTAAGCTGACGGCAGTATTCTCTTGTTATTCTCATTCCCACGCCCATTTCAACCACAAGGGTCTTTGTGCCTGTGGTGTTAAGGCTGTAGGCAAGAGTGCTTTCAAGCACAGTTGCCGAGGAATGTATCCATATAAAATCGCAGCCAAGCATTTTTGCATAGGGCAGAAGCTCATCTGCACTCAGCTCGTTTATCCGTATCTGAGGTATCTCCTTGAGATAGATATTGCTTGAATGGATATCTATACAGATATCCGCACCGCTTATATCCTTGATGATATCTGCGGCAAGGCGCTCCGCCATCGTTCCCTCGGCGGTGCCGGGGAATATCCTGTTCATATCAAGGTCAAAAAGGGGTATGCCTCTGGTGATGCTGTCCACTCCAAGCGGATTGAGGGCAGGGTAGATATCCACCACTCCGCAGAGCTTTGAAAGATTTTCCGAAAGCACACATGCTATCTCTGCACATACATACTGACCCTCAAGCTCATCGCCGTGAGTGCCTGTTACTATGCAGACCCTTTTGCCGTTATTTTCTCCCTCTCCCGTAATTCTGTTCCTGCGTATCTCAATACGTTCGTTGACCGCAAGACCTGCGCTTGCTATAACCGTTGTCATAATTCTGAAATTTCCTTTCCCTGAAAGTTTTGCATAGTTTAGTTGTCTGTTATTCTTGAAGAAATTGTCTGAACGCTGCCTGCATTTCCGAGGTAAATTCCCCGTTCAATGGGGCAGTCGGAATAATCCCTGCCGTGACACAGCTTTATGTAGCAGTCTCCGATAAGACGGTTATGGGTGGGGTCTATGCCTATCCACCTTGAGCCGTCGTTTACCTCCACCCAGGCGTGGGTCTCGCCGCACTCGAAGGCAAGTCCCGACACATAGCGGCTCCGTATGCCGTCCATTCGCAGGAGCGCAAGAAGGATATGGGCATAGTCCTGACATACGCCGACCCTGCCTGCCATTGCCTCCTCCGCAGTAGTACCCACTTCGGTGACTCCCCTCTCATAGGTCATAGCCTTATATACGCTTTCCGAAAGCCCCACAGCTCTTGTAAGCAGGTCGGCGCTTTCGGAAGCGTGTTCCTTGTAAAATGCGGTGATATTTTCTCCCGGCACAGTCAAAGGTGAGCTGAAGCGGTAAAATTCGGGAGCCGTTCCATAGCTTTCGCAGGAATTAAGTATCTGCGCCTCACCCGTTACCTTGAAGGAAAATTCATCGTGAGGCTCGTCCATTCTTCCGCAGATAAGCATATTGCCGAAGCTGTCACGGCTGCGCCATATGCTGCCCGTTTTCGGCAGTATATCGCAGACCGGCTCTGTTATCACCTGTCTGCCGTCAGAAAAGGGCACGCAGCGCAGCGTAAAGGAATGTGACGTTACGCTGCGTGTAAATTCAAGCTTTGTTTCATATTCAAACCGAAGCCGTTTCAAAGAAGTTCACCTCAACAAGCCTTTCAATATTGTCAATAAGCTCTGCTTTGCTGCCCGTATAATCACGGCTCTGGGCCGCCGATTTAAGAGCTTCAAAAGCGTCGGCGCTGATAATGCTGGTTTCGCCGCCGTACCTTGAAACGTGCTTTATGAGATTGTCAAGCTCGGCTGAAATATCCTCCGAAGGGTAGCCGAGACGAAGGAACATATCCGCACGCTCCACCGATTTTCCGAGATGGATAACTCGTAAAGCTTCGGCATTTGTCATATTATTGTCAACGCTGCCCCAGAAAGCGTAGATCGCATCTCTTACGGGGAGCATATCATAGCGTATCTTGTCCGTTCCCTCGCAGGACTTGAACTTGTCCATAGCCATCTGCAAATATGAGAGCGAGGGAGTTTTTATCTCCTCTCTGAGGACAATTCCGTTGCCCAGCGCCCTGTCAAGATTTGAGATTATGGAGTTGGGGTCGGACATATCGAAAACATAGCGGTGGAAAAAGTCCTCCGAGTCTTTGTAGATATCGGGAACATTTATATCCGCAAGATATTTTTCATATGCTTCCTGACCGCCCTCGATAAACCTGTCGGCGTATTTGAAAAAGCTGTTTAAGGTAGTGAATACCCTCTCAACATATCTTCCCAGCCAAAAAAGATTGCTTATATTTATTCTGGTAATAGCACCCATGTGTCTTTAAAACCTCCGCCCTGTGATGAATTTACAACGAATGAATCTGCCTGTCTTGAGAAACGGGTCAGACCGCTTGACCATACTCTTGTTTTGTCTCCGCTGAGCACAAAGGCTCTGAGATCAGCTTTGCGCATTACGGTCTCGCCGTTTTCAGCGACCTCAAGGTCAATAAAATCAATAACCTCCTGAGCGATGAACCGCCTTGACTGCTCGGTGATGAGCTTTCTCCAGTCAGCAAGCTGTTCCTTTGTCATATCCCTGCCGAATACAACGCCATAGCCGCCTGCCTCGGAAACATCCTTGACCACAAGCTTTTCAAGATTGTCAAGAACATATTTCCTGTCCTCCTCGTAGAAGGGAAGATATGTGGGAGCATTTTTGAGGATAGGCTCTTCGCCCAGATAATACTTTATCATTTTCGGAACGAAATAGTAAATGCCCTTGTCGTCCGCAACGCCGTTTCCGGGAGCGTTTATTATCGCCACATTGCCCGCACGGTATGCGTCCATAATATGAGGAACGCCGATAAGGGACTCGGGAAGGAAGGTGAGGGGGTCGAGATACTCGTCGGAAATACGGCGGTAGACCGCTCCCACTCTTGTTTTTCCGCCACGGTAATCCTTCATATAAAGGATATTGTCCTCCACGAACAGATCGGTGTTCTGAACAAGAACAGCACCCGTTTTTTCCGCAAGATAGCTGTGCTCGAAGTATGCGGCATTATATCTGCCCGGGGTGAGGATAACGTTTATTCCGCCGCAGTTAACATAGTCCATCGTGCTTCTGAGCAGGGAGGCATAGTTGCGGTTATCAGCAATGCGGCTGTTCTCGAACACGTCGGGGCTTGTCATTCGGCAAAGCTCTCTGGCGATAAGAGGGTAGCTTGCTCCCGAAGGGATACGCAGGTTGTCCTCAAGTATGTACCAGGTGCCGTCCTTTGCCTGAACAAGATCAATTCCCGAAATGTGGCTGTAAATGCCCTTTGGCGGCATTACTCCTGCACAGGGTGCAAGATACCCCTTTGAGATATAAACAAAGTCTTCGGGTACAATGCCGTCCTTAATGATCTTTCCGTCGGAATAGATATCTCTCAGGAACATATTAAGAGCGTCCACCCTCTGGACAAGTCCCTTTTCTATGTCCGCAAAATCCTCGGCGGTGATTATTCTGGGAATGGCGTCAAAGGGAAAAAGCTGCTCCTTGAAGGTGCCGTGCTTGTAAATTCCGAATTTTACTCCGTATCGTGCAAGAAGCTCGTTTATCTCTCTTGCGTCTGCAACAGGTGTGTTCATAATATTCATCTCTTTTCAAATTAAAAAACAAGGGCGTTCCGCTTTACGGAAACGTCCTTGTTTCTTTATATTTACATAATACCACTTTTTTACAGATATGTCAAGCATAAAAATGACGGATTTTTTATTGGTAATTTCATTTATGTGGTATAATTCGACCAAAATAATATATTTTCACATAAATATGAATTATTTGGTTTATGAACTTGCATATTTTTGTAATATTATCTGCAATGAAAATGCCGGCGGGGAAAATTTGTTCATTCTGCATATTGACAAATCAGAACTTTTGTGCTATAATTTAATAAGAGCAAACGGGACTTCCGAAATGCAGGAAAGTCCCGTTATTACTCACTTTTCTGTACAGAATTTTACCTCTTTGCCCTCGAGTATCATATTGGTAGTTCTTACGGCACACATTTTGCCGCACATTGAACAGGTGTGGCGGTCGGCAGGGGGGGTGCTTTCAAAGTATGCTCTTGCCTTTTCGGGGTCGGCAGCATACTTATACATTTCCTCCCAGTCCACCTTGTGGCGTGCTTCTGCCATTTTGTTGTCAATATCCCTTGCGTGGGGTATGCCCTTGGCAATGTCGGCGGCGTGGGCAGCTATTTTGCTTGCCATAATGCCCTCCTTCACGTCGTTTACGTCGGGGAGACGAAGATGCTCGGCAGGGGTAACATAGCAGAGGAAATCCGCTCCGCTTGCAGCGGCAATTGCTCCGCCTATGGCGCTTGTTATGTGGTCGTAGCCGGGGAAGATATCCGTTACGATAGGGCCTAAAACGTAGAAGGGTGCGTTATGGCATATCCGCTTCTGCAGGGTCATATTTGCGGCTATCTCGTTCATTGCCATATGTCCGGGGCCTTCCACCATTACCTGAACGTCCTTTTCCCAGGCTCTGAGAGTCAGGTCGCCAAGCTCGATAAGCTCGCTTATCTGTCCTGCGTCGGTGGCGTCGTCGATACAGCCGGGTCGGAGAGCGTCTCCGAGACTTATGGTCACGTCGTACTCTCTCAGGATCTCGAGGACATCGTCGTAATACTCGAAAAACGGGTTTTCATTTCCCGTCATAGCCATCCAGGCAAAGAGGAGTGAGCCGCCACGGGAAACTATATTCATCTTCCTGCCCTCACGTCTGAAAGCTTCAACAGCCCGCTTGTTTATGCCTGCGTGAATGGTCATAAAGTCCACGCCTTCCTTTGCGTGAGCCTCGACGACTTTTAGAAAATCCTTTGCTGTGATATCGAGGAGATCTTTGTCAAGATAGCCGATAGCGTCGTACATAGGCACGGTGCCTATCATTGCAGGAGACATCTCAATGAGCTTTGTGCGGAATTTGTTGGTCTTGCCGTAGTTTGAAAGGTCCATTATTGCTTCTGCGCCGAAGTCTATGGACATTTTAACCTTTTCAAGCTCTCTTTCGTAATCCTTGCAGTCTCCCGAAATGCCGAGATTTACATTTATCTTTGTGCGAAGCCCTGCGCCTATTCCCTCGGGGGACAGGGACTTATGGTTTATATTGGCAGGTATTGCCACCGAGCCTTCCGCTACCTTTTTCATAATTTCCTCGGGTGAGGCGTATTCCTTTTTCGCAACGGTCTCCATCTCGGGGGTGATGATACCCTTTTTCGCCGCTTCCATCTGGGTCTTGTATGCTCTCATATATGCTCGTTCCTTTCATCTATCTTCGCTAAATAAAAAAAGCCTTGATAAATATATCCTCTGTCTGCGGAGAATATACATACAAGGCGGAATTTTCTTTGTATGCTCCCTCCCACGGTATTGACCGACAGGTTCAAAGGGTGCTTCTCAACCGCTTTCGCAGTGCCCCTGCATTACTTTTATATTATAGCATTTATAATCGGGTTCGTCAAGGGGAAATTTATATCAAAAGTCTTAACCTATCACGTACTGCCGGCGCCTGACCTAAGCCACGCAAGAAATTTTTCCATATACTCCCTCTTCGGCGTTATGACATTTATATCGATCTCGGGATTTTGCTCCGCATACGCCTGAAGCATTTCTTTCAGATTATCAGCCGAGAGCATATAATCATTTATGATATATTCATCGTCCGCACCCAAGCGGTGCAGGATAATTGCCGATACCACGCCTGTACGGTCTTTTCCTGCATTGCAGAAAAACAGCACGTTGTTTTCGGCGTTCATTATCGTATCAATGATCTTATTCATCTGACCGTCAGCCATCCGAATGTATGACAAAGGGACATCATCCGTACATTCGGGCACGGCATTTCCACCTGTTACGGGGGTGGAGATATATGTAAACAGATCATTGCTCTGCAGGGGACATACTTTTTTTGCTTGTTCATCCTTTTCTCTGAGGTCGACGATGGTACGAACATTATTTGCGATAAGCCACCGGGTTTCATCGGCTGTAATTTTTTCGGGAACATCGCTTCTTATAAAGCGCAGACTTTCGGGTAGTATCGCCCTTGTATTTCTTGTGCTTTGAAATAAACTGCTCACTATTTTTCTCCTTATAAAAAGCCGCCGCAGACAATTTGCTGCGGCGGCAATGAATACGCTGTTAACCGCCTCTTCTTCTTGAGGTGTTTCTGCGCTTATTGTCCATATTCTTGCGGATATCTCCTATCCTTTCATCTGAGCTTGCCTTGAATTTATTTAGCATATCCTCAAATGCAGACTCGGGAGTCTGAGGCTCCTTTGGGACCGCCTTGTCCTGTCTGGGTTTGCCTGTATTTCCGTTTGGTCTGCCGCCGCCCTCTCTGGGACCTCTGAATTCCTTCTTGGGAGGTGCGGGAAGAGCCTTCTTTATGGAAAGGGATATCTTGCCCTCCTCGGATATGGAAAGCACCTTGACCTTGACCTGCTGACCCTCTGTAAGATGATCCTTGATCTCGTTTACAAATGTGTTGGCAACCTCGGAAATGTGCACCATTCCCGTTACCCCCGGCTCGATCTCAACGAACGCTCCGAATTTGGTTATGCCTGTGACTTTGCCCTCATAAATTTTTCCTACATCCGGCTGCATAAATAGAATATTATCCTTCCTAAATTATTATGTATTGTATCAGCTTCTGGTGGTGTCGTAGAAGCGGCGCTCGTCGGGATATGCATAGCCCAGCTTTTCAATGGCTATGCGCTCCATATATGTGCGCTCGTCCTCTTCGTTCAGAATGCTTTCATACTCGGCATTCTCAGCTTCAAGCTGCTCTGCTCGGAGCTTCAGTTCCTCAAGCTCCGCCTGCTTCTCGTTATATTCCAGCATATCGCTGAAAATGGAGGCTCCGCAGGCTGCGATAAGCAGCAGGGAAACCGCTGTTCCCACAAATTTCAGCAGACCATTGTTCTGACGGTACTTTTTATTATATGCCTTTTTAAGCACGGCACGAGCCGCTTTGCGGTCTCTTGAACTCGATTCCTTCTGTGCATACATAAAAATCACCGTCCTGACGTTTCCCGAAATACATCGGCTGCACAACCTGCTTTTACCTCATCTTAGCTGTTTTATTATACACCATATGCCCCTTGCTTTTCAAGTCTTTTTGATAATTTTTACATTTATGGAACATTTTTTTGGCGTTTGTCACAAATTTGTTACCGTTTTTTGTGTCAATTTTTTGATACATTCGGACGAAGGGCTTGGCAGCTTTTCTGAATGCCCCGCCCAGGAGCCTGTATATGGTGCCGAAGACCCGCCGTATTATGCCGATGACCACAGTTCCTGCGGTGAGGATATATATGACCGCTCCCAGAAATGCACCGAGCCAGTAATACCCCCTCACCTGCCCGTCCCCCGCAAGAAGTGAGAAAATGTATATACCTATGCCGCAGAGGATAAGGTAAAGTCCGTCGCATATGGCGGTGGGAACAGTCCTGCCCATTACGGGAAATATGGCTCTTACAGCTCTGAAAACGTCCCACAGCACCCCAAGACCCGCTCCCAGCAGCACCGACAATAAAAACAATTCTGTCTGGCGGCAGACGGGCATAAAGGTCTCAGGCTCGATCTTTGCAAGCAGTTCCGTAGCTTTTCCCTCCTTTTATTTGAGAAGTCTTCCCATAAAGCCCAGAGGCGACTTTACCTGACTGTCACCGTAAATTATCCCGTCGATATCCCCCTCCACCGCCATATCGCCGCTTTCCACCGACAGAAGCGTTACACGAAGTCCCCTGCCCTTTATGATAAGCTCCCCCATACAGGTGTACAGAAGCACTGAGTTTTCGGTGAATTTATCCGTATCGGTCACGCCCGTTATCACCACCTTGCTGCGGTTCTCCATATTTACTGTATGGTTCTGCGGCGGTTTCTTCTGCTTGTTTTCCATTATGAACACCTCGAATGTTTTATTCGTATATGTATATGATACATTTTGTATCATTATTCTCTATAATTGTAACAAAATATTATTCATAATAATATTTGTGCCTATTCTTGTTCACAATTTGTTATGGAATTTTTGAGAGCTTTGTGGTATAATTAAGTTTAACTGAGTAAACTTCTAATAAAAATTGCAGCTGTGCTGTTTTCGATATTCGATTAAAAAATGGGAGATGATTTCGTGATCAGCGGAAAAATGCTTAAAGACGCTCTTATATCGGCGGCTCTTACCCTGTCTGAGATGAAAAAGCAGGTCGACGAGCTGAATGTTTATCCCGTTCCCGACGGAGATACGGGCACAAATATGTCCCTCACCCTTGCAAATGCTATGAATGCACTTTCCTCCGTTCCCGATGATGCGGAGGTTTCCGAGGTGGCTTCCGCTGCCGCTTCCGCAATGCTCAGAGGCGCAAGAGGCAACTCGGGCGTTATCACGTCTCTGCTTTTCAGAGGCTTCTCAAAGGGGCTTACAGGCAAAAAGGAAGCAGGCTGCGATGATATCGCAAACGCTCTCGAGATAGGCGTGGAGGCAGCTTACAAGTCCGTTATGAAGCCTGCGGAGGGCACTATCCTTACCGTGGCGAGAGTGGCTTCCGAGAAGGCTCGTGAAAGCTCCTTTATGACAAACGACCCCGTTTCCCTGTGGAATGACGTATGCATTGCCGCTGAGGACGCTCTGGCAAAGACCCCCGAACAGCTCCCCATTCTCAAAAAGGCGGGAGTTGTGGACGCAGGCGGAAAGGGTCTTGTTATCATCTTTAACGAAATGCTCAAAGCTTTCAGGGGCGAGCCGAGAACGGTTTCCTCCGAGCCTAAGATAGTTTCCGACGGAAAATATTCATTCTCCGTTGAGGACGATGAAACTCTTGAGATAACCTTCGGCTACTGCACCGAATTTATCGTTAATGTAACGGACACCGCAAAAAAGCCTGCGGAGCTGAGAGAATATCTTGAGTCTATCGGCGACTGCGTTGTTGTAGTTGACGATGAGGATATCATCAAGGTTCACGTTCACACCGACCACCCGGGTCTTGCTTTTGAGAAGGGACTGGAATTCGGTTCCCTCTGCAATATGAAGATCGACAATATGCGGCTCCAGCGTGAGAAAAAGGCTGCGGCAGTCAAGGCGGCAAACGAAAAGCCCGTTCCTGCGGCTCCCGAAAAGCAGTTCGGCTTTGTGGCTGTGGCAAACGGCAGCGGCATTGAGGCTATGTTTACCGATCTGGGCGCTGATGCTATCGTAAGGGGCGGTCAGACTATGAACCCCTCCGCAGACGATATCCTGAGGGCGGTTTATTCCGTTCCTGCGGAGACTGTTTTTATACTGCCCAACAACAAGAACATCATTATGGCGGCGGAACAGGCTATGAAGCTTTCCGAAAAGACTATATGCGTTCTGAGGACGACTTCCGTTCCTCAGGGAATGTCCGCTATGATGAATTTCGACCCCGACTCGGATTTTGACACCAACCGTATGAATATGACCCTTGCCGCAGAAAAGGTGCAGTCGGGTCTTGTGACATTTGCCGCAAGAGACAGCAGCTTCAGCGGTCACGAGATAAAGGCGGGTGATATACTTGCCCTTGAAAACGGCAGGCTGTCCTTTATTGACAGGGACGTTACCCGTGCCGCTTACAAGCTTACAAGAAAGCTTATGAAAAATCTCAAGAAAAACGCAGGCTTTGTTACGGTGATGTACGGCTCGGACGTATCCTCCGACAAGGCGGCGGAGCTTGAAAATATTATGCGCTCAAAGCTGGGCTCTGTTGATGTTAACTTTGTTAAGGGCGGTCAGCCCGTTTATTACTACATCATTTCCGTTGAGCCCAACTGAGTCAAAGGAATTTTATGAAAAGAATTACTGTTATAGCAGGCCATTACGGCAGCGGCAAGTCCACATTCGCCGCAAATTACGCAATTGATATGGCGAAAAAGGGTGAGGCGGTCACCGTTGTGGATATGGACACCGTCAATCCCTATTACCGCACCGCCGATCTGGGGGATATATTTGAAAAAAACGGCGTTAAGCTTGCCGCTCCCAGATATGCGGGAACAAATCTCGATGTACCCATTCTTGATTTCGATATCCCCGGGCTATATGCCGAGGGGAGAAACCTTGTTATCGACCTTGGAGGAGATGACGCAGGTGCATATCCTTTAGGAAAATTCAGGCAGTTTATCGGACTTCACAAAGATGAATGCGATATCCTGTACGTGGTGAATTTCTGCCGTTTCCTTACCCATGACCCCGAGGAGGCGGAGGAGATACTCCGTGAGATAGAACGTGCCTGCGGTCTTTCCGCCACGGGCATTGTGAACAATTCAAACTTAGGCTTTGAGACCGACAGCGAAATAATCGGAAGCGGCAGGCTCAAGGCGGAGAAAATTTCCGCTCTTACGGGTCTCCCGATTTTCTGCCACACTCTGCCCGATATCCCTTCCTGCGAAGGCATTGACAGAGAGGGCTATTATCCGCTGACAGTATATATCAAAAACGTGTGGAACTGACTTCTGCACGTATCCTACATATGAAAGGTGGCTTGCAATATGGCTAAGATGACCGTTCTGAACGACAGATGCAAGGGCTGCGGCCTCTGCGTTTCCGCTTGTCCGAAGCAGATCATCAAGATCCGCAAGGATATCCGCACACCAAAAGGCTACTGTCCTGCCGAATGCTCCGACCAGAGCAAATGCACAGGCTGCGCCGTTTGCTACACGATGTGCCCCGACTGCGCTATTATCGTTGAAAGATAAATCCTGAAAGGAATGAGAACCAATGGCTAACGAAAGAATGCTTATGAAGGGCAACGAAGCCCTTGCCGAAGCGGCTGTACGGGCAGGCTGCAAGTGCTACTTCGGTTACCCCATCACTCCCCAGACGGAGATCGCCGCTTATATGTCAAAGCGTATGCCCAAGTGCGGCGGCGTGTTTTTACAGGCGGAGAGCGAGATCGCCGCTATCAATATGGTCTACGGCGCTGCCGCAACAGGCGTGCGTGCAATGACCTCCTCCTCTTCCCCCGGAATTTCCCTTAAATCCGAGGGCATCTCCTATGCGGCAGGCTGCGACCTGCCCTGCGTTGTGGTAAACGTTCAGAGAGGCGGCCCCGGTCTCGGCGGTATACAGCCTGCTCAGTCGGATTACTACCTTGCCACCAAGGCAGGCGGCCACGGTGATTTCTACATACCCGTTTATGCTCCCTGCTCCGTTCAGGAAATGGCTGACTATGCTGTTAAGGCATTTGATATGGCGGATAAGTTCCGCACACCCGTTATGATACTTTCCGACGGACTTCTGGGTCAGATGATGGAGCCTGTTGTATTCCCCGAGATAACCGACAATGAGCCCGAAAAGGAATGGGCTTGCACAGGTCACGGCAACAAGAGACGCCACAACATCATAAACTCCCTTTATCTGAAACCCGAAGAGCTTGAAGAGTCCAACAGAGAGCGTTTCAAGAAGTATGAGATCGAAAAGGCAGAGCTTCCCGAGGTTGAGACATATCTTACCGAGGACGCCGAAATTATCGTTACAGGCTACGGCGCTTCCGCAAGAATTGTCCGTTCCGCTGTAAATGCCGCAAGAGCAGAGGGCATCAAGGCAGGTATGATAAGACCTATCACCCTGTGGCCCTTCCCCGAAAAGGCGTATGCAGACACCGTGGAGACTGCAAAGGCTTACCTTGTTGTTGAGCTTTCAATGGGTCAGATGGTGGACGATGTAAGGCTTGCCACAAGCTGCAAACGCCCCGTCCGCTTCTTCGGAAGAACAGGCGGAGTTATCCACACTCCTGCCGAGATACTTGATCAGATAAAGCTGATCGCTAAGGAGGAACTGAAGTAATGGCTATTTATCAGAAGCCTCACGCTCTCGAGGATATCAGTATGCACTTCTGCCCCGGCTGTACTCACGGTATCGTTCACCGTCTGGTATGCGAGGTAATCGACGAAATGGGCATTGAGGGCGACACTATCGGAATTTGTCCCGTAGGCTGCTCGGTAGTTTCCTACGATTACTTTGCCTGCGATATGATAGAGGCGGCTCACGGACGTGCTCCTGCGGTCGCAACGGGCGTTAAACGTTCAAGACCCGACAAGTTCGTATTTACATATCAGGGCGACGGCGACCTTGCCGCTATCGGAACCTGCGAGACCGTTCACGCTGCTACAAGAGGCGAGAACATCACCATAATCTTTATCAACAACACCATTTACGGTATGACAGGCGGTCAGATGGCTCCCACCACTCTCCCCGGTCAGGTTACTCAGACCACTCCCTTCGGACGTGACCCCAAGGTTGCAGGATATCCCGTAATGGTATGCGAGATGCTCTCTCAGCTTACGGGTACAGCCTATGCGGAAAGAGTTTCCGTTGACTCCCCTGCGCATATCAATGCGGCGAAAAAGGCTATTCGCAAGGGCTTTGAAGTCCAGAAGAACAAGCAGGGCTTCTCAATTATCGAGGTGCTGTCCACCTGCCCCACAAACTGGGGTATGACTCCCGAGGAGTCTATGGAAAGAGTTAGGACGGAAATGATCCCGTACTATCCTCTCGGCGTTTACAAAGACATCACCGCCGAAAACAAGTAAGGGAAAGGAGAATACGTGATGACCAGTGAAATTCAGCTTGCGGGCTTCGGCGGACAGGGTATTCTTTTTGCGGGAAAGGTGCTTGCATACTGCGGTATGCTGGCTGACAGAGAGGTTTCCTGGCTTCCCTGCTACGGTCCCGAAATGAGAGGCGGCACCTGCAACTGCTCGGTATGCCTTTCCGATGAGCCTATCGGCTCCCCCGTTGTTAACGACCCTGACCTGCTTATCGCTATGAACGAGCCTTCTTACACCAAGTTTATCGGTGCAGTTAAGGCAGGAGGATATGCTTTTGTTGACAGCACTCTTGTGGATTCTGCCAATATGAGAAGCGATATCCACGAGTTCAGAGTTCCCGCCACAAGGCTTGCGGACGAAAACGAGCTTAAAGGCGGCGCTAACATTATCCTCATAGGTAAGCTCATCAAGGAAACGGGCGTTATATCTATGGACGATATCGAGGCGGCTATCAGAAAGATAGTTCCTGCGAAAAAGGCTCAGCTTATTGAGAATAATCTGAGAGCTATCAAGCTTGGGTATGATTATACGGAATAAAATGTATCATTAAATTGAAACGCCCTTCACCGCTGTGGTGAGGGGCGTTTTTGTTTGGTGCGAAGGGACTTGACAATTCGGGCGAATGTGGTATAATAAAGGCAGGGAGTGATAAAGTGACGATCTCAAGTATTGAATCGCCTATTGAACAAAAACATACCGGAAAAGGAAATCCTAATGCTATACTGATGTTTGATGTCGAGCTCAACAAGAGGCAGAAAAGCTTACTTGACAGATTACCGAGTTATGACAGTCGGATAATAGTTTCAAAACGCTCCGTAAATATGGCTGATCTATCAGCATTAACAGCCATAACAGGAGATGAGTTTGCTATGTTTACAAATGGAAATGACCGTCTTGTAATACGTGGCAACAGTATAAAAGTTAACATTGATACTGTACAAGCAAATGAATTTTCCAAAGCCGGCTATAAATGGAGCGGACATACTCACCCGGGCGCAAATATCAGTTGTATGCTTCCCTCTGACGGTGATAAAGCAATACTCAATTGCTTTTCACAGAATACAAGTGTTATCTATAATTCAAAAGGACAATTTGCCACATTCGGAAAGGAGTGATTCTATGTGTAAGTTATTTGAAGATTGGTCAGATGAGATACGTACTTATTGCCGAAACAACGATCTGAATTTTGACAAAGCACAGAAATTATCACAATGCTGGGGAAGCGATTTCCTTGCTTTGCAGTATCACGACCCCGAAAAAGGAAAAATGGGGCTGCTTGACGATACTCCTATGCCCTTAGTTCTGTTAATTTCAAAAACACCCGATGGACTTGTCTTTGAGCAGACCGAATATACTTTAAAATACTTATCGTAAACATTTAAACCGCCCTGCCCGTCAAGGCGGTTTTTTATGAGAAATGAAGCGCCCCCACCAACATACGGTGAGGGGCATTTTTTCATATCCTTATGTTTCCCATTTAATAACAATACTGTCTCCCTCGTGGAGAACGTCCATAAAGCTTGCGTTCTGACCGTTTAAGGTAAGTATCATATTTCCGCTTGGAGGCGGGTCGCTGATGTCGATATCCGCAAGAGCCATAAGCTCAATAAACTCGTGGGGTGAATTGTCGGTACGGGGTTCAAGACGGGTGGGTCTGCCGTTAAGGGTAACGGTTATGCTGCCCGAGGGATCATCGGGTCGAGCGGAAGTATCGGCAGGGGCAGGCTCGGGAGCAGTTATGGGTATTCCCGAAAGGGTCTGGACGGTGCGGCTTGCCTTTTCATCCTTGAGGGCGATATCACGTGCGGCATTGGGGAGATCTTCCCTTGACGCCTGCTTGTCCTTTGTAACAAAGGCGTCATTCTCCTCGAGAACGTAATCCTCCTTTACAAGCCTGTCGTTCTTGAAAAAGGCAATTCCCGAGCAGTCATAGGGCAATGACATTATAAGGTCGCCCAGGGTCTCTATGGACTCTATCTCAATATTATCGTAATTCTGAACGCTGTAATTGCCCGTAACAACAGCTCCATTGGCACGGACAGTCCTGCCGAAGGTGTATTCCTCGCCGTCAATGATGACCTTCTTTGTAAATACCTCGCCTGCAATGTCGCTGACGGTAACTGCGGCATTTGCGCCAACGGTGGCAGGGGTGAACTCAATATCGTCCCCGGGCTTTACGGTGTATTCAAGGGTTGCGGGGAGACCATTTACCATTATCTGTGCAGGTGTGGAGGTCTCGCCTCTGAGGCTCTGCTTTTCGCCGTTTAAGGTGAAAACAAGTCCCCTGCCCGATTTTCCGATTATCTGAGGTGTCTGGAAGCCTGCATTCATAAGCAGGTCTGCGGCGGTGACGGTCTTGGTGTCGAAAATGCGGAATTTTCCGCCGTTGAGGGTCACCTGAGAGAACTCATAGCCCTTCTGGAGTGTGGCGGTAATTCCAATTCCGATAGGAGTCACAAACTCGGGACCCGTGAGCTTTACCTTTCCGAGATTTATATTCTTCCGGTAATTCTGACCGCCTATAGCCACACGGTTTTCGGGTATCTGAAGCTTTTCGGCAACAAGAGAAGTCAGCTCGGGGATAAGGCTTCCGCCGCCTACAAGGAACACCGCCGCAGGAGCGGAGCCGTTGGCTTCGAGTATATTATCCGCAATGGTGTCCGCAAGCTGGTCGACCGCAGGGAAAAGCCCCGAGAAAAATTCGTCCGACTTTATGGTATGCTCAAAGCCTAAAATATCCGTAAAGCTTACGTCCTCGCCGGGAGGTGTGAGCTTCATATTTTCGGCTGTCTCAAAATCAACAAGGTATTTCTGAATGATATCCTCGGTTATCTCGTCGCCTGCAATGGTAGCCATTGCATATGCCACAATGCTGCCGCTGCGGGAAACGGCTATATCCGTAGTACCTGCGCCAATATCAACAAGGGCGATGTTTATGAGCCTTACCTCGGGGGGGATTATCACATTCATAGCGGCGATAGGCTCAAGGGTCAGACTGCACACGTCCAGCCCGTTCATATCCATAACGGTGTAAAGGCTCTCCACCACAAGGCTCGGCAGGAATGCGGCGATAAGCTCCACCTCAACCTTCTTGCCCTTGTGACCTAAAAGGCTCTTTATGGGGTAATCGTCCAGAGCATATTTGATAACGGTGTGACCCACGCAGTAAAAGGTAGTTCCCTCAGCGGTGCTGTCGCTGTCAAGCTCGGACTGAGCCTTTGCCACCGCTTCAAGTTCCAGAGATTTGAGCATATTCTCGGTAATGCTTTCCCTGCCGTCAAGCTCGGTCTCAACCAGAGCACGCTTGGTTTTAAGGGCACGTCCTGCAGCAGCGATAGCCACCTTTGAAAGGGTCATCTCTGCCTTTTCCTCAAGGGCGGCTTTCACCTGACTTACGATCCTCGAGGTCTCCACGATATCCTCGATCTGACCGTCCAGCATAGCACGGCGCTTGTGAGGAACGGAAACAGCCTCGCTTACCGTAAAAACGCCGTCCTCCATATGCCCGATAACGCCCACCACGTTTCGGGTGCCTATATCAAGGGCGAAGATATCGTTCTCGCCCTGGGGGGATTTCTGCGCCTTGCGTATCACCGAAGCGCCCTGAGCTTTGCTTTTAGGCATTTTTATCATTCCTTTATGTAAAAAATTGTAAAATATTTTCGGTCGGCGGCGTTTTTTGCACTTTTCTGCCGCAGAAAACAGTATTCTCTTTTATTATAATATATTTCCTTGAAATTTGCAATATTTTTCTTGGGGTTAAGGCGTAAATTTTCGCTTTATTTTTGCCGTTTAAAGCTTCGGGAAAATTTTTTTGAGAAATTTCAAAAAAACTCTTGACAAGAAGATTTATATGTGATATAATAGCATAGTCGGTTGATGAGACCGACAGATAATATGCGAGAGTGCTGGAATAGGCAGACAGGCACGTTTGAGGTGCGTGTGTCTTTGACGTGTGGGTTCAAGTCCCATCTCTCGCACCAAAGTTTAGTCCGCAGACTGTGATAAAACGGTCTGCGGATTTTTTGATTTAATTTGACAAAATATGCCGTATATGATATCATTAAATTGGCTGTCAGCCCCGAAAGGGGGTGTATGATCCAATGACAATAATCTCGTTTATCTTGTCTGTATTGGCAAGTGTAGTAGCTTACTACATATGCAAATGGTTGGACAGTGACAAGTAAATGACAGTCACCGGCCTAAAGGTTTGCCGCCTTTCAAAATAAAAGGCAAGCCCCCCTCGGAAAGCCACTTCTGAGGGGGGCATTTGTGTATGCCTCTGACAATAATCTCTATACTTATATTATATACTCAATCTTCCCGAATGTCAATACCCATTCCGGGATTTTTTATGTACTCTTTCAAAGCCCCGATAAGCGCATCTATCTCCTCATCTGTGCCGATAGTGATCCTCAGATGGTTATCTATCCTGGGCTTGTTGAAAAAGCGCACGTAAATGTCTTTAGTTTTAAGGAAAGCGCTGATATCCGCCGCTCTGTATTTGGGGTGAGAGGCAAAAAGGAAATTGGTGCTGCTGTCCTTAACGTCAAAGCCCATTTTTCGAAGCTCATCGGTAAGCCTGTCTCTTGTTCTTATGATCCTGTCCACAGTAACTCTGAAATACTCCTCGTCTGCGATAGAAGCACAGCCTGCGGCAATGGCAACGCTGTCAACGGGATAGGAATTGTAGGAGTCCTTAGCCGCCCTGAGAGCGCCGATAATGTCCTTTCCGCCAAAGCAGCAGCCAATTCTCATACCCGCCATAGAGCGTGATTTGGAGAAGGTCTGCACCACCGCAAGATTGGGATATTCCTTTAAAAGGGGCAGAGCCGAAACGCCGCCGAAATCCACATATGCTTCGTCGGAAATAACAACGCTGTCGGGATTTGCGTCAAGTATCTCCCGCATAAAATCAAGATCTCTGCCAATGCTTGTGGGGGCGTTGGGGTTGCAGATGATAACGCCGCCGTTTTCACGCTTGTAGTCCTCGGCTCTGATGTTGAAATCCTCGTCAACGGGAATAAGCTCATAGGGGATTTTCAGCATACTGCACCATACGGGGTAAAACGAGTATGTAATATCGGGGTAAAGCACAGGCTTTCCCGAATTGAAAAATGCTCTGAAGCAAAGCGCAAGCACATCGTCCGAACCGTTTCCGATGAAAACATTCTCCTCGGAAAGCCCCGCCCTCTCCGCAACCGCACTTACAAGGGGAGTTGCGTCTGCATCGGGATATTTGTTAAGCCCCGCTGCCTTGAAGCTGTTTATCGCCTCAATGACCTTTGGAGAGGGGGGATAAGGATTTTCGTTGGCATTGAGCTTTATAAAATCCGCCTTTTTAGGCTGCTCCCCTGCCACATAGGGGGCTATGTCAATAAGATTATCTTTCCAGTTACCCATAATGTTAACTTCCTTTCAGAAAAAGCTATAATCATTATATCACATTTCTGAGAAGTGGGCAAGAGAGAAATTATTTTTTTAGATCAACAAAACCATAAAAATCAATCCCATATTAAAAACCCTTCCCGAAAATCTGCACCGCAGGCACTCAACCCCCTTGACAAATCCGCATATTTGTAGGATAATATAAGTTGGATAAATGTATAGAAAGGAACTGCGGATAATGAACGGTGACAGGCTTAATATCGCATATATCGGAGGAGGCTCCTGCAACTATGGCTGGAAGCTTATCCCCGAGCTTGCGGACATAGATCTGTGTGCAATGGTGAAGCTTTATGATATAGACAAAACCTGCTCCCTCGCCAACGAGGTGATAGGAAACAATATCCACGACAGAGGAAATACAAAAGGAGACATTGTATATCTCGCCTGCGACGAGGCGGAGGAGGCTCTTAGAGACGCCGATTTCGTAATTCTCGCCTTTGAGCCGGGAGGACTGGATGAGCAGGTGAGCCAGCTCCATCTTCCCGAGACCTACGGAATTTTTCAGACAGGCGGAGAAAATTCGGGGCTTTCCTCAGTCATAAGAGCGCTTAAAATAATGCCCCTCTGCGCCGAGTATTCCCATATGATAGAACATCTCTGCCCCAACGCCTGGGTCATAAACCTCTGCACACCTATGGCGGAGTGTATGACCGTTCTCCACAACGAATTTACCGAAATGAAGCTTGTGGGAGCTTCTTCGGACACCTTTGCCGCCAGGGAGCTTATCGCCACAATGGTCTGCGAGAGCAAAGAGATAAGCGGAGTGCGCAGGCGTGACATAAAGACAAATCTTCTCGGAATAAGCGGATTTTCCTGGTTTGACGAGCTGTCCTACAATGGTGAGAGCCTTATGCCGATGTTCAGGGAATATGCGGAAAAATACGGCGACTCGGGCTATGAGTTTCGCATAAATGAGTATAGGACCAATCCCGACGCCGACGCTCATCGGGTAAAATTCGACCTGTTTCTCCGTTTCGGACTTATACCTGCGGTAAACGACCGCTCCGCCGCCGAGTTCTGTCCCCCTTGGTACACAAAGGACAGCAAGGAAATGGCGGCGTGGAAATTCTCCCCTATGACCGTAAATTACAAAAAGAGAATGTTAGGTGACAAGACCTCAAAGGTCAAGAAATATATGAATGGAGAGGTTTTGCCCAAGTCCGTTGACTCCACCGAAGTCCCCGAAATGATACGTGCGCTGTGCGGCGGCGGAAATCTTATTTCGGCGGTGTCCCTTCCCAACAAGGGACAGGTGGAAAATCTCCCCGAGGGAGCTATTGTAGAGACAAACGCACTCATAAGCTGCGGCAGCGTAAGAGCCGTATGTGCAGGCAGGCTCCCCGACAGCATTGCGGGGCTGTCCGTCCGCCACGTTTACAACAGAGAGGCTGTAGTAAAGGCGTTCGAGGAACGTGACCTTGACATTGCCTTCAATGCGTTCCTCAATGACCCGCTTATGACCTGCGGACTTACCGAAGCCACCGAGCTTTACAGGGAATTGCTTTCGGCGGTAAGGACACATCTGCTTTATTATTGTGAGTAAGCGTCAGCGGGTGTCGACCTGCGAATTTGCCGGGATTTGCAGTTTAGTCTCCGTGCCGATGGGTATAATAGTCTCTCAAATACTCTATGATGAAACAAACAGGAGGAACATATGGAGCTTTGCAATAATTGTTCTGATATTCAGGATATTATGAATTCTGCAGCTTTGGTTTCAAAAAAGAGTGCGCTTGATGGATTATATGCATTAAAAGAGACGTATCCGCTGCTTAAAAATGCATACCAAAGCGGAAGACGTGTTCTGTATATGTCCGACTGTAATTTTGAAAATTTAATGGAAGAGGTTGGTTGGGAACGTTATTATACATATCTTACATATTTGAAATGTCCGAAATGCAATAAATATTTTTATTTGGGAATATGTGTTCGGGGAAGACCTGTTTTTAAAATTATGGATAACCCGCCCGATAAAGATATTTTCTGCAAGTCGGCAGAAAGAGAAGAAAAAAGAATATATATGTCAGATGAAGCTAAATGAGCCGACATATTTGCACCGAATAGATCCATTACGAAAAAAGTGAGGTAAAATAAAATGACAAGCTGCTACGATAACAGAGAGCTGAGCTGGCTTAAATTCAACGTCAGAGTGCTTGAGGAGGCAAGGGACAGATCCGTACCCCTCTGCGAAAGGCTTCTGTTTTCACAGATATTCCAGTCTAATTTAGACGAATTTTTTATGATAAGAGTAGGCTCTCTCTGCGACAGAGTCCTCGTTGACGACAACAAGGAGGACAACAAAACGGGTATGACCCCAAAGGAACAGCTGAAAGCCATTTACAGCCGTGTGAAAGAGCTTGTTCCCGTAAAGGACGAGGCATATTTTGCCACCATAAAGGAACTTGAGGAAATAGGCATTGAGCACGTGAAAATATCCTCTCTCACCGCCGAGGAGGAAGGATATCTGAGAGCCTATTTCAATTCCGAGATACGCCCCCTTATCTCCCCTCAGGTGGTGGATAAGCGTCACCCATTCCCATTTCTGAAAAACAAGGAAATTTACGCTGTAACTCACCTTGAGTCCAAAAACTCCGTAAAGCTGGGCATAATCCCCGCAGGCGGCAGCTTTTCACGTATCATTCCCCTGCCCGACAAGAGCCGTTTCAGATTTTTGCTTGCGGAAGATGTTATTCTTCACTACTGCGGCAGCGTTTTTGAGAATTACCGTCTCCTTGACAAGGCTCTTATCCGCATAACCCGAAATGCAGACATCAATATGGAAGAGGGGCTTTACGACCATGAGGTCGACCTGAGACAGGTTATGGAAGAGCTTCTTAAAAAGCGGAAAAAGCTTGCTCCCGTCCGTCTCGAGGTATCGGGAGACTTAGGAAAAGAAGCCACCGAATTTCTCTGCCGTCAGCTGGAGCTTGACAGCCACCAGATAAGCTGCTGCACCGCTCCCCTTGATATGAGCTTTGTATTTTCTCTCCGCAACAGGATAGAAAAGGCTCACCCCGAGATGTTCTTTGAGCCGGTTTTCCCCCAGCGTCCGGCAATGATAGCCCAGAATGTGCCTATGATAAGCCAGATACTCCGCAGGGATATCCTGCTTTCATACCCCTATGAGAGCATACGTCCCTTCATTCAGCTCCTTGTGGAGGCAGGAAACGACCCCGATGTTATATCCATAAAGATAACCCTCTACCGTGTGGCATCAAACTCAAAGATAGTTGAGGCTCTCATAAATGCCGCCGAAAACGGCAAGGAGGTTTTCGTGCTTGTGGAGCTGAGAGCCAGATTTGACGAGGAGAATAACATCGAATGGTCGAAACGGCTCGAAAGAGCAGGCTGCAAGGTAATGTACGGCCCCGAAAATCTTAAAGTACACTCCAAGCTTATGCTCATCACCCGTAAAAACGGCTCCGAGCTTCAGCACATCACTCAGATTGGAACAGGCAACTACAACGAAAAGACCTCCGAGCTGTACACCGACCTTTCCCTTATGACCGCCGACCCCGAGATAGGCGAAGAAGCAGGAACGGTATTCAACGCTCTGTCAATCGGAAATCTTGTGGAGAACACTTCACATCTTTTAGTCGCTCCTCTTTCGCTCCAGAACAAGATAATCGACTTTATTGACGGGGAAATTGCTGCTGCAAGAAGCGGCGAGGGCGGATATATAGGACTCAAGCTCAACTCCCTTACGGATAAGCTGCTTATTGACAAGCTTATCGAAGCAAGCTGTGCAGGTGTTAAGATAGAAATGGTGATACGTGGAATATGCTGTCTCGTTGCGGGAGTTCCAGGTATGACCGAAAATATCACCGTAAGAAGCATTGTGGGCAGGTATCTTGAACATTCCAGAATATACATATTTGGTCAGGGCACCAAAGGCGACCACGGTGATAGGCAGCGTATCTACATCTCCTCTGCGGACTTTATGACCCGAAACACCCTGAGACGTGTGGAGGTCGCAGCTCCCGTAAAGTCTCCCGAGCTCAGGAAAAGGGTGCTTCACATTTTTGATATCCTGCTTCGTGACAACGTTAAGGCAAGGATACAGCTTCCCGACGGAAGCTATGAGCGGATATCTCCCAAGGAGGGAGAAGAACCTCTTACCGCCCAGCAGTATTTCATTGATGAGGCTGCCGGGGCTGCGGCTGCTTCCGCTCTGAAAAAGCCTGTTAAGGTGAGGGTGAGACGGAGAAAGAAGGTCGGAAGGTAATTTTGATTTCCGGTTCCAATTGAAATAATGCACGTTTTAAAAGTATGACATAAAAAAGCACCCTGTTCCCAAGGTGCTTTTTTATTCAGCTTTCAAAAACGATAGTATTTCCTTTTGCTTTAAAATTAACGGGAATGTCACCGTGTATCATTATCCAGGGCATTCCGCCGTTTCCGAAACAATTACGGGTCTTTTCAACCACAAAGTCAGAAGTACTGAAAAGCCTGTGCTCCGAATCAATTATTTTAAGTATTTTTGAATCAAGGAAGTTTCCGTTATACTCGGAACAATCTAATACAGTATCGTTTCCGATTTTTGTTGCATTAAGTATCATACACATAATCATCACTCCTTGAAAATATATAGATCATTTTTTACATTTTTAAGCTTAATGTCATTATTTTTAAGTCTGAAAACTGCGTCACGGTATAAGGTCATTCGTTCGGAATAACTCAGACCTGGAGTGAATTTTGCTGCTCTAATGCTGGCTTGTGCTTCTTCAAGCACTTCGTCAGGGTTGGTTTTCCCGGCTAATGCAGCATTTCTGTGTCCGATCAGCTCATGAGCTATTGCTCCGTGCATTGAAATATTGCTGTTTGCATTTTTCTGACGTTCACTTGACGGAAAAACATCAGTACCTATCCTGAGCAGATCAAAAGAACATCCATAGCCTGTGCAGTCATAATCAACATAATAAATTCTCTCCTCGGGCATACCCAAAGAAACTGCATATTGTTTTACTTCAGCAAATTGCTCTTCTGTCAGCGGCACTTCATTTCTTCGCCCGCCGGTGTTTACTTTCAGCATTTTGTCACTCCCCACCTTTATCATACCACTCACGCCGCTATTTGTCAAGCCTGCCACAATACCGAAACAATTCTTTTGCGTTATATTGCCATACAATCGCCCTTGTGCCTGTCGGTAATTTTGTTATTATCGCTATTGAAAAACGACAGCGTATGATGTATAATATATTAGTATAGGAGAATATGCTTATTTGCCGTGAGTTACTTGCGGCGGATCGGAGATAATTTATGGCATATCAGCGTTATGATAAAAGTAAAGGAAGAAGCGGCGGCAGAAAGGACTTTTCCTCAAAGCCCAAAAGCTTCACAAAGCCCGAAAGAAGCTTTGACGAACCCGAAAGGAACATTCCCGACGCTGCCGACAGAGAAGAGACGGCAGGTCTTATCGTGGGCAGGAACCCCGTTATGGAGGCTCTCAAATCGGGCAAGGCTATCGACACCATCTATGTCAACAGCGAGGCAGGTGGCAGCATAGGCGCTATCACCCGCATCGCCAGAGAAAAGGGCATTGTTATAAAAAATGTCAGCGACCAGAAGCTCACCCAGATGTGCGCAGGAGCATCTCATCAGGGCATAATCGCCTCGGGAGCCTGTGCGGAATATGTTTCCGTTGAGGACATTCTGAACATTTCAAAGAAAAAGGGCAAGGCTCCCTTTATCATAATCTGCGACGAGATCGAGGACCCTCACAATCTTGGCGCAATAATCCGAACCGCCGAGACCGCAGGCGCAGACGGGGTGATAATCCCCAAGCGCAGGAGTGCGTCACTTAACGCCACCGTTTACAAGACCTCCGCAGGAGCCGCAAGCTGGCTCCCCGTTGCGAGAGTGGCAAATCTGGGTGCGGCTATGGACGAGCTCAAGAAAAACGGCGTATGGATATACGGCACCGACGCATCGGGCAGCGATTACACCGAAGCTGACTTTACGGGTCCCGCCGCATTTGTCATCGGCTCCGAAGGCTTCGGCATAGGAAGACTTGTAAAGGACAAGTGCGATTTTCTTGTCAAGCTCCCAATGTTCGGAAAGATAACATCTCTCAATGCCTCTGTTGCCGCAGGTATTTTTATGTACGAGGCGGTAAAGCAGAGAACGGCGGCAGGAAAGTGAGCCGTCACGCCGAAAACGAACTCACAAGCACGTATAAATAAAGTCTGAAGGCCCACATCTTCAGACCGGGCTTTGTTTATTCGGTAAAATGCTCAATAAACAAATCTCCGAGAAAGGCAGGGTAATAAATTTGTCTGATAAATTTTCCCTTGACGAAATACTGAACGAATACTCGGGCAGTGACGGAAGCTCGTCGGGTCAGTCCTTAGACGACATACTAAACAGCTATCCCGCCACAAAAAACTACGAGGATTCTGGGCTTGCAGAGATCTTTGACAGCAGAAGCTCCACCACGGATATAGATCTGAGCGGAATAAACATCTCAATGCCGGGGGACTATCCCTCTCCCGAGGAAATAAGAAAGAAAAACGCTCCCGTATCTGTTCACGATATCCCCGAGGATCAGCTCACCGAGGAAGAACGGATAAAGAAAAGCAAGCAGATAGACTATGAGATAATAAGCGGTGATTACGACCGCAAATATATGCCCGACGACTTAAAGACCGAAGCCGAGCTGAAAGCTGAGGGAAAGCTCTCCGCCGATGAGGCTCCGGCCGATAAGGACAGGGCTTCAAAGAAAAAAGTGAAGGTAAAGCCTGCAAAAAAGAAATTCGGGCTTGACCTTGCCGATGGTCTGAAAGGAGTACATTCTTCCTTTGAGGACGATGATTTTGACAAAAAGTACGGCAATGCTCCCCTTTTCACCGCCGCCGAACGTGACGAGCTTATAGGCGAAGGTGAACACGAGATCCCCTTTGAAATAAAGCCCCCCGCAGGCACGAGCCTGTCGGAAAAGCTTGAAAGGGAAGCGGAATTTGCCGAGAAATACAATGACGTACCCTCTTCTGCTCCGAAGCACGAGCATAAGGTAAAGCCCGAAAAGGTAACACCTAAGCGTGAGGACGCATCATACCCCCTCCACGATCATAAAAATGACCCCTTTGACAAATATGCTGCCATCGATGACCTTGACAGTATTCTCGGTCAGTACGAAAAGATAGATCAGCCCCAGACCTTAAAGCGTTCCGAGACATCTCCCCTTAAAGGCTTCACGGATATTTTCAACAAGCTTATGGCAAAGGAAGAGGCAAGCGGCGAAGGCTCCGAGCTTCTCGAGGACAGCAGGAAGATAAAGCGCTCCGAAGGAGCTATCGAGAGGAAAAAGATATCCGATATCGACCTTGATCTTTCCGACAAGATGATACAGGACACCTCTCAGATAAACACCGACAAAACAAATGCCGAGCTTGAAAAGCTGAACGCTCTCAAGGAGCGCAGAAGCAAGAAGATAAAGGATTTCGTCCTTGTGGGGGACGAGGAAGAAAACACTCCCGACGAAGCGGCTCAGTCCGAGGAAGCCGAGGAACTTGAGGACTTTGAGAGTCTTGAGGACGCCCCCGACATCCAGAACCACATTGCAGGACAGAAAAGCAAGCTTGTTTTCAGACTTGTGATCCTTTTCGCCTGCTTTGCAGTCACCACATATATGGCTGTGGCAAATGATTTCAAGCTGCCCGTTCTTGACTCCTTCTCCCTTATCGACAAGAGAAACCAGCCCGATGTTTTCCTGTTCATAAACAGCGTTATCGGCGTGGTGGCAGGCTTCGTGGCTTCCCAGACCATTTCGGGCGGAATATCAAAGCTTTTGTCGGGCAAGGCTGACTGCGACTCCCTGTCGGCAATGGCGCTGATATCGAGCCTGCTTACATCAATGATATCCCTTGCGGACTCAAATATGGTGCGTGGCAGTTTCGTTTATATCTACACCCCCGTTGCAATAGGCGCACTCATATTCAACACCATAGGCAAGCTGCTTATAATCAGCCGTACCCAGCGAAGTTTCTCGTTTATATCGGGAGATAATGACAGATACGCACTTTTTGTGGTGAACGACGAGGAAACAGCTCAGAACTTCACCCGAGGCTCCCTGTCAGACTTCCCCGTACTGGCAGGTATGCAGAAGACCGAGGTCATCACCGATTTTCTGAAGACCTCCTATGCAGGAGACAGCACCGACCGCTTCTGCAAAATGGTATCTCCCATTATAGCCATAGCAGGACTTGTTCTGGGAGTTATCGCAGGACTGCTTGCAAGAGCCGAGCACGGCACAATGGGCGCATTCTGCGTGGGACTTTCCACATTTTCCGCCTGTGCCTCCATCTGCTCCTGCTTTGCAATGATGCTGGTGGTAAATCTGCCTATGGAAAAGGCTTCGGCAAAGTACGGCGCAAAGCAGGGTGCGATAATCGGATTTGACAGCATTGACGAGTTTGGCGATGTTAACAGCGTTATGATTGACGCCGCTTCCCTTTTCCCTCCCGGAAGCATTATCCTCAGAAATATCAAGTCTTTTCCCGACTCGAGCATTGACGAGGCTATCGTTGAGGCGGCAAGCCTTACAAGCCAGTCGGGAAGTATTCTCCGAAATATGTTCTACGATATAATCGTGGGCAAAACGGAAATGCTTGAACCTGTGGAAAGCTATATTTACGAGGACTCAATGGGACTTTGCGGCTGGATAAACAACAAGCGAGTACTTCTCGGAAACAGAGAGCTTATGCAGAACCACAGCATCGAGGGACTGCCCTCCATCGCCAAGGAAAGCGAGTATACCGACGGGGACAAGATAGCGGTCTATCTCTCCATTTCGGGACAGCTTTCTGCAATGTTCATCATCGAGCTTACCCCCTCATATCAGATAAAATCGGCTCTCAAGGAGCTTGAGAAAGGCGGCGTGGCAGTAATGCTCCGCTCGGTGGACTCAATGCTTTCGGTAAGCAGGCTTTCGGAGATGTTCGAGGTAACACCTGCGCTTTTCAAGCTTATCCCCTTCAGACTTCACCCCGATTTTGAAAAGACCACAGAATATGCCGCAAGACGTCCTGCCACCCTTGCCTGCTCGGGCAGATTTGCTTCCTTTGCCCAGCTTATCTTAGGTGCAAACCGCCTGAGAGGAACCATTTCCGCAGGCATTGCAATGCAGGCGGCGGAGATACTTCTGGGAATACTTCTCACCCTTGCCCTTGTGCTCCTGCGCTCAATGGCAGAGCTTACGGTGACGAACATATTGCTTTACAACTTTGTTTTTGTAATGCTTTATTTCCTGTTCCAGGCATTCAGAAAGGTATAAAATTAACGGAGCTGCCGGAATTTTTCCGACAGCTCCGTTATTATTTGGGCTGATAATTAGCAGATATTGATAAAGCGGGTAATACTAAGAACCAATTAAAAACTGTACAAAAAATATTCGTATCGTTACCGAGCCGTCTCCCTGCCGCCCGAATAAACTATAGAACGTACTCGCTGCGGGTCGTCACCCGCAAAAAAATCCTCCGCACACCAAAATGTACGGAGGAAAGGTATTTGCCGACCTACGGGAAATTAAGCTCTCACGTCAAGGATAGAGCCTATCTGACCCTGGACCTTGGGCATACTCTGAGCCATTTCAATGATCCCCTGAGCCTGGGTCTCCATTACATCCTGGGTCTTCTTGACCATAGCCGTGCTTACGGCATTTGCAAGCTGAGCCTGCTTCATACCTGTGGCCATAGAAGCAATTGCTGTAGGATCCATAAAAACACTTCCTTTCGGTATATAGGTTTACAGCGAAGCTGTAAATCTCATTATGACTGGACCTCGCTGATAACGCTTTTAAGCTCCTCAATTCCGGAAACTGTCTCGGAAACAAGCTCGGACGCAGCCTTTGCGCTGCTGTCGATCTGAGACGCATAGCCGCCGATGCTCTTGATCTTCTGCTCAATGGTGTCAGCGGAGCTTTTCGAGGTATCGGCAAGAGTTCTGACCTCCTGAGCGATAACGCCGAAGCCCTTTCCGCTTTCCTTAGCTCTCGAAGCCTCAATGGAAGCATTAAAGCCCAGGATACGTGTATTCATAGCAATATCCTGAATGACCTTTGCGGCGTCGTTTGCGGTCTTTACCTCGGAGACGCACTTGTCGGCTATCTCGGAAAGCTGTCTGAACTTTTCGTCCATAGCAGAAACAGCATTTATACAGTTTTCGGCAATGTCATTGACCCTGCGTATAACATCGCCGGCAGCGTTGATATTGCTGGAAAGAGTGTCATTATGCTCCTTCATCAGATAGCTTGAATACGCCATTGAAGAAATGTTCTTGGCAATGGTGTGAAGGAATTTTGCGGCAGCCTCCACCCTCTCCTTGGGAACGATCTTCACCTTTCTGAGAGCGGCGATGTATTCGTCGGGATCAATGCTCAGTTCCTTAGCTATCCTGCGGAATTTAGCCTCATCGGGCTTCTCGGTGAGCACCTGACCGCCGATAAATGAGCCTATAAACTCGCCGTTTACCATAATAGGAGCGGCAAAGTCCATAAGACCTGCGTGACAGGGGTATGCAGCAGCCTTGCCCGTGCGGTGAGTCTGCTCGCCGCCGTCACGGTCACACTTTTCGCATCTCTCGCAGCCAAGTCTTGAGCGGCGTGTGTATTTCATACAGAAGTCGGTGAAGTTGCTGCCCTTTGTCACGGGATTGCCGTCAGCGTCGGTGGTAAGAGCCGCCATACCCGTTACCTCGGCAAAGCCGTCCTGGATCTCCTGAAGTACCTGAACGCTTATCAGGTCGGTTAATTTAATGGAAGACATTATGTAAAACCTCCGTGTGAATAGTTCGGCATAAGGGTACTATAATGGTACATACTAATTTTACAATATTATCTTCCGTTTGTCAATGTTTTATTGGAATTTAATTGATATTTCGTGCAATTTTGACAAAATATCCCGCTGTAATATGATGATTACGGAAAATGAGTTTTCGCTCTCAGAAAATACGTTCCGAAATTTATAAGAATTACCTATTGCAATTTGTTTTAAACTGATGTATAATGTTATATGTATATTTATAGCTGTCCGAGGTGTCCGATTTGTATTATTGCTGCGGTATTTCCGACAAGGGAGCTGTCCGCACGCACAATGAGGACGCTTATCTTGTAAACAAAATAGTTTTATCAAAGGCTCAGATGGAGAGCGACGTCAGCGCTCCGTTTATAACCGCCGTTGCCGACGGCGTAGGCGGAGAAGCTTCGGGAGAGATAGCTTCAAGAATGGCTCTCGAGCTGCTTTCTTCCGTAAAGCCCGGGAAGCGCACCGATCTTCGTGCAAAGCTCCTTGCCGTCCACTCCAAGCTAAAGCGCTACGGCATTACCCACGGCAGCTCCGCCAATATGCAGACCACCCTCTGCGCCCTTGCAGTCGACGACAGCGAAAGAGCTTTCGTTGTGAATGTGGGCGACTCACGTATGTATCGTTTCAGAGGGGGCATAATAAAGCAGCTCTCCCGTGACCAGTCCCTTGTCCAAATGCTCTACGAGCAGGGCAAGATAACGGGAGAGGAGAAAAAAAACCACGCCCAGCGAAACGTCATATTCCCCGTTTTAGGCAATATCTCCGACGACCCCGACCCCTGCGTT
Source organism: Huintestinicola sp. (assembly GCF_050874005.1). GTDB lineage: Bacteria > Bacillota > Clostridia > Oscillospirales > Ruminococcaceae > Huintestinicola. Next base: position 32,191 of record NZ_JBNMJV010000010.1, read on the forward strand.
ACCGAGATAGAGGGGGGCATAAAAAAGGGGGACATCATCATCATCTGCAGTGACGGACTTTCCGATTACATCACCACAGGCGAATTTGAGGAGATACTTGCAATGCCAATGCGCCTGCCCAAGCGTCTCAGACGGCTTATCGACACTGCCATAGACAACGGCAGCACCGATAATATCACCGTTGTGGGAGTATCCGTCATCTGAGGAAAAAGTAGTAGATAAGCCCGTAGACCACCGAAGCGGCTGTGCCGTAAAGGATAACGGGACCTGCGATAATGAAAATTTTCGCTCCCAGGCCTAAAATATATCCCTCGGACTTAAATTCCACCGCAGGAGATGCAACGGCGTTTGCAAATCCCGTAACGGGTACAAGGGTGCCCGCTCCCCCGTATTTTGCCAGCTTTTCGTAAAGTCCCAGACCCGTAAACAAAGCGGATAGGAACACCAGCGTTATTGTGCACCAGGCAGCGGCAGTCCTGTCATCAAAGCCGAGATAGGAGTAAAAGTCGGTGATAGCCTGTCCTATGACGCAGATAAGTCCGCCTACGAGAAATGCAAGGGGCACATCACGCATACATTTTGAATTGGGCGAAGCCTTTTTCACCATTTCGCCGTACTGCTTCTGAGATATTTTCATAAAATGATCCCTCTTTTCGGTAAAATATTTTAATGTAAATTTATGCCGATTTCCGGCTTTAAATTATTTATATTATTTCCCGCATGCAAGCCAATATTCCCAAAAATAAAATGAAAAGGAAAATGACTTATGCTAAAAAACATTCTTTCAAACGAAACCTGCGCCAAGTGCAAACTGTGCTGTATTTTTGACAAATACGACGTGTGGGAGACCCCTGTCATCACAAGGGAGCTTTATAATAAGCTCTCGGCAGAGCGCCCCGACCTGAAAATGGTCTCAAAGGGCGGAAACGGCGGTTATATATTCAATATGGAGGACTGCTGGGACGATAAAGACGAGCTGTATCATTGTCCCGCTCTCGACCCGAAAACAGGCTGTACCTTAGGCGACAATAAGCCCTTTGACTGCCGCATATGGCCCTACAGAGTAATGGACTTAAACGGCGCAAGGGTCATATCCATCGCCTCGGTCTGCCCCGACCTTTATAAAAAGCCCTTAAATCTCCTTGTGAAGGAGCTTGACAGCGGACTTGCGGATATCATTTTTGCGGAAGCAGCGAAAAATCCGTCTATTGTAAAGCCCTATCAGCAGGGATATCCCATTCTTAAAGTAACAAACGAGCTGTGCAGCCAGAAGGTACGCCTTGCAGAGGTCACAAGAGGCGACCTGCCCTTCCTCTGCGACCTGTACAACCGTGCCGAGCTTCTTGACAGACTTGGCGCAGGAGAGCTTGACATTGAGGACTGGGACGAAGCCTTTGAACAATGGCGTGAGGACGGCGACGAGGAAGATTACGTGGTGTACTACGGTTCCGAGCCTGCGGGCTGGGTAAAGCTCAGCGGACTTGAAAGCGGAGAATGCGGCTGGATATCAATGCTTGTTATCGACCCCGAGTTCAGAGGACACGGAGTTAGCCGTGAATGTATCCGTCTTGCGGAGGAGATATTCACCGAAAAGGGTATCAACACCGCCGCAATGCACATCTACAGCACAAACACAGCCGCTGAAAAATGCTGTCTCAGCTGCGGCTATACCGCCGTTCCCGAGGACACTCCCGACGGCGAGACTGTTATGTATAAAAAGGAGAACCTTGATGAAAATTATCGTACCCTCTCATGAGATATTATCGGAAATAGACGGGGCAAAAATGCTCCGTAATATAGAGCTTTGCGGCAGGGTATGCTATAAGAGCGAGGACAGGATAACAGACGGCTCTGCGGAGAAATTCGTAGGAATGATACTGAAGTCGGGTCACGAGTCCGTCCTCGAGCACGAAAAGATAACCGTAAGATTTATCTGCGACAGAGGCGTGACCCACGAGATAGTCCGCCACCGCATAGCAAGCTACAGCCAGGAAAGCACCCGCTACTGCAACTATTCCAAGGACAAATTCGGAAATGAAATAACCTTTATCCGCCCCTTTTTCTGGGCTGAGGACGAGGAGAAATACGCTGTCTGGAAGGACACAATGCAGGAGATAGAAAACGCCTACGCAAAGCTTATCTCGCTGGGAGCAAAGCCCGAAGAAGCAAGGAGCATACTTCCAAATTCCGTAAAAACGGAAATAGTGGTAACAATGAACCTCCGTGAATGGCGGCACTTTTTCAAGCTCCGCACCTCCGAGCGTGCCCATCCTCAGATGAGAGAGGTGGCACTTCCGCTGCTTAACGAGCTGAAAGAACTTGTACCCGTAATTTTTGACGATATCAACGGAGCGGACGCTTCGTATTAAGTATTGAGGAGATAATCAAATGAGCCTAAACATTGCCATAGACGGCCCCGCAGGCGCAGGAAAATCCACAATTGCAAGGAAAGCCGCCGCAGAGCTGGGATTTATATATGTGGACACAGGAGCGCTTTACCGCTCTGTAGCATACTATTGCCTGTCAAAAGGAGCGGACGTCAGCGTTCCCGAAAATGTAGAAAAGCTGCTTCCGGGCATAACCCCCGAACTGCGTTTTATTGAGGGCGTTCAGCACGTTTTCGTAAACGGCAAGGACGTTTCGGACAGGATACGCACTCCCGAGGTGTCGATGGCAGCCTCAAAGGTATCTGCAATATCTGCGGTAAGAGCATTTTTGTTCGAGCTTCAGCAGAAGATAGCAAGGGAAAACAACGTAATTATGGACGGCAGGGACATAGGCACAGTAGTCCTGCCGAATGCCGACCTTAAAATTTTCCTCACCGCCTCCCCCGAGGCAAGGGCTGGCAGAAGATTTAAGGAGCTGAAAGACAAGCCGGACGCTCCCACATATGAGCAGGTGCTTGCGGACATCATAAAGCGTGACCACGACGACTCCACAAGAGCCGTATCCCCCTTAAAGCAGGCAGAGAACGCCGTACTCTGCGACACTACCGAATTTTCCCTCGAGCAGTCGGTTGAAATGATAATCGGTATGATAAAAAAACTTCTGTAAAGGACGGTAAGCTCAGATGAACGCATTTGTCAGATACACCGTAATGGGCATATACAAGCTGTTTTACAATTTTAAAATAGAAGGCCGGGAAAACGTCCCCGAAAAAGAGGGGGTAATAATCGCCTGCAACCACCGCAGCTACGCCGACCCCGTGGTCATCACAATGCCTATGAAACGCCCCGTTACATATATGGCTAAGGAAGAGCTTTTCAAGAATAAGCTTTTCGGCGCATTTATCCGATTCTTAGGCGCATTCCCCGTCAAGAGAGGCGCAGGAGATATGAAGGTCATAGACGACTGCGTTGAGATACTGGAGAGCGGCAGGAACGTGGTCATATTCCCCGAGGGAACACGCTCCAAGGAAAATAAGGTGGGCAGAGGAAAAACAGGCGTTGCCCTTATTGCCGCAAAATCGGGAGCAGACGTTCTTCCTATGGGCATAGTTTTCGAGGGAGAAAAGCTTCATTTCCGCAGCAAGCTCACTCTGAAAATAGGAAAGGTCATAAAGTCCGAGGAGCTTGACATCGGAGACGGAGACACAAAAAATCTGAAGAAAGTAAAATCCGTCATTATGAACGCCATAACCGAGCTGGTGGAAGGACCTGAACTCGAGGAAAATTCTGCCGAAACCGCTGAATAAACCCGAAATATATGGCAATAATACACATAAAGACGGTGTGAAAATTATGAAAAAAATCACAATTACTGCCGCAAAGACCGCAGGTTTCTGTTTTGGTGTTGACAGAGCGGTCAAACTCGTGTATAATGAAATAGAACACGGCTTCAAGGCTGTTACCTTAGGCGAGATAATCCATAACCCCACCGTTGTGAACGACCTTGAGAAAAAGGGCGTTCGTGTTATAAACTCCCCCGCCGAAGCGCAGACCGGCGAAAAGGTAGTTATCCGCTCTCACGGAGTGGGCAGGTACGTATACAGAGCGCTTGAGGAAAAGGCTATCCCCTACTCCGACGGTACCTGTCCCTTTGTAAAGCGCATACAGACCACCGCCGCAAAATGCTCCTCAGAGGGTAAGGACGTCATTATTATGGGCGACAAAACTCACCCTGAGGTGGTCGGGATAGTGGGACACTGCAAAAACGGTGCATATGTTTTGCAAGATCCCGAAGAGCTTGAAGCTTTTCTGAAAAAAAATTATGAAAATTCAAAAAAAAAGGTTGCAATTATGCCGCAAACAACGTATAATATAAGTATGTGGCAAAATTGCGCCCGGATAGCCGCCTGTTATAAAAACGCCGAGACCTATGACACCATATGCAGCGCAACCTCAAAGCGTCAGGCGGAAGCGGCAAGGCTTGCCGCCGAAAGCGATATGATGATCGTTGTCGGCGGACGGCACAGCTCCAATACCGTTAAGCTCTTTCGGATATGCAGCGGGCTTTGCGGGACTTGCTTTCACGTGGAAAGCCCTGGAGAACTCAGTTTGCTGAAAATGCCGAAAGGCTTTTCTAATAAAAGTGATATCCGAATAGGTATCACCGCCGGAGCGTCCACCCCGGCATCTATTATCAAGGAGGTCAAAAACCAGATGAGCGAAATTATCAAAAATATGGACGAGGACTTTAACTTTGAGGAGGCGCTCAACGCTTCTTTCAAAAGATTATATACCGGTAACAGGGTGAAAGGATACATAACTGCTGTAAACAACACAGAAGCTATCGTTGACGTTGGTACAAAGCACACAGGCTATGTGTCTCTGTCCGAACTGACAGACGATCCTTCTCTCAAGCCCGGTGATGTTGTTAAAGTCGGCGATGAAGTCGATCTTATCGTTATCAAGATCAACGACGCAGAGGGCATCGTTCAGCTCTCCAAGAAGAAGGTAGACGCACTCAAGGGTCTTGACGAGCTTGCCAAGGCTAAGGAAGAGGGCACAATTCTCGAGGGTACAGTTACAGGCGTAGTAAAGGGCGGCGTTATTGTTCTCTCGAACGGCGTAAGAGTATTTATCCCTGCATCTCAGGCAACAGTACGCAGAGACGAGAAGCTTGAGGATCTCCTCAAGAAGAACGTTAAGTTCAAGGTCATCGAAGTAAACGAGCAGAGAGGCAAGGCAGTAGGCTCTATCAAGGCCGTTCGCAATGCTGAGAGAGACGCTGCAAAGGCTAAGTTCTGGGAGACCGTTCAGGTGGGCGACGTATTCAAGGGCGAAGTCAAGTCTCTTACTTCCTACGGCGCATTCGTAGATCTGGGCGGCATCGACGGAATGGTCCACATTTCCGAGCTGAGCTGGGACAGAATAAAGCACCCCTCCGAGGTAGTATCCGTAGGCGATACACTTGAGGTATATGTTAAGGATCTGGACAAGGAAGCAGGCAGAATTTCCCTGGGCTACAAGAAGGACGAGGACAATCCCTGGGTGAAGTTCGAGAGCGAGTATAAGGAAGGCGACGTTGTTAACTGCAAGATCGTTTCCATCACCGCATTCGGCGCATTTGCACAGATCATTCCCGGAATTGACGGCCTTATCCACATCTCCCAGATCGCTGACAAGAGAGTAACAAACGTTAAGGACGTTCTCTCCGTAGGCGACGAGGTAACAGCAAAGATCACCGAGATCGACTCCGAGAAGAAGCGCATCAGCCTCTCCATCAGAGCAGTTCTCGAGGAAAACGGCGATTCCTCCGAGGAGGAATAATCGGGTAAATTATCAGCGGCAAAGCTTTCGGGCTTTGCCGTTTTTCTTTTTTATCGGGAAATTTCTACATTTACGAATACGTTTAATTATTAAAATTGCACAAAGTGAAAGTAAAAATATTGATATAAAAACCATTGACAGTAAAAGCAAAAAATGATAAAATTATATTGCAATTATTATAATATATATGCGTGAACTGCGTATATATTGAAATGTTTTCCGCCTTTGCAGCAGACGGGAAACAGTCTCAAAATATTTAGGAGGTCAATATGAAAAATTTCAAGAAGACAATTGCCGGAATTTCCGCTCTGACATTTACTCTGGGTCTTACAGCCTGCGGCGGCGGCAATGAGGGCAGCACATCTACCAGCGAGGCTACCGTAACCACCACAACAGGAGCTACAGTTGAGCTGAACACCGCTACATATGCCGAAGAAGATCAGAAAACTCTCGACGATCTGGCAAATGAGAAGCTCCGTGACGTTGAGCTTGAGAACAAGACCATCAAGTGGCTTGCTCACTACGATATCAATCCTTCTACTTCCAAGGGTGACTCCGAAGCAGTAAACATCACCCTCTTTAAGAGCAAGTACGGCGGAAACATTGAATATATCCCCACCACCTGGGAGTCCAGATATTCCGACCTCTCCACCCACGTTCTGGGCGGTGACGGCGTTGACTTCTTCCCCTGCGATACCGCAGCTCTCCCCAAGGGCGTTATCAACGGAATGTTCCAGCCCGTTGACGATTACATTGATATGGATTCCGAGCTCTGGGCTGACGTTAAGGACGCTATGGACATCTATAATTTCAACGGCAAGCACTACGAGTTCGTAAACTCCGTATCTGCCGAAGCAGTAGTTATCTACAACAAGCAGACTATCGAAGAAAACGGCTTTGACGATCCCTGGGAGCTTTATCAGGCAGGCGAGTGGAACTGGGATACCTTCACATCAATGCTTGAGCAGTTCTGCGATCCCGACAACGATCAGTGGGGTCTCGACGGCTACTGGGCAGAAAAGGCTCTGTTCCTTTCCGCAGGCGTTCCTTCCGTTACAGCTGAAAACGGTGTCCTCAAGACAAACCTTATGGACGCTACAGTTGAAAAGGCTATGAACTGGATGTACGAACTCTACAACAAGGGCCTCGTAATGGACAGATCTCTCTTTGACTGGTCCGAGCAGCCCGCATTTATGGGCGAGGGCAGAGAGCTGTTCTACATCGTAGGCGCATGGCACGTACAGTCCAACCCCGACACCTGGGCAACAGGCATTTCTCCCGAAAATCTCGGTCTTGCACCCGTTCCTTCACCCGCAGGTTCCGATCCTTATCAGGGCGCTACTCTTGACGGCTGGGTACTCTGCAAGGGCGCAGGCAACCCCGAGGGCGTAGGTCTCTTTGCAGACTGCACTCGTCTTGCAAACACAAGCGACGAGGCTATAGCGATCGCAGATGCTAAGGCAATGGCTGACTATCAGTGGTCCGAGGAACTTGTAGCTATCAACAAGGAGATCAACGACCTTGCACGTCAGTACCCCGTTGTTGACCTTGCTGCAGGCGTATCCACCGATGTTGCTTCCCTCACAACCGACGGCGGCGACAATATCGGTCTGAGAGCAGCACTTCACGGCGTAGAGTGGGCTTCCAACAGAGAAGAGATTTCCGCTGTTGTTGATATGCTCGTAGGCGAAGCAAGCGATTTTCTCCAGTCAGTTCAGTAATAATTTTTCAAAATTTTTCGGGTATCATACTTCGGTATGGTACCCGTTTTTTCTTGACAATGTACCGCATATGTGGCATAATAATTATAGAATATTCTGTCGAAAGGAAGATGCAAAATGCAGATATCAAAGGATATAAAATACATAGGCGTAAACGACCGGATAAACCCGCTTTTCGAGGGACAGTACAGCGTTCCGAACGGAATGTCCTACAATTCCTATGTCATCACAGACGAGAAAATTGCGGTAATGGACACCGTTGACGGCGGCTTTACAGCACAGTGGCTTGAAAACCTCGAAGCCGCACTCTCGGGAAATAAGCCCGATTACCTTGTAGTTCACCATATGGAGCCTGACCATTCCGCCAATATCGCCGTATTTATGGAGCGTTATCCCGAGGCGGTGATAGTATCCTCTCAGAAGGCATTCGGAATGATGAAGAATTTCTTCGGCACAGACTATGCTGACAGAAGAATAGTTGTGGGCGAGAATGACACTCTTTCTCTCGGAAAGCATACTCTGACATTCGTGACCGCTCCTATGGTGCATTGGCCCGAAGTAATAATGAGCTACGACAGCCTTGATAAGGTGCTGTTCTCCGCCGACGCATTCGGCAAATTCGGCGCACTTGACAGCGACGAGGAGTGGGAAAACGAGGCAAGAAGATATTATTTCGGCATCGTAGGCAAATTCGGTATGCCCGTATCGGGAGTGTTAAAAAAGGCAGCAAAGCTTGATATCGCAGCGATATGCCCACTTCACGGCCCTGTACTTTCGGAAAATATCCCCCATTACCTTGAGCTTTACACCAAATGGGCAGCATACGAGCCTGAGACCGACGGCGTTTTCATCGCATACACATCTGTTTACGGAAACACAAGAAAAGCTGCACTTCTGCTGGAGGAAAAGCTTTCCACAAAGGGCTGCCCCGTAATAGCAATGGATCTGGCACGCTGCGACAGAGCCGAGGCTCTTGCAATGGCGTTCAAGTACAAGAAGCTTGTCTGCGCCTCCACCACCTATAACGGCGGCGTATTCCCCTTTATGCGTGATTTCATAACCGACCTTGCAGAGCACGGCTATAAGAGCAGACAGGTATATCTCATTGAAAACGGCTCCTGGGCACCCACCGCCGCAAGCGCAATGAAAAAGCTTTTCGAGGGCTGCAAGGACGTGGTCATCTCCGATAATATCATAAAAATAAATTCTGCCGTAAACCCAGAAAATATCGCTCAGACAGAAGCTCTCGCAGAGGAGATTGCCTCTCTGTAATGCAGCTTACCGCCTAAAAATGCAGCTTGCCCGAAAAAAGTTGAAATACTCCCAGGGATAAATTATACTTATATTATCATCAGAAAGGAAGAGGATAATATGGGTATGATAATTCTAACGGCTCTGATAATCCTGGAGCTGGTATTTATGATCTGGAACATCGCAGAGGGCGATATGCACCGAAAGGAAAAAGCGGTAAGCGCCCTCGCCATATTCCTGATATTCGCAGTTCTCTGCATAACGGGCGTTGTGAAGTGGGGCTTCAGATACTATATTTTCGGCTTTGCTCTGGCGCTCCAGTCCATCATCGCAGTAATACGTCTCATTAAACCGGATAAGCCCGAAACTCAGGGCAAGGTAATCGGCAAGTCTGTGGGAAGATTTGTGGGCAAGACTATACTCTACACCACCGCCCTTGCGCTCGCCATCATCTGCCCGCAGTTTACCGAGCCCGAACCCACGGGACAGTACAATGTGCTTGAAGCAAAATACACCTGGACAGACGAAAGCCGCACCGAGACCTTCACCGACACAGGGGAAAACAGGAAGATAACCGTCAGCGTGTGGTATCCCGAAAACTGCGCCGAAAAAACACCGCTGATAATCTTTTCCCACGGCGCATTCGGATTTTCCGGCTCAAACTACTCCACCTGCACCGAGCTTGCCTCACGGGGCTATACCGTAGCAGGAATAGACCACACCTATCACACCCTTTTCACCGCCGATACAGAGGGAAAAGTGACCATAGCGGATATTAACTTTTTAAACACCGTAATGGAGCATAACGCCACAGACAACCCCGAAAAGGAATACAACGACAACAGAGAATGGCTTGATCTGAGAGTAAAGGATATCGACTTTGCGCTGAACACCATTATAGCTTTGTCCGAAAGCGGAGACCCTATTTTCGGAAATACCGACACCACAAAGATAGGACTTTTCGGTCACTCCTTAGGCGGAGCGGCAGCAGCCCAGACCGCAAGGAACAGAAGCGACATATCCGCCGTAATAAACCTTGACGGCACGCTGCTTGGAGACGAGATCGCCTTTGAGAACGGAGAAACCGTATATACCGACGAACCTTTCCCCGTGCCAATGCTGGATATTTACAGTCAGTATCTCCGGGACCTGGTAGACGAGTACAAAAGCGAAAACAAAATGAAGGAATATGTAAATTTTCACACCGCACGCATTTCCGAAAACGTAGTATCCACCTGCTTTAAAAATTCGGGACATCTGAACTTCACCGACCTGCCCCTTTTCTCCCCGATGCTTGGAAAAGCCCTGGGAAATATGGGAACGGGAGATATCGACAGCCTGTACTGCATAAACACAATGAACAAGCTTACGGGAGATTTCTTTGACTATGCCTTAAAGGGCGGCGAGAAGCCCGAGATTGAAAAGGAATACTAACATATGAACGTTATCGTCAGAACTGTGGACAGCAATGAAAAATAACAGGTAATAATCGAGTGCTATGAAGTCACGGAAGAGGTGGAGCGTATCCGCCTCTTTGCGGAAGGCTCGGGCAAAACTCTGAGCGGCAGCATTGACGGACGGCTCTACAGCATAAATATCGGAGATATCTACTACTTTGAAGCGGTAGACCAGCGGATATTTGCTTACTGCGAAAGCAAGGTCTTTGAAGTCAGAGGGCGGCTCTATGAAATAGAGCGGAAGCTGTCGGAAAGCTCCTTTCTGCGCTGCTCAAAATCCACAGTAATAAATCTGATGAAGATAGAAAGCGTCAGCCCCGCACTCAACGGGCGTTTCACCGCCCATATGAAAAACGGGGAACGGGTAATAATATCAAGGCAGTATGTGCCTGCGCTGAAAAAGGCGGTGCTGAAATGAGCTTCAAGGAATTTCTGATAAAAAATGTAATGAACAGCTTCTTTATATCCGTTGCCTTTATCTGTATAGGAATAGCGGCGGTAGGCAGCGTGTTCGAGCCGGATAAACGGTTTTCCTACGGAGGTTTTCTTGCCCCCATAATTTTCGGCCTTGCAGCGTCGCTCCCCTCGCTGGTAATGTATTCACGTCACGAACTGACGGTGGGAGAGATGATATTCCGCAAGCTTCTCCACCTTCTTCTGCTGGAGCTTACCATAAACGGTATACTTTTCCTTACGGGAGCGCTGAACAGCCTGTCTGTGACCATTTCCCTTGCGGTCACGATATTCATAATAGACGTTGCCGTAAATGCGGTAATGTACATAAACGACCTCCGCAGCGCCGAGCGTATAAATCGTGGGATACGTGAGATACAGTCGGGGGAGGATAAATAAACTCAGCCCATACACGTTTCGGGTGTGGGCATAATAAAACCGCCTCGACAATCGGGGCGGTTTTCCGTATTCTATACAAAAACTACGCAATAGAAAGTTCAGCACCTTTTTGTAAAGGACAGGCATCTACCATAACTGTGGTGCTTTTGTTTATGTCTGTAGGATCATCAAATCTTGTCATTGCAACGGAAACGACAGTAATTGAATTTCCGTTACTGTCAACAAGCTTGCTTCCGTTCTTTAAGCTGTCACACGAGCCCTCTAAAGTAACCGAAAGCATATTTCCGATAGGAAATACATCTAAAACCTTTAACATATCAAACTCATCAGTCATAAAAATCATCTCCTGTTGTAAGGTGTGTTATGGAAATTATATTATGCTTTCGAGTGGAACAGAAGTACAGGTGATTTTTTCATCTAAACAGTCAGTAAATAAATCTCCACGATAAAAATCCGGTTCGATATTATCGTCTTTATATACCTGAGCAGGTGGGATAAATGACCCCATACTGTCTCCCAAATGAAAAATCCAGCTATCGCCTATGTCTATACAACCCATTATTTTAAATGGTGTATCTAAAACAGCGTCTTGAACAAAATCATAAGCTTCTTTAACAGTTCTCATAAAACGCACCCCCGAAATGTTAACGAAAAAGTCTTTAAATACATCTCCAAGCCGAGTACCATTCCAAATTCATTGTATCACTTCCGCCACCGTTTGTCAATTACCGATATAAAAAAACAATCCGCCCCCAAATATGAACCCCAAATCAGCAAAGTAAACATTTGTGCAATATTTTTCCGCCCAAATCTCCAAACTCCCCAAAGCCCCCATTTTCCCATACCCAATTTTACGAGCAGATTAAAATCCTTATACTCTCCCTCAAAATGCAGTCCAAAATTGTCAACTTTATTCACATTCAAGCCAATCGTAAACCATTCCCGCCGCAATTTACAATAAATGTAATTCGTCAAAATGACGAACAAATTCGATTTTTCAAAAAAATGCAAAAATACCCCCGTTTTAACAATTTCGTAATATAAGTATATTAACAAAAATCCCCCGAAATGCAGTTCATAATTACATTTCCTGCATTTCGGGGGATATTTCATTCATTCAACCCCAAAAGGTCAACATTATCGGTCTACAATAGCCCTGTTTCGGGGAGCATTTTCCAATAGCTGTAAAACACCGCCTAAAACAGCCTATATTATACCATATGAATTTTCTTTTCGGTGTCTGAGTTCTTGCCGTCAATGCCGTATTTCTTGTTGCGGCGCTTCTCGAAGAACTTAGGCGCAACCTTGGGGAACATAGCATAGGTGAGAACATCTTCCTCCTGCTCCAGCCACTCGGAGCATTCCTCTCTCAGCTTGTCCAGCTCAGGCTCAAGCAGATCGGCAGGGCGGCAGTCGATAGCCTCCTCGCCCTTGAGAATGGACTTTCTGAACTCGGGGTCGATGGGTGTGGGAGTCTTTCCGTACTTGCCCGCTACCACGTCCTTGAACTCCTTTGTTACCATCTTATACCGCTCGCCGTTGATAACGTTGAAAACCGCCTGAGTGCCCACGATCTGGGACGAGGGAGTAACAAGAGGGATATTTCCGGCGTCCGCACGTACTCTGGGAACTTCCTTGAGCACGTCCTCCAGCTTGTCCTCCTTGCCTGCCTGCTTGAGCTGGGAAAGAAGGTTGGAGAGCATTCCTCCGGGAACCTGATAAATAAGCGCATTTGCGTCCGCAGCAAGCATCTTGGGGTCGAGAAGACCGCTGTCGATGTACTTTTTACGCAGCTTCATAAAGTAATCACGGATAGAGGTGAGCTTAACAAGGTCGAGACCCGTATCGTACTCAGTACCCTGGAGAGCCGCTACCATAGACTCTGTAGGAGTGTGAGATGTGCCGTGAGCAAGGGGAGACATAGCCGTATCAACAGCGTCACAGCCGTTTTCGATAGCCTTTAACAGGCACATTGAAGCAAGACCCGAGGTGTAGTGGGTGTGGAGCTGAACGGGAATACCGATGTTCTCCTTGAGCGCCTTTGTAAGGGAAGCCGCTCTGAAAGGAGTGATAAGAGCCGCCATATCCTTGATACAGATGGAGTCTGCGCCCTCCTCCTCACACTGCTTTGCGTAGTTAACGTAATACTCGTCGGTGAACACATCGCCAAGGGTAAAGGACATTGCCACCTGTGCGTGTGCGCCCTCTTTCTTAGCCGCACGGATAGATGTGCGGAGATTTCTGATATCGTTTAAAGCGTCGAAAATACGGATAATATCCATACCGTTTGCCACAGTCTTCTGAACAAAGTATTCCAGAACATCATCGGCATAATGGCGGTATCCCAGCATATTCTGACCTCTGAAAAGCATCTGGAGCTTGGTGTTGGGCATAGCCTTTCTGATAATTCTCAGTCTCTCCCAGGGGTCCTCGTCAAGGAAACGGATACAAGCGTCGAATGTGGCTCCGCCCCATACCTCTACGGAGTAATAGCCTATCTTGTCCATCTCCTGCATAATGGGGAGCATTTCGTCTATGCTCATTCTCGTTGCTATAAGGGACTGATGAGCGTCTCTGAGGACGGTCTCGGTGATTTTAACCTTAGCCATAAAGAACCGTTCCTTTCCCTTTACGCAATAGTTGCGATAACATCGTCGGAGTTAACGGTATCGCCCTTCTTAACGGTGATAGAAGTGATCTTGCCGGTCGCATTAGCCACGATATCGTTCTCCATCTTCATAGCCTCGAGAACTACGATCACCTGACCTGTTGTAACGCTGTCGCCTACGCTTACCTTGACATCAAGGATATTTCCGGGCATAGGAGCCTTAACAGGTGTGCCGTTTCCTGCTGCGGGAGCAGGAGCAGCGGCAGGTGCGGGGGCAGCTGCGGCAGGTGCAGGAGCGGAAACGGGGGCTGCTGCGGGAGCTGCTCCGCCTACTTCCTCAACGGCAACATCATAAGCTTTTCCATTAACTGTAATATTAAATCTCTTCATTTTTATCAGACCTTTCGGTTATTAGAATTTATATTAAAGGGGAAGAACGCTGTGCTTCTTGGGGAGACGCTTGTTAAGGCGCTTTCCTGCGGTTATGTCAAGAACGCCCATAACTGCGCTTCTTACGCTCTCGGCAGGGACAACATCATCAACGGCGCCCTTTTCTGCTGCGGCAAATGCGGAAGCCTCATTCTCGGCGTACTCTGCGGCTACCTTGTTTCGCTCTGCGGCAAGGTCATCAGCGCCTTTGAGCTTATCGTGATACAGGAATTCCGCTGCTGTCACGGGGTCTATGGGAGCAATGACTGCCTCGGGAAGTGCAAATACCTGATCTGCAGCGGCGTTTTTGCCTGCGAATGCGATAAATGACGCACCGTATGCCTTTCCGCTTACTACTGCGATCTTTGCACAGGTGGCGTCTGCATATGCACCCGAAAGCCTTGCGGCAGCCCTTACGGACTCTGCTCCGCTCATATCGAAGCCCTCGGTGTCCACAACGGTAACAACGGGAATGGAGAATGCGTCACAGAGACGTACAAATCCCGCAAGCTTTGCGCAGTCATCGGCGGTAAGCTTATCCGAAGCTTTGCCTGCGGCGGCAATGCCTGCTGTTGTACCTCCGATGGTGCAGAGTGCTGTCACAGATGCCTTTCCGAAGCCTGCACGAAGCTCAAGAACGCTGCCCTCGTCGGCAATGCTCATAACGCTGTCCGAAGCGCTTTCAAAGGAAACAGCGGCAGGTGCGTCAAACTCATACTCGGGCAGAGGAGACAGGTTATTCTGAGGCATAAGGGAGAGATATTTACGAACGCTCTCCATAGCCGCTGTATCATTCTCGGCAACAGCCGATACAACACCGCTCTCTGCGGCAGCCTTTGCGGAAGAGTCTCCGCCCACAGCAGCGTAAAACTCTGCGCCCTCGGTCATTACCACATAATCTGCAGCTGCGGCAACGACCGCCATACTGCCTGCGCACACGCCTGCGATGACCGAAACTGTGGGAACAACTCCCGAGAGATTTCCTGCCTCAAGGAGCATTGCGCTGTATGCGTTAAGAGCATCTGCGCCGTCCTCAATGAACGCTCCGCAGGAGTCGTAAATGCCTACTACGGGAACGCCGTTTTTAGCGGCAAGGTCGAACATTCTGCACACCTTTTCCGAATGTGCTCTGCTTACAGCTCCCTTAGCCGATGTGCTGTCCTGAGAGAAGGCATAGGCGGGACAGCCGTTTATATATCCGTAAGCGGTCACAACGCCCGAAGGGTCTCCTCCTGCGCTCCGACCGTTCGCTGTTTCTGTAAATACGCCGTCGTCAAAAAGAGCCGAGAGCCTTTCTCTTGCGGGGCAGGCAGCCTTTGCCGCCGTATATTCCGCCAGCTTCGACTTCTGACTTTCAGTCATCATATTAGTTCCTCCGTTTCCGGGCGCATTACGCTGCGCCGACAACTAAAAATTTATCCGAGTATAATTATACAACATTTTCTCACAAGTTACAAGAAAAATCCGGGATTTTTTTTATCTTTCGCAATTTTTTACAATTTGTCAAAAAAATCACAAATCAAAAGTCTGACCGTTCAGTCAAGATAATAATGCTCCGCACATTCCGCAAGTATCCTTTCCGGGTCATTTCCCTCTATATCAAGCATTTCCGCCTTTATCAGCACAGCCCTGCCTATGCCGAAATAGTTTTCAGCCATATCCTTTATATAGTCAGCGGGTGACGACCCGCAGCGAGACGTTCTATAATTTACTTGGGCATCATAACTGTCGGCTCGGTAACGATACAAATAAACTGCCCGGTAAGTATATTTATTATAGCACATTTGCTCCGAAATGTCAATGCATTTGCATCGGGTCATAGGATTTTATCAATGCTATTGCCATAATTTGTGTTGACTTAATAGAAAAAGTATGATAAAATATAAAAGAAATAATTTCTTTTTGCCAAACAGAAAAGAGGTAATGTTTGAAAATCAGAGATTTTCAAACCAAGTTTTGTTTTTCGGACTAAAGTCCGAAATTTTCTGACGAAAGCCACAAAACTCTTTATGAAAGGATGGTCATTATAATGAGCATCACCGCATTCAAATGCCCCTGCTGCGGAGCGGAGCTGACATTCTCCTCCGAAGCACAGAAAATGTCCTGCGAATACTGCGGCACCGAGCTTGATGTGGAGGCTGTAAGTGAGCTTTCACGAAATGAGCAGTCCTCCGATGATATGAACTGGAGCACCGTTTCCGAAACTACGGTGGGCCTTGAGGGCGATATATGCACCTACACCTGCGGCTCCTGCGGAGCAGAGATAACCGGCGACAGAAGTCTCGGCGCAACCACCTGTCCCTACTGCGACAGCCCCTTTGTGGTAAACGACAAGTTTGACGGTATGCTGAAACCGGATTACGTTATCCCCTTTAAGGTGGATAAAGATAAGGCTATTGCCAAATTCAAGGAGTTCTGTAAAAAGCGTCCATTGCTCCCCGGCAATTTTATGTCCTCCCACCGCATTGAGAGCGTTCAGGGTATGTATGTCCCCTACTGGCTCTTTGACTGCGGAGCAAAGGCACATTTCCGTTTCAGAGCCAACAGAGTTTCCTGCTGGACTGAGGGAGACTACGATGTTACAAGGACAGATCATTATATGCTGGTAAGAGACGGCTCGATGGAATTTGACCACGTTCCCGTTGACGGCACAACAAAGCTGCAGAAGGAGATAACCGAGGCTATCGAGCCTTTTGACCCCTCGGGTGCCACGGCATTTAACCCTGCCTATCTTTCGGGATATCTTGCGGACAAATACGATGTTTCCGCAGAGGACAGCCGTCCGAGAGCCGATGAACGTATAAAGGAAAGCGTTGAATACGCTTTCAGGCAGACTGCGGATACATATACGGGCGTTATGGTGGAAAACTCCAACATATCCCTTGAAAACGGTCAGATACATTACGCTCTTATGCCGATGTGGCTTATGACCGCAAAGTATGACGGAAAGCTTTACACCTTTGCTATGAACGGTCAGACAGGAAGATTTGTGGGCGAGCTGCCTATTTCCCGGGCGAGGTTCTGGGGATTGTTTGCGGCGATCTCGGCGGTCTCCGCTGCGGTGCTGGCGATAATCCTCGGATTTCTCGGCGTATAATAAGGAGGGGTACACTTATGAGTCTCAAAAAAGTCATTACGGCATTTTTGGTTTCTTTCTGCACATCTGCGGCGGTGTCCCTTATACTCCACGCAATCGACAGATCTGACAGGGAGGAAAAGTAAGCATATGAAGAAGATATTAGGGACTTTCTGCGCTCTTGCCTGCTCTGCGGCTGTACTGCTTGCAGGGGGGGTGACTGCTTCTGCGGAAAGCGAATATAAGGTATATGATAACGGCGATCTCCTGTCGATGGACGAGGAAGTCGCTCTTGAAGATAAGCTTATGGACATTGCCGTTACATACGGTCAGGACGTTATAGTTTATACTACCGACAGTATGGACGGTATGGACGCTGAGGATTACAGCTACTATTTAATTGACGAACTTGATGCAGGCATTGACGGCAGCGGTATAATTTACCTTGTTTCTATGGAATACAGGGATTATTATATTCGTGGTTTCGGCAATATGTATGACGAGATAATGACACATTCTATCATTGATGATACGGCTGACGAGCTGCGTCCCTATCTTACTGACGGAAAGTATTACGAAGCTTTTGACAAGTACGCCGACAAGGTCCTTTCGGAAATACAATATGTTGAAGAGTATGGTCCCAATGAGGAACCTTCTTATGCTATTCCCATTGGTATAGGCTGCGGTCTTTTGATTGGTCTGATTACCGTACTTGTGATGAAGGGCAGTATGAAAACTACACGTGCCGAAACTATGGCGAATAATTATGTCCGTCAGGGAAGCTTTAAGCTTACAAATTCACGTGACATTTTCCTCTATTCTCAGGTAACAAGGACTAAGCGGGCTTCCGACACAAGCACCACAAGCAGCGGTGGGAATACCGGCGGAAGCGGCGGCAAGTTTTAAGGAAGTTTTATTATGAAAAACATCTGGACGGGAAAGCGGGAGAGGAAATTCTCCGCCGCTCCCCTGCTTATATTCGGCGTGGGTGCGGTCTTTACGCTGATAGCTTTGTCAAATTCCCGGAGCGCAAATGAAGAGCTTAGACAGAGCAGCATCAAGGAAAGCATTTCCAAGGCAGCGGCGCTTTGCTATGCGGCGGAGGGGGCTTATCCCGAGAGCCTTGATTACCTTGAGGATAATTACGGCGTAAGGACAGAATATGACAATTTTACGGTGCACTACAGCTATGCGGGCGGAAATATCCCCCCCGACATAATCGTTACCCCAAAAACGAAAGGATAATTTTAGTATGGATACGGTTTCGGTCATCATTGCTGCGGGCGGCAGGTCTCAGCGTATGGAGGGAGTTAACAAGCAGCTTGCCCTTCTTCGGGGAGTTCCCGTTATTGCCCGTTCGATGATGGTTTTTCAGGGGCTTGAGGAAGTGGGCGAGATAATCGTTTCCGCTCGTCCCGAGGATATTGGTACGGTGGAAGGCATTGCCAAGGAGTACGGCATTACCAAGTTTGCAGGCTGTGCAGAGGGCGGAGAGACCCGTCAGCAGTCGGTGGTGAACGCTCTGAAAAGGGTATCGAGAGAGACTTCTCTGATTGCCGTTCACGATGGGGCACGTCCTCTTGTCAAGGCTGAATTTATAAAACAGTGCATAAGGGACGCTTCCATATTCGGCGGTGCGGCTCTTGCTGTTCCCGTAAAGGACACCATCAAGCAGGCGGAGGGCGGCTTTGTTACCGACACCCCCGACAGGAACAGGCTTTATATAACCCAGACCCCTCAGATATTCAAGAAAAAGCTTTATTTTGACGGGGTGAATTTTGCGGGAGATCACGGTCTTGATTTTACCGATGACTGCCAGCTTGCGGAGGCGGTGGGGGGCAAAATTCATCTTACTCATTCCGATTACAGGAACATTAAAATAACCACTCCCGAGGATATGGCTATTGCTGAGGCTATTCTCGGGGCTTTGGAAAGGAAGGACAGCGGGGTATGATAAGGATAGGTCACGGCTATGATGTTCACAAGATGGTACCGGGAAGAAAGCTTATACTTGGAGGGGTGGAGATACCCTATTCCTTCGGGCTTTTAGGGCATTCGGACGCTGATGTTCTCACCCACGCTGTTATGGACGCTCTTCTGGGTGCCTGTGCGCTGGGGGATATCGGAAAATATTTTCCCGACAATGACCCTGCCTGGGAAAACGCTTACAGCATTGAGCTTCTGAAACAGGTAACGGCGCTCCTTCGGGATAAGGGCTATGCGCCGTATAACATCGACTGCACGGTGGTATGTCAGAATCCCAAGCTCTCGCCTTATACGGAAATTATCAGAGAGACCCTTGCAGGCGCTATGGGGATTGACGTTTCCTTTGTGAGCGTCAAGGCGACCACCGAGGAGAAACTTGGCTTTACAGGCTCGGGACAGGGTGCTGCGGCTCACGCTGTATGCACGGTCACGGAGCTTTCGGAGTAAATTAAATTTCAGGAGGAAAAATATTATGAACAAAAAATCAGTTTACAAGATATCCTACGGTCTTTTCGTTCTCACCGCTTCGGAGGGAGATAAGGACAACGGCTGTATCGTTAACACCGTTATTCAGCTTACAAGCGACCCTATGCAGATAGCTGTTACGGTGAACAAGGGCAATCTCACCCACGATATGATAAAGAACACGGGCAAGTTCAACGTTTCTGTTATTGACCAGACTGCTCCCTTTGAGCTGTTCAAGCATTTCGGTTTTCAGAGCGGCAGGGACTCTATGAAGTTCGGCACTCCCGATTCCTACAAGTTTGCTCCCAAGTATGCGGACAACGGTCTGCTTTATGTAAGCGCATATGCAAATGCGTTTATGTCGGGTAAGGTTGTCAAAGAGGTCGATCTCGGCACTCACACTATGTTCATTGCGGAGATGACCGACGGCGAGGTGCTTTCGGACAAGCCTTCTATGACATACGAGTATTATCAGGCAAATGTTAAGCCCCGTCCTGCCGCTCAGAAGAAAACAGGCTGGGTATGCAAGGTCTGCGGCTACGTTTACGAGGGCGAGGAGCTGCCTGCGGATTTTGTATGCCCTATCTGCAAGCACGGTGCTGTGGATTTTGAAAAGAACTGATACTTTCTTGTACGAAAAAAGAACCGCTTCTTCGAAAGCGGTTCTTTTTTCAAATAGCAACATAATTCATTTTACGTGCGGGATTTTGACATAATAAATTTGGTTTGCGGCACATAATATTTCAATCAAATTTAGTAACCAAGCTCTTCAAGATAATCTTTGATCGCCTGATTGAGAAGCTTAAGCTCATCTTTGCTCATAGCCGAATCCAAATCGATCTGAACATACTGTCCATAAATACCGATAGGTTCAGTCTGATGAAATCCCACACTATGATGGTCATCAAACTTGTAGCCACTGTGGCTGGTCACTATGTGATACCACTCGTGAGTTGTTCCGCCCATTTTGTTTTCTGCCGAGATCTTCAGCCAATATCCCCTTTCCGTATCGCGGTCAGAAGTCGGTTCATAATCATATGCCCCTGTGATCTTTACGGATGTGGGAGAGTTAAACTGTTCAATATACTTAAACATTTCGGAGGCGATCTTTTGTCCCCGGTCGGAAAGCTGGTAGAAAGCAGGCAACTCACCTTGCAATATACCGTTTTCGTCAAATGTGCAGCGGTTTCCGTCAACGGTTATTGTAGCATTCCGAGCCATTTTTCCATCCGAGAAAAAGTAATAGGTCTGACTTCCGTATTTCATCCAGCCTGTTTGTGCCTCATAGGAGGATTTGTTAAAATAGTATGCATTTTCACCGACTACCGCCCAACCTGCAGCAAGCTTTCCATCTCTAAAATGATATGTCTTGCCTTCACTTTTGACCAATCCCGTAAAATCAGCGGAGGGCGAAGCAGGAAGGTCATACAGCTTTGTCTTTGCGGAAACTTTTCCGCTTACTGCCCCCTCGGTATATCCGTTATCCGTTTTTTTCAGAACAGCGACTTTAAAATAATATTTCGTATCCTTAGAAAGCCCTGTGACCTTGCATGAGGTACCCTTGATGTTTTTGTATTTTTTATACATTTTTAATTTTGGATCGTATTTGTAGACCCTGTAAGCATCCGCACCTTTTACATCAGACCATTTTAAGGTAATTGATGTGGTTTTGGCAGTGTATGAAAAATTTGAGGGAGCGCTTTCCTTTACGGAAGATACAGCCGATGTTTCGGCATAAACAGCATTATTAGAGACAGGCACTGTTCCCACACACATTACTGCGGATAGAAAAGCTGCGGCAAACATAATTTTCTTTGATACCATTTTTACAACATCTCCTGATAATTATTTGAGTCTTCCATTACAGCAATCCACAAAAATATCCAGCCAAGTTCGGCAGTCTATTTCCGGTCTTGCTGTCTTGCTATAGTATCAGAACAGTAAAACGTTTTTTATAACGTTCGGCAAAAAATTTACTTAAGGCTTTAACAGCATAGAATGATTTTTCACACCTCCCGTCTCAAAGCTTCAAAGGATTTTTTTCAATAAGTTTATCTCTTTCTTTTGAGCATAGCTTGCACATTCTTAACGAACCATTTGAATATGCCACAGCATCATTTTCGGAAGAAAAAAATTTGTATATCCGATCATCAAGGCAACCCTTGCTGTGATGGCAGTAATTTTTAATATGCAGCACACCGGTACCGGTATTATAAATATACTGTTTTCCCATTAACGTTCCTCCCGTAATTATTTGCCTGCCGAATAAAGAAATTTTTGTACTTTACCGTTTTAACTGCCTGTAATACTTGAATTATGGATAAGACCGAATGGAGTCTTTACTACTTAATATTATAGTATTCATTATGCGGATTGTAAAGTATATTGTACTCGTTTTGAGCATAATAACAAAAAGCCTCCTCATTTCCTGTATAATTTGCTTATAAGGATGTGATAATATGGCATTTGGCGATAAATTAGCGGAGCTTCTTGAAGAAAACGGGATATCTCAAAGGGATTTTGCATCAGCCCTCAATATTGCTCCCACGACCCTGAACGGTTATATAAAAAACAGACGTCAGCCCGACTTTGAGCTTGTAAAAAAAGCCGCTTTTATTCTCGGTGTCACAACGGACTGTCTGCTTGAATATAATTTCGGCGCAGAACTGACCGTAAAGGAGCTTTCCCTTATCACAAAGCTAAGAAAACTAAACAAGTGTCAGCAGGAAATAATATATGATCTTGTAGACCTAACAATAAAAAAATCCGAATAAAATACTTGTTTTGCATATTTTTCTGCCGCAATAATTCTTTTATGAAAAATATATATCACTAAACAATCGCCCCTCCCCAGGGAAATCATTTCGAGATGTGACTTAACAGCAATATTGATTCCCGTGTATTTCAATGCAAAAACGAGTGGCTGCAGGCTCAGCCTGCGCTTGACAAAATCACTTTAAATATGGTATAATTAAACAAAATGGGATAATAGCGGCAGGGTGCCGGAAACGGGCGGTGATGGTTTGAAGAAGAATATTTTTGCGGCTTTTGCGGCGGCGCTTTTGATGTGTTCCTGCGGCAGTCAGAATGAGGGTGCGGCAGATACTTCGGCATCATCGTCCGAGACGTTTTCTTCGTTTCCCGAAAGCACTTTCATATCCGAAACTGCCGATACTATAGCGAGTACGTCTCCCGAAAGCGAAACATATGCCGAAAGCTCAGAGATGTCACACATAACTTCGGAGACTTCCACAGCCTCTTCTGCAGTTCCTTCGGAAACAGCGGAAGAATTGACCGAAAATCCCGAGACCGAAACCAAAACCGAAACATCACCGATCGTCACCGAAACAGAACCGTCCGTTTCGGAGATCATCACCGAGACGGAATATTCAGAGCTTTTAAGTTCAGAGACTTCCGAGAGCGTTCCTCCCGAAACAGAGCCGGCTTTGACTACCCTGTCCGCAGTTGTCAGCGAAAAACCCGAAAAGGTGGTCGTTCCCAAAATAAAAACCGGCAGCTTTACGGGGGAGAAAATGCTGGAAAACAAGCTTGCCGCTGCCGATATCACATCTGCCTCCGACGGAGTGGTGATGGTCTCTTACAAGGGAGAGTGCAAAAAGGTAAAGGTGCGTATCACCAAGGGCGATGCGGTCTATGACTATGCCCTTGACCCGGGGGGCACCGTTTTTCCTTTGCAGTCGGGCAGCGGAACATACAATATAAAGGTGCTTGAAAATGTTTCAGGCAAGACCTATGCCATTGCGATGGATATGGATTTCGAGGTTTCCATAAAGGACGGGCTGTCGCCCTTTTTGCTGCCCTCTCAGTACATAAATTACAGTCAGTCCGACAAGTGCGTTTACAAGGCGGCAGAGCTTTGTTCGGGAAAAACGGGTACTATTGATAAAGCGGCGGCAATGTTTGAGTATGTGACGAGTCACATCACCTATGACAAGGAACTGGCGGCAAATGTCAAAAGCGGATATATCCCCGACCCCGATGCTACTCTTGAAAGCGGCAAGGGAATATGCTTCGACTATGCTTCACTTTTTGCTTCAATGTGCCGCTCCCAGGGCATTCCCGCAAAGCTTGTGATGGGGTATGTCCGAGGTGACGTTTATCACGCCTGGAATGAGATATACACCGAGGAAACGGGTTGGATAACTGTTGACCTGTTCCTTGACAAGGGCGGCTGGGAGCTGCTCGACCCCACCTTCTACGCAAGTGCTTCAGACAAGGCTCAGGTTTCTGAGTATATTGGCGAGGGCAGCGATTATTCGGCTGTTTATTATTATTAAAAATAAGAGGTGAGCCTTATGTGGCTTGTGTTTGCGCTTTTATCGGCGGTGTTTGCCGCTCTCACGTCGGTGCTTGCCAAGATCGGCATTGAAAATGTGGAGTCAAATCTGGCTACTGCCATAAGGACTGTGGTGGTGCTTATTATGGCGTGGGGAATGGTCTTTCTCACAAAGGGGCAGGGCGGCATTTCGGATATTTCACGCAAAAGCTGGATATTCCTTATTCTTTCGGGGCTTGCTACGGGTGCTTCATGGCTGTGCTATTACAAGGCTATCCAGATAGGCGAGGTATCAAAGGTCGTGCCTGTGGACAAGCTGAGCGTGGTCATTACGCTTATTCTTGCGGCGGTGTTTTTACACGAGAAGTTTACTCCGAAAACTCTGCTGGGTGCGGTGCTTATTACCGCAGGCACTCTTATACTTATTTCAAAATGACAGGAAAAGGACGGTTATCCCAATGAGAGAGAGCATTCTTACCATTCCCATAAGCGAGATACTTGAGCCAAAGGAGGGCTGCCCCATATGCCGTATGAGGAATATGCTGGAGAGCAGGACGGTGGAATATATTATGGGTGCGGCGATGATGGAGCCTGATGTGCGCATTGAGACAAACCGTGCAGGCTTCTGCTCGGTGCATTTTTCTCAGATGCTCAAACAGAAAAACCGCCTGTCCCTTGCACTTATGCTTCAGACCCATCTGGACGAGACGAGGGGGCAGCTTTTTTCACGCAAAAAACTTTTTGAGCCGAAAAATGCCCGCAAGAAACGGCTTTCCGAGATAAACGAGAGCTGCTTTGTCTGCGAAAAGATAGACTGGGGCATGGAGCGGCTTATGAGGACATTTTTTGAGATGTTTGGTGACCCGGGCACAAGGCAGCTCCTTTCAGAGCAGGAATTTATCTGTCTGCCCCACTTTGACCTTTTGCAGTCTATTGCTCCGAATTACCTGAAAAAACAGGAGTTTGACAGCTTTAACGAGCTTTGCAGGCAGCTTACCGAGAATTATATGAATACTCTTTACGAGGACGTTTCAAAATTCTGTTCCATGTACGATTACCGCAGCTCGGGCAAGGACGCCGACTGGGGTAATTCCAGAGACAGCATTGAACGGGCAGTGGGGTTTCTGACCTCGAGACAGCCTTGAGACACAGTTTATTACAGATACAGCCGGCTTTCAAATGGAAGCCGGCTGTTTATTTGATATCCGACAGTCAGAAACAGAAAAAGTCCAACTGTTTTACCAAATATTATACCGAAAAACGGTTGACTTTTTGTGCGAAATGTGGTATAATTATATCACAGAAAATTGTATATTTATTTTAGGGGTTCTCCGGAAAACTGACGTAAAGGTGTTGCGGAGGTTCCCTTCAAAAGGGAGGAATGTGTATGCCCGAGGGAAAAAAGATAATCGCTCAGATGACCGAGGATATCACCGCTTTGTGCGACCCCTGTATGATATACCTTGTGTCCGAGAAGAAAAATTCAAAGGGCGGGCTTACCGGCTTCAAGCTATGTGTTGTGGTGCCCGACAGTGTAAGCCCCGGACCTCTGGAGACTCGTCTGCTCCTTAAAACCGACTGTCCCGTGCCCTGCGATTTTATCGTGTACAACCTTACCGACTGGAACGAGTGCGCCGAGGACGACTGCTCGTTTGCATACAGAGTCGAGAACGGCGGTGAACTTCTCTATGTCAAGAGGTGCTAAAAAGGGCGACAGCAAGCGGTATTACGACTGGATATATCACGCTTCGCTGGATATGATGGCGGCTGAGCTGCTGGCTCCCGAGCCAAAGCTTTATTACACCGCTGCTTTCCATTGTCAGCAATGCATTGAGAAGGCGCTTAAAGGCTATCTCCTTTTTAAAAGCAGAAAGCTTCTTGACGGTCACAACCTTACCTGGCTGTGCAAGCAGGCGGCTATGATGGACAGCAGCTTCGTTCAGTGGCTGGACGAAAGCGCAGTTCTGAACAGATACTACATCGAAACAAGGTACCCTGCCGATATTCCTCTGGAGATAGACGAGGAAACTATGAAGTCCCTGCTCAGAATGAGCAAGGAAATGATGGACTTTATATGCTCCCTTACCAAGTTCGATTTCGGCAGCTACCACAGAAAAAGCAAAAAGTAAAAAGGAAGCGTTCTTTTGATAATTGATTTTCACACACACGCATTCCCCGACGCTCTGGCACAGCGTGCTATGGCAGGGCTTGTAAGCTCCGTTCACAAGGCGGATATGGGATTTCCCGAGATAATGTACTCCGACGGCACCGCAAAGGGGCTTACGGACAGTATGGACAGGGCGGGAGTTGATATTTCCGTACTGCTCCCCGTTGCCACAAAGCCATCTCAGCCAAGGGGCATAAACGAATGGGCAAGGGAATTTGCACAGAATGACCCGAGGATAATCCCTTTCGGAGCGTTCTTTCCCGATGAAACCTTTGAGGAGCAGCTTGAGGCTCTGGCAAGGGACGGGTACAAGGGCATAAAGCTTCACGGGGATTTCCAGGGATTTTATGCGGACGAGGAGCGTATGCTGCAAATTTACCGCCGCTGCGGGGAATATGGGCTTATATGCGTTCTTCACGCAGGTCTTGACTGCGTTTCGCCCAGGGATATCCACGTTACCCCCGAAAGAATGGCGAGGGTGCTGGACAAGGTGAGCGGCGTAAAATTCGTTCTTGCTCATATGGGCGGCAACTGCCTTGAGGACAGGGCTGCCGAGCTTCTTGCAGGGGCGGAGGGGCTGTGGGTGGACACGGCTTATGCGGCAGGACGGTTATCTCCCGCCAAAATGACTGAGCTTATCCGGGCATTCGGAGCGGACAAGGTGCTTTTTGCTTCGGACAGTCCCTGGAACGACCCTGCAGACGATATCCGTCTCATTCGGGAAACTCCTGTTTCCGAAGATGAAAAACAGGGCATTTTATACAAAAATGCAGAAATGCTTTTGGGGCTTTCGTAATACTGTTGTCAAAGGTTACAAAACAGACGCTTTATGAATGAACTGCCCAAAAATCTTGACGAAAATTCCTGCGAATTTGTTGCGTGTTAATGAAAATCAGGTTAAAATTTCGTGCCGTTTATTGTTTTTGTACAACGGTACAGGACGGGATTTGATACATTTGGTTAATACTCCCTAATATTTGGTTACAATTTGGTTAAATTAACATATTGCTAATTTTTCGTCAAAATGCTATAATATGATAAGTATTTGAAATGCTTGTGAAAAGTATCGCTATGGGTGCAAAACGCAATGCATTTCGGTATAACGTAATTTTTTATTCGGAGGTGTCAAAGCTTAATGAAGACTTTTATCTATACGGCTACCGACGTTCAGGGCAAAGTCGTCAAGAATCAGAAAATGAATGCCGAAGATGTCAATGATTTTCTCGAGAAGATCCACGAGAAAGGCCTTTTCTGTTCAAGCTACAAGGAAGCCAAGGGCGGAAGCGGCAAAAATCTTCATAAGTTCACAACCAAGGAGCTGGCTTACGACTGCCGTCAGCTCTCCGCCATGCTGACATCGGGACTTACTCTTGTTAAGAGCCTTGATATCATGCAGAGAGAGCAGCAGAAGGAAGCTCCGAAGAGGATCTACCGAGAGATCTACGAGGAAGTTCAGAAGGGTACTTCTTTCTCGGACGCAGTAAAGATGCAGGGCGATGCATTCCCCAACTTCTTCATTTCAATGGTTCAGGCAGGCGAGACTTCAGGAAGCCTTGACCAGGTAATGAAAAAGATGGAGGATCAGTACACCAGTGACGCAAAGCTCAACAACAAGATCAAGAGCTCAATGATGTATCCTATCATCCTTGCAATTCTTTGCGTTGCGATCGTTATCATTATGTTTACGTTCATTATGCCTACCTTCAAGGATCTTCTTACCGAAGAAGATATGAAGGGTCTGACCGGTGCGCTGTTTGCATTCTCGGACGGCTTCAAGAAGTACTGGTGGGTGATAGTTCTTGTTATTGCTGCACTGGTATTCACTATCAAATACGCTATGAAGATACCCGATGTAAGATACAAATGGGATCAGCTCATTATCAAAATGAAACCTGTAGGTCCTCTGGTAGTAAAGGTTTATACAGCCCGTTTCGGCTCCACCCTCGCTTCCCTTTATTCCTCGGGTATCCCCATGGTTGAGTGCCTCGCAAAGTCCTCCAATATCCTCAACAATACTTACATATCCAAGAAGTTTGAGACCGTTATCGATGAGGTAAAGCAGGGCGAGACCCTTTCGGTATCCATTCAGAGAACGGGCATTTTCGAGTCCATGTTCACATCTATCATCTATGTCGGTGAGGAATCCGGCGCTCTTGACTCCATCCTCACCAAATCCGCAGCCTTCTACAAGGAAGAAGCAGACGAAGCTATTACACGTCTCGTTGGTCTCATCGAGCCTGTAATGATCATCTTCATGGGTACTTGTATCGGTCTTGTTATCGCAGGTATCCTCCCCGCAATCTACAACTCTATGGGCAACATTACCTAATCAAAGTATTCTATCGGGGTCGTCCCGTAAATAAAAAATTCTATAGAAATCAGTGAGGTGACGAGAATGCTTTCATTTGATATTACTGACAGACATATCCGCATTGTTCGTGGTTCAGAGGCAAGAGGAAAGATCAGACTTTCCGCAGCCTCCACCATCGATCTTCAGGAAGGTCTGATCGTAAACGGTCATATAAAAGATATTCCCAGATTGGCAAACATCATTAACGACGAGCTCAAGGCTCACGGTATGGAGGATAAGGAAGCTGTTGTTACACTTTCTTCAAACCTTGTTATCTTCAAGGAGCTCCATATCCCCAAGGCAAAGACCAGTTCCCAGATGCTCACAATGGTTACTAACCAGATGCAGCATACTATGGGTATTGCTGAGGAATACTCCATTTCCTACTCCATAGCAGGAGAGGTCGAGGAGGAGGGCGTTCAGGCTCAGAAGATCCTGGCTACCGCCTGCCCCTTTGAAGTGGTTGACTGCTTCAGAAAGGTTTTCCAGATGCTCAATATTTCGCTGAAGTCGGTGTGCGTTTCCTGTAACGCTATCTCCAGACTTATCCTCAGCGACAGGAAGATCTCTTCGAGAATGCCTATGCTGGTAGTTCAGGTCGATCCCACATTCGTAAGTATCAACCTTTATGAGAACAATCAGCTCTCCTTCGCAAGATTTGCTTCTATCGATCCCCTGGACTACGATAATTCCGAGGACTATGTTTACGAGGCTGTTAACGAGAATATCTACAGAATGGTTCAGTTCCACAAGTCAAGAAATCCCCAGAACCCCATTCAGAACGTTATATTCTACGGTGACACAAGCGAATATATCCGTCTCACAAACGCTCTCGAGGGTATGGAGATATCCACAAGCCAGCTGAGCGTGAACACCGCAAATATAAGCGGTTATGAGAACATCGAGGCTCTTACATATGCTAACGCCATCGGTGCGATGTTCAGAAGCAACAAGGACGTTGACCGTATCAATCTCCTTGAGACAGACTCCTCCGCAGGCCGAAGCGATGCAGGTTCAGGCTTCCTCCTCTCCTGGGGCGGTGCAGTCGTTCTTGCAGCAGCTGCTGTTCTTGCAGTTAACCTGGGAATAGGAAACGCTATCAACAACAATGATAAGAAGGTTGCTGAGATCGATGAGTACATCAACAGTCCCGAAGTCGTTAAGACTCTGGCTGAAGTAGATCTCACCCAAAACAAGATCGACAAGGTTGCTCTTTACAAGAACGATCTCGATACTGCAATCGATAATTTCGCAACCAAAAATCCGGCTCAGGCAGAGCTTATCAACAGATTGTTTGAAACCGTTGAAGGTCAGGAATGTACGGTCAAGGAGCTTTCCTTCGCTTCCGGTCAGATCACCTTGACCTGTCTGACAAAGGATAATCTTGCTCCCGACAATGTTGCTCAGGCAATCTACGATCTTGATGAATTCGACAACATCATCTATGGAGGCTTCAGTAAAATTGAATTCTCTGAAGAGTTTCAGCAGATCTTTAATGAAACAGACGATATCTTAGAATTTGTGATCCAGTTTAACCTCAGACCCATTGAGGTAGAAAGAGAAACAGTCAATGTAACTGAGGAAGGCGGTGCTGCAGAATGAGTATGAAGCTCTCTTACAGAGATAAAGTCATTATTATTGTCGTTTCGGTCCTTGTAGTTCTTGGTGTTGGAATTTTCTGCTTTGCTAAGCCCAAGTATGAAGATCTCCAGGTGTCCAAGGAAAGACTTGCTGCTAAAGAGGACGAAAAGGCTCAGGTCGATGCTAAGATCGGCACCCTCGATGATCTGAAAAAACAGCTTGAAGACAATATCAAGGCTGTTGTTAAGGATCAGGAACAGTTCCTCAGCGAAAAGGAATACGGCGACACTTATCAGATAAGCAAATACCTTATGGAAGCACTTGCTCCTGTAGCCGATCTTAAGATCACAGGCGTTACAATGGATCCCCTCACAGATACTGACCTTGAAGCATATTACTACAACAAGAACGCTGTAGCTTATCCTATGAAGGTCAACGGCGATATTGCCGGCAAGCTTCCTCCCGAGGTTGGATATGCTTATAACGATAGCTATCCCGAGCCTCCCGCAAATGTTAAAGTCGGCGGAACAATTGCTACAGTTACTTATGAATGTGACGACAGCAATAATGTTCTTGATGCCATTCAGCTCATTGCTGACAATGAAAAGAACATTTACATTCTTACCTTCTCCGGCTCTTATATTGAAGATCCTTCTGCCGATCCCGAAGATCCTAAGTTCGCCGGTGACATTACCATCGCTATCTATGAGATCTATCCTCTTGATCCTGCTGATGTCGATGCAGCTCCCGCAGCACTTTCCGAAACTGCTGCTGAGTAATTTTAAATAACACGTCCGACCCGAAAAAACAAAATTTGCTTTTTCGGGTGGGCTTGTTTATAAAATTGCAAAATCTTTTTACAAAATCTTGCGCAAAATATTAATTTTTTAGAAAGGGTGGAAATGTATGAATGCGGCAAAGGCAAAAAAGAATCCCGCAAAGTTCAAGGGCGCAGTACTTATAATGATCCTTGCAGTTATGACGGTACTTATTATTCTTCTCGCCGGTTCCATTGCTGTGGTTTACTCTACAAATCAGCGTGTTAACCAGAAGTATGAAGAAAACCAGGCATACTATACTATGCGATCGACATTAAACGCCTGCTTGGACAACATTCTTGATAATTCAAGTGATGCACTTAGTTGGCAAGATGTATATTATTATGAAGGCGGTGGAGACCCAATAAAGGTGCTGAAGGGAAATGCTAGTCCTTGTAAGCTTAAAAGAGGAAGATACGAGGAGTGCGTTCTTTATCAGGTACCTATATGTACTGAAACAA
Organism: Huintestinicola sp.; assembly: GCF_050874005.1. Lineage (GTDB taxonomy): Bacteria > Bacillota > Clostridia > Oscillospirales > Ruminococcaceae > Huintestinicola. Next base: position 63,421 of record NZ_JBNMJV010000010.1, read on the forward strand.
CCGGTTCAAATGCCAATTTATGGTACAAGAAACAAAAAGACGCCGGAAAAATTTCAGATGAATCAGAAGTTAATATTACCGCTACAGACCTGGGCGGTGCCGGTACTGCTATTACAAGTGATTCCGATTTTAACGGTTACAAGAGTCAGTATGCAGTTAAATATGACTGGAGTTCATCACTGAAACCAGGAGAAGCTGACACTGTTGTATATACATTCGATTTATCGACGATAGCTGATATGTCTATTGACGACAGCGGTGATATGGTTGCTAAAATGCTTGATGCCGGAGCAAATGATAAGATCACCGTTAAGCTTCAGGTTCTTGAAAGACAGTATGATCTTGGTGGATCTGTAACCGACCCCATCGGAAAAAGATTCATTCTCGGCGACAGAAAAAAAGACTATTTCAGAATCAAAGCAACCTGTGAAGCAAATTATAACGGTCAGTCCTATCAGTATACTGTTTATTTATCCACCAAAGAGCCTGAGCCTAAGATCAATGGCGTAAGCTCACTCAGTAAAATGAACCCCGGTTCAAAGATCAGAATGATCAACGAAGCAAACAGCCTTGAAAACACTACTTATAATTTCGACAACAACTCTGTTACAACAGGTAATGTATCACTATTTGGTAATTTAAATCTTACTGCCAGTGGAACTGAACTTGTGATTGAAAATGAACAAGTTTTCATGGTAACAGGCACCTTTAATAGTGGAACGAATTCAGAAGGCGTAGTATTTGCACAAGACGGTAGTTCCTTTTATTGCGAAAACGCAATTGCTCATAAACCCTTCACACACTACAACCATGCCAAAGGAAATTTCATATGCTCAGATAGTTACCTTACGTCACAATCCGGTTGCGTTGCACAAGAGATCACTTTCTTTGTAAACAATTTTATTTACAATGATAACAATCCACCAAGCGGCACTCCGACCGGAACCAGTTGGTACAACAATATTTATATTACAGGACCCGAAAGCACATTTATTGATACATCAGTCTCAGGTACGGTTAAAGCCAAAAAAGCTCTTCGTGATCTTCTTGGAACCAGTACTTTCAGCGGAACACTGAACTTTGGAAGTTTAGGTCCAACGGGAACAGCAAGTGATTTTAGCGTTACCACATCATATGACTTTAATCCTACTCATCCCGGCTATATGACTTTTGTTTCTGATAGGGATATGAGTAACCCTGCTGATCACGAAATCACATATGATCATTCCAAGGTATTGAAATTAGACTATGATTCTGATTCTTCTTATGACACATCTACATTCAAGAGAAAAATAACACTTCCCGGAAATCTTGGAGGATTGTCCACCAACGTGCTTGAGCTTAAAACTCAAAGAAGCATATTTAATGAACGTTTTGATTCAGGTGCATGGAACGCTACTGATAATGGTACTTTCGCAAGCACAACACAGTCGTTCCTTTGGTCACATCTTTTGCCTCGTGATACTCTTCCTGCAAGCACAGCCCGTCATGCATCAGGAACCGGAGTTCCCGGAGTTTCCGGAGGAACAATAAAAATAGCGAATGATCCTTCCGATGCCGACTTCACAAATCCAACCAAATATACAAATCTTACTTTTGACAGCATAATAACAAAGGATGATGGCATTCTTGAACTTAAGGGTCAATATTCCGGAGATATTCTTTTTGATACAACAGACGGTGATATTACAGTAGTATTTAAAGATGTTGTAAAAGGAAGATTCTACGTAAACGGCGAAAACACATTAAAGATTTACCTTACAAGTTCCAGTGGTCAGTTAGACCTTGGAGGTACTGACCATCAGTTTATGCTTGTAGATTTTAATACCATAAATGTTAAAACACATGCCATTAATCAGCTTGCAGGAGCACCGAGAGGATCAAAAACTCAGTTGTATGTATGCGATGATTCGAGCCATAACCCGCTTGTAAAAACAATGGTTGTATATAAGCTGGACACTAATGGTGTCGGAGGAGTTCCTCCTGTTATATGCGCTCAAATTGATGCTCCAAAGACAGATTTTCGCTATGATTCAAGTGGAGGTACCAACTATACCCTCACTCTTGCAGATAGCGGGTACACACTGCAAACAATTCCAATTGCTATAATGGGCTCTGCTTTTACAAACTCTTATAATTTTGATCCTGCTAATCCTACTCATAAAACCGGTGAGGATAGAGGCATCTGGTCAATGATTCCCCCTGATGATCCGGGCGAAAAAACGATCAACTTGTATAAGCGTTACAGATAAGGAGATGGATATTTTGAAGAAAAAAACTTTAAAAGGTTTTACCCTTATTGAGTGTATAATAGCCATGTTTATTCTTGGAATATCTTCTCTTCTGCTTGTTCAGGCATACGGTCAGCTTATGAGAGTATCGTCTATGAGCAACGAGGAGAACATCAGCCTTTCAAAGCAGATGGATGATGCCGAGAAAAGGAACAATACTGATGCCGACAAGATTTCCACAGCACAAAAGGATTTTAAGGCAACCAAAATCAAAATAGGCACTACTACTGAGACAGCACTTAATACACATGGTGCGGATGATTACACATTCAAAGTTGACTCTTATCAGGTTAAGGGAAAAACAATGAATAATACTTATGCTATCGATGGTTCCTATGCCGATAGTATGAGATATGTCTATTTCGAATGATGGTGAGGTGGAAAAATGAAAACTTTTAAAGCATTTACATTAGTCGAGCTGATCGTTGCAATAGCTGTTTTCGGCATTCTGATGACGGGAATCATTCAATTAGTTGAACCTATTTCAGAAACCGCAGCTTCAGCAAAAGTAATAAACGATCAAAAGAATGTTGAAAATGCAATTTGCACATACATCGGAGAAAATATGCGGCTTGCAACAAATCTTTATATTGTTGAAGGCGGCACTCCCCAGAATGCAATTAATAAATTTCTGGATGCTGAACCAATTGACATCTACGGCAACAAAATCACTAACCCTAAAAAGGTTGAATTGATCTGCTTTGACGGAACCAATCAGTGGACATATTCCAAATATTCACCCACATATATGGGAAGAATAATTACAAAAATTCAAGATGCAACAATGACAGGAAGTATTTCCAAGACGGGATGCAGTACTGATGGTTTTTCCGGATCATATTATATGGCTCTCGGAGATGCATATTATCAGCAAGGAGATTATTTTCTCAAGGTTGAAATGAACAGCAGTATGATGAAGCTTACGACAACAAGTGATTTTTACTTATCCGAAAATGTCAAAGCATCAAATCCCAACGCTTTTTCCTCAAGTTCATCAAATCCTGTTGAAGGCACATATGAAATTCTTTCATACGGAAGCAAACCATTAAGCAATTCAGGTAACTTTATATTTAAAGTAATAAAAGAAAATGGTACTGAAATCACTTCCGGAACGGTTTCAACTTCAAAAGGACCGGGTGGACAAAAGCCCATCTACTTTGTGTATACGACCAAGGATACCTTTGATTAATTACTAAAAAGAATGACCCGTGCCTGGCACGGCACGGGTCGTTTTTTTAAAACTGTTTTTACCTTACACCAAAGCTTGCAAGATACATATCAATAAGCCTTCCTCCCGCAAATGCTCCCACGGTAAGGCCGATGATAAGAAACGGACCAAATGCAAAAGCATTTGACTCGTTCTCCTCTTTCCTAACGGACTTGAGGATCACTCCGTAAACAGCACCTGCAAAAACTGCAATAACTGCTGCGGTCACTGTGGCTTTAACACCAAGCATCAGACCGCCTGCAGCCATCAGAATGATATCTCCCATTCCAAAACCGAATACGGGAGGCTGCTCCTTGATCTTTGCTTCAAGAGCTTCCTTCTTGGAAACAAGCACAGCATAATTTCTGTCACTCTGAGATGTCCTTTTGATGTTAGCCTTTATTCCCCTCAGTTCTTTTCTGTTCTCGTCCGCAAAGGCATTGTAGAACAGCGGTGTTATCACAAAGCCTATAAGCAGAAGCGGCAGGCTTATACAGAACATTCCGATGATACCGTCATTCAAGCTTATTTCAGGGAATGTGAGAAGCTTCCCGTCAGAGCAGTTAATAAAGCTCAGCACGTGAGAGACTGCTGCTATAAGAAATGTGTAAACAAGGACGGAAACACACATCTCCTGCGTATCCACATCCTGGAAGCACAGAACTATCAGTCCTGACATAAACAGGCAAAGCATTACGGGGTAAAGCCCGTAGGTCATAAAATCATAACGCATAAAAACTCCCAAGAAAACAAGTCCCGTCATAAGCTCGATTATCATATATCGAGGCGTTATCTTCGCTCCGCAGGCACGGCATTTTCCTCTGAGTATCAACCAGCTGAATACAGGTATCAGGTCATAACGCTTGATCTCTGTTCCGCAGGTCATACAGTGAGAATTGTTGGTGATCAGCGACTCGCCTTTGGGAAGCCTGTATATACAGACATTTAAAAAGCTTCCGATGGTTATTCCGAAAAGGAATACAAAAAAGTAGATCATGACCGTCAGAATGGTCTCAAGGGTCTCAACACTCAGGCTGCTCATTTTATCAGTCTCCTTTAACTGTGAAAATTCGTTTCGCCCGCTTAAAATGCGGTGACGTTACTTATTATATTATCATATATCTTATCTTTTTTCAAGCCAAAATGCGGTTTTCCGCAAAAATATATTCCGACGCTTTTCCCGCAGAAGGGCGGTCGGAACCATCTCACTCGTCTGCGGAGAAGGAGTTTAAACACTTATGAAGAATATTCCTATTGGCCAGTATATGGTGAACGAGGGAATAATCACCGATGAACAGCTGCAGGCTGCCCTCGACGCCAAAAAGAACGATAATACGCCAGGTAAATTTTTCGGCGATTACGTTGTCGAGCTTGGCTTTGTTACCGATGTTCAGTTCGGTCAGGTCCTGGCAAGGAAAAATAATCTGACCTTCGTGGATCTTGACGACCCCGAGTTTGAAATTGATGTTGAGGCGGTAAAGAAAATTCCCGAAGCACTGGCAAGAAAACATACTATCATTGCGATCAAGATAACCGGTAAGCGCCTTACAGTTGCTTCCTACGACCCCGTTAACTTCTACATCTTCGAGGATATCAAGGTCACAACGGGTATGGACGTTGTTCCCGTTCTCGCTACTAAGGCTGCTATCACCAAGGCTATCGGCAAGATCTACTCCAACGCTAACGTGGGCAACGTTATCAGCTCCGTTGAGGATCAGTTCAAGGGCGATGAAGAGGTGGACGAAGCTGCTGCGGAGATCGCCGAGAGAGTCGACAACGCTCCTATCGTTAAGCTCTGTACCACAATCGTGGAAAACTCCTTCCGTGCGGACGCAACGGATATCCATATCGAGCCGTTCAAGACCTACACACGTATCCGTATCCGTGTTAACGGCGACCTTATCGAGCTGATGAACGTTTCAAATGTTGTACATAACTCACTCATAACCCGTATCAAGATCATCAGCGGTATGAACATCGCCGAGAAGAGAGTCCCTCAGGACGGCCGTTTCACTCAGGTCGTTGACGGCACTACTCTTGATGTCCGTGTATCTAACCTTCCCACCGTTAACGGCGAGAAGTGCGTTATACGTATCCTTGCCACAGGCGATGTGGGCGTGCGTAAAATTACAGACCTTGGTATGACCGATTATAACTACGACAGATTTTCCAGACTTATCAAGGTCCCCCAGGGCGTTATGCTGGTTACGGGTCCTACAGGTTCAGGTAAAACTACTACCCTTTACGCCGCTCTCGGTGAGCTTGCTAAGCCTAATGTTAACGTTATTACAGTCGAAGACCCTGTCGAGAAGAACATCGAAGGCATTAACCAGTGTCAGGTAAACGCAAAGGCAGGTATGACCTTTGCCGCAGCTCTTCGTTCTATCCTCCGTCAGGACCCCGATATCGTAATGGTCGGAGAAATGCGTGACCAGGAAACTGCCGAGATCGCCATCAGAGCCGCTATCACGGGTCATATGGTGCTCTCCACACTCCATACAAACGATGCGGCTTCTACCGTTACCCGTCTGGTGGATATGGGTGTTGCGCCTTATATGGTGGCTACTTCCCTTATCGGTATCGTTGCTCAGAGACTTTGTAAGGTCGTATGCGACGAGTGCAAGACTCCAAGGGTCTCCACGGCAGAGGAAAACGAGCTTCTCGGCATTTCCGAATCCGTTACCATCTATGATGCCTGCGGCTGTCCCAAGTGCAACAACACGGGTTATACGGGACGTACAGCTACCCACGAGATACTTCTCTGTACACCTACTATGGCTTCACTTATCGCCGCTGACGGCAAAACAGACGCTATTTCTCAGCTGGCAAGACAGGAGGGCTGCAAGCTTCTCCGTGACAACGTTGCCGAGCTTGTTGAAATGGGCAGGACTACTATGGACGAGCTTGTAAAGCTGACATTCGCAGTATGATCATACTGCTTTTCGGCAGAATAATCAACAGTTAATTTTGTTTGCCGCCAAGCGGCAGATTGGAGGATAAAATGGATATTGATATCGAAAAAAAGCCTGCGGAAAGAATTGTCATAAATATTGACAAAATTCTCGACGAAGCCCGTGTTCTCGGATGCTCCGACGTTCACTTCACTACCAAGATATCGCCTATCGTGCGACTTCACGGTACATTACGCAAGCTCAGCTCATACCCCGAAATGACTGACGGCGCTATTATGAAGATCGTTGAGCAGATGACAGGCGGCAGAAACATTGAGAATATCAAAAACAGGATCGATACCGACTTCTCATATGTTACCAAGCGCGGCTACCGTCACAGAGTCAATGTTTATCACCAGAGAGGCGATGTTGCTGTTGCTATCCGTCTCCTGAGAAATGATATACCTACCCTTGAGGACCTTGACCTCCCCCCTATCCTTGGCGATTTCGCTATGCGTCCCAGAGGACTTATACTTGTAACAGGTCCTACAGGTTCCGGTAAATCTACAACACTTGCGGCTATGATAGATTACGTTAACTGCAACCGCAGCGCTCACGTTATCACCGTTGAGGACCCTATCGAGTACATTCACGAGCATAAGAGATGTATGATAAATCAGCGTGAGGTCGGCGACGACGTTGAATCCTTCGCCCTCTCCCTCCGTGCTGCTCTCCGTGAAGACCCCGATGTTATCCTCGTAGGAGAAATGCGTGACTACGAAACAATTACGGCTGCCGTAACCGCCGCCGAAACAGGTCACTTGGTTATGAGTACACTTCATACCACATCTGCTTCCGATACCATCAACCGTATCATCGACGCATTCCCCGCTCACCAGCAGAACCAGATCCGTACTCAGCTGGCTACCGTTCTCGTAGGTATCATTGCTCAGACCCTTATCCCCAGAGCTGACGGCACAGGACGTGTTGCTGCTCTTGAGATACTTAACGCTACCGACTCCATCAAGGCTATGATCCGTGACAACAAGGTCCACCTTATCCAGACTGCTATCCAGACAGGTAAGAAGGACGGAATGGTCTGCCTCGACTACGAGCTTGCACGTATGGTAAAGGAAAGAGTTATCACCGAGATGCACGCAAGAGAGAAGAGCCTCGATATCAACGAGTTCGAACGTTATATGAAGGGCGATATGTCTATACAGAGATAAAATGTACAATTTTCAGTGATTTTTCACTGCTTTCGGAGCAGTTTTCCATATTCTGCTCCGAAAGTAAAAAAATTACAGTACATTTTCACATAAGCGGCCTTCTAATGGTTACAAATTGTAATAATCAAAGATTTTTATAGTTTTCGGATGAAATTATCACAAGTATTGTGATAATAAAATGTATAAACAGGATTCCAAAATTTAATTTGGTGTGTAATATGCATTTTGCACTATGATACGGGCGTCAAAAAAATTGCAATAATTAGTGATTTAAGAGGTTATAAAACAATCGTTTTGTGCAATACGCTTTAAAAATGACCATTTTGAAACGATTAAGTGAAGTAATCCACAAATTCACAAAATTAGAGGAAAAATTATCAGAAAACTATTGACTTTTGAGTGCAGATAGTTTATAATGTAATTACAGTCAAGGGAGAGAGGAAAACCAAAAGGAACTCCTCAGAGAGCTGAAAGCTCCAAGTCCGAAACTGATACATTGGTATCTGCCTAACAAAAAGGAGGGTGTCCAATGAACAAATCAAAGCCGAAGCTGAAAGGCTTCACTCTGCTGGAACTGATAATTGTCATTGCGATAATCGCCATTATGGCAGCGGTTCTTGTTCCGAACGTACTATCCTACATAAGAACAAGTCAGATCCAAGCAGCAAATACTCAGGCTCAGCAGATCTATATGGCAGCTCAGGATTATCTGACTTCGCTGCAGGTCAAAGGCGTAAAGCCATCTGACATTGCCGACAGCACAACCACAAAGGTTTGCTGGATAATGGTTACTTCCGATATTGCTGCTGACAGCACAAAGGCTGATAACAACAGAACGGTAGTACCTTTTTCCTCAGGTATAAAGTCAGACTATATCCAAAAAGTGAACGCCGATTTAAAAGTAGCATTTCCTATTGCTGACGGCATTGAAGCAAGGCTGGATGGCAGCTTCAACGGTTCCTGGGTAATTGCATTCTATCCTAAAACCTTCACAGTGGCTTATGCAGTTTACAACGGTAAGCTTTCCGATGAAGCGGACAGAAACAATGCAGTCTATCTGATAGGCACAAACAGTGGTAAAAGCGGAGCTAATGTTGCTCAGTGCAACGACAGGCTCTACACTACAGAATTTGGTTCTGCAGCTTCCACAGAGAAGTGTCAGGAATTGGATATAATCCATCATCCTGTTTCCGGCGAACCGATTCATGATTATACCGGTCAGTATCCTATTCCCGGTCCTGCATTCTAATGTATAACTTCAGAGCGACTAAGACTCTGTAGCTTATAAATCAAAATTTATTTTATTAAAAGGAGGAATTTCCTATGAGAAATTCAAAAATGAAGGGCTTCACCCTTATCGAACTTATCGTTGTTATCGCAATCATCGGTGTACTCGCAGCTATCCTCGTTCCCTCTATGATCGGTTACGTTGGTGACTCCAAGTACTCTTCCGCTAACTCCAACGCTAAGCTCGCTTACACAAACACAGCTACATGGTGCACAAAGTGCGAAGTTGCTGGTAACACTGTATCAATTGGTACATTTACTGCTGGCGACATTTCTGCTCCTGCTGCTACCGATCCCGCTTGGAACGGTGCAAGTGATGCTGACCTTAAGCTTGCTCTCCAGTCCCTTATGGGTGGTAAGTCCGGCGCAGGTGAGGTTTGCGGCGAAATCGCTAACCAGTCTCCCAAGTGGACTCAGTGGAGAAAGACTTCTTCTGACTCTTACGTTGGTAACTACCCCAAGGAGTCCAAGAAGGGCGCTGCAGCTACATGGGGCACAGAGCTTTGATTTGAGCATATAATTGTTCTAAATCTCTAAAAGCTTACATACTCTCCACATTCTTCGGAATGTGGAGAGTTTTTTTGCTTTATCATATGTTGTAATAACATAAAAGGGACTGCCGATGCAGTCCCATATTTTTATCCTTATTCACTTAAGGCAAAGCAAACGAACCGCATTGCCGTTCGTTCCTCGCCGTTTATTTCTACGGTGGAAAAAATTTGAGATTATGTACATTAACACTTGACAAATCAAATCATTTAGTATATACTAAGTATATACGGAGGTGATATTATGACTACAACTATTCAGAAATGGGGTAACAGTCAGGGTATTAGAATACCCAAGATCATACTTGATACCGTTCACTGGACTGACAACGAAGAACTGACACTTATTGTAAAGGATAACGAGGTAGTTATAAGAAAAGCTAACGAAAGGAAGAGCCTTAAAGAACTTTTCGAGGGATATGACGGCGAATATGTTCCCGAAGAAATTGACTGGGGCGAGCCTGTGGGTAAAGAAATATGGTAAAGCAAGGAGATATTATCAAAGTAAGCTTTGACCCACAGTCAGGTCACGAGCAGGCAGGCTACCGCCCTGCTGTAATCGTCAGCAGTGATTATTTTATTGAAAAAACAAAGCTTGTCATTGCTTGCCCGATAACGAATACCAATAACCGTTTTCCAACGCACGTTCCTCTCGATGAACGCACTAAGACAACAGGAGTTATCTTGTGTGAACATATACGTTCACTTGACCTTAACAGCCGTCCTCATTCGGTTACAGAAACACTTCCGGACGATATTTTGAAAAAGGTTATTGATATTATTTTTTCTGAAATTGATGATATAACATAAAAGGGACTGCAGCAACAGTCCCTTATTTTTATTATTATTCACTTAAAGCAAAGCAAACGAACCGCATTGCCGTTCGTTCCTCGCCGTTTATTTCTACGGTGGAAAACTCGGGAAAGCAAACAAGATCAAGTCCCACAGCCGCAAGATATCCTCTTGCTACCGCAATGGATTTTACCGCCTGATTGGTTGCTCCCGCCCCCACCGACTGTATCTCCGTCTGACCGCTGCTGCGGACAATGCTGGCAATCGCTCCCGCAACCGAATTGGGAGAGGAATTTGCCGAAACTCTCAGTATATCCATTTTGAGACCGCCCTTTCATTTTTCGTTAACATAATTATATACGAAAAAGCGATCATATGCAAGGATTTACGGAAATTTAGGCGATTTATCTAATAATCAGCCGCTCAATACTGTGAACTTTACCGCATTTTTCATCTATGCAAAGCTTTACACCGTTAAAAAAGGGAGTTTCCTCAGATTCCACAAACTTAACGGGACATTTTGTCCGCTGCTTTTCTATAGCAAGCTCCTTTTTTACCCCGAGTACGGAAAGCTCCGCTCCGCACATTCCTGCATCGGTGATATACCCGGTATGTCCCTCAAGAATTATCTCATCGGCGGTCTGAACGTGGGTGTGAGTGCCTATGACTGCCGATACCCTGCCCGAAAGGTAAAAGCCCATCGCTTTTTTCTCGGAAGTGGCTTCGGCGTGAAAATCCACAAGGATATTCGGAGTGTCCATATCCCGAAGAAGCTTATCAACGCACTCAAAGGGATTATTGAGCGGCTCCATAAAAGCTGTGCCCATAAGATTTATGACCCCGAAGCTGTATCTTCCCATATCAATGACTACAGAGCCTTTGCCCACCACTCCCTCGGGATAATTGGCGGGACGGAGCAGATTTTCCTTTATGTCGAAGTACTCGGTGAACTCTTTGCGCCTGAAGCAATGATTTCCTGTGGTTATCACGTCCGCAAAACGGAAAAGCTGCTCCATTGAAGCTTTGGTTATACCGTTACCGTCGGCGGAATTTTCTCCGTTTGCAATTACGATGTCAAGCCGCTCCTTTGCCCTTAGCCTGCCTACGGTCTTTTCCGCAAAATCGCAGCCCTTTGAACCCACTATGTCGCCTATAAATAAAACGTTTATCAAATGATCAGTCCTCCGTATCGTATTTTCTGCGGACATTTTCCATCATATCAAGAAATTCCCTGCGGATATTTTCGGGTGAGACCACCTCTGCCTTGTCGCCAAACTGGAACAGCCAGCCGTAAAATGCCGCTCCTGCCACAAGCTTTACGCTTACGGTGAATTTATCCTCCCCGTCGGGAATGAGAATGAGGTCTGAGCCGAATTTGTCGGCTACCACGTTCACAAGGCTGTTGTCAAGCCGCAGGGTAACGGTGCACACCTCGCCGCTGAACATTGAAAAAGTAGTGGCGGTGTATTCGGCAAGGTCAAAGCCCTCAGGGATAGGCTCGGCTTTTTCATCAAGGATCACCACATTCTCCATACGGTCTATGCGGAAGTTTGAAAGGGTCGAGTATTTTCCCTGCTTGCCCACAAGATAATAGCTGCCGTCGTTCCAGGCAAGGGCGTAGGGGGAGCAGGTACGTCCTCCGGGACGGTATTTTTTCTTCATTCCCACCGTGCGGTCAAAGTAGCGGAAGGATATCTGTTTTTTGCTGTCTATCGCCTGCTGAATGGTGTCTATGCTTATGTAGATCGCCTCGTTTTCCGATTTGATACGGTTTGCCACAAAGACCCGGCGGTTTATCTCCTGCCCGTGAAAATTGCTGGTAAGTCCCTCAAGCTTTTTAAGCAGGGTACGGGATTTCTTTTCGGTTATGAAACGTGAGGAGCTTACGGCGTCCGCAAGAAGCTTTATCTCGGGAAGCTCAAAGCTGCGGCTGCCAAGATAATAGCCAAGCATTTTGCCCATTGGAACGGTGATGATGTCCATTCCGTAATCCTCTAAAAGACGGATATCATCAAGGAGTGTCTTTCGGGTAGCCTTTATACCCAGATCCTCGAGGCGCTCCGAAAGGGAGTATATGCTGATAGGGTGCTCCTCGTCGGTCTCACTTCTGAAAATATCCGCAAGATATAAGAATTTCAGCTTCTGATTTATGCCTGCTTCTTTTGACATTGATATCACTTCCCAAAAATTATTTTATGTTATGGAAAAATAAAAATCAGATTAGAATTTATAATAATCTATTGACACATTGATTATTTTATGTTATGATTAAATTGCAAAATTGCTAAAATCCTATTATGATATTATGGAATTATGGAGGTATTATTATGCAGTACGAAGTTAAAAACGCTCCCCTGCCCGTGCTCATCTGCCGTCTTGAAGCAGGCGAGGCTGTTGAGTGTCAGAAAGGCGCTATGTCCTGGATGACCCCTACTATGCAGATGCAGACAGGTCTCGGCTCAGGAGGCGGCAACGGTCTTCTGGGCGCTCTGGGAAAAATGGCTAAAAGCGCTGTAACAGGCGAGTCAATCTTCCGCAATACATATTCCGCAGCAGGCGGCCCCGGCGAGATCGCATTTGCTTCAACCTTCCCCGGCGATATCATCTGCTTTGATACAAGCGTTCAGCCTATCGTTGCTCAGAAATCCGCATACCTTGCAAACACTATCGGCGTTAATATGGAAATTTTCTTCCAGAAGAAGATCGGCGCAGGTCTTTTCGGCGGCGAGGGCTTCATTATGCAGAAGTTCACCGGCAAGGGTATGGTCTTCCTTGAGATAAACGGCGGCATTGTTGAGTATGACCTGGCTCCCGGTCATTCTATGCTCATCGACACAGGCTACTTTGCGGCTATGGAAGCTACCTGCTCTATGGATATCGAGACAGTCAAGGGCGTAGGAAATATGCTCCTTGGCGGCGAGGGTCTCTTTAACACAAAGGTTACAGGCCCCGGCAAGATCTGGCTCCAGACAATGCCTGCAAATATTCTTGCAAGCGCTGTTCAGCCCTACATCGTTACCGGAAACTAATATCATAAACATCTGATAAAACCGCCTTTTGGGTATTTCCGAAAGGCGGTTCAGTCTGTCGAAAAAGAAACGGACAATTATATAATATGCACAAACCCATACAGAAATTGCTTTGTCAAAAACGTTCCACCGGAACGTTTTTGAGAGTAAGGGTGTTTGAGCGCTCTACAAGGGGAGGCGGTCGTGTGAAGCTTGCTTCGCAATATGCCTTCCCCTCGAAATGCTGTCGCATTTCTCACCCCTTGCTCCGTTCTTGAAGGATAAAGGAGATTTCGCAGATAAACTTTGTTTATCATTGCGGAAGGGCGACAAGGGGCGCCGCCCCCTTGACCCCTGCCACCTTTGAAAAGGTGGACGAAACTTTTACTATGACCTTATTTGTGCAAATTTTTTCGACTAAACACTTTATCGAC
>NZ_JBNMJV010000011.1:0-70890 GCF_050874005.1 Huintestinicola sp.
ACCGCAAACTTTTACAGCCATCTTGAATACAACTCCAAGATCGCCTCTGCCGATGCAATTTCAAAAGCATTAGGATAAATTTATCGCTCCCATACACCAAATATGGGAGCGGTATTTGTTATAATGAGATTTTTTTGTAAATTCTCATCAGATTTCGTTATATCGAAAACTATTTTTAAAAACCACTTGATTATCACTTATAATTTGTGTTATAATATATGTAAGGAGATGAAGACCATGATAAAGCGAGAAATGTATATGGAACGCATTCGTCCGTTCATCGGGCAGAACATAGTAAAGGTCCTGACAGGTATTCGCCGCTGCGGAAAATCCGTTATGCTGACGCTTATACAGGACGAACTAAAAGAAAATGGCATATCGGAAGACCGTTTTCTTTCAATCAACTTTGAGTCAAAAGCTGTAAGTTACGTCAGCAGCGTTGACAGCACCTACGAGCATATCAAAACAGTATGTGAAAGAGCGGGAAAAAAGATCTATCTTTTTCTTGATGAGATACAGGAACTTTGCGGCTGGGAAAAGCTTGTAAACTCCTGTATGATAGATTTTGACTGTGATATTTATGTTACGGGGTCAAATGCCAAGCTTCTTTCGGGCGAGCTTGCAACCTATCTTGCCGGGCGTTATGTAAAAATAAACGTGTATCCCTTTTCTTTCAAGGAAGTAATGCTGATGCTGCCCGAAAGATCCGAAGCGGAAGTGTTCCACACTTATATGCAGTGGGGCGGTATGCCGTTTCTTTATCAGTTTCCGCTGGAGGATAACGATAAAAAGCAGTATCTGAGCGATATTTATGATTCCATAATGATAAAGGATATCGTATCCAGGAACAAGATACGGGATGTTGAGCAGTTCAAAAGAATGCTGATGTATTTTATCGGTAATATCGGCAATGTGTTTTCTGCCTCAAGCATTACAAAGTATCTGAAAAGTGAGAACAGAAGCATTTCCAACGAAACGCTTTACAACTATATTGATTACTGTCAGAGTGCCTGCCTCTTTCATCTGGTTTCAAGGCAGGAGCTTATCGGAAAGAACATTCTGCAGTTCCAGGAAAAGATATATCTTACCGATCACGGTATCCGTGAAGCTGTGTACGGAAACAATATGAGGGATATCGGGCAGGTGCTTGAAAACATCGTTTATATTGAGCTGCTTCGACGTGGTTACACTGTGACTGTGGGAAAGAACAAGACCCTTGAGGTTGATTTTGTTGCCGAGAAAGCAGGACAGAAGTCATATTACCAAAGGATTGTACCACAAAATAAGTATTTGTCAACTGCGACTTAATATGAATTATGAAGTATATATCGAAGTATAAAATTCGTCACAATGTCCGGTATAATGTGCAAAGCAAAGTGCATTTTCCATATCGGACAAATGGCTGCCGGTAAAGGAGTTTTATTATATGATGGAATATCATTCATTAAAAGAATTGCAGGAATTATCGGTTAAGCTTAACAAAGAGCTGTGGGAAATAATACAGCAGGAGGATATGGAAGCAAGCGAACGGACAGCTGAGGAGTCTTATAACAAAATGCTTGAAATGTACCTGGCAATGAAGGCGGCTGACGAAAGCTATGACGGCAGTCTACGTTCTGCCAGCAAAAGAGCAGGCGGAGACGGCGAAAAGCTCCATAAGTATAATGCTCAGAATAAAAATATCTGCGGTCCCTTTGTGGGCAAGGTTATGGAAAAGGCAATAAAAATGGGAGAGTCCAATGCCTGTATGAGAAGAATTGTGGCAGCTCCCACCGCAGGCGCCTGCGGTGTCCTCCCTGCGGTGCTGTTAAGCTATGCGGAGGAGCATAATACCTGCGAAGAGCAGATGGTGCGAGCTTTGTATGTGGCAGCAGGCATTGGAAAAGTGATCGCCGAAAATGCATTTATTGCAGGCGCCGCAGGAGGCTGTCAGGCAGAGATCGGTTCAGCCGCCGCAATGGCATCGGGAGCACTTGCGTATTTGCAGGGCGGAGATGCCGAAGCTGTTATGCACGCAGCCGCACTTTCACTTAAAAATATGCTGGGTCTTGTATGCGACCCTGTGGCGGGACTTGTGGAAGTTCTGTGCATAAAAAGAAATTCGTATGGTGCCGTTAATGCCATCACTTCCGCCCAGCTGGCATTGGCAGGTATACGAAGCGCAGTAGTACCCGACGATGTGATCGACAGTATGAAACGAATTGGGATCCTGATGCACGGCTCTCTTAAAGAAACAAGCTGTGGAGGGCTTGCCGTGACCGAATCCGCAGGAAAATATTTAACTTGAATATGAAATTAACGGAGCAGCATAAAACAGCGTAAAATACTGTTTTATGCTGCTGTTTGTATTGTCAGCATTTCTGTTTTATTAGTAAGTGATATACGAAAAAACTGTATTTATATATCCGTTTTAACCTTGCCGCATAAAAAATCGGAATATTTTTCAAAAACATTGAAAAAAATAATAATATATGATATAATTGTTTTTAACAATTGGTATTATTCCCGGGAGCGGAAAAAGCCGTCTGCGGACATAGCCGCAGCCGACAATGACAATAATGTATGGAGGGATAGATTTGAACAAAACAACGCATAAGCGCCTTGCTGCACTTCTCACGGCAGTAATAATGGCGTCAGGGGTATTTTCGGGCTGTATGAACAATGCCCCTTCAGACGAGGAAATATCCGCAGCAACATCTTCTCAGGAAATCGAAGCATCGGTCTCGGAGAGCACAGAGACTGTAAGCGAAGCACCGGTCACCTCGGCAGAGACATCATCGTCAGAGCCTTTGACCGAGGCATTTAAGGGCAAAATACTTTCCGTTGAGCCAACCGAGGATAAGGGCGAAGGACTTATCGGCTGTGAAAGCTCCTTTATGCTGACTCTTGACAGAGCCGTTTCCGAAGAAACACTATCGGATGCAATAACCCTTTCTCCCGACGTTCCCTTTGACGTAACAGCCGGTGAGAAGGATAATTCTTTTCTCATCAAGCCCTCTGAGGAACTGCCCTCGGGTAAACTTGTAAGGCTCGGGCTCAAAAACGGCAGCGGAGACAGTCTTTATAAATGGGCGTTCCAGACAGAGGATATATTCAAAGTGAGGCAGACATATCCCGCTGACGGCAGCGACTATGTACATATCGACACAGGTATCGAGATCACTTTCAGCTCAGAGGTCGACCCCGACGCCGCAAAGGATTATTTTGAGATAACGCCGGATGTTGCGGGACGGCTTGAAAGCCACCTTTCCACGCTGTATTTCATTCCCGACAAGTCCCTTGAAGAGGATAAGAATTACACCATTACCCTGAAAAAGGGTCTGCCATCAAAGGACAATACTGTTCTCGGGGAGGATCACAGCTTCTGCTTCAAGACCTCGAAGGACTACAGCAAAAGCTACTGTTATACCGCCGACAGCACCGAGACCTTTGTACCTGGCGATCTCACCGTCGTGGAGATATTCTGCTCCGATGACTATCTGGATACGGATTTTAATGTGGATATCTACCGTATTGACAGTCCGGACAAATATATAAGCTCCCTTGCGCAGTCAAAAAGCGGCAATGAGGTATCCACCGGAGGACTTGCAAAGGTCTATTCGGAAAAGAGCCGTCTTCGTGAGGGCGGAGATCACTATAATTCTCCCAACTTCCTTATGCTTCCCGATGATCTGGAGGAGGGCTGGTACCTTGCGGAAATAAACGCACAGTCGGGCAATAATGTAACCAAGATACAAAGACATATCCAGATAAGCACAGTTTCCGTATATAGTGCAGGACTTCCCGGACAGGCGCAGTTTTTCATAAACGATACAAATTCGGGAAATGCCGCTTCGGGCGCAAAGATCGAGCTTACCACAGACAATGGCAGCTATACCGCCGCAGCAGACGGAGACGGTCTTGCGTTTATGGATATCCCCGAGGAAACTTACGGCAGAGGTATCTTAAAGATCACCTATAACGGAAAGACCTATGCGGATATCTACAGCTACTCTCCCGACGGTGCCAAGGACCCGAGAGACAGCTATTTTATGTATCTCTTTACCGACAGAGAGACCTATCTCACTTCCGATACCGTGCAGGTATGGGGCGTTATCAGGTCAAGAACGGCAGATCAGACTCTCCCGGGTGATCTGAAGCTTGTTTTCGGCGAGGGACGTTATTGGGACGATAACGAAACCGTTCTTGACAGCAAAGATGTGACTCTTGGCAAGGACGGTACCTTCACCGCAGAGTTTACATATAAAAACCATACCAATTCCTGGGGAAGTATGGTCGCCCTCTATTCGGGAGACACAAAGCTCTGCACCAAATTCGTATCCATTCAGGATTACGACAAGCCGATATATACCGTATATGTGGACGCTCCGGATTATGTGATACTGTATGACGGCGAAACTGTTCCGGTGGAAATAAACGCAGCTTTCTATGACACAACGCCTGCCGAGGGACTTGGATTTGAGATAAATAACTATGGGGTCACGGTGGTCTCTCCCGAAAAAATAGTGACCGATGAAAACGGATATGCAAAGGCAGAGGTAAAACTGGAAGACAACGAGTATTTCAGGCTCTCAGGAAATTATATCAATGCCACAATATCGGGAGTGCAGGACGTATACAGCGGAGGTCATAAGACTGTTTACTCATTCAGCCGTGATATTATGGCAGAGTGTGAATGGGACAAGGAAACAGGCGAACTTGCCTTTACTGCAAATTACGTTACCCTTGACAATATTCCCGAGGGATATGTATATGAATATGACAACTACGATGTTTTCAGAGGTGCTCCCGCAGATACGGAAATAACCGCCGAGGTTACTCATACCTACTATGTAAAGACGGAAAGCGGCAGCCATTATGATTTTCTGCAGAAGAAAAACATTACCGAATATAAGTATGAAACTGTGACGGAAGACCTGGGCGAATATAAGGTAAAGACCGAAAACGGAAAAGCCGTTATCAAAGATGTTCCTATCAAGAAAGACGATGGCAGCTATAAAATTTCCCTCTCGTGGAAGGACAGCAAGGGCAGGAATACTGTTTCCGAATATTATCCCTGCGGATACGGCTCTTATTATTCAAACGAAAGCTCCTACAGATATTACACCTTTGAAGCCGACGAATACAATGACGTATATGATCTTAAATTTACGGAAAACAAGTCTGTTCCCTTTACTCTGAAAAGGAACTATTCCACCGAAGATGAAAAATGCGAGGGAAGGATACTTTTTACAGTCCACGGAAATGACTTCACCGACAGCAGGATCTATACAGACTCCCGATTTGAATATACGATGACCCGTGAATGTATCCCCACAGTAAATGTCTGCGGCGCATATTTTGACGGCAGACACGTATATCCCGTCCACGAATACTGGATGAACTTCAACTTCGACCCGTCGGAGAGAAAGATAACCCTTGATGTTTCGGCAGACAAGGAGACATATCTTCCCGGAGATACCGCCGAGGTGACCGTCAAGGCTTGCTATGAGGACGGAAAGCCTGCGGAAGGAGCGTCAGTGCTTCTGAGCGTGGTGGACGAAGCAGCATTTGCTATGGGCGAGCAGAACGCAGATGTTCTGGGAAAACTTTACCAGAGCATTTACATACCCTCTGTAACGGAATATTTCAGCTATGTCCAGCACACTCTCGACCGTGACGGCGGCGGAGAAAAGGGTGGAGGAGACGACGACTGGTCAGTCCGCAAGGACTTCAAGGATACGGCAATGTTCTCCGAAAGTACAGCCGACAGCTCGGGAACGGCGCATTTTACCGTTAAGCTTCCCGACAACCTCACCACCTGGAGAGCGACTGCCCTTGCAGTATCATATACCAAAGGAGAGGAAAGCGGCAAGAGCAGCGCAGTCTATGCAGGAAATACCAAATATCCCGTTGTTGTAAAGCAGCCTGTTTTCCTTACGCCAATAATGCCCGACAGCTTCCATACAGGCGATGACGTGGTGCTTGCCGCAAATCTTCACGGTTCAGAGGACGTCAGCATAACAGTAAGCGGAAACGGCGTAAATAAGACCCTTTCGGGAAAATCCGGGGACTCCGTTTCCTTTGGCAAGCTGCCCGAGGGAGAGTATAAGGCACTTTTCAAGACCGAGGGAGAAAACGGAAAGGACGCTGCGGAATACACATTTGACGTTCGGGAAACACTTCTTGAGGTGCCCGTGATGATGGTATCGGATATTTCGGAGCTGAACTCCGCCGATTCCCTTAGATGGCCCGTGCGTATCACATTTTTCAACAAGGACTATATGCTTTATACCGATGTCCTCTATAAGCTTTCGGAATATTACGGCAGCAGGACCGATACGACTATCGCCTCAAAGTATGCAATGAAGGAGTTCGGATTTATCACCGAGGAAGAATATCTCGAATGTAAAGTAAACCTTGACAGCAAGGGCTTTGTCAAGCTCCTTGACGCTTCCGAGGGGGATGCCGGGCTCACAGCAAGGCTTCTTGCGGCAGTACCCGAGTTAATGGGCAGAAGTCTGGCTGTGGATAGCTATTATACGATCATCAACGACAGAGACTCCGCCGCTGCGGACGTTGCCGACGCATATCTGGGACTTGCCGCAATGGGTGAGCCTGTGATGATACAGCTTCGCCGTATCCTTGCCGATGAAAACAGCGGATTTGAGGGACTTGACAGGATAAAGCTCATAGCCGCCCTTGCAGTTATAGGAGACTGCGAGACTGCTTCGGGATATCTCTCCGGGTATCTTGCCGATGCCGAAAGAACTGAGACCGACGACGGCACACAGCTTTGCATAAAAGGCTCAGATACCCTCGAATATACCAAATATGCCCTTGTTGCCGCAGCAGCTTCGGGACTTCCCGAGGCAGACGAAATGGCACGGTATATAGTGAATACCGAATATGTATATGACACCGCAGCACCCGAGCTTATCTATTATCTGAAGCACTACAGCGCCGACTCGGATACCGATGCTGTTTTCAGCTATAACAGCGGAAATGAGGAGAAGCTTGTGACCCTTGACCGCCATTTCGGCACCTGCATAGGCTTTGGCGAGGAGCAGTTCAAGTCTGCGGACTTCAAAGCCGTTTCGGGAAATATCCGCACATTTATGAACTACAGCGGCAGAGTGACCGATATAAACAAAAAGAAAGACCTGGGCGTTACCAAGACCCTTTCAGTCGGTTCGGGCGGATACAGACCCGGCGCTCTTGTAACGGTAAATATCACCACTTCCGAGCCTTACTGCTATGTTACCGACATTATCCCCTCCTGCGGAAGATATGTGGACAATAACAGCTGGAGATGCTCAAAGCAGACGGTAACTCTTTATACCAATAAGGACGGCAAAGCAGGGTATAAGTTCCGCATAGCCGTTTCCGGCGAATTTGTGGCAGAGGGTGCCTATGCCTGCGGCAGGGACAATGTGTGCGGCATTTCCGAGACTCAGACCATAACCGTAAAGTAATATGAAAAACAAAAAAATGACCGCTGTAATTCTCTGCACCGTCCTCCTTATGTGGGGCTGTGCGGAGAATGAGGGTGAGCAAAGCGATACCTGTATAGCAGACGAAAGCAGCGTTTTGTCCGAAACCGTCCTGACGGAAAGCAAGCAAAGCTTCGGACAGCTTGAATGTCTCTATTACAATGAAAAGGAATTCGGCGCATTAGACGGTATGAACCGCACATATGAAACAGGCGGACAGCTTATGTGCGCCACCGTTCCTCATCATCTTCTTGCAGGTGAAATGATATCCTCCGCATTCCGGACAGCCGCAGAGACACGGGAAAGTACAGATACGGTGGTGATAGTTGCCCCCATACACGAGCCGAAAGGAAATGATATCATAACCTCTCTTGCCGACTGGAACACGCCCTTCGGCGTTCTGGAAAACGACAGAGAGCTGTCGGAGCTTTTCTCCTCAAGGCTGGGAGCGGCATATGACGACAGTATGCTTGAGACTGACCATTCCGCTTCGGGGCTCATACCCTTTGCCGCCGGATTTTTTCCGAATGCGCAGATAGCCTGCGTGCTTATTTCGGGGCAGGCAGATGATGATATCCCCCGACAGCTTTCGGAGCTTTTAAATGAGATATCCGCAGAAAAGAACTGCTTTTTTGTGTTCTCAACGGATTTTTCTCATTACCTTGAACCACACGATGCGGACAGAATGGACGAATGTACACGCAGAGCCGTATTTGACTGTGATACCGCTGCGATCGCCGCAATGACAAATGACAACACCGATTCACCGCCGACCGTGGAGACCTTCGTGAGACTTTCCGCTCTCCTTGACTGTAACGTTTCCGAGCTTGACCACGGAAATTCAATGACCGTTTCCGGGCTGCCCTACAGCAAAGCGGCATATCCAGAGGGAGTGACAAGCTATTTCGTTTTCGGAGCGGTAAAGCAATGAAGTTTATCCAAGCCCGGGATCCGTCCCCCTTTTCGCTTTGGCGGAAAGGGGTGATCTATTATCTTTAAATCACTAAATTACCCCTTGCAAAAAAAACAAACCTGTGATATAATAGACTCATACATAAAAAATCAAATACGGGGGGAACGGCGCAAAGCGTTCCCCTCTTTTATATCTTTATACACAGAGGTGCAAAATGGAAGATAAGGAAAAAAACACCGAAAACGAGAGCAGCGAAAGCAATGAAAACAAGGATAAAAAAAGCGAAAGGCCCAAGTCATTCTTACAGACAGTCCGTGAGATAGACGCCGCCGACAGAAAAGCGGAGCTTGCCGAGGAAGCAAGAAGAGCCGAAGAAAGAGCAAAGCGTGAGGAAAAGCAGCGCAAAGCCTACGAGGACAAGCTGAGACAGGAACGTATAGAGCTAATGAAGCTAAAGCAGGGCGTAATTTCCGAGGAGGATATCGAGACTGTACCCGAAGAAGTCCGCACCTATACCGTTTGGGAAAAGATAGGCAACTTCTTTTATCATAACAAAGCCTTTATCATTGTGGGAATAATGCTTGTCGCCCTTGCAGCATTTCTCATATATGACTTTATCCGCAAGGAACGCCCCGACGTGCAGTCGATGTACATTGCCGCCGATTATGATATGAGCTACTATTCGGGAGAGCTTACCGCCCTCTGGAGCAAATACTGTCCCGACTACAACGGTGACGGCGAGCCGCTTGCCCGTCTCTATTATGTCCCCACAGGCTATGCCGATGAAACAATGGCGTCTCTTTATTATGCCCAGAGCGACCGCACAAAGCTTATCGGCGAGTTCCAGTCGGGCAATGTGGTAATGATAATAGGCGACAAGGACGCATATCAGTCCATAGGCGCACTTGAGGACGTTTTTATGGACTGCCGTGAGATATTCCCGGATGACCCCTACGCCGAGGAAATAGGCTACCGCCTTGCAGGGACCGACTTTATGGATATGCTGGGAGCGGACACCGTAGACGATACCGACCTTTACGTGTCGTTCAGAAAGCCTGTGGACACAATGGGAATGAAAAAGGAAAAAATGCAGGTAAATTACGACCACGCCGTAGAATTCTGGAAAAATTTCCTTGAAGAGCACCGCATAGACGGTCTTGACCTGCCTCCCACTCCCGATGTACAGCCCCTGCCCATAGACGAGGATAATTACGACTTTATGGAAACCGCAGCCGGCACTTCTGCCGAAACAACCACCTCCTCCGGACCCGCCGAATAAAATAAAAGAAATAAAGAAAAGAGATACATAAAATGAAAAAGCTTAAAATTTCTGCCGCCGTTATGGCAGCCCTTGCGCTTGCTGCCTGCACTTCCGTTGAGGAATTTCCCGATGAAACAGACGCTCTTCCCGCAGGCGGAGATAATGTAGTATCTTCCGAGCCGCTTGCTGATGAGACCGCCGCACCCGAGACCGAATCCGTTTCTGCAGATCCGGAGACTGCTGAGACAGTCACCGAGACCGCAAAGCCTGCCGAGACCTGGACAGACTCCGAGGAACCTCCCATAGAGCTTCCCGTACAGACCGAAGAGGAAGAAAATGACCCCGACAGCATAGAAATAACCGCCATAGACCTTACATATTACGAGATAACCCTTGAAGCGGGCGAAAGCTCAATGCCCATAGTGACAATGTACCCCGAGGACGCCTCCGATAAATCGGAGATATGGAGCAGTTCGGACGAAAGCGTAGCCCGGGTGGACGATATAGGCAATATCACCGCCATATCCGAGGGCGAATGTATAATAAAGGTGCAGTCCGCCGTATCTCCCGATGTATATGCGGAAGTAAGTGTCACCGTCACCGCCGCACCCGAGCCGGAGGAAACCAAACCTGCCGAAAGCAGCGAAAGCGACACACAGCTTACCTACATAAACGGCATACTTATCGCCAATAAGACCTATGCCCTTCCTCCCGACTATAACCCGGGCGTAGACCCCGACGCACAGGCAGCTTTTGACAAAATGCAGTCCGCCGCAGCCGCAGAGGGACTTAATATCTACATATCCTCAGGCTTCCGCTCCTATGATTATCAGGCAGGGCTGTACGAAAGATATGTGGAAAAAAGCGGCAAATCGGAAGCCGACAGATATTCCGCCCGTCCGGGACATTCCGAGCATCAGACAGGACTTGCCTTTGATCTCAACACCATTGACATCACCTTTGCCGACACCGCCGAATACGATTGGTTAAAAGTACACTGCGCCGAATATGGCTTTATAATCCGTTATCCCGAAAACGGCGAAAGCGTTACGGGATATATGTATGAGCCGTGGCATATAAGATACCTTGGCACAGATACCGCCCAAAAGGTGTACGACAGCGGACTTACTTTAGAGGAATATCTGGGAATAGACTCGAAATACTCTGAGTAATAAATCAAATAACAATACAAATTGTAAATATGTTGTCACCCGACCCGAAAGTAAAATTGCTTTCGGGTCAATTTTTTTACCCCTCCGAGCCGTATTTTTGACACATCATTTTATAACTTTTTCATAAATTGAGCAAAAACCCCCTTAAAAGTATGATATTTCAAGTCAAAATGCAAGATTTTTATTAAAACTTGCAAAATTGTATTGACAAGGAGAATTTCCTGTGATAGAATTATAATATGCCGAAAAAGCCGGGCTTTTTCAGGGAGAGTTTCGGCTTTCAGAGTATAGCAGAAAGTAAGGAGTAATGGCTATGGACAACTACAGAGTACAGGAACCATACGCAAAGCAGGGACTCTATGACCCCCGCTTCGAGCACGAGAACTGCGGAATAGGCGCAGTAGTAAATATGAACGGCGAGGCAGACTACAAGGTAGTTGACAGCGCCCTCAAGATCGTTGAAACTCTCGAGCACCGTGCAGGAAAGGACGCCGAGGGAAAAACAGGCGACGGCGTGGGAATACTTCTCCAGATATCCCACACATTCTTCTCAAAGGTATGCGCCGAGGAAGGAATAAAGATCGGCGGCAAGAGAGAATACGGAATAGCTATGTTCTTCTTCCCCCAGTCCGAGGACAAGCTGAAAAAGTCAATGGCAACCTTTGAAAAGGTGCTTGCCGATGAAAAGCTTACATTTTTAGGCTGGAGAAAAGTTCCCGTTGAGCCCTCCGTATTAGGCTCCAAGGCACTTGAAAGTATGCCCAATATCTATCAGGCATTCATTGAAAAGCCTGCTGACTGCGAAAAGGGACTCCCCTTCGACAGAAAGCTTTATATCGCAAGAATGGTATTTGAAAAGGCAGACAAGGAGACATATGTGGTTTCCTGCTCAAGCCGTACAATAGTATATAAAGGAATGTTCCTTGTAGACCAGCTGAGAAAATTCTATAAGGACCTTGACTGCGAGGACTATCACAGCGCAATAGGAATCGTTCATTCCCGTTTCAGCACCAACACCAACCCCAGCTGGCAGCGCTCCCACCCCAACCGTATGATGGTGCATAACGGCGAGATAAACACCATTACGGGAAATGTGGATAAAATGCTCAGCCGTGAGTCCGTATTAAAGTCCGATTATATCGGCGACAGAATGAAGGATATCGTTCCTATCCTTGACGTAACAGGCTCCGACTCCGCACGTCTTGACAATACTCTTGAATTTATGACAATGGCAGGGGTAGACCTTCCCCTTGCCGTAATTACCCTTATCCCCGAACCCTGGCAGCACCAGACAACAATGAGCCGTGAAAAAAGAGCTTTCTATCAGTATTATGCAACAATGATGGAGCCGTGGGACGGCCCTGCCTCCATTATCTTCTCTGACGGCGACCTTGTAGGAGCTGTGCTTGACAGAAACGGTCTCCGTCCCTCACGTTATTACATCACCGACGATAATAAGGGCGGAAAATATCTTATCCTTTCCTCAGAGGTAGGCGCACTTGATATCCCTGTTGAGACTATCGTTAAAAAGGAACGTCTCCACCCCGGAAAAATGCTCCTTGTGGACACCGTAAAGGGCGAGCTTATCGAGGACGAGAAGATAAAGGACTACTACAGCAAGAGACAGCCCTACGGCGAGTGGCTCGACCACAATTTCTACTCTCTCCACGAGTTCAATATCCCCAACAAGAAGCCTCTCAGATATTCGGGAGAGGAGCTTGAAAGACTTCAGCACGCCTTCGGTTATACATATGAAGCTATCAGAAGCACAATGATACCAATGGCGTTAAACGGCTCAGAGCCTACAGCTGCAATGGGCGTAGATACTCCTATTCCCCCGCTCTCAAAGAAAAATCCCCCTCTCTTTGATTATTTCAAGCAGCTTTTCGCACAGGTAACAAATCCCCCCATCGACGCTATCAGAGAGTCGGTCATCACCGATACATCGGTATATCTGGGCACCTCGGGCAATATCCTCAAGGAGGACGAAAAGAACTGCCGTGTACTCCAGATAAAGAACCCCGTTCTTACAAACCTCGACCTTCTGAAAATTCGCACCGCCAACATTGAGGGACTTAAAACCGCAGACATCTCAATGCTCTACAAAAAGGACACTTCCACCCTCAGGCAGGCGATCGAAAACCTTTATACACAGGCAGACAAGGCTCACGAGACAGGCGCATCTATCCTTATCCTCTCCGACAGAGGTGTTGATAAGGATCACCTTGCAATTCCCTCTCTCCTTGCCGTTGCAGCCCTTGAAAATTACCTTGTAAAGACAAGAAAGAACACCGCCATCTCCATAATCGTTGAAACTGCCGAGCCTTACGAGGTGCATCATTTTGCAACCCTTCTGGGCTTCGGAGCAAGTGCCGTAAACCCCTATCTTGCAATGGATACTCTCTATGAGCTTACCTCTGGCAAGGCTATCGACAAGGAATATACAGAAGCGCTCAACTGCTATGTCAAGGCAATTGTCAGCGGCATTGTAAAGATAGCCTCTAAAATGGGTATCTCCACGATCCAGTCCTATCAGGGCAGCAAGATATTCGAGGCTCTCGGTATCTCCAAGAGCGTGTGCGATGAATTCTTCCCCGATACCGTCAGCAGGGTGGGCGGCATAGACCTTGATGATATCAGCGATCAGGTAATTGCCCGCCACGATGCCGCATTCGACCCCAGAGACCTTACCGTAAACGATGCAATGGAAAGCGTAGGCAGCCATAAGTCCAGAAGCGGCAAGGAGGAGCATATGTATAATCCTATGACTATACATCTTCTCCAGCAGGCAGCGTGGACAAACGACTACAGCCTTTTCAAGAAATATTCCGAGTATCTTAACGCCGAGGAGAGAAATCTCACCCTCAGAAGCACCCTTGACTTTAAATTCGCCCCCGACGGCGGCATACCCCTTGACGAGGTAGAAAGCGTAGAAAGCATTATGCACCGTTTCAAAACAGGTGCAATGTCCTATGGCTCCATTTCTCAGGAAGCCCACGAATGTATGGCGATCGCAATGAATATGATAGGCGGCAAGTCCAACAGCGGCGAGGGCGGCGAGGACCTTGAAAGAATAATCACCGCAGGAATGCCGGAGGATAAATGCTCTGCCATCAAGCAGGTGGCATCGGGACGTTTCGGCGTAACATCGAAATACCTCACCTCCGCAAAGGAGATCCAGATAAAAATGGCACAGGGCGCAAAGCCCGGCGAAGGCGGACATCTGCCTGCAAAGAAGGTATATCCCTGGATAGCCAAGACCCGTCACTCCACACCCGGTGTGGCTCTTATCTCCCCTCCTCCTCACCACGATATCTACTCCATCGAGGACCTGGCACAGCTTATCTATGACCTGAAAAATGCCAACAAGGACGCACGTATCTCCGTTAAGCTGGTTTCCGAGGTGGGCGTAGGCACCATTGCCGCAGGCGTTGCAAAGGCAGGCGCAGGGGTAGTGCTCATTTCGGGCTATGACGGCGGCACAGGCGCAGCACCCGGAAGCTCCATTCACAACGCAGGTCTGCCTTGGGAGCTTGGACTTGCGGAAACTCACAGAACTCTTATTATGAACGGTCTCCGTTCCAAGGTCGTTATCGAAACAGACGGCAAGATGATGACAGGACGAGATGTAGTTATCGCCGCAATGCTGGGCGCAGAGGAATACGGCTTTGCCACCGCTCCTCTGGTAACAATGGGCTGCGTAATGATGAGAGTATGTAACCTTGACACCTGCCCCGTAGGCGTTGCCACACAGAACCCCGAGCTGAGAAAGCGCTTCAAGGGCAAGCCCGAGTATATCGTAAACTTTATGCGCTTTATAGCAACAGAAATGCGTGAGTATATGGCAAAGCTCGGTATACGCACCGTTGACGAGCTTGTAGGCCGTTCCGACCTCCTTGTAAAGAAGGACTTCCCCGAGGGAAGCAAGGCAGCAAAGATAGATATGTCGGAAATTCTCGATAATCCCTATGCAGGAACCGACACACCTTCTCACTTTATCCCCGGCGACGCATATGACTTCAAGCTGGGCGAGACAATCGATGAAAAGGTCATAATCCCTGCAATGTCGGAAGCTCTCGAAAAGAAGGAGCCTAAGACTATTGATATCAAGGTAAGCAACCTTAACAGAACTCTCGGCACCCTCTTCGGCTCCGAGATAACAAGAAGATATTACAACACTCTCGAGGACGATACTTATGTTGTTAAGTGTCACGGCTCGGGCGGACAGAGCTTCGGCGCATTCATTCCCAAGGGACTCACCCTTGAGCTTGAGGGCGACAGCAACGACTACTTCGGAAAGGGCCTCTCAGGCGGAAAACTTGTGCTCTATGCACCCAAGGAGGCAAAGTACAAGGCAGACGATAATATCATCGTGGGCAACGTTGCACTCTTCGGCGCAACAAGCGGCAAGGCGTTCATCGCAGGTATCGCAGGCGAGCGCTTCTGCGTAAGAAACTCGGGCGCAACAGTTGTAGTAGAGGGCGTAGGCGACCACGGCTGCGAGTATATGACAGGCGGACGTGCAGTTATCCTCGGAAAAACAAGCAAGAACTTTGCGGCAGGAATGAGCGGCGGTATCGCTTATGTCCTTGACGAGGAATTCGACCTTTACACTAAGCTCAACAAGGCTCTCGTAGGCTTCTCCAAGCTTACCGAGCAGGAGGATATCGACGAACTCAGATCCCTTATCGAGGAGCACACGCAGGCAACAGGTTCTGTACGAGGCAGAGAGATACTCGATAACTTTGACGAATATCTTCCCAAATTCAAGAAGATCATTCCCCACGATTATGCGAAGATGATGAACAGCATAAAGAAGTTCACAGCCGAGGGTATGAACCCCGACGACGCACGTATCTCCGCATTCTATGAGAACACCAAGTAACAGGCACGGAAAGGAAGGAATGATTTACTATGGGAAAATCAACAGGATTTTTAGAATATAAAAGAACCGAAAACGAAGGTCTCGAACCCCTCGAGCGCATTAAGAACTATCGTGAGTTCCACACCCCCCTTGATATGGAGGCAAGAAAAAAGCAGGCGGCACGCTGTATGGACTGCGGCGTACCCTTCTGCCAGTACGGCAAGCCTCTTCATAACGGAATGGTGTCGGGCTGCCCCTTAAATAACCTCTGCCCCGAGTGGAACGACCTTATCTATACCGACAGTATGGACGAGGCGGCACGCAGACTGCTGCTCACAAACAGCTTCCCCGAGTTCACCTCGAGAGTATGCCCCGCCCTCTGCGAAAAAGCCTGCACCTGCGGACTAAACGGCGACCCGGTTACCGTCAAGGAGAACGAGTATTCCATCATCGAATATGCCTATTCCCACGGACTGATGGAGCCCTCCGTTCCCTCCGTAAGAACGGGCAAGACCGTAGCCGTAGTAGGCTCGGGACCCTCGGGCCTCGCCGCAGCCCAGAGACTTAACAGACGTGGTCATAAGGTCACCGTATTTGAGCGTGAAGACCGTCCCGGCGGACTGCTTATGTACGGCATACCCAATATGAAGCTTGAAAAGTCTGTAGTTGACCGCCGCATAAAGCTTATGGAAGCCGAGGGCGTAGAGTTTAAGACAAATGTGAACGTAGGCAAGGATATAACCGCCGAGGAGCTTACCTCGAAATTTGACGCAGTTGTACTCTGCTGCGGCTCGGGCAATCCCCGAAATATCGAGGCTCCGGGACGTGACGCAAATGGAATTTACTATGCCGTAGATTTCCTCAAGGCAACCACCAAGAGCCTTATGGGCTCCAACCTCTCCGACGGCTACTACATCAGCGCAAAGTACAAGAATGTTGTAGTTATCGGCGGCGGAGACACAGGCAATGACTGTGTCGGAACAGCTATCCGTCACGGCTGCAAATCCGTAGTCCAGCTTGAGATGATGCCCAAGCTCCCCGACACAAGAGCGGAAAACAACCCCTGGCCCGAATGGCCCAGAGTAAACAAGACCGATTACGGTCAGGAAGAAGCTATAGCAGTATTCGGCCACGACCCTCGAATTTACCAGACCACCGTAAAGCAGTTCATCAAGGACGAAAAGGGCAATATAAACTCCATTGAGACAGTTCGTCTCCAGCCCGTAAAGGACGAAGCCACAGGCAGAACTAAGATGGAGCAGGTAAGAGACAGCGAGGAAATTATCCCCGCAGACCTTGTCCTCATCGCCGCAGGCTTTTTAGGTACAGAAAAGTACATTGCCGATGCATTCGGCGTAGAGCTGAACCCCAGGACTAACGTAGCTACCGCCTCCCCCGACACCTATAAGACCAACATTGAAAAGGTGTTCACCGCAGGCGATATGCACAGAGGACAGTCCCTCGTGGTATGGGCAATAAGAGAGGGCAGAGAGGCAGCAAAGGCAGTAGACGAGTATCTTATGGGGTACACCACACTCAGATAACCGACGGTAATAATATTATAGCACATCTGTGCTGATTTGTCAAGCCCTTTATAAGAAATATGTTCTGAAAAAATCCTCCGCAGTTTGTATATAACTGCGGAGGATTTTCTTTCCGAGCCTTGAAATCCCGAAAAAAAGGTGATATAATATACATACATATAAATCTGAAAGGAAAATTTACCAATGAACAAAAAAATAACCACAGGACTTGCCGCACTTCTTATGTGCGTAAGTATGACTGCCTGCAAATCGGAAGAAGCCGCCGCACCCGAAAACGTTTCCGAAACTGCTGCCTCTTCAACAGAAACCGTCACCGAAGCCGACCTGACTCCCGGCGAGCCTGTAGACCTTGAAGCGGGGCTTACGGATAAAATGTATCAAAGAGCGCTTTTAAACGAGGGAAACCGTTCCCGCCTTGCCGCCGCAATGAAAAAGGCTGAAAACGGCGAACCCGTTACCGTAGGCGTTATTGGCGGCTCTATCACCCAGGGAAGCCTTGCCTCCAATCAGGCAAACTGCTACGCCGAGCTTTTCCACAAATACTGGACTGATAAATTCCCAAGCAGCGAGATAACCTTTGTGAATGCAGGCATAGGCGGCACGAACTCCTATCTTGGCGTTCACCGTGCAGATGAACAGCTCCTTTCCGCAAAGCCCGATGTGGTCATTGTTGAATTTTCAGTAAACGACACAGACAAGGTAATGAACAAGTATTCCTACGACAGCCTTGTAAGAAAGATACTTAACGCCGAGGGCGACCCCGCAGTTATCCTTCTATTCACCACTCAGGAGGACGGCACAAGCTTACAGGAAGTCCATAAGGAAATAGGTCTTGCCTATGACCTGCCAATGCTCAGCTACCGTGAGGTGGTATATCCCGAGGTTGCCGCAGGCACTCTTAACTGGAAGGACATCTCCCCCGATAATATCCACCCCAACGACGCAGGCCACAGCCTTATCGGTCAGCTCCTCGGAAGATATCTTGACAGCGTTTACGACGATCTGGAAAATATAGACGATACCGACACCGCCTTTACAGCAAACGCTTACACCGCCGATTACTACAAAAATGCGAAAATGCTTGGCGCCTCTCAGACAGAAGCCACGGAAATGAGCGGCTTTGAGATATCGGGCAATAAGGTCTACCCCGAACTTTTCTCCGACAATTTCGTCACCGAGGAAGAGGGCTATCTGAAATTTGAGGTCGAGTGCCAAAATCTGGGAATATTCTACTTAAAGCAGACCGACGGCAAAGGCGGCAAATACGATGTCCTGGTTGACGGGGAAAGAAAATCCGTCCTCGATGCAGATTTTTCGGGCGGCTGGGGCAATTACGGCGAACCTCAGCAGGTCATCATCGGCAAGGAAACGGGCAAACACACCATTGAGATAAAGCTTTCCGAAGGCAGCGACAAAACAGCTCTTACTATTCTCGGAATTATGGTGAGCTGAATATAATAAAGAATACTGAAAGTATTCGGAGATAACATTTATGACAAACGCAAAAAAATACGAAATGGATATGTGCAGCGGCTCCATACTGAAAAAAATGCTGATATTCACCCTGCCGCTGATGTTCTCAAGTATCCTCCAGCTTCTTTTCAATGCAGCGGATATCGTGGTGGTAGGCCGTTTTGCGGGAGATAACTCCCTTGCGGCGGTAGGCTCCACCACATCGCTCATAAACCTCCTCACCAACCTTTTTGTGGGGCTGTCCATAGGCGCAAACGTAACAGCCGCACGAAACTACGGCGCAAAGCGTGAAGAAGCTCTCAGCCGCACCGTTCACACATCAATAACCATCAGCCTTATAAGCGGCGTTGTCCTTACCGTCATAGGCATATTCGGCGCAAAGGAAATGCTGAAACTAATGAGCACCCCCGACGAGATAATCGACCTTGCTGCCGACTATCTGCGGATATATTTTGCGGGAATAACCGCCTCAATGGTCTACAACTTCGGCAGCGCCCTGCTTCGTGCCATAGGCGATACCAAGCGTCCCCTTTATTACCTTATGGCGGCGGGAGCGGTGAACGTGGCAATGAACCTGCTTTTCGTCATTGTTTTTAAAATGGACGTGTCGGGCGTAGCGCTGGCGACGGTCATATCCGAGTGCCTTTCCGCCTTTCTGGTGGTCAGGTGCCTTATGAAAGAGACGGGAGCCATAAAGCTTATTCTCAAAAAGCTTCGTGTCCATAAGCAGGAGCTGGGAACAATACTGCGTATAGGACTGCCCGCAGGCTTTCAGGGAATAGTTTTCGCCCTGTCCAATGTGGTGATACAGTCCTCGGTAAACCTGTTCGGCAACGTGGTGGTTGCGGGAAATTCCGCCGCCGCCAATATCGAAGGCTTTGTATATGTGGCAATGAACTCTTTCTATCAGGCGACCCTTTCCTTTATGAGCCAGAATTTCGGCGCAGGACAGTATAAGCGCCTTAACAGGATACTTGTCTGCGGCGAGATATGCGTTATCGCTGTGGGAGTTATCCTGGGAAATCTTGCGGTGATATTCGGAGAACCCCTTCTCGGTATCTATACCGACAGCCCCGAGGTAATTGCCGCAGGAATGGTGCGTCTCGGATATATATCGAGAGTTTATGCCCTCTGCGGCATAATGGACGTTCTCGTTGGCGCTCTCAGAGGAATAGGCTATTCGGTAATGCCGATGATAGTTTCCCTTGTAGGAGCCTGCGGACTGCGGCTTCTCTGGATAGCAACGGTTTTTCAAATACCCGAATATCACTCGGTGGAAACGGTGTATCTCTCCTATGCCATCACCTGGATAATCACCGCTTCTGTCCACCTTTTATGCTACATCATCGTGAGAAAAAAGGTTGCCCGTAAATACGAAACTGCCGCTTAGCCCTCCGCAGTTTTCAGCCTTTCGGGACTGCCTGCCGCCGTGCATATGACCGCCACAGGCAATGACAGCAGAAACCACCCTGCGCTGTAGGAGGGACATATCTGCCCCAGCACATTCAGATACATATGGGAATAATCCCATACGTCCCACCCCAGCAGCACATTGACCACGCACCCCACGGTGAACTCAAAAAAGGTTATCACGCACATTCCGAAGAAGCATTTGAAAAGAATGCTGTCCTCGGGGTGGCGGGCGTAGCGCAGGTACATTATGAGCAGGCACACGCCCCCCGTCAGGGTCATAGTCCAATGGGTATAGCCCCTTGCCACTATCTCGATAAGTGAATAAAGCACGCCGCCGCCGAGAAATACGGCGGTGTACCGTCCTATAGGCGAGGTCGACGACCAGGGGGAGCTTCCGCCAAGAGCAAAGCTTTGCATAATAATATCAGACCTTTCAAAAAAATCTATAGGCATATTATCCCGCAGCGAGTGCATAAAAATACCCTCAAAGCCAAATTGACCATAACCAATTAAAGGAATGTGTGAAAATCAAAGATTTTCACACCGAGTTTTGTTTCATTGTCTGCCGACAAAGATTTCCTGGCGGAAAATACAAAGCTCTCAAGAAAGGAAAAATGAACAAAATGAACGAAGAAAAATTTTTCGCCATAATCTCCCGAATGAAATATATAAACCGCTGGGGACTTATGCGAAACACCATAACCGAAAACATCAGCGAGCACAGCCTTGAAACGGCATTCATCGCCCACGTACTTGCCCTTTACAGAAATGTCCGCTTCAAAGGGAATGTTGACCCCCAGCGCTGTGCACTTCTTGCAATGTACCACGATGTCACCGAGATAATCACAGGCGACCTGCCCACCCCCGTAAAATATTACAATGCGGAGATACGTGCGGAGTATGACAAGGTGGAGAAAATGGCTGAGGAGAAAATGCTTTCCTATCTTCCCGAAGATCTGCGGGAGTATTACCGCCCATTGCTGGGACATACCGAGGAGGAAAAGGAGCTTTGGAAGCTTGTAAAGGCGGCGGATAAGCTTTCCGCCCTGATAAAATGTGTGGAGGAGCGGCAGATGGGCAACTCCGACTTTACCGATGCGGAAAAATCCACCCTTGAAGCCATTCACGAGATGAATCTCCCCGAAGCGGAGGAATTTTTAAAAGAATTTATGCCTGCATATAATGGAACGCTGGATAAGCAGGCAGCGGGTGACGACCCGCAGCGACCTCGTTGGGATATTTCGTAAAAGTCCTCTCATTTGTGGCACGGTCACTTTCAAAGGCACAAGTTCAAACCGCAGACCTAAACCGAATAGGCGTATGCCCCACCCCGAGAAATGGAAAATCGCAAAAAAGAGATGTCGTGGTAAACAAATCCGAACAAAACCAAGCAAAGGACTTTAGTTAACAAGTCAAAGTACAACTGTAAAAATGCAGAAAGGGGGAGAGGGTAGGGAAAGAGGTCGCAAGGGGAAAACCGTAGGAGAGGGGGAAGTCCGCATTTTTGTTGGGTTTATTTCTTCTCCCTCTCCTTAGGTTGTCCCTTTGCCTACTCGCTAACAGGTTTAAGCAAAACCAAATTTCGTTAATCAAAATAATCAGACCGACATATTCCAATTTGACTCTCACTTTAAAATTATCATAATCAAAAGGAAAATATATAAAAAGGCGGTGCCGATAAAATCGGCACCGCCCAAAAGCGTTATATGTTCAAAACTCAGATTACTTGAGCTCAACAGTAGCGCCTGCAGCTTCGAGCTTAGCCTTGAGCTCTTCAGCCTCAGCCTTGGGAGCAGCTTCCTTGAGGGTCTTGGGAGCAGCCTCAACAGCCTCCTTAGCCTCCTTGAGGGAGAGACCGCAAGCGTCCTTAACAGCCTTGATAACGTCCATCTTCTTGTCGCCGAAGGAAGCGAGAACAACGTCGAACTCAGTCTTCTCAACAGCTCCATTATCGCCACCGTTATTAGCGGGACCTGCAGCAGCAACAACAGCGGTTACACCGTACTTTTCCTGGATAGCTTCAACGAGCTCAGCGAGCTCAAGAACAGAAAGAACATCGATCTGGTCTAAAATTGCAGTGATCTTTTCAGATGCCATGATAATAATCTCCTTTAAATTTTATTTTGTTTTAAGAAACATTTTTGTTTCACGCCACAAAGCAATATAAATTATGCTTATGCAGCTTCCTCTGCCTTCTTGTCGGCGAGAGACTTGAGTGTAGCTGCGAGCTTCTGCATAGGACCCTGGAGAGAGCCAACGAGCTGAGCAAGCAGAACATCCTTGGAAGGGATCTTGGAAAGAGCCTCAACGCCCTTAGCGTCATAAACAGTACCCTCAACAAATCCGCCCTTGAGGTTGAACTTGTCGTCGTGAGCCTCAGCAAACTTGCCGAGAATTCTTGCGGGAGCAGTCTGATCGTTCTCGCATACAGCGATAGCGGTAGTACCCTCGAGTACGCCGCAGAGATCTTCGAGACCGTTCTCCTTGAGAGCGATGCGGAGCATAGTGTTCTTCTCAACGAAGTACTTAACGCCTGCCTCTCTCAGCTCTTTTCTGAGCTTGGTATCCTCCTCAACGGTGATACCCTTGTAGTCAACGAGAACGCCCGAGCAGGAGTTCTTTACAAGCTCTGTAAGCTCGGCAGCTCTTGCCTTCTTGGATTCAAGAATCTTTGCGCTTGGCATAAAATTTCACCTCCGAAAAAGTTGAAAATTATGCTACCCATTCATAAAAAAGAAAAATCCTTTCCCTGCAGTACAGGAAAGGAGCGTACAAACATAATAGTACAGCGATCTCTTTCCTCGGCAGGATTTACGGAAGTCATAGTTGCAGCCTGACTGCCACCTGCTGTCTTTAGAATATGATAGCTTTGTTATTTATTCAAACAA
The DNA here is from genome assembly GCF_050874005.1 of Huintestinicola sp. Classification (GTDB taxonomy): domain Bacteria; phylum Bacillota; class Clostridia; order Oscillospirales; family Ruminococcaceae; genus Huintestinicola. Next base: position 23,001 of record NZ_JBNMJV010000011.1, read on the forward strand.
CATCTAATACTATATCACATTATTTTCCCTTTGTCAAGGGGTTTTTGAAAATTTCTCAAATTTTTTCGGATAATATAAATGTGTATGCCCTGTCCTGCAGAATGTAAACATTTCGTTAACCCTATTGCATTTCCAATATCTATATGGTATACTCTAAGTATACTAAATATAACAGGAGTATACTATGAGCAGAGAAAATAAAAATGAAGCAGTTGCGGCAGTTCACAGGAAAAAAATTCTCGAAAGTGCAGGCAGGCTGTTTTCGGAAAAAGGCTTTGAAGCGGCGACTATCGAGGATATCTCCATAGCTTCGGGATACAGCAGACGGACTGTCTATGCCTATTTCCGAAGCAAGGAGGACATTCTCCACAGCTTTATTTGCGAGGGGCTTTCGGAGCTGAGCGGAGCGGTGAGGGATATCGTTTCCCGTGAAACGGACTTTGAAAAGCGGTGCAGGGAAATCTTTGATGCAATGGGTGAGTTTTATAGGAATTATCCTTTGGCGGCTGAGATAATAAACGGCTTCAAGCCGTCGGAAATGTCCGAGCCGTCCGAAGCGGCAAAGAGGATATTTGCTCTGGGCGAAGAGATAAACGACACTCTCGTCGGATTTGTAAGCGGCGGAATAGCGTCGGGAAACGTCCGCAAGGGCATCGTTCCCGAGCTGACGGTCTATATCCTCTGGTCGGAAATTTCTGCCTTTTACGGTCTTGTGCAGAGCAAAGGCGAATTTATCCGCAAGCGGTTTTCTTTTTCGGAAACAGAGCTTTGCGAATATGGATTTAAGCAGATATTCGGTTCAATTTTTAAGTGAGGAGAAACTTAATGGATAACAGATCAAGTATGACAGCGCTTATGTCGGCATTTGCAAGGGCATATCATTTCAAAACGGAAAAGCAGCCTGTTTTTGCAGACAGCGCCGCAGAAAAGCTTATGACAATGGAGGAATATGAGGGCATAGGGAAATATATCCTTAGCGGAATTGACTTTTTCGCTCCCGAGCAGAAAGGAAAGCTGCCCGACAGCGAGGCTCTCGGATATATCGTTAACACACAGCTTGCGCCCACGCCTCTTGCGAGAGCGGCATTCTGCGAGGAAAGCCTTAAAACTGCAGCAATGACGGGAACGGAGCAGTATGTGATCATCGGCGCAGGGTATGATACCTTTGCTCTCAGGGAAAAAGCCTTTGTTTCCAAGCACCCCGTTTTTGAGGCAGACCACCCTCTGACGCAGGCTGACAAGCTTGAAAGAATAAAACGTTTCGGACTTGCTTATAATGATAACGTAAAATCCGTTCCCGTTGACCTTGCCACGGAGGATATGTCCGAAAAAATTTTGGCGGCAGGCTTTGACAGGACGAAAAAAGCATTCTTCTCCTGGCTCGGCGTAAGCTATTATCTGTCCGAAGAGGAGATAAGCAGGACACTCGGTGACATTGCAGGGCTTTGCTCCGAGGGCAGCTCACTTGTGTTTGACTTCGGAGACGAAGGGCTTTTTGACAGCACCGACAGGCGTGTAAAAAATATGCTGGCTATGGCAATGGCGGCAGGAGAGCCGATGAAAAGCTCGTTTGATAAGACTTCTCTTGCACGGCTGCTTGAAAAGCACGGATTTCTTATATATGAGCTGCTCGGTCCGAAGGACATAGAAGAGCGGTATTTCGGCGGTCAGAGAGAAGCGAAGCCCTTCCCGGATATAAATATGGTACTTGCGGTGTATAAGGGATAACGCTGAAAGTCAAAATGTTACAGCTGTAACCGAATTGTGATTATTTTCCTGCCTTTTTTTCGGATTTTGTGAAAATCGTGCAAGATGTCGAGTAAATAACGAAAAAAATTTGTTATAATAATGGTTGTAGTGCATTTTGAATTGTGCTATAATAAAACTATGCTAAAAGCACCAATACTAATGTTTGGAGGAAAAAATTATGAAGAAGTTTCTTGCTGCTCTTGCAGCTTCTGCAATGGCACTTTCTATGATGGGCGTTTCCGCTATGGCTACCGGCCTTGACGGCGAAGGCGACGTTATCGACGACGAGACTGTAGAGGACGTTGTTGAGGAAACAGAAGTTGAGGAGACTGAGCCTGAGGTTGTTGAGACTGAGGCTGCTCCCGTTGAGACTGCTCCCTCTCCTGCAACAGGCAACTCTCCTGTAGCTATGGCTGTAATTCCCGTAGCTCTCGCTGCAGCTGCGATCGTTGCTAAGAAGGCTAAGTAATCTGCCTTAAAAATGCAGTAACCAAGATCCGCTTTCACTTTACGGAAGGCGGATCTTTCTTTTATCTAATAACCATTTAAAAGCACCATAGACCCACTCTCTGCCGATAATGCTCTTATTCTGATCTTTAGTATTAGTCCCTCCGATTCTTTTTAAAACAGCTTTTTTGAAGATACCATTCCGTAAAGCCGGAACCTCCCGTATCAATATCCTTTAATGCTTCCTTTTCCAAAGCACGCCGCTGCGAAAAGCTGTCATGATAATACTCTATCATTTCCGCTATTTTTTTGCCCGAAATAAATAAAGGCAGCGGACTGAAAATGTCCGAATATTTCCCTGCAGCTTCCGTACAGCTTACCGAAAAGCAGCCCAGAGGCGTAAGCAGTGCAAAGGAATATTCATCGCAGTGGCTGCCCATTCTTGTTATTGCAGACGACATATAACGAGTTACTGTAAGACAGACATTTTTTTCTTCATCATATACCGCCGTAAGCAGATTTAAATTCTGATAGGAGTAATAATCGCCCGCCGAAGGTCTTGCCATATTGATTATCGCTTTACGCTGTTTGTCGTTTAGCAGAATTACTTTCATATTGCTCTCCCTTTATCGGTTGATAATATCAATTATTTTATCTGTTATGTGAGTTCTTATCCTTAATGCAGATCTCACGCCAAAGCTAACGAGTGTTTCCCAATATTATACCACAGCCGTTCCCGATTGTCAAGCATATAATACTAAACATTTATTACTCACGAGGGACTCCCGGCATAAAAATCCATATATGCAAGATTTTCACGCCGATTTTTCTCCGCAAGTTAAATGGTGTTTAGTATAAAATTATCACATCTATAAAAATTGCACAATGAAAACGATTAAAGTTTAGCACTTTGAATATAGATTTTTTGGGGAAAATATTGTATAATATGGTCATAAGTATATTTGCGGCTATACCGCAGTTTACTGTCAAAAAACACATTTCAAGAATAATTTGGAGGAGATCAAAATGAAACTCAGAAGAATCGCAGCCGTTGCTGCAGCTTCGGCAATGGCACTCTCCGCAGTGGCAGCTTCCGCTTCCGCTTACGAGTATACCGCATTCCTTATGTTCACCGATATGGACTGGCTCTGGGGTAACTGGGACGCAGGCAAGGCAACCGATGCAACTATCACAGGACCCGGTACATATACCGTTTCCCTTGACAACACTCAGGCTGAGAACGCAATGTCCGCTACTAACGGCGCAAACGTATTCTGCGTTGATATCGTAGGCGGCTATGCAGACCTTGCTGACTATGAGGTGACTCTTGACAGCGTTAAGGCTGACGGCGTTGAAGTTCCTTTCGATCCCGAGAAGATCTGCTACGGCGATATCGAGGAGAAGGGCAACTACAGAATTGAGATCCAGAACGCATATGGTCTCACAGGCGATATGAACGATCCTCACTACGGTGCGATCGATGCTGCTTCCTTCTCTGCTGCTGAGAAGATCGAGGTAACATTTACAATTTCCGATCCCAACGGCGCTGCTGAAGAGGCTGCTCCCGAGGAGGCTGCTGAGGAGACCGAGGCTGCTGCTGAGGAAACTGTTGAGACAACAGAGGCTCCCGCTGCAGATACCACAACAACATCTACAGCTACAGGCAACACTTCCGCTGCTGCTCTTGCAGGCGTAATGGTTACCGCTGCAGCTGCTGCTCTTATCGCTAAGAAGCGTTCTAAGTAAGAGCTTTTTAAAGACTGTATTATCCCCTGCCCGAAAAGCTTCCGGGCAGGGGATTTTCTGCCAAACCATCGTGGTAATTATATACAAAATTGCCGCCCGATATTTTAATTTTTCAAACGTTTACACGACTTGACATTATTCGCAAGCTGTGTTATAATCATAATTGCAACAAACTAATTGATGCGGCCTTGAACTGCGTCATATATGTAATAGATCTATGTAATGTTACGATCTGTATAATAACTTGTTTGCAGTACATTTTGTATAAGGAAAATGCCAATAAATTGTGCAGTTCTCCAAAAATGTAAAAGTTGTTCTATAGATATTGACTAAATCGGATTTATGCGCTATAATATATATGATGTTAAGTTCTTATATTTCTATGTTAACATCCGTTTTGTTGTCTCCTTTCTTTTGTTCTACACATATTATTTTATGTGATCTCATCTGGCACAGCAGGGCTTAGTCCCTGCTATTTTTTTGCTAAATTTTTCTTATATTTTTGCCTAAATGCTTTAAGATTAACAAAAAATTGTTAACTATTTTATTCAATGTGCAGAATATACAAGCGGGCTTTTTTTGATATTGATTTTTTAATGCAATTGTGATATAATTATACTTAGTTATAAATCTCTGAAAGGTAAGGATGAAAATGGGAAAAAACATAATCCTCTACGGACCTCCCGGCACAGGTAAAACCTACAATTCCGTCAATTATGCGTTGGCGATAATCTACAATATCCCTGTGGAATCGGTTATGAAGAAGGACTACAATTCAATGCTTGACCGCTACAATGAGCTGAAAAACAGCTTCGGTCAGATCGAATTTACTACATTCCACCAGTCGATGGGATACGAGGAATTTATTGAAGGTATCAAGCCCGTCTTCCTCGAGACGATGAACGAGCGAGGCGAGCGTACACGTAAAAAAGAAATGGTTTACGTTGTCGACAAGGGTATTTTCCGTGAGTTCTGCCAGAAGGCTGCGGAGCACCCCGACGAGCGCTTTGTTTTCATCATAGATGAGATCAACCGAGGCAATATCTCCAAGATCTTCGGTGAGCTTATCACCGTTATCGAGCCGTCCAAGCGCCTTGGCGAGCCTGAGGAGGTAAAGGTAAGACTGGCATATTCCCAGGAGCCTTTCGGTGTTCCCGGTAACGTTTATATCGTCGGCACAATGAACACCGCCGACCGTTCCATCGCCCTTCTCGATACGGCTATCAGACGTCGTTTCGACTTCGTTGAAATGCTCCCTCAGCCCGAGCTTTTCCACGATACATATGTTGAGGACGTAAGCATTGAAACCCTCCTTGCCACTATCAACAAGAGAATTGAAATTCTCTGCGACAGAGAGCATACCATCGGACACGCTTACTTTATGTCTCTGAAAACGGATCCCACCATCCAGCGTCTCGGCTCTATTTTCAAGAATGCGATAGTTCCCCTTCTCCAGGAGTATTTCTACGGCGATTATCAGAAGATACGCTGGGTACTGGGCGATTACAACAAGGAGCCTGAGGAGCAGTTCGTCAAGGCTCTGGCAATCGATTACAAGAAGACCTTCGGCGAAAACGTGGAGCTTTTCCTTGATGTGGACGATACCTACGAAATAAACGAGGCCGCTTTCTGGAACATCAATTCCTACAGAAAGCTGCTGTAATTTACTTTATAAATTCGGATAAGGGGCATATTATCGCCCCTTATTTTACAGACTGCACACAGGAGGGCGGCGTATGGGCAAAAGAGACCGATATAAGCTGCAGGAAAACGACTTCTTTAAAATTGACGGGCTGTCCGAGGCAGAGGGCGGCGTTGCCATTCCCCTCGATATATTTGAAATGCTGGAATCCTTCGTGTATGACAAGAAGATGCCCGATCCCCGAGGCATCAATAGTTATATGCTGTCTGCCGAGGGTGAGGGAAATAACCGTATCCTCCGTGCAGGCGGATACGTAGGCGCACTGGTTTTCAAGGACGGCACGCAGATAGAGATACTGCCTATGCTGTCCGCAAAAAACAACAAAGGCGAGGAGCTTTCGAGCAAAAGAGTTTTTCTGAATATGCTCAAATCAATGAAAAATCTTCCTCTCACAAATTATAACCTGAACACACGAGCTTCCGAAAACCTTAATGTTTTCGAGTCGTTTATCCTTGCGTTCATCAACGAGGTCTCGGGCATCGTCAGAAATGGTCTGAAGCAGAGCTATCAGCCGATAATCGAAAACGAGCACTTTCTGAAAGGCAAGGTAGTTTACGCAAAGCACGCTACGAAGAATTTTGCCCACAAGGACAAATTCTTCGTTCAGTACGACGTTTTCTCCATTGACCGACCCGAGAACAGGCTTATCAAATCCTCACTCAAATATCTGAGAAACATCACCTCCTCCGCCCGAAGCAGAAACAAGCTTGATGCTCTTATCGCTAATTTTGACGGAGTAGAGTATTCGATGAACTACCAGCAGGATTTTGCATCTTCCGTTCTTGACAGAAGTATGGCAGGCTATGGAAACGCCCTCAGATGGGCGGAAATATTCCTCCTCAGCCGCTATGTAACGGTTACAAGCGGAAGGAATGTGGCATATGCCGTAATATTCCCCTCGGGAGAGCTTTTCGACAGCTATACTGCATACAGCCTCGGACGTATGCTTGACAATCAGCGATTTAAGATAGAGCTGCAGAAGAAGCGTTATCCGAGACTTAACCGTCCAATGCCCCGTGACAGCGCACAGGCTCTTGCAGTTATGACCAGCCGTGCAGACGGTATGAGAGTAGTTTTCGACTCGAAGTGGCAGGAGCTTTCCTCCGACGATGAAAATATGGGCATTTTGCAGACGGATATATACGATCTGTATAATCTTCTTGAAATATACAAAGCGCAATCAGTCTGCTACATATATCCCCTTACCCGTGAAATGAAAGAGGATCGCCGTGAGATATGCTTCAAAAACGAGGACGGTATTCTCGGACGTGTATATTTCGTGGATATCGGAGATATGGAAAACAGCCTGTCTGTCGTGCTTGAGCATATTTTCGGTCAGAAGATTGAAGACTCCGAACACAGGCGTGCGGCAGGAGCGACAATGTAATGCGGGTGACGAGCGGGGGGCGCCCCGCAGCGAAGTTGCACTGTGCGTTTGTGCGGACTGTCAGCTTTGTCTCTGCGCCGATATATTTTGTATCAGCCTGATAATTTATAAAGCTTGAATACACAAAACCTCCCCCGGGAAATCCCGAGGGAGGTTTTCATATGCCTATACGCATTATTCTTTTCCCGAGCTTACATAAAGGGTGACTGTTGAGCCTATGGGCACTTCCGTATTCCGTTCGGGTTCGGAAGCTATTACAATCCCTTCTTCGTATTCCTCCGAAGGCTCGTATACAATAATGCACTCAAAGCCGTTTGCCGTTAACATTTTCTCCGCCGTTTCGGCACTAAGGGCTATCACATTGCAAACGATGGTCTGTTGCACACCCTTGCTCACAACGCACCTTACCTCGGTACTTCCCCTTATTATGGGTGCTTCCGCACGAGGTTCGTGCCTGATTATCGTTCCCTTTGGATATTCGTTGGAATACTCTTCCCCCGAGACCGAAAGGTCAAAATATTCGGCATAGTATGTTTTGCAATAATTATAATCGTATCCTGTAAGATCGACCATCGGCTCAGGGCGCTGTACAACGGGAGGGTAAATGAGCAGTATGACAAATGCCGTTACCGGATATACCGCAAGGAGTGCCGATACGGAAGCGGATATTACAGCCGGGGCTATCTTCTTTTTGTTCTTTTTATTGTGCTTTATCCATAATAAGCTTACGGCAAACATCGCCAAAGGAATAAGCGCCGCCAGGAACCAGAACATCATCTCGTTATAATACTGAGTGCCGCAAAAGCCCATTTGCTCATCTCCGTTTCACTCTTGGAATGTCTGATAGAATTATATCATTGTAGTCGCAATAAGTCAAGTTACGATTTGGATATGAGCAATTATTGGAAGTAAGACACATTCAGCTCCTCACCGAAGTCTTGCTCACATAATCCGCAAACTCCTTGCCTGCCCAGCCATCGACCTTTGCTCTCCGCATTGCGCCGAAAATTCGTGCAGTAACACCTCTGTTGGTCTTTTCAAGCTCCTTGAGAAGCTCCTTGGTGGTCTGGCGGTAGGTGTGACCCGCCGCAGGACACTTGCTCTTTACAATGGGCAGCTCTGCACCCTCGGCACAGCGTATAACATCTCTCTCGGGAGCCAGCACCATAGGTCTTATCACCGTCAGATCACGCCTTGACATATAGCTTACGGGGGCAAAGCAGCCTATCCTGCCCTCATTAAAAAGGTTCATCATAAAGGTCTCCACAGCGTCATCATAGTTGTGACCCAAAGCAAGCTTGTTGCAGCCTGCCGCCTTTGTGGCTTCGTGAAGCGCACCACGCCTCATTTTTGCACACAGACTGCAGGGATTAGGCTCTTTCAGCACATCAAAAACCACCTGCCCGATATCGGTGGGGATAAGCTTGTACTCCACGCCGCCCTTCTCGCAAAGCTCCGCAACGGGGCTGTAATCGGTGCTTTCCCCGTGAAACATAGGGTCAAGGGTAATGGCGGTGAGCTTGTAGTCAATGCCGATAAAACGTCTCAGCTCCATAAGCCCCATAAGGAGCACCATACTATCCTTGCCTCCCGACACTCCCACAGCGATATGGTCTCCGTTTTCAATCATATCAAATTCCTGAATAGCCTTTCTCATATATCCCAGCATTCTCTGAACGCTCTGCATATTTTCCACTCCATTGATAGATATTATTCGAACAATGTTTCGTAAAGCATTATTTGTCCGCATATATTATAATACACTAATCTGCTATGAATTGCAATAGAAACGGGAAATTTCCCTAAAAAAATTCGGCTGACGAATTAACATCAGCCGAATTAGTATCATATTTTACAGCAACGCATTTACACCGTTACCGAGCCGCCCGTCTGCCGCCCAAATAAACTATAGAACGAGCGGCTGCAGGCTCAGCCTGCTCGTCACCTGCTTATTTTTAAAGGTAACGCATTTGTATAGTTACCGAGCCGTCAGCCTGCCGCCCGAATAAACTATAGAACGTCTCGCCGCGGGTCGTCACCCGCCTTACTTCTCTTTAGCCTTTGTCTTGGCTCTCAGCGCATTGTCAAGGATACGCTTTCTTATTCTGATAGACTTGGGAGTTACCTCAAGAAGCTCGTCATCGGCAATGAACTCAAGGCTGTCCTCAAGGGAAAGCTTTCTGGGAGGAACAAGTCTCAGCGCATCGTCCGAACCGCTTGCACGTGTGTTTGTCAGGTGCTTCTTCTTGCAGACATTTACCACAAGATCCTCCACCTTGGGAGATGCGCCAACAACCATTCCCTCGTAAACGGGAGTGCCTGCGCCGATAAAGAGCGAACCACGCTCCTGAGCGTTATACAGACCATAGGTAACAGCCTCGCCCGTCTCAAAGGAAATAAGGGAGCCTGTGTTTCTTCTTGGGATATCTCCCTTGTAAGGCTGGTAGGAATCGAAAATGCTGCTCATAACGCCCTCGCCCTTGGTGTCGGTGAGGAATTCGCTCTTGTATCCGAAAAGGCCTCTTGCGGGAATGATAAATTCAAGTCTCATACGGCTGCCCTGGGGGTGCATAGACTGAAGCTCGCCCTTTCGTGTGCCCATTTTCTCCATAACGGAGCCTGTGCAGTCCTCGGGGACGTCGATAACAAGCCTTTCCATAGGCTCGCACATCACGCCGTCAATTTCCTTCATAAGAACTCTCGGTGTGGAAACGCCAAGCTCATAACCCTCTCTTCTCATATTCTCAATGAGAATGGAAAGGTGCATCTCACCACGTCCGCATACTCTGAATGCGTCGGTGTTCTCGGTTTCGGAAACTCTCAGGGAAACGTCTCTCAGCACTTCCTTGAAAAGTCTTTCACGAAGCTGACGGGAGGTAACGAACTTGCCCTCTCTGCCTGCAAAGGGGCTGTCGTTAACGGAGAAGGTCATTTCAACGGTAGGCTCGGAGATCTTCACAAATGGCAGCGGCTCATAATTATCCGCAGCGCAGAGGGTGTCGCCGATGGTGATGTTCTCAATACCCGATATCCATACAATATCGCCAACCTTTGCCTCGTCAACGTTCTGCTTGCCGAGACCTTCTATCTGGCTTATGGTAACGATCTTGCTGTTATAGGGCTTCTTGGTCTCGTGGTAATCGCCTACGATAACAGGCTGATTAACCTTGATAACGCCTCTTTCCACACGTCCGATACCCGTTCTGCCCACATAATCGTTGTAGTCGATAGAGGAGATGAGCATCTGCATAGGACCTTCCTCATCGCCCTCGGGAGCGGGGATATAGTCGAGAATGGTGTCAAAAAGGGGCTTGAGGTCTGTTCCTGTCTCGTACTGGCTGATAGAGCAGGTGCCTGCACGGCCGGAGCAGAAAAGGATAGGGCTTTCAAGCTGTTCGTCATTAGCGTCAAGGTCGAGAAGAAGCTCAAGCACTTCGTCGCCTATCTCGTCAAGACGAGCGTCGGGACGGTCGATCTTGTTAACAACGATGATTATCTTGTGACCCAGCTCAAGAGCCTTAGAAAGCACGAAGCGTGTCTGGGGCATAGGTCCCTCTGCTGCGTCAACCAGCAGAAGAACGCCGTCAACCATTTTGAGGACACGCTCCACCTCGCCGCCGAAATCGGCGTGGCCCGGGGTGTCGATGATGTTTATCTTAACGCCGTTGTACTTAACGGAGGTATTCTTTGCGAGAATGGTAATGCCTCTTTCACGCTCGATGTCGTTGGAGTCCATTACTCTGTCCTCCACCTCCTGATTTTCTCTGAAAGCGCCGCCCTGCTTGAGCATTTCGTCAACAAGGGTGGTCTTTCCGTGGTCAACGTGGGCGATGATTGCAATATTTCGCAGATCGTTTCTTACCATAAGGATTTTCCTTTCATTTTTAGAAAATTTTTATTAAAAATTCGTCTAAACCGTATGGATATTATGCCCGATAATATTAAACTCTTACAAAAATTTCTATAAAACCCATACAAATACGTCTTTGCATAAAAAAGCCTTGCAGGAAAAACCTGCAAGGCAATTTACTGGTGGAAGAGGGTGGATTCGAACCACCGAAGCCGAAGCAACAGATTTACAGTCTGCCCCCTTTGGCCACTCGGGAACTCTTCCATAATGGAGCTGGTGGACGGACTTGAACCCCCGACCTGCTGATTACAAATCAGCTGCTCTACCAACTGAGCTACACCAGCTTGAGTTTCCTGTGTGCTCTCTCAAGCGACTATTAAAGTATATCATAACCTGCGAAAAATGTCAAGGGAATTTGCGAGGTTTTACAATTTGTTAAAAAATATCTTTGATTTCGGCTTGCCTGCGTATCCGGAATAGTGTCCGAGGAATACCGGGGGCTTTTTTTTCATACTATATTATAATAATATTTCTGCGGAGGACTGATAATATGAACGACAATGAAAAAGACTTTTCCGAGCTTCGCTTCTATCACGCCGAAACGCCACCGAAGCCGCCGAAGCGCAATAAAGCTTCCCGTTCGGGACTTTTCTGTGCAGGAGGGCTTATCTTCCTTGCCCTTTGGAGCTTTCCCGAGACAACAGCCATTCCTGCTGCGGGTATCATTTCCAAAGGTGCATATGCCGTCTCAAAGCTTTCCGCAAAGGCAGAACAGCTTAGCGGAGATGCTATCATAAAGTATTTTACCCGCAAAACCCCCGAAAATTCTGTTGCAAAGGTGAATGATACGCCGCCTTCGGGCAATACTATTCTTATAGATACGGAAAAAATGAGCGAGGAAGATGTGCTTATGCTCTCCCGTGGCAGCCGCCGAATGCCATCCTCTGCCAATGAAGAGAAGATAGTGGAGGATTTTCTTCCGCCACCCGAAAGCACAGATGACCCATTGCCCTTTCCCGACAGCTTTTCTCAGAGCGGCGTTGTCACACCACTTTGCTATGAGTCGGGAACGGGAGATAACTACATAGACCTGCCCCTGGGCGGACAGATACGCAATGTGACGAGCCTGTCTACAGATGAGATATACGCCGAAGCCCTCCTTGCCCCCGATTTCGGGATAGTGCTTGATGCCCCCGAGGACGAGCCACAGATACTCATTATGCACACCCACACCACCGAAAGCTATCAGCCCGATGAAAGCGGCTGCTATGACCCCGAATACATCTGCCGCACCACCGACAGCAGCAAAAATATGGTTGCCGTAGGTGACGCAATGGCAAGGGTTTTCGAGGAGCGGGGCATACGCACATATCACGACACCACCGTCCACGATTATCCCTCCTACAACGGCTCCTATGACCGAAGCAGGGAGACGGTAACAGCTATTCTCGAAAAATACCCCTCAATAAAGGTAGTCCTTGACGTTCACCGTGACGCAATAGAGAGGGAAAACGGGGAGATAATCGCCCCCACCGTAAATATAGGCGGAAAAAGCTGCGCCCAGGTAATGATAATATGCGGCTGCGACGACGGAACGATGGGAATGCCCGACTGTATGAAAAATCTCCGCACCGCCTCTCTTTTCGAGCAGCATATGGAAAGCAGGTACAAGGGGCTTACCCGTCCCGTACTTTACGATTACCGAAAATATAATCAGGACCTTACCACAGGCTCTCTGCTTATCGAGGTAGGCGGACACGGAAACAGCTTAGAGCAGGCGGTATATGCAGGCGAGCTGTCCGCCGAAGGGATCGCAGACGCACTTATATCAATAGGAAAGGAAAAATAAAAAGATGTCCGAAAGAAAAAGGAAAGCCGAATATTATCTCAGCATCATAAGCATTTTCATCATCTCCGCCGCCGCACTTGCGGTGGGCAGCGCCATTGTGACCGTCAACTGCCACAACGCAATGAGCAGCGACAAAATGACCCTTTTTGACATCAGCTCCGAGGGCGGCAACGTTATTATCACAGTTATGGACAAGGACTACAGGCTGGCAGGCTGAGCCTGCAGCCAATCGTTCTATAGTTTGTTTGGGGCGATAAACATACGGCTCGGTAACGGAAGAAATATGTGTAATTTTTTGCAACAGCCTCAAAGGGGATGGGTCTCTGTTAAGAGACCACGTTTTCCGTCCCGCTGCCTTTCTGATTTATTATTTCTAATAAAAATAAAAAGAGACGTTTAAAGAATAAAGAAAAAAGAATAAATAATAAATTATAATGTATATTTGCCAAAACAGCCCGTCTGTATCATACGCAGACAGGCTGTTACTGTTTTCTTATATCCGGCAGCTTTACCGAAGACATTTCGCACCAGGCAGGGAAAAAGCCGCATTTAGCTGCCAGCCGCTGGGAGATGATATTTCCGCTCCAGGTGCCGTAATAGGGGATATACCCTGCCGCAAGGAGCTCTGCGGCGCAGGCGGAAACAAGCGCCGCACCCACGCCCATTCCCCGGAATTCGGGCAGCACGTCTATGCCTATCTGAGCCATAACGGGGCTGTCGTTTGAAGCTCCCGCAATGCCCATTATCCGCCTGCCGTTAACGGCGCAAACGGCTAAAATATCTCTCCTTGCACCCTCGTTCCGATACAAAAGAGCGTTTGAAAATCCCCGGCAGGAGTAAAGCTCGCACAGCTCCGCCCCCTCGAATACTCTGAGAGAATAGCCCTCGTGCCTTGCGCCGCTTCTGAAGGGCGTTTTCGGAAGATAATACTGACTTAAATGACCCACGCAGCAGCCGTGAGTGAAAAGCTCCCTGTTAAGAGCAGATACCGCAGAGGCTTCAAATATCTCAGCACCGCACCTCTGCTCCGCAAGCAGCTTTGCGTAAGGGGTCACAGCGCCTGCAGCGGCTATGACCGTTCCCATTCCCATTGAAGCCGCACGAAATAAGGGCGGCTCATCGGTGAAAAGCCGCCTGCCTTCGTTGTTTTTTGGTATTGTGACGGTGTTTTCGGGTCTGAAAAAGCTATCGGGAGAGCAGTTTAGGTCCGTAGACAGCTGCTTTGCCGCCGCAAGCTCCATATCGCTTCGGATTATCATCTGCTCTCCTCCTCTCTAAAACAAAGGGCAGGAAACGGCTTCCTGCCCCATAAAGATCATAATTTATTATTTATTCGTTATTATAAAGCCTGCGGACGGGAGACCTGTTACCTGCATTTATAGGATAAAGGCTGATTTTCAGGCAACATATTTGTATTGTTACCGAGCCGCCACTTTGCCGCCCGAATAAACTACAGAACGAGCGGGTATAAGCTGAGCTTGGCTCAGCCTTACTCAGTCTGCTTATAGCTTGAATTCGGAAATAAGACCGCTGAGCATTGAAGCCTGACCGCTCAGCTCCTCGCTGGAAGCGGCACCCGACTGAGCGGTGTCTGCGGTGGTGCTTACCACCTCGGAAATAGCGTTTATTCCTTGGAAAACGCTGCCCATAAACTCGCTCTGCTCTCTTGCGGTATCGGATATCCGTCCGATGTTCTCGTCAACACGGGCGGTGTCGGCAACAGCCTCTGCAAGCGCCTTGGCGGTTGAGTCAGCCAGAGCAGCACCTGCCGCAACGGCTTCGGTGGTCTGATTTATGAGCTTGGAAGTGCGGTTTGCGGCTTCTGCAGATTTGCCTGCAAGGTTTCTTACCTCGTCGGCAACAACGGTAAAGCCCTTTCCTGCCGCACCTGCTCTTGCCGCCTCAACGGAAGCGTTAAGAGCAAGGATATTTGTCTGGAATGCGATATCGTCAATGGTCTTGACTATCTTTGCTGTCTCGGCGCTCATTTCGGATATCTCGTTCATAGCATCGAGCAGCTTGTTCATTTCACGGTTGCTTTCCTCCAGCTTGACCCTTGCGCCCTCGGCAAGTTCACGAGCCTCGCAGGCGTTCTTGTCGCTGTCCTTCACCTTTTCAATGATAACGGACATATCGGAGTTGAGCTTTTTGAGATTTTCCGTTTGACTGTAAACGCCCTCGGCAAGACGTGTAGAGGACTGAGCCACATTTGCGGCGCCCAGATTTACCTGACCCGAAGCGACCTCGATGTTATTAAGAGTATTTCGCATAGATGTGATAATATTCGTGAGTGACTCCTTTATGGGAGCGAAATCGCCGATATAATCCTCCGTGACATTTACCGTAAAATCGCCCTTTGCAAGACGGTCGAGCTTTTCGGAGATATCGGAGATATATCGTCTTGTGGTATCGGTGCAGCGTGCGAAATTCGAGCAGAGGATACCGATATCATCGGTTGAATTGTAATCGAAGCCTGCAGAAAGATCACCTGCGGCAATTTTCTCGGCAACAGCGCTTATCTTCTTGAGGGGCTTTACGCTTACCTTGATAACTCCCACAACAACTGCTGTGCCTACTGCAAGGAACACGAGAGTGAGGATGATGTAGATGACCGCAAGACCGTTAAGAGAGCCGTCAATGTCGTTTTTGGGGCATACATAGCCCAAAGTCCAGTCGGCGGAGGAAAGCCTGCTGAAAACGAAATATTTCTGCGAACCGTCAAAATCCTTGTTCAGATCCATATAAATGCCGTCGGAAAGCTGCGAGAGGACTTCGGCATAATCTCCCCCTGCGTCAGCGGCAGCGGTGATGACCGCATTTCCGTCCTCGATCTTAGGGCTCAGCGCCTCATTTCCGTGAAGCATAATGTTTCCGTCGCCGTCGATGAGAACGGGAAAACCGTTCTCGGTAAGCTGCATCTGACTTGCCAGCTCCATTATGTAATCAAGGGTGATGTCGCAGCCGAAAACGCCCACAAGGTTGCCGTTTTCGTAAATAGGCGACGCAACGGTTATGACCATTGCACCCGTAGCGGTGTCGATATAGGGAGCGGTGATGATGGTGGATCCGGAGTCGTAAGCGCTCCGGTACCAGCCTCTTGTGGTGGCGTCAAAGCCCTCGGGAAGGGTCGAGGTGTCGGTGACAGCCATATAAAGGGCGGTGTCATTGTATGCTGTGTAGCAGTCAAGGAGAGCGTCGTTCAGGGTCATTGCAGAGTCAAGGAATTTGTCGTTAAATCTGCGGTTGCCTGCGCCCGGGACAAGATTTCCCGCCGCATTTGCCTGAGCTTCGCAGAATGTTGCCTGCTCGGAAAGCCAGGCGTCTATCTTTTCCCTGTAAACGGTGATGGACTGCTTTACCGATGACTGAATGCCGCTTTTTGTCCTTGAATAGGAGAAAGTGAAGCCTATCACGGATATAAGCGTCAGAGCCACAGCAATGGTAATAACTACAGAAATAATGATGGATCTGATAAGACCCGCAGATTTTTTTGAGCCGTTCATATTCCACATTCCTTTTGATCTCCAGAATTAAGATACCTCGAGTAATAATTATATATAGTATATCATATTTTACCGCAAATTTCAACATATTTTTTATAAAATGGGGATAATATTTTTCTGTATCCGTCATATCCCGGAAAAGGCTTCGGAAAAAACGGGCTGCCATATCTGCGAAAACGTTGTAAACAGCCATACTGCGATATTTTGCCGCAAAAAGCCCGTGTAAAATTACACAAAGCAAATGTTAAGATTAAATGAAATCCGACTGCCGCCGACAAAATATTTGCCAAAAAATTATTATTTTCGACAGCAGCTATTGTTAAATGTGCCGAAACCTCTGTAAAAAACGACGGAAATAACAAAATCGGGTTGATTTTTCCGTCAGTTGAGTTATAATTATTACAAAGTGTAACCGCTTTGTAACCATTTTGTCCCCGTTTTGATATTCTCCAAAAGAATGTCATTTATAAAGAAAGAAATTACGGGCAAAATCACAAGCATTTTTCCTCTGCTGTCTGCATTTTTTGTCGGTATAGCCTAAAGATAGAAAAGGGCTATTGATTTTAAAGGGAAAATGTGCTATAATTGTAAAGTTAGCTGTTTGAAAGGAAATCGGAAAGGAGATGCTGTTATGACAGAAAAGCGGACCCATAAAGCTTCGCTTGTAGAATGCGTGGGCGAGCAGGTATGCCGCACCGCAGGACTTACTGCAGAGTATGCTGTCCGTATCCTTAACAATGCTGTCTCCGCAGTAAAACATTCCTCCGCCCCCTTCGGACGTGACGTATCGGCATTTCTCAGGGAAACCGCAAAGATCCCCGTTACATTTATAAAGGCAAAGAAGGAAAACGTTTCCGAGGTCTGCTCAAGATTTAAGAGAAGATCAAAGATATTCGGCATCCGCAAAGCGGCGGCAATGCAGTGGAAGGAACACCGCCTTGCAGTCCGCAGAAAGGGCAGCGCATTTGCTCCCCTGACGGAACTTATCTTCCCCGCAGCTTCCGTATGTTTCCTTGCATTCTGCGTCAACAGCGTAATGTCGAGAGACTATGGCGTTGCCGTTGAATACGACGGCGCTCAGGTGGGCGTTGTAAGCGGAGAGGAAGTTCTGGGCGAGGCTCAGTGCGTGGTAGCCGACAGAGTCAAGTATTACGATACCGACGGCGATTATTATGTTACCGCCGCTCTTGCCATAACACCTCTCACATCAAACGACAGCGTTATCGACGAAGCAGCCCTTGCGGAAAATATGGAAGGCAGAATGTCGGAGAAATACGAAGAAAAGCCCGTTGTTTCCGAGGAAGATATACCGGAAGAGGAAGCTCCGGAGTTTGATAACGGCAAGAAGAAAGCGTATGCGGTCAGAGTAGACGGAGAGCTTATCGGAGCCGTTGAAAGCTACGAGCAGATCGAAAACGTGCTTGAAAACATAAAAGAGCCTTACGATTCGGGCGAATATCAGGAAATATGCTTTGACAAGGACGTTGAATACGACCTTGAGGAATATGTGGACGAAGATCAGATAGTATCCGAGGGCAGCATACTCAAAACTCTTACGGGAGTTGAGTCCGCTCCCGAGTATTACGAGGTACAGCCCGGAGACAATCTCTGGAACATCGCAGAGAGCAAGGGTATGACTTTAGACGAGCTGAGCAGCTGCTATGCCACCTACAACGGACAGGTGGTAGAGGATCTGGAAAATCAGGTGCTCAGAGTGGGAACTCTTATTCAGATAGAGTCCGAGGTCCCTTATTTACAGGTCGAGTGCAAAAAGGAAGTTACATTCCGCAAGGATATCCCTTATGAGTCTATCACCATCGAGGACGCTTCTCTTCCCTCAGGACAGGTGGTAATAGACACCGAGGGTCAGAACGGCGAACAGCGTTCAAGAGCGCTGGTTACATACAGAGAGGGCACAGCGGTAAGAAAGCGCACTCTCGAGACCATTACAGTCACCGAGCCTGTCTCCGAGATAATCAGGATAGGCACAGGCACGGCAGGCGAAGGCGTTATAGACTACAGCGCACCCGAATTCATTACCGAGGGCGGCACAGGCGATTACTTCTGGCCCGTAGACGGCGGCTACATCTCCGCTCATCAGGGCGACGGAAGAGGTCATAAGGGCATAGATATCGCCGCTCCTTACGGAACACCCATTTATGCGGCTGCAAGCGGAACGGTAATAGACGCAGGCACAGGTTGGAACGGCGGTTACGGAAACTGCGTCATCGTTGAGAATGACGACGGCAATGTAACAGTCTACGCACATCAGGCAGAGCTTGCAGTAGAGTACGGTGATGTGATCGAAAAGGGTCAGCTTATCGGATATGTGGGAAGTACGGGAGATTCTACCGGAAATCATCTCCATTTCGAGGTACGCAAGGACGGAAAGTATTACGATCCCGAGCTTTATGTATCTCAGTAAAATCGGATTACAGCTTATAATTTGCGGCAGACGATAGATAATTTCCATCGTCTGCCCTTTTGCTGTATAATGCTGTATAAAAAATAAGACAGAGGGGTTTTTCATTTGGCAGGCAAACGCATTTCGGAAAAAACATCAAAGCACATCGCCGCACCTCGGGACACATTCGCCGAGGAACTGAGCAGATACATTGAAAAAAGCGGAATGACCATACAGAAGCTGTCCGCTGTAACAGGCCTGGGCAGGACAGCCATTCAGCATACCATCGCAGGCAAGCTTGTGCCTGCCAAAAACTTTATCGACAGGCTCTGCGCCGCACTTCCTATGACCCCCGAGCAGCGTGACGAGCTTACCCGCCGATATGCAAGGGAAAAAGCCGGAGAAGCGGCATACTACAACCGCAGCCGCATAAAGCAGATCATCGAGACCCTGCCTCAGTACCGCATATCCGACAGGATAACGGACATATCGGTGGGAGTAGACAGCCTCAAAAACTGCACGATCAAAAGTGTTTCGGGGCTGGTAAATGTCAATAGCCTGCTTAGAACGGTGCTGCTGGCGGAGTCCTCGCTGCCGTCTCCGAAGCTTATTACCGCCATACCCTTTGACTACACGGTGTTTTTTGAAATGCTGCTGCAAATATTTTCCGCCTCCCGTTCGGGACTGTGCCTTGAGCATTATTTCAGAATGTACACCTGCGCCGAGGGGGAGAAGAACATCAATCTGGATATTCTTCAGGGAGCGCTTAAAATAGCAATGTGCGCCGCTATAGACTATTCCCCCTATTATCATTATGCAAACCGTGAAGCGGTGGACTGCCTGCTTACGGCATATCCCTATTTTATGATATCAAGCGACTTTTCGGTTCTCGTGTCCTCAGACTTTTCCGCCGCCGTGCTTATCGGGGATAAGGAGCTTAGAGAAGAGCTTATCAGGCATTCCGAAAGGATAAGAAGCCGTTCCTCCCTTATGATAACAAGAGTGGGACAGGCGGAAATGTTCGGAGTTTTTGCAAACTGCTCCCCCTATTTTTACAGCAGCATAGAATATCAGCCCTGCCTTACCGCATACGTAAACGAGGATATCCTGCAAAGGCGGCTGGGTGATGTTCCTCACAGAGAGGATATACTGCGGACTGTGAGGGAAAAGTTTTTCGACACCCCAAATATGGACACAAGCCGATATAAAAATTATTTTACCAAAGAGGGACTTATTTCCTTCGCCAAAACGGGTAAAATGACTAATATGCCGGGGTTCCTGCTGGAACCTATGAGCCGTGAGGAAAGGATATATTTCCTCGAGTCGATGAAAGCAGACTCGGGAAGCTATATAATGCTGTCCGAGGACTTTGCGGTACCCTCCTTTATGCAGGTCATATGCCTTACAAACCGAACGGTCATTATTTCCTGCCTTACCGAGGAGATTAAATTCTGCTGCCTGCTCACCGAGCCGGGGCTCTGCGGAGCTTTCGAGGACCTTATAGACAGTCTGGGCGACTCGGGACTTACCGAAAACGTGGGCATATTTACAGCGGTGATAGACAGCTGCATTGAAATGATAAAAAAATCAGATGAAGAAGACTATGTGAAAACAGAACTTGAAGCATAAAAAGGAGGTAGCATATGCCCGAGCTTTATGAAACAGAGGCGGAGGAAATGCCCGTAAAAGCCGTTATAATAACCGTTGATACGGGAGAGTTCGACGCCGAGCTATCCTTAAAGGAGCTTGAGGAGCTTGCCCATACCGCAGGAGCGGAGGTTGTGGGTCAGGTCATACAGAAGCGCCCCACACCCGATACAGCCACATATATCGGTTCGGGACGTCTTGCAGAGCTTACCGGGGAGATCGAAGCCTTAGGTGCGGAGCTTCTTATCTTTGACTGCGAGCTTACCGCCAATCAGACAAGGAATATCGAAAATATAACCGATATCCGCACCATAGACCGCACCACTCTTATCCTTGATATATTCGCACAAAGAGCACTTTCTGCCGAGGGACGCATACAGGTGGAGCTTGCTCAGCAGAAATACCGCCTTGCTCACCTTGCAGGAAAGGGCATATCAATGTCGAGGCTTGGCGGCGGAATAGGCACAAGAGGCCCCGGAGAGTCAAAGCTTGAGACCGACAGGCGGCATATAAGGCGGAGGATAGAGCTTCTGGAGGATGATTTAGAGGAAATTCGCCGCCGCCGTGACCTTATCAGAAAGCGCCGCAAAAAGGACAGCGTTCTCACCGCCGCTGTGGTGGGGTATACCAATGTGGGCAAATCCACCCTCTTAAATGCCCTCACCGATGCGGGAGTGCTTGCGGAAAACAAGCTTTTTGCCACCCTTGACATAACCTCACGCTCGATTGAGCTGCCCGACGGACGGAGCGTTCTCCTCACCGATACGGTGGGACTGATAAGACGTCTGCCACATCACCTTGTGGAGGCATTCAAAAGCACTCTCGAGGAAGCGGCAAACGCAGATATTATCCTTAACGTCATAGACATAAGCTCCGACGACGCCTACGGACAGGCAAAGGTCACAAACGAGCTGCTTTCCGAGCTGGGCTGTGACGGCATACCCAAGATAGATGTTCTGAATAAATGCGACAAGCTGCCCGGATATGAAAATATCCCCGAGGACAGCACTACCGTTAAAATATCCGCAAAGCAGGGCTTCGGCTTTGACAGGCTTCTTGAGTGCATAGCCGCAAATCTCCCCGAGCAGGCGGTAAGGGGCAGCTTTGTCATTCCCTATGACAAGGGCAGTCTGCTTAACACTATCAGGGCGGACGGAAAGATATTTTCCGAGGAATACACCGAAAGCGGCACGCTTATTGATGCGCTTGTGGACAAAAAAGTGCTGTATATGGTGGAAGAATACCGCTATGAACAGGAATGATGAAAAATTATGCCCTATTTTCTCATAATTTTCGGTGCCGCTCTGGTAATAATATCTGTACTGGCGCATAAAAAAGCCATTGTGAAAGAAAATGAGCTTCAACGCTTCATATCTCTTGCAAAGGAATATGAAGCGGTGGTGCTTGATACCCCGAAGGAAAAAAAGAAAAGGTCGGCGGTGATACAGATACGTATCGAGGAGCAGAAGCGCACCCTTGTTCATCGCTGTACAGAGCCGTTTGTGGGCAATTACAAGCGTGGAGACAGGATAAGCGTGTACCTTATCGAGCAGATGCCTGCCGACCGCTCCCTGATAAAAGGGGACAACCGCTTTGAAAAATTCATAAGCACCGAAAAAAAGCTGAGGCTCCCCGTAATGATATCCGGGGCGGCTGCGGCTGTTGTCGGGATAATACTTCTTTTTCTAAGATGAAAAACTTGTGAAATAAGTAGAATTTTCCCGAAAGATGTGTTATACTTAAATAAATGATTTTTATATCGGAGATGATAAAGTGACCCATCGCAAAAGAACGGAAATAGGCAAAGGGATAGGTCTGACCGTCCTTACAGACCCCAAATTCAAGACCAACGGCATTGTCATAAATCTTGTGTGCAGACATACAAAGGAGACTGCCGCCGCAAATGCCGCAGTTGCCTTTATGATTGAGGACACCTGCAAAAAGTACCCCACCGTCACCGAATTTAACAGGCGGCTGGGAATGTTATACGGAGCAAGCGTGAATACGGGTATCAGCCGCCGCTCGGACAGCGTGCAGATAACCGCCGCCGCTTCCTGCATTGCGGATAAATATGCCCTGAACGGCGAGGATATCACCCGTCAGACTGCAGAGCTTCTTACAGAGTGCCTTTTTGAACCCGTTACCGAGCTTGTAAACGGTGAGGAATGTTTCCCCGAAAAGCAGTTTCAGCTTAAAAAGCAGGAGCTTATTGACGATATAGACGCAGATATCAATGATAAAAGAGGCTATGCATTAAAAAATGCAGGCAGGATAATCTATGAAGGCGAGCCTGCGGGAATACCCCTCAAGGGTGAGCGCTCCGAGGCAATGGCTCTTACAGCTTCGGAGGTATATAAGGCATATAAGAATATTCTCAGAACTGCAAGGATAGAGATCGTCTGCGTGGGCTGCGAGATATCCCCCGAATGTGAAAAGCTTATAACCGACCGCTTTTCCGCTATGGACAGGGGAGAGATATACGAGCCTGTAAACAGCACCTCACCTGCAAAGTCCTCTCCCGTAAGCAAGACCGACAGACTTGAAGTGGCACAGAGCAAAATGGTTATGGCGTATAAGACTCCCGAGACAGATTACGCCGTATCAAAGCTCTTTAATGCGCTGCTTGGCGGCACACCTTTTTCAATGCTTTTTAAGAGCGTAAGAGAAAAGCTGAGCCTCTGCTATTACTGCTCCGCAAGCGTGAGCCGCAGAAAGGGCGTAATATATATCGACAGCGGCATTGAAAAGGAAAATATCGAGCCTGCCAAAAACGAGATAATGAAGCAGGTGGAAATGGCGGCAAAGGGTGAATTTACCGATGAACTGCTCCAAAAGACCAAGCTTCTCCTTACCTGCGCCCTGAAATCTGTTTTCGACTCACCGAAAGCCGCCGCAGACTGGGTATCCGACGGATATCTTGACGGAGATATCTTCTCTCCCGAGGAAGCGGCTGAACGGATAAACGCCGTTACAAGAGAGCAGATATGCGAATACGGCAGATCTCTCAAGCTTGATACGGTCTATGTTTTAACGGGAAAGGAGGACTGAGTGATGAAAAAGGAAATAATTTCCAATGCCCGCACAGGTGAAAAATACACAAGAGTGCTTCACGACAGCGGACTTGAGATACTTATCTGGAAAACCGAAGGACACAGCGTAAAGCACGCTCTTTTCGGCACCCGCTACGGCTCGGTGAACACCACCTTCAAGACCTCCGACGACCCGGATTTCGTTACCGTACCAAACGGCATTGCCCATTATCTTGAGCATAAGCTTTTCGAGAACGAGGACTGCGATGTTTTCGACCTCTACGCACAGACAGGAGCTTCGGGAAACGCTTACACCTCATTTGACAGGACCTGCTATCTGTTTTCCTGCACCGATAATTTCATTCCGTCTCTGAGAATACTTCTGGATTTCGTACAGAAGCCCTATTTCACCGAGGAAACTGTCCGCAAGGAACAGGGAATAATCGGGCAGGAGATAAGAATGTACGACGACAGCCCCGACTGGAAGGTGTTTTTCAATCTACTTGAGGGCATATACCACAAAAACCCCGTAAGGATAGATATTGCAGGCACACAGGAGTCTATCGCAATGATAAACGCCGACCTGCTTTACCGCTGCTATAATACGTTCTACAATCTCCACAATATGGTGCTTGCCATTGCGGGAGACGTAGACGAGGACGAGATACTTTCCGTCTGCGACGAGCTTTTAAAGCCCTGCGAGAATAAGGATCTTGTTTCCATCGTTCCCGATGAGCCCGATACCGTTAAGGACAGCTACAGGGAGCAGAGCTTCGAGGTAGCCGTTCCTATGTTCAATCTTGGCTTCAAATCAAAGCCCGTGAGCAATGATGATATCGTCAGGGAAACAGTTCTCTGCAATATGGCGGAGGAGCTTCTTATGGGCGAAACATCGGAGCTTTACAAGACCCTCTATGACGGCGGACTTATAAATTCCGCATTTTATTTTGAGACCTTCTCGGGAGACGGCTTCTTCGTTCCCATTTTCGGCGGCGAGTCACGTGACCCCGAAAAGGTTCGGGAAATGCTTAATGCCGAGATAAAGAGGCGTTTGACCGAGGGCTTTGACCCCGAAAGCTTTGAGATAGCAAGAAAGCATTATTACGGCTCTCTCATAAAGGGTCTCGGCAGTCCCGAGTCCATAGCCACGGGGCTTATAAACGCAGGACTCCGAGGCACAGGAGACGCATTCTCGGTCATCGAAGCGGTGGCAAATGCCTCTCTCGAGGACGTAAACGCCTGCCTTAAAACACGTTTTGATACGGATAATAGCACTCTTTCCGTTATCCGTCCCATAGAAAAATAAAAATTCCCGAAAGGACTGAACATCACAAATGAACGAAGTCGGAAGACTTTACGGAGATAACATCGTTTTTCCGGGACTGGGAATTGATATCACCGTTGATAACGAGGCTTTTTCCCTTTTCGGACTGTCCATAAAGTGGTACGGCGTGCTTATCGCTCTGGGAATGCTGCTGGCAATGATATACTGCTTCAAGCGCACAAAGGAGTTCGGCATAGATGGCGACCGCCTTACGGACGCAGTATTCGCAGGACTTATCGGAGCGGTCATAGGCGCAAGGCTCTACTATGTGGCACTCCACGCAGAAAGCTTCCACGATATCAAGGAGGTTTTCGCCATACGGGACGGCGGACTTGCCATATACGGCGGAATAATCGGAGCGCTGTTATTTGGCTGTATCACCGCAAAGCTGCGAAAGCTGCGAATACTCCCCACCCTCGACCTTGCCGCAATGGGCTTTCTTATCGGACAGTCTCTCGGCAGATGGGGCAATTTCTTCAATCAGGAAGCATTCGGCTGCAATACCACCCTTCCCTGGGGAATGTCGGGCGGCAAAATTCAGCAGTATCTTGTAAATCATCAGGCATCTCTTGCGGCGCAGGGAATGGATATAAACCCTTATGTACCTGTTCACCCCTGCTTCCTCTATGAGTCAATTTGGTGCGCTGTGGGATTTATCCTGCTCCATTTTTATCATAAGCACCGCAAATTTGACGGAGAGGTTTTCTGTATGTACGTGTTCTGGTACGGCTTGGGCAGGTTCTTTATCGAGAGCCTCAGAACGGACAGCCTTTATATCGGCAGCGTCAGAGCGTCGCAGATGCTGGCACTCATAAGCGCCATTGCCGCACTTGCCCTTATTATCATAATGAGGGTGAGAGTGAAGAAAAAGGGCGTTTCACTTTATCGTGACAGCCAGGAGTCAAAGGCTATACTAGAAGCTGCGGCAAATGCGGAAAAGGAAGAAGCCGAGAGGAAAGCAGCAAAGAAGCATAAGGAACTCACAGCAGAGCAGAAAATTGTTGAGGACGAGAACGAGGAAGATAACTAACAAACTCACCTGACCCCCAAAGGTAAAAGTTTCGCTCAAGCCTTTTCTAAAGGCTTGCAGGTTTCCAAAGGGCAGAGCCCTTTGGTCGCCCTCCGCAGAGGGCGAAATCCCCTTTACGAAGGAGCTCCGCAAAGGGGTGAATTGAAAACAGTCCAGTGGACTGTTTTCAAGAGGGGAACGCCCTGCGATAGAGGGCGGGCTTGGAACAAGACCAATTCCCCTCCGGGATTGTTAAGGGCTTTGCCCTTAACACAATGCGCCCCCAAGGCGCATTGCTTATAGCGTTCTGTTTTCTAACCTAAAAGCCAGTTTTATTGCGAACAGAAAAAACAAAATAATATAATGGAGGAAAAAACAATGGCAAATCTTATCGACGGCAAGGCAGTATCCGCAAAGGTAAAGGCTCAGGTAAGAGCCGAAGCCGAGGAGCTTAAAGCAAAGGGCATATCCATAGGTCTGGCAGTAGTTATCGTGGGCGATAACCCCGCTTCAAGAGTGTATGTCAACAATAAGAAGAAGGCCTGCGCCGAGGTAGGCTTTGAGTCATTCGAGTACGCTCTCCCCGAAGAGACCACCGAAGCAGAGCTTCTTGAACTGGTCGACAAGCTCAATAACGACAGCAGGGTGAACGGCATACTCGTCCAGCTTCCTCTCCCCAAGCAGATAAACGAGACCGCCGTTATCAACGCTATCCGTCCCGAAAAGGACGTTGACGCATTCCACCCCGAAAATGTGGGACATATAATGATAGGCGATTATTCCTTCCTCCCCTGCACCCCCGCAGGCGTAATGGAGCTTATCGCAGACACAGGAGTAGATGTGTGCGGCAAAAACTGCGTAGTTATCGGCAGAAGCAATATCGTGGGCAAGCCTATGGCAATGCTCCTGCTCCATAAAAACGGCACAGTCACAATCACCCACTCAAAGACCAAGAATCTCAAGGAAATATGCGCCGCTGCTGATATCCTTGTTGCCGCTGTAGGCAAAGCAAAATTCGTAACTCCCGATATGGTGAAGGAAGGCGCTGTAGTCATTGACGTAGGTATGAACCGCAACGAAGAGGGCAAGCTCTGCGGAGACGTTGATTTTGAAGCCTGCAAGGATAAGGCGGGCTACATAACCCCCGTTCCCGGCGGCGTAGGTCCTATGACCATTGCAATGCTTATGAAAAATACCCTTACCGCCGCAAAGCAGGCGGGTGAAGATCCGCAGCGAGACGTTCTGTAATTTATTCGGGCGGCAGACTGTCGGCTCGGTAACGGCAGGCTGAGCCTGCAGCCTCTCGTTCTGTAATTTATTCGGGCGGCAGACTGTCGGCTCGGTAACGGCAGGCTGAGCCTGCAGCCTCTCGTTCTGTAATTTGTTCGGGCGGCAGACTGTCGGCTCGGTAACGGCAGGCTGAGCCTGCAGCCTCTCGTTCTATAGTTTATTCGGGCGGCAGGTTATCGGCTCGGTAACGATACAAATAAGCTGAAATTTCTTTAAAAGCATTATCACCTGTTTTTCGGGTCATATCAAATAGTTTACGTATAAAAAAGTCTCTCACCGCTAAAAACGATGAGAGACATTTTTTATAACTTATCCAACAGTTACGCTCTTATCTCCGCACCCAGCTCGGAAAGCTTCTTGAGCGCCTTCTTAACAGCGCCGTCAGCCTGCTCGTCGGTAAGAGTGCCCTCGTGGGAGCGCATTACGATGCTGAATGCAACGGATTTCTTTCCGTCAGCTATCTGCTTGCCCTTGTAAACATCGAAAAGCTTGACGCTCTCAAGTATCTTGCCCACGCCCTCGGTAATAGCCTTTTCAAGGTGAGCAACGGGTATATCATCATCGCATACCACCGCCAGGTCTCTTGTTGTAGCAGGGAACTTGGGCAGGGGCTTGTAGGTCTTGGGAGCCGCAGCAGCCATAAGCTCGGGGAGGTTGATTTTAGCCGCATATGCCTTAACGCCGATGCCGTAATTTTCAAGAGTCTCGGGGTGAAGTTCGCCGAAAATGCCAATAGCCTTTCCGCCTGCAAAAACCTCCGCACATCTTCCGGGGTGGAATGCGGGTGCCTCACCGAAATTCTCGGAAACACCCTTGCAGGGTTCATAGGAAACATCAGCCGCACCCACGATATCAAGCAGCTGTTCGATAATTCCCTTTAAGCTGTAAAAATCGTAATTCTCGCCGTACATACCGAAAGCAATTCTCGCAGGCTCCTCGGGAAGCTCGCCGCCCTTGGGAAGGTACTCATTGCCCATTTCAAAAAGCACAGCCTCGGCATTTCTGCTGTTGTAGTTTCTCGCCAGCACCTCGCACATAGAGGGGAGCATAGTAGTTCTCATAACAGAAGTGTCCTCGCCCAGAGGATTTGTGATAACAACGGTCTTTCTGAGAGGGCTGTCCTCGGGGAGACGTATCTTGTCAAAATATTTGGGGGAGATAAAGGAGAATGTGGTTATCTCGTTTGCTCCCAGAGCGCAGGCAGCGTTCATGACCTTTCTGCTGAACTTCTGCTCGGGAGTAAGCTCGCCGCTTGCAACGCCTC
This sequence comes from Huintestinicola sp., assembly GCF_050874005.1. Classification (GTDB taxonomy): domain Bacteria; phylum Bacillota; class Clostridia; order Oscillospirales; family Ruminococcaceae; genus Huintestinicola. Next base: position 51,201 of record NZ_JBNMJV010000011.1, read on the forward strand.
TGATGATAGTCTGAGGAATGTTGTTGTAGCCGTAAAGACGGGCAATTTCCTCCGCAAGGTCGTTTTTGTACTCAATGTCAATTCTGTAAGGAGGAGCATATGCAATGCCATCATTGACCTTGATATCAAGCTTTTCAAGATACTTTATCATATCCTCTTCGGGAATGTCGGTGCCAAGGAAATTGTTTATCCATACGGGGTCAAAGGGAGCAGTTTTCTGAGTGTCTGCGTGAGTGTCGCAGTCAATTATCGTGCGGACAACCTCGCCGCAGCCCAGCTCCTCAACAAGCTCGAATGCACGAAGCAGCGCAGGCATACACATTCTGGGGTCAAGACCCTTTTCAAAGCGTGCGGAGGCATCGGTTCTCATTCCCAAAGCCTTTGCGGTGGTGCGGACGCTTGCGCCGTCAAAGCAGGCAGCCTCGAAAACAACGTCCACCGTATCGTCCATAATGCCGCTGTACTCGCCGCCCATAACGCCTGCAACGGCAACGGGCTTCTCAGCGTCGGCAATTACAAGCATTTTCTCGGAAAGAGTTCTCTCAACGCCGTCAAGAGTGGTTATCTTTTCACCCTCTGCGGCGTTTCTTATCTCAATGGAATTGCCCTTGATGTAGCGGATATCAAAGGCGTGCATAGGGTGACCGTACTCAAGCATTACATAGTTTGTGATATCAACAAAATTGTTGATGGGACGAACGCCGCTTGCACGAAGTCTTTCTCTCAGCCACAAAGGAGAGGGCGCAATTTTAACGTTCTTAACAACGCCTGCACAGTAGCGTGAGCAAAGCTTCTCGTTCTTTATCTGCACCTTGAGCATATCGTTTATATCACCGTCAATGCCCTTGAAGGAAGGCTCCTTGATGTTAAGGGGCTTGTCAAAGGTTGCAGCAGTCTCTCGTGCCAGACCAAGAACGGAAAGGCAGTCGGGACGGTTTGAGGTTATCTCAAATTCGATAGATGTATCGTTCAGGTCAATTGCCTCACGGATATCCATACCGGGGGTAAGCTCTCTGCCGTCCTCGCTTTTGAGGATAAAAATTCCGTCTGCGATTGCATAGGGGAAATCGTGAGTGGTAAGACCCAGCTCGCCTAAGGAACAGAGCATACCGTTAGAAGCCACACCTCTCAGCTTGCCCTTCTTTATCTTCACACCATTAGGAAGCGTAGAACCGTCAAGAGCGGCGGGAACTAAGTCACCGATATTTTCCTCTCTGATGTTGGGTGCGCCTGTAACTATCTGAACAGGCTCACTCTCGCCAACGTCCACCTGACACACAACAAGGTGGTCGGAATTTTCGTGGGGCTTTACATCGAGAATTTTTCCCACAACAACACGGGAAATTTCGCTGCCCTCTGTTTCATATTTTTCAACCTTGGAGCCGCTCATGGTAAGTCCCGAGCAAAGCTCCTTTATGCTCATATCTCCGATATCAACATAATCGGAGAGCCATCTGACTGAAAGATCCATTTATTATTTTCCTCCTTATTTTTTTCTGATAACAGTAATGCTTTCCGCCCGTAATGTGTTAAAATACTCCTCCATATCCGCTTTCTGATAATTCACACGGAATAAAATATCCGCATTGGGGCATTTCCGGGAAAGCAGATCATAGAAGCCTTCGTTCATATATCCGAGTCCCACAGGTATGCGGAGCTTTCCGAAGCTTCTTGTTTTAAAAACGATGTTGGTGGCGGAAGGCGAGCCGACATAGGTGTTTGTGATGACCTCCTCTATCTCATAGTAAGGAATGATAAGCCCCTCCTTTGAGAAGAGATAATCCGAGGTAAATGCGAAAACTCTGAACTGCTCGCAGCTTTCAAGCTCTGCGGAAATCCTTTCCGCCGTATTTTCCGAGATCGCATCAATCTGCCTTTTCATTGACCTGCTCTGAATGATATTCATCGAAAACAGGGCAATTCCCATTGCAATGGAAATTATTTTCCACAAAGTGCTGTAATCCGTTCCGTCAAGGAATTTTATAAGCGGGATAAGAAAAAGGGTGTAGGTGATGCTCAATGTGTTCCACAAAAACTGCTTGCGTCTGAAGTGCTTTTTATAGCGGTCAAGCAGGTTGTTTTTGTCAGTGCTTTCCATTTTATCAGAACTGACCTAAGAATCTCATATCATTCTCATAAAGCAGTCTCATATCATTGATGTGATATCTGCCCATAGTGATACGCTCAAGACCGATACCGAAAGCAAAGCCGCTGTAGACCTCGGGGTCAATGCCGCAGCCTCTGAGGACTTCGGGGTGGACCATACCCGAGCCGAGAAGCTCCACATATCCCTCGCCCTTGCACATAGAGCAGCCCTTGCCGCCGCAGTTGAAGCATACAAGGTCAACCTCTGCAGAAGGCTCTGTATAGGGGAAATGATGAGGACGGAGACGAATTTTAGCGTCCTTGCCGTAAAGCTTTTTCATAAGCAGGTCAAGTGTGCCGTACAGGTCGCCCAGAGTAACGCCCTTGTCAATAACAAGTCCCTCGATCTGATGGAAAAGGGGAGAATGAGTAGCGTCAACCGCATCGGAACGGTAAACACGACCGGGGGAAATAATTCTGATAGGAGGCTTTCTCTGCTCCATAGTGCGTATCTGAACGCTTGAGGTCTGAGTTCTGAGGACAACGTTCTCGTTGATGTAGAAGGTGTCCTGAGTGTCTCTTGCAGGGTGGTGCTTAGGCATATTAAGAGCCTCGAAGCAGTAATGGTCGGTCTCCACCTCGGGACCGTCCACGATATCAAAGCCCATACCCAGGAATATTTCCTTTACCTCCTCAAGAGTAGCGGTAAGAGGGTGGAGACGTCCGGGACGGGGAGCCTTTCCGGGAAGGGTAACGTCAATAGTTTCCTCTGCCATCTTCTTAGCGGCAGCCTCGCTTTTAAGAGCCTCAGCCTTTTCGGCAAGCTTTTCCTCTATCTCCGAGCGGACCTTGTTGGCAAGCTGACCGATAACGGGTCTTTCCTCTGCGGACAGACCGCCCATCTGCTTGAGGATAGCCGTAAGCTCGCCCTTTTTGCCGAGAAACTTAACTCTCAGATCCTCCATAATTTTCAGGTCGTGACACTCCGACAGCTCCTGTTTTGCCGTCTGGAGTATCTTTTCAAGCTGTTCTTTCATTGGTTTCTATCCTTTCTGTATGAAAATAAAAAAGCCTGCACCCGAAACAAAACCATTCAGGCACAGGAGAAATATCTATTCCCGACTTTACGGAGCATAAATTCAGCTCGTACAAAGGCTAAGGACAGACATCCCCCCGACCTTAACGTGGTCATCCGTCTGCCCCTAATAACCGTTTTCCGCCAAAGGACACGATATTCAAGGCAGCCACTCACGGGCGAATTTCGGGATCAAGCGGCACAAAGGGATTTCCAGCCGTCTGCAAGATCAGACGATCCCTTTTCTCTGTGTATGCCAAAAGCGCAGGATCCTTACTGTATCCCGGTCAGCGTGTTTTTGTACAGCGCAAAATAATTGCTTCTTATATTATACAGTATGTCTTCGGAAAATGCAAGTGTTTTTTTGAAAAAAGTGAGGTGATAACGCTAAATAAAAAAGACTGACCGTCCAAGCTCCAACCTTGAGCAGTCGGTTTCTAACATCAAGTCAGAGATATGATCGCTTTATAGGAGGCACGCCGTTTATACGGCTGCTTCTTTTTTTATTATCATTGCTTAACACACCGAAAAAACAAAGCCGCTCCCGACAATATCGGAAACGGCTTATTATACTCAGGCTCTTCCCTCGCTGCCGATTATGCCTGCATAAAAATCGCAAAGCTCTGCGGCGGTCTCTGCGGCGTAGCTTTCCACACAGAGCATAACTCCCTTGCCCGTGCGGACGGGACGGATAGTGACCCTGCCGTTCTCCCCGTCGCCTATAACGCCGCTCTCCTCCATTCCGGGAACGCACAGCCTTTTGAGCAGCTCCGAGGGGCGGTCAACGGGAATATATCGGCTGATGTCCGCATACTCGGGAAGTCCCTCTAAAGCCTCTCCCAGAGTTTTCTCCTCCGACCCAAGGATATCGAGGACGGTGACCATAAGGGCAATACTGTCGCTTGTGAAAAGCTGTTCCGAAGCGGCTTTCCTTGCGGCAAGACACCTTTTCGACGGATTTTTCTCGTTAATGCAAACCGCTCCGCCGCAGCTTAGTATTTTCCTGCCGTAAAGCCCTGCCAGCTTTTCCAAGGCTCTCGGAGCCTTGCCGCAGACTGCCGCATCACGTCCCTGCTCAAATAGCCTGCGGCAGCAGAGCATAATAAGCTTGTCTCTGAAAACATACCCCGTTTCTTCGGAATATGCGGATATCCGCTTGCCGTCGGCGCTTATGCGGAAGGCGATGCGCTCCCCGTTTTTGCTGCCCTTTCCCTCAAGGATACGTTCGCACACTCTCATCACCGAGGGCGAGGAGCTGTAAACGTCCGCATACACACGGGTAAGCTCAGAGCGAAGAAGTGTGCCTATCCCTGCTGCATAGATATCCTCCGCACCGGTGAATATGTGTATGTCTCCGAAATGGCTGTAGGGAAGTTCTCTTGCTCCCCGAAGCTCCCGTTCCACCGATTCCTCAAAGCTGCGGTAAAGGGGCAGTCCGTCTCCGGCAAAAAGTCCTAATGAAGCGGTTATCTCGGTGCGGACGTGACAGCCTGCGGCACAGCCAAGCACCCTTGCCGCATATGCCGCTGCAGGAGCGCAGCAGTCTCCTGCGAATATGCACCTTGCTCCTGCCGCCGCCGCTCCCGAAGCAAATGCGTAGGAAAGTGCGTCTGCGCCCGTTCCCGAGCCGTGAGCAGCAAGTACCGTGCCGCCGCCCCTTTCAGCCGCAGCAATGGCACAGGCGGCTCCTGCGGCTATGGCGTCATAGGGAGTTATATTTCCCGAAGCGGAGGCGATAAGACGGCTCTCTTCCTCAAAATGGAGACGTTCTTCAAAGTTTTTCATAATTATTTCCCCTTTCGGACGATATGTATACGATAATTTCAGAGTACACGCAAGTCATTCCTCTGTTATAATTGACAAATATTCGGGAAATAATTCAGCAAAATGCATATTTCAAAGGCTCGGCACAGGGAAATATACGTGTAATTTGCAATTGAAAAATAGGGAAAAATGTGGTATAATTTCCTTAAATATAAATTTGTGGTCTCTGCAGACAGCAGAGAATATCCGCAGAAGGAAGATTTTTTTATGGATAATCATTATGATGTCATTATCGCAGGCACAGGGGTGGGCGGTCTTTACACCGCTCTGTGCCTGCCGGAAAGTATGAATATATTGGTCATCAGCAAAAGAGAGCTTGACCTGTGCAATTCCGCTCTGGCGCAGGGAGGAGTTGCTGCCGTTTACAAGCCTGTAGACGATGATACCACCACTCTCCACACCAATGATACTCTTATCGCAGGCGGCTTTAAGAACAACCCCGACTCCGTAAAGGTGCTTGTTACCGAGGCGGCAGGAGAGATACAGCACATTCTCGACATCGGCGTGGACTTCGACAGGGACGAGAACGGCGAGCTGGACAGGACTCTCGAGGGCGGTCACAGCCGCAGACGTATTTTCCACCACAAGGACTCCACGGGAGCGGAGGTCACAGCAAAGGTGCGTGAGGCGGTCCTTAAAAAGCCGAATGTTACTGTTCTTGACAACGCTCTGCTCTGCCGTATGAAGAAGATAGGCGGAGGCTTTGCTGCCGATATCCTGAGAGACGGAGTACATACCACCGTTACGGCACAGTTTGCGGTAATGGCTACGGGCGGCATAGGCAGGGTATACGACTACACCACAAACTCCGCCATTGCTACAGGAGACGGCATTGCTATGGCTTATGAGATGGGTGCGGAGATACGCAATCTCTCTCTTATCCAGTTCCACCCCACCGCTTACAACAACAAGGAGTCAAGAGAGTGTTTCCTTATTTCCGAGTCTGTTCGTGGCGAGGGAGCATATCTGCTGAACTGCAGCAAAGAGCGGTTTATGCACAATTATGATGACCGCTTAGAGCTTGCTCCGAGAGATGTGGTTTCACGCTCCATAATCCTTGAGAGCAGAAAAACGGGCAGCGATGAGTTCTATCTCGACATACGCTACAAGGGCAAGGAATATCTGAGCGGCAGATTCCCGATGATATATGATTTTCTCAAAACTCAGGGCATTGATATGGGCGAGGACCTGATACCCATTTACCCCTGTCAGCACTACCTTATGGGCGGTATCAATGTGAACACCTCCGCTCAGACGGACATAAGCGGTCTGTACGCTGTAGGCGAATGTTCTCACACAGGTGTTCACGGCAACAACCGCCTTGCTTCAAACTCACTTCTTGAGGCGCTTGTTTTCGGTCACAGGGCAGCACTTGACATCAGCGGCAAGTTCGCTCCCGAGGCAGAGTGCGAGGAATACGCTTTTTCGGAGCCCGAGAATGCTGTTCCCATTCCTCACGGCATAAGGACCGAGATAAGACACATAATGCAGAAATCATACTTTGTTATACCCGACAAGCAGAAGGCGCTTGAGGGCTTTGAGAGAGTTTCCGAGATAAAGAAGATGCTGGAAAACGGCAGCTACATCATTGACAGGGATTTTGTGGAGGCTCATTCTCTTGCTACGGTGGCTTATCTGGTGCTCAAAGAGGTCATCTGACTTTTGGTTTATGGATTTGATTTACAGGAAATGTAAATAAGTTATCCCCGATAATGCAGGGTGTTGTATAAACTGCATTATCGGGGATTTTTGTTTTTGTGGGAATTTACAAAAATGGCAGAAACAGAAAATTTGTTTCAAAAAGGCATTGACAAAAATGGAGCAAATGTGCTATAATGTAAATGATGGAAATTACAAATTGGTATAGCTGTAAAACTCTTACGAAAGGAATAGTCATAAAAATGGTCTGGCTGGAACCAAGCGAATATGAAAAGCAGAAATTTACGGTGCTGAGGCTGTATGCACCCAAGAGCGAAAAAATCTTATTGGACTTTGAGCCGCTTAAAATTTCCGATAAACCTGATAGGGAGCCGCTGTGGGAGGAGTGGCACTGCTATGCTTCGCCGTTAAGGATATTTAAACAGGACTATGAGCTGCTGCTTCGTTATTTTAGCAAGGTATATCCCGTTAAAGACCCGATCAACGGGAATGTGCTGTCTTTTTTTGATGTGTGTTCGGACAACCGGATAGGCGGGGAGGACTGGCTTAAAATAATCTGTGAAATAGAAGGGGATATGGGAACTGTTCCCGATAACGAAAAAGCTTTCCTTTTGAGGTTTGTTAAGTGGCTGAGGGAGGCGATGAAATACACTTCTGTTATTGTTGCGGAGGGAAATTTGTAAAAGGCATTTTGGAGGTGACTACCTTTGATCGGAGATATTGTTACTGTAACTGTTGACAGACCGCTGGGGAGCTGTCACCCGGAGCACAAGGATATGTATTATCCTGTGAACTATGGCTATATCGAGGGGATAATTGCTCCCGACGGAGAGGAGCAGGACGCTTACATTTTAGGGGTGAATGTTCCCGTTGAGAAATTTACGGGCAGGGTCATTGCGGTCATTCACAGAGATGATGATGCAGAGGAAAAATGGGTGGTATGTCCCGATGAGTTTTCTTTCAGCAGAGAGGAAATTATGGAGATGGTGGATTTTCAGGAAAAGTATTTTCGGTCGGAGGTCATTATGCAGATCTAAGGAGGTGGGGATATGCTTAGCAGGGTCATTGTTATAGGCAGCCCCGGGTCGGGGAAAAGCACATTTGCAAGGCGGCTCAAGGATATGACGGGTCTGCCCCTTTATTATCTTGATATGATATGGCACAAGCCCGATAGGACTAATATTTCCAAAGAGGAATTTGACAAAAGGCTCAATGAGATCTTATCCACAGACAGGTGGATAATTGACGGGAATTATCAGAGGACGCTTGAGGTTCGGCTGAGAAAATGCGACACCGTTTTTCTTTTTGATCTTCCTGTTGAGGTTTGTTTGTCGGGTGCTAAGGCAAGGGTCGGCACTAAAAGGGAGGATATGCCTTGGACAGAAACGGAATTTGATGAGGAGTTCAGGCAATGGATAGTGGATTTTCCAAAAAAACAGCTGCCCGAAATTTATGGGCTGCTTGAAAAATACAAGGATAAAAATATTGTGGTTTTTAGATCGAGACAGGACGCTGAGACTTATCTGAAGGGAGAATTATTATGATACTTGAAACGGAAAGGCTTATTCTTCGCAGGTATACTGCCGATGACCTGAATGACCTTTATGAATATTTATCCGATGATGAGGTGGTAAGGTTTGAGCCGTACAAGGCAATGAGCCTTGAGGAAACAAAGGATAATCTTAAATGGCGTATCGGGACAGACGAGATGATCGCTGTGGAGCTTAAAAGCGAGCACAAAATGATCGGCAACATTTATCTCGGAAAAAGAGATTTTTATGCCCTTGAGATAGGATATGTTTTTAATCGGAAATACTGGGGAATGGGTTATACTAAGGAGGGCTGTGAGGCTATCATAAAGCGTGCTTTCAATGACGGGATACACAGGATATTTGCCGAATGCGACCCCGAAAATACAAGCTCATGGGGATTGCTTGAGGCGCTGGGATTTGACAGGGAGGCGCATCTCAAGAAGAATGTTTATTTTTGGACAGATGAGATGGGGAAACCTATCTGGAAGGACACTTACATATATGCGAAATTAGGCTCTGACTGATAGAGGTGATTATATGAAAACAGAAGCCGCAGGCTGTATAAAGCTGTCGTCCCTTATTGAAAAATACGGTCTTGAGGGCTATTATTCCTACAGTCGGACCGTAGGCGCTGACGGGAATATTTATATATTCCTTCAAGAGGACAGCCACAGGACGAAGCACGACCGTTCCCTGCTTTACAGCTATGCTGCTGTTCGTCTCATTCCCGATTGGTACGGCACAGATGTGACCTCGGAGCTTCTTGCGCTTGGGGAATACAGAGACAGGCTCTCGGGCATACACCCCATGGGAGATCGTCTCCTGCTTATAGGCAGAGACGATAAAAATGCTATAGGGATAATTCTTGATGAACGCTTAAAAGAACAGGGCAGGATAAGCTTCGGCATAAGCTATTTCGACAAGTCTATCATAACGGCGGACGGCAGGATATGTCTGGGAGAAATAGAAGAAAATTGTTTCAGCCCTGCGCCCGTAAGTATTTTTGACGAGCAGGGGTGCTGTGAAAAAATTGAGCGTTTCTCTCATTGGGACGTCACGGCTCTTAACATTGACGAAAACGGCGATATATGGTACTATGCATATCCCGATAACGGCTTTTTCTCTACAGGAGGCGAAAGCCTGAGATATGACGGGGCAGTATATAATTTCGCTGTTCTTCCCCACCGTCGGGGGATGATCGCAGATACGGGCGGCAGGTTCAGGCTTCTCCGATTTAACGGTCAGTCCGAAAATGCAGTATTTACTTACGGCGGAAGAGAGATAACAGACGGACTTTCCTCATTCAGAGGAAACCGTGGAGTTATTCTTTGCGATGACGCTCTATACTTTTTCTGCATAAACTGAACAAAAGTCCCCGTACTCCGAAGGGAATACGGGGATAAATTTATCTTCCTGTCAATGCGCTCCTTCCCACCTTGTCAAAAAAGGCGGAAATGAAAATTAGAGGAGCTGAGAAATGTATGGAAGGTTCGTTTGTGGAAAGGCTGCAGCTATTGTCGGCATAGCATTTCGCTCCGGGAGTGCCCTTTTCGATGTGCCACTTGGAATATTCGTCGCTGCGTTCAACATTTGCACCGCTGACCACCATTCCCGGGAGGGGCGGGTCATTTTCCATCAAGGCGCTCATAAGGTGGCAGGGCATCTGACAGCAGTCGTTTCCTATACCTGTGACATAGGATAAGCCCATTGGATTTTTGCCGAATATATAGCCGAACTGGTCGATCGCTCCCGAAAGATATTCCTGCTCGCCGCTTATGAGATAGGCGGTGATGAAGTCCATACAGTCGGAAAGCACCGCAAAATTGCTGCCGTATGTATATCCGCCGCCTGCGCTTCTGGCGGTGCGGTAGCCGCTGGAGTTTACGGCTATTGTCATTCTGTCTGCTCTGTCGGTGAGACGCTTCCTGATAAACGCTTCTGCGGAGCGGTCACGGGTGCGGCTGTTCATCAGGTAGGACAGCGCCGCAAATCCGCCGCAGGTGGAATATCCGAAGCCGTAAAACGAGGACAGGATATATTTTTCCATTATCATCTGCTCGAAGCTGCTTTCTCCCGTAAGGGCGTACATCTCACACATTGCCCACATAAATTCGCTTTCGATGGCGTTAAGTCCGTCGCCGTTTTCCGAGGCGCTGCCAAGCCTGCGGCAGTAGTTTTCGTATTCCTCCGTTCTGAGAGCGGCTATCCAGCTGAGCTCTGCCGCCTTACGGAGCTTTTTGGAAAATGCTTTGTCCGTTTCGGAAAAAAACTCCGCTCCAAGAGCCGCCGCCGCTGTGAAAACAAGAGCCGCAGAACAGCTTTGCTCCGTAAAAAAGTAGGCGCCGTTATCCTCCTCGGGGGAAGCTATATCCGTTCCGCAGACGGATATTCCGCCGTAAACGCCTCCGTCTCTGTCCTGCATTTTAAGGAGCCACTCAAGTCCCCATCTGCACTCGTCAGAAATAAGCTTTTTTTCCTCGTCCGAAAAGCTTTCTCCGAAAAGCTTCAGAGCATATAACATATCCGCTGCTGCAAGGCAGGTGCTGCGGACGTTTTTTGCATATCCGCCGCCTGTATGCCAGCCCCCGGATGCGTCTGCAAAGGAGCCGTGCTTTGTAACAGGCTCGGTGTGACATTCACGGTGGGTATAATTGCCGCAGCGTGCGGTCTCTCCCGAAAGGTCAAAGCCGCAGCGGCTGGCAAATATGCCGTCAAGTACCGTTTTTCGTATATTTTTATAAGGCTCGCCGGTTATCTCGAAAACGTCCGAACGCCTGTAGCCTGCACGGATAAAATATGAACCGCAGGTATTGAAATCGGAAAAATCCGCAAGCTTTACCGTATCTCCCGACTCACGGTCGAAATAGGGACAGGTAAGACGGCCTGCATATACGCTTATTCCCGTGGCGGCTTCAACAAGATAGAACACGCCTGCCGTTACTCTGCATACGGCGTTTTTAGGCATTCCCGTCATATATCCCAGATGATTTACCTGTATACGTTTCTTCATCTGACCGCCTCCTTGCGCCTGTTATTTGCTTTAGTATATTACCTTATTATAATTATACCTTATTTTGAAATTTCATTATATCAATACCTATGACCAATATAAAATATTATTTTTTTGTTTTTTTTAAATTTGCTTGAACGGGTTGAAATAAAAATCGAACTGTGATATAATTTGTGTAATATTAGATCCGTACAGGAGGAAAACGCTATGGAACTTTGCCATAAAAGTGAGAAAATAAATTATTACGGCAGAATTGATATGAAGGAAGATGGGGCATATTTCTATTTTCCCTCGTCCTCGGCGGAGGTGCGCTTTAAGGGGACGGAGATATATGCAAGTGTAAATGCAAATATCGTCTGGGGTACTGTTGCTCTGGGCTATGTGATAGACGGACGTATGGGTCAGGTGCCTTTGAGCAGGGACAACAACGGAAAAGATATGACCTATCAGCTGGCAAATTCCCTTGAGCCTGACAAGGAGCATACTCTTATCCTCTACAAAAGGCAGGCGGCAAATCTGAGCTTTTCGCTTAAAGGCTTCTCCTGCGACGGAGAATTTACCCTTCCTCCCGAAAAGCCTGCATTAAAGCTGGAATTTTACGGTGACAGCGTTTCAGCAGGTGAGGTGACGGAGGCTTATGATTTTGTGGGACGCTCCGACCCTGCTTCCCACGACAGCGCATATGACAACTCATATCTGAGCTACACCTGGCAGACCGCAAGGCTGCTTGGGGCGCAGATACAGAACGTTTCCCAGGGCGGCATTGCGGTCTTTGACGATACGGGATATTTCCACGCTCCTAAGATGATCGGTATGGAGTCGGTCTATGACAAGCTGTGCTATTTTCCCGAGGGCGGCGAGCTGACAGAGTGGGATTTTTCAAGGTATGATCCCGATATTGCGGTATTTGCCCTGGGTCAGAACGACAAGCACAACGGAATTACCGACAAGGACGATATTGACATTTACGACACTAAGACACGTACAAAGTGGAAAGAGGGCTATAAGGACATTGTAAGGAATATCCACGCTCATTACGGCAATAATACCAAATATATCTTCCTTACCACTCTGCTTATGCACGACCCCGAGTGGGACAAGGCTATCGACGAGGCAGTATGCGAGCTGAAAACCGAAGGCATACCCGCCTATCATATGCTCTTCAAGCGAAACGGCGCCGCTACTCCGGGACACCCTCGTTATCAGGAGCATAAGGAAATGGCAGAGGAGCTTGCCGCTTACATCAGAGGGATTTTATAAAAATGCTTGACGCAGTTTATGAGATAGATTTTACCATACTTGCCTTTATCAGGGAGCATCTGAGCTGCAATGCTATGGACGTTGTGATGAAGCTGTTTACCTATGCGGGAAACTGGGGCATCATATGGATAGCGATCACCATTGGTCTGCTTATTTCAAAAAAGTACCGCAGGCTGGGGGTCACTATGGCAATAGGGCTTGTGGTATGCCTTGCGGCAGGAAATCTGATACTGAAGCCCCTTATCGCAAGGGACAGGCCGTTCATAGCCGACCCCGGCATCATTCTTTCCATATTGCCGCCGTCGGGCTATTCCTTCCCCTCGGGTCATTCCTTCTCGTCCTTCGTATCGGCTTCCATTCTGGCAAAGTACAGCAGGAAGGCGGCTGCCTTTGCAATTCCCACAGCAATACTTATTGCATTTTCAAGGCTTTATTTCTGCGTTCATTTCCCCACCGACGTGATATGCGGTGCGGCTCTGGGGATAATTGCCGGGCTGACGGTATATAGGCTCAGAAGGGACAGGACAGAGGAAAAGCCTGCTTCGGAAAATAAATAACATAAAAAAGCTTCTCTGCTGATGTTGCAGAGAAGCTTTTGCATTTGCTTGTAATTATTTCAGAACGTAAACGTAAACAGGCTTGTTGCCCCACTGAATGCAGTCGTCATACTCGTTCATAAAGAGATCGACGATGATGTGTCCCTTGCGGACAGATGAACCTGTGTCTGCGGCGATGGCATAACCGTAAACCTCTCCGTCCTCGGCAACTATGTAAAGCTCTGTGCCGTAGGGAATAATGTCGGGGTCAACTGCAACATAGCCCTGGAATACTGCCTTTCCTGTGGACATAAGAGCGTCGGGAGCGGCGGTATATGCACAAGCGTTGCCCGTAAGTACGGCGGAATACTCGGTGGGTATTCCGTTTTCGTCAAATTCCAGCCATTCGGGAAGCTCGAGGAGGGATATTGCGCCTTCCCGGGGAGCAGGAGTGCTTTCTTCGGCTTCATCTTCATCGTCGAGGGTGATATCCTCGGGGATATCGTTCATATCCTCGTCTGAGGAAGTATCCTCGGTCTCGGTATCATTCTCGTTCTTGGAATTTTTATATGAGGCGCTGTATCCGGCTGCTGCTCTTGAAGCTGCCTTCTCGGGTGCGCTGTATACTGTTATGAGATCGTCAGCTTCATCAGTCTCGGTGCTGTCCTCTGTTTCAAGGTCAAGTGCGGAGGAAAGTCCGCCGTCGTCCTCGTCCCCGCCTGCGGCAGAGAAACGTGCGAGAACGCTTTCGGTGATCTCCTGCTCTTCTTCGGACTGCCGGGCATCATTATCGGTGCTATCGGAAATTTCTTCGGCTTCATCGGAAACGTCTTCGACAGAAGCGGCTTCATCGTTCTCGGGGCCGGTTTCCTCGGAAAGAACAGTTTCTTCCGTGGAGATCATTTCATCTTCTTCGGCTGTATCTCCTTCGGAAGCTGTCTCAGGCTCTTCGGAAACAACGTTCTCAGCAGTATCATTGTCTGCGGTTTCCTCCTCGGAGGTCTCCTCTGCGGCTGTTTCGTTAACTGCGCCGGCAGCGGATACTGCCGCTTCGTTTATTTCCTCTGCTTCGGAAACGTCCTCCTCGTCCTTGGAGGTCATTTTTTTAATATCCTCAAAGGAGAAATACTCCATATCGTGAGAATAGGTTTTCTTTTCTGCCTTTTCGGTAACTGCCTCAAGGGCTGTTTCCTCGGGGATAACGTCCGTTTCAAGGTTTACTGTGGATATATCCTCTGAATTTACTCCGCCGATGACTGCAAGCGCCGCAATTCCTGCGGTCATTGCTCCTGCTGCCATACAGCCTCTTATTCCCGAAAGTCTGAGCTTTCCGGAAAAAATCTGTCTGATCTTGTTCATCATAATAAAATTCTCCCTGACGGCTTACTTTTTATATATGTGTCCGCCGTCGTTTCTTGTATTACCACCTTTATACTTGCCGAATAATACGGAAAGTTTAACCATACTTCCGATATCCGCTTCCGCATTACCCCCAAATTATTTCAAAAGGTTTCAAAACGGTTACAAATCGGAATGTACTTGTAATTATACCGTAATTTCTTTTTTGTGTCAAAGAAAAATTTTGAGCCGATTTTGTGCAAGATGACTATAAATTGTTGATTGCATTCATAAAAAGTGCGATTTCGGGGGCGGATTTCAGTAGATTGGAATAAATGTGCTGTAATTTTTGGTCAATTAGACAAAATTGCTTTTTTTACTTTGAAAAGGGGACTTTTTTACAAAAAGTATAACCTTCATTGTAGACATTTGAAATTGTATATCTATATTTATTGGCGGTAAAGTTATATTTCATCAAGATTGTATTGTGATAATGAACACATATTTGTGCGTCTTATTGTGCATATAGCCAAAAATATACCGATAACGATGTAAATGCAGATTTTAAACGTTTGAAACCTTTTGCCGCACTTGAAAAATCTGTCTGAAAAGTATATAATAGTATTGTTAAGATTTTAAGCCGGTCTCAGATATACTATTATTATGGAGTAATTAACTAAAGAAAAGATCCCGATAGATAAGTCTGAGCGATGAAAGGAACGATATTATGAAAAACGAAATGCACCGCCACGATACAAGAAACACCCCCGATACAAGGGATATGATACGCACCGCTGTGCCCATTGTGGCTGCCCTTTTCCTCTTTCTTGTTTCCGCAGGCTACATTGCATACAGAATGGTAAGCAACTATAACTACAACGAGCGCTGGAAGGACTACGACGAATGCGGTCTGGGCTGATAAGAGAGGATATCCGGCTTTATGTATATCTATAATGCAGAGATAATCACTATGGAGAGGGATAATTCCCGTATTCCCTATGGCTTTGTAAGAGTGGAAAAAGGGAAGATAGCCGAAATTTCCTGCGGCAGTCCCGAAAAAATATCCGAGGAGGATATTGACGCTGACGGAACTGTCCTTATGCCCGGATTTATTGATATCCACACCCATATGGGCTTTATCGGCGACGGCGCAGGGGAAGAGGGCATTGACGTAAACGAGGGCAGCGACCCTGTTATGCCGCAGCTGCGCTCTGTTGACGGGATAAATTTCCGTGACGGATACTTTGCCGACGCTGTAAAGGCAGGCGTTACCTCGGTGGTGACGGGGGTAGGCTCCCTTAATCCCATAGGCGGCGATATGCTGGCTCTGAAAACCGCCGCACGCTGTCTTGACGAGGCTGTAATTATGCGCTCGGGAATAAAATTTGCTCTGGGTGAAAACCCCAAGTCCTACTATACTGAACGGGACGAAGCCCCTCAGACCAGAATGGCGACCGCCGCTCTTATACGAGAGGCTCTCGAAAAGGCTAAACGCTACGGAGAGCTGCTTGAACGGGCGGAGGAGCCTGAGGACAGACCCGATTACGACATCAAATGCGAAGCACTGCTGCCACTGCTAAGAGGTGAGCTTAAAGCTCATTTTCACTGTCACAGGGCGGACGATATTATGACTGCTCTGAGGATATGCGATGAGTTCGGGCTTGACCCGCTGCTTGTCCATTGCACAGAGGGACATCTTATTGCGGATATTTTAGGCGAAAAGGGTGCAATGGCTGTAGTAGGGCCTATAATCTGCGACAGGGGAAAGCCCGAGCTGGCAAACGCTTCTCTCGAAAATGCAGCAAAGCTTTACAAGGCAGGCGTAAAGGTCGCAATATGCACCGACCACCCCGAAAATCCTATAAATTTCCTTACGGCAGGTGCGGCATACTGTCATAAGTATGGTCTGCCGAAGGAAGAGGCTCTCAGAGCCATAACCGTTACCGCCGCAGAGCTTGGCGGTTTCGGAGACAGGACAGGCTCAATTTCAGTGGGCAAGGACGCAGATCTTATACTTCTGAGCGGCGACCCCTTTGAGATACAGACAGATGTGCTTATGACTATGATAAACGGAAAAATATATTATGAAAGGAAATGAAATAATGTCCCGTAAGATAAGAAAGATAGCCGCAGGGATATGCGCCCTTGCAATGACCGCTTTGGTGTTTTCCGCCTGCGGTGATAAAAACGCACAGAGCGGCGCAGAAAACGGCTCGGAAGCTGTTTCAAACGAAGCCCTGACTGACGAAAGCAAAGAAGGCGACGTTAATATGGAAAATACAGGAGAGGTCATTAACGCTATTTTCGGTGAGGTAAGGACAGAATATAACGAAAACCTGGACCTGTCCGACTATCCTCTCACTCCCTCGGAGGTGCCTGCCGACTTTACGCTGACGGTTGAGGCGGAAAGCGGAGCATTAACAGGTTCTGCCGCAAGTCACGACCTTCCCGAGGCTTCGGGAGGAGGATTTGTAAACGGTGTCAACCAAGAGGGCGACGAGGTGAAAATGACCGCAGAAATCCCCTACAGCGGATTTTACGACCTTAATTTTCAGACAATGGGTTCCGCAGGCAGGGTGAACAACGTTCTCGTTGACGGAATGAAGGTGGGAGATATCACCACAAATTCCACCGAGTTTTTCGGCGACACTCCCCTTAACAACATTTACCTTGAAGCAGGCACCCACGATATCTCTATCACCCCCAGCTGGGGATATATCGACATTGACTGCGTGATAATTTCGGCTGCGTCAAAGCCCATAACCGAGGATACATACAAAGTCACCGCTCCTCTTTCAAATCCGAATGCAGATGAAAATGTGCAGAGGCTTTACAAATTCCTCTGCGATGTTTACGGAAAGTATTCACTTGCAGGTCAGTATGCCGAAAAGGGAAGAGAGTCCTCCGAATTTGAAAAGATAACCGCAAAGACAGGAAAATCCTTTGCTGTGCTGGGTCTTGATATGGGCAACTACAGCCTTGGCAGCAAGGCTCACGGCACCGACTCAAGGTCTGTGGAATATGCCTATGACTGGTACAAGAACGCAGGAGGAATAGTTCAGCTTTGCTGGCATTGGACTTCCCCCGAGGGATATGCGGTAAACAGCGGCGACCACCCCTGGTACAGCTCTTTCTACAAGGAAGCTTCAAAGATAGATCTGGACAAGATAATGAACGGCGAGGACGAAGAAGGTTATCAGCTTCTTATGGACGATATCGACAATATGTCCGAGCAGCTTGCACGTCTCAGAGACGCAGGAGTTCCTGTTCTGTGGAGACCTCTCCACGAGGCTGCGGGCGGCTGGTTCTGGTGGGGCGACTGCGAAGCCGAAAGCTACAAGAAGCTTTGGAACGTAATGTACGACAAGATGACAAACGAGCATAACCTTACAAATCTTATCTGGGTATGGAACGGTCAGGACCCCGAATGGTATCCGGGAGATGAGACGGTGGATATAAACGGCTGGGATATTTACGCAGGAAACCACGTTGACACCTCTCAGAGCGGACGCTTTGCGGATATGGCGTCGAATTACGGCGAAAAGACCAAGCTTATCGCTCTTACCGAAAACGGCTGCGTTATGGACCCCGACAAGGTGATGAACGACAATGCAAGGTGGCTTTTCTGGGGCACCTGGAGCGATCCCTTTACTATGAAGCTGGGTGTTGTGATAAACGACGAGTATACAACCATAGAGCTTCTCACAAAGGCGTATAATCACGAGAGAGTGCTTACTCTGGACGAGCTGCCCGATCTGCAGAATTATCCTTTGGACTGACAGCTGTCAAAAATTATCGGATAAGGAGAGAGAGCAATGCAGCTGACAAACATATTTTCCACTCTGGACGAGCAGTACAGGCAGTTCAAATGCGGACTGAAAGGAGATATGGGCGAGTTTGCCGTAAATCTGCTCCTTAAATATTCTGCCGCAGGAAAATTAAAAACCATAAGGAATATATACGTTCCTTTAAACGACGGCAAAACCTCCGAAATTGATATTGTTGTTGTCCATAATACGGGGCTGTATGCTGTCGAGTGCAAGAATTACAGCGGTTGGATTTTCGGAAGTGCAGACAACCGTTACTGGACCCAGACCTTTGCCAACGGAAAGAAGTATCAGTTTTATAATCCTGTGCTTCAGAACAAGTACCATATTAAAGCATTGTCACGGTATTTGGCTGTTAATGAGTCCTGTATAAAATCTTACATAGTATTCGGAACGGAATGTACGCTGAAAAAAGTTCCCGAAAATACAGACGATCTGTGCATATCTGCACTTGAAATGTTTATCACGAATATAAATCACGATATCGAAACAAAGCCGCCGGTTTTTTCGGACGAAAATGTAGCTGTTATCACGGAAAAGCTTTCCGCATTGCGTGACAGCAGCGGAAAGACCAAAGCCGAACACAAACAGCAGGTGCGTGACGATCACCCCGAAAAGAGATCATCGGGCAGCACCGCAGGAAAATACGGCAGCAGTTTTACTTCATCTTTTTTTAAATTCTGATTATGCCGACGGGGCAGCTGCACGTTTTATGCAGCTGCCCCGTTTCATATTTTTATAACATATCGGTATATATATCATATCATTTCGCTGTAACAGCCATACTCAGCCCCGACTGTATTGTCTCGCCGATAAGAGGCTTTGTGAAGCCGTTTTCGGCGTCGTTATAGGTAATGTCCGCCCCTATCATAAGATGATCGTCGAAAAGGAGATTTACCGTCATATTATCGGGAAAGTCGGGGTAATTGAGTATCTTGTAGCTGTACATCGTCACCTTTTTGCCCGAGTAGGGGAGAAGGTCAAAACCCTGGGATTTCTGCAGCTCGTTGTACTCGTTATACGAGTCATTAAACTCCGCCGGTATCTCGATATCCCTGCTTTCGGGATCGGGTTCAACGATAAGTCCGCATTTGTTCAGAAACTCAACCCTCTCCGCATTGCACTCAAAGGTATACTGCTTCTCTGTCTCCGCCTCGTCCTTTGCGGTAAGAACGAACCAGGCAAGTCCTCCGAGAATTATGAAAACTATGGCGAGGAATATGCCCTTGCCTTTTTTTCTGCCGCTGTCACGTCCGTCTGAATATTCTCTGCTCATATGTTACGCAACTCCATATTATAAATTTACCCCTTGGGGCAGCTGATACTTCATATATATGCAGCCGGGGCATAAAAAAGACAGGCTTTGAAAAATTCGCAAAAAATGAGAAACGTGAAGCTGCAAAATTTAAGTTTCCCCAAAAAGCAAGTATCAAATCCAAAGGAACAACGTAGGTAAGGGAAAAACGAGCAGAATTTTTTTGAAAAATGGAAAAAAATAGTACAATAAAAGCTCCAATATGGTATAATGTTAATAACCACAAAAA